>CAYHQQ010000055.1:0-24818 GCA_964358855.1 uncultured Phycisphaeraceae bacterium
GAGGATGGGGGGGAGGCGATGGCGTGGAAGGACATGGCGGTTTTTTATCGCACGAACTCCTTGAGCCGTGTGATGGAGGATGCGATGCGCGGGGCGGGGCTGCCTTATGTGGTGGCGCGGGGGACGGCGTTTTATGAGCGTGAGGAGATCAAGTCGGCGGTGTCGTATCTGCGGGTGGTGGCGAATCAGGCGGATGACATCTCGCTGAGGCGGGTGATCAATGTGCCCACGCGGGGGATCGGGGACACGACGATCGACAAGCTGGATGCGGCGGCGGGTGGCGGCACGCTGTGGGATGCGGCGGCGGCGGTGAATGAGTCGATGGGGCTGGCGGCGAGGGCGGTGGGCGCGGTGCGGAAGTTTGTGGAGCTGGTGAACACGTGGACGGGGGGCGGGACGTTCATGGGGAAGGATGTGGCGTCGTCGCTGTCGCAGCTTGTGGAGCGGGTGATTGTGGAGAGCGGGCTGCGGGGGATGTACACGCAGGCGGCGGCGGTGAGCAAGAACGAGAACGATGTTTCGCGGGTGGACAACCTGGATGAATTGGTGAGTTCGGCGCGGGCGTTTGAGCTGGAGTATGACCCGTCGGGGGATCCGGCGATGCCCCCACCCGCCGCCGATTCTTCGGATGAGGTGCCGGACTTTGCGGCGGATGTGGCGGCGGATGAGGCGGCGTCGGGGGCCCAAGACAAGACCCACGCGGAGCGTGGGGGTACCCAGGAGGGGCCGGGCCTGCTGATGATGCTTCGGGGGTTCTTGGAGAGCATCACGCTGGTGGCCGACGCGGATGCGGTGGATCCGGCGAACGGGGCGGTGACGCTGATGACGCTGCACGCGGCCAAGGGGCTGGAGTTTGGGGCGGTGGCGATGATCGGGCTGGAGGATGGGTTGCTTCCCCATTCGCGGGCGCTGCAGGCGGAGGCGGAGATGGAGGAGGAGCGGCGGCTGGCGTTCGTGGGGATCACGCGGGCGATGCGGCATCTGCACATCAGTTGTGCGAGGTATCGAACGACGCGGGGGCTGGCGGAGCGGACGATTCCGAGCCGCTTTTTGGAGGAGTTGCCGGAGCACACGAGGGTGATGTCGGATCAGGCCGACGTTTTCGCGGGGCTGGAGGGGACGAGCTGGGCGGGGAATCAGGAGGAGGGACGGGGGGACGACTTTGGCGAACGACGGGCGCCGCAGCGTCCGGCGGCGTTTGGACAGAGGGCGGAGATCAAACCGGGGCCGCGGGTGGTGCCGATTGATGAGGTGATGAACCCTGGGGCGCCCAAGGCGCGGCCTGCGGCTCGCGGGGGCGAAGAGTTCCCGGCTGGGTGCCTCGTGCGGCATCCGCAGTTTGGGACGGGCAAGGTGGTGAGCGTGACCAGGGGGCAGAATGCGCGGGCGATGATTCAGTTTGACAATGTGGGTGTGAAGACGCTGGTGCTGGAGTATGCGAGGTTGCAGAGGGTGAGGTAGGTGGCAAGGATGATCCCGCTTCGGGTCATCCTTGCGGGGCGGCCCTGTGCGATCGGAAATCACTTCGCGTGCATGGCCTTGAGGAGGAAAGCACGCAACGCTTCGGCTGCTCGGGTCTCACGCTCGAACCAAGCCTGATCCCCGCCTCCCTCGCAGGGAATGGCGACATTGATCCGGATCATTTCCGCCGTTGGGCGCAGGCCCGCCTTGAGCAGGAGCTTGATGCTGGGGATGAATCCCTTGAGGATTGCGTCGGCGAGGTGGCTGGAGGTTGGTTTGAGCCCGGCAGCCAGCATGACTTTGAGGCAGCCGGCCGCGCCGTGGTCGATGGCGTTTGAGAACGCATCTCGAGAGTTGATGCGTCCCTTGGCGTGCTTGAGCAAGACTGTGAGGGTGCCCGCACGCCCATGACGGGCGGCCAGGTCGATGGGGGTTTCTGGGCTGGTGAGCGGAGCGTTTGGGCGCAGGCCGAGCCGGATAAACCGCAGGACCTTTCTAGGAGAGCCACGGAGAATTGCGTCGAGGGCATCGACCTCGGTGAAGGGCGGAGCCTTGGGAGCCTTGGCGGGAGTGAGATCGACCTTGTCGAGATCTTTGAACGACACTGGAGGTTGATCCAGGGGCTGGTGGATGAGCTGGGCACGTGAGCCCAAGGCCGCGGCGAGCTTGCGGACACATGTGCTGGCGTCCTCGGGACGAACGTCGAGAGTGAGCAGAACTGCATTTCGCTTCAGTTGCGGGAACTGGCGGTCCTGGTCGGTCGATGTCCGAAGTGAAGCGGGGGACTTGGTGTAGGCCAACAGATACGGCGGCCAATCCCACCTCGACGTAACGGCGGCTCGCTCGCGACGGGCGCCCAGGGACCGAACGATCCGGTCGAGCGCCCGGGAATCGAGCTTGGGGTCGGTGATGGCGAAGATGTACTGCTCGGAGGCACGGACCAGGCCTGCGAGGAAGTCGCCAAAGGACTTGGCGACGAGGCTCTCCTCTTTCGAGTCTGATTCGATGTGGACGACACGCGGGCGGCCGCGCGGGCCGCAGCGGCGGTAGTCGAGACAGAGGAACCAGTGGCCGTCGCCTTCGATTGGGATCAGGCGCGGATGGAGCTCCCACTCCTGGTGCGCGTTGGCGGCGTCTTCGACAAGGCCCCAAGGCGGGCGCAGGCCCGGGAGAGACTCGATCTCGTAGATCTTGCGGGAGGTGTGGGAGATCGGAGGCAGCTCGACGGGAACGAGACCGTTGTAGCGGAGGCGACCGCCATCCACGGCGCGGAGCATGGCGGTGAATTCGGGGGGAAAGGTGACACCCAGGGCACGTTCGGCGGCGCGGATCTGGGCGGGGGTTGCGCCGCGGAGGCGGCCCTTGGGCGGTGGGAGGAAGAGGTTGTTGAAGTCGAAAGCCTTTGCCATCGGCTCAGAGTAACGAACAATTGGCCGAGCTGTCGGACACCCTGCAAGGATGACCCGAAGCGGGATCATCCTTGGCACCGGAGGCAAGGTTCACGTGAATTCAGTCTCCACAGCGGCGGCAGCTATACCGCATTCCGGACAGGCCGAGTCGGCGGGAAGGCCGCGCAGGCTGTACCCGCAGGCGCGGCAGCAACCTCGGCGAGCGCGAAGGTCGCGTCGGGCGATGATGAAGGTGTACACGAGTCCTGCCCAGAGCGCGCCGTAGAAGGCCGTATCGAGTGTGAGGCCAAGCCAGACGGGTCGAAGCGGGAGTGCACGGAGCTGCCAGGCGGCCTGCCAGTTCACACTGGGGGGGTCCATGAGCGGGACGCCACCCTCGATCGAATAGGCCGACCAATTCCCCGCGGGCGTGGTGCTGGATGAGAACTCGTACCACCCCGCAAGAAAGGGCCAGCCCGTCGCGTGCTCGCCGTTGAGGTCGGTGAACAGCCGGTACTGCGTGCTCACGTGTTCGCCGTATCCCCAAGGCGGAAGCTGGGGCCACTCCTCGTTGGTGGGGGAAATGACCGGCTGCAGAATGCCGTCGGCAAGCCGGTTGCGCGCGTATGGGTCGATGGGCTGGCGGGTCCGCCTTGCGCCACCAAACTCGCGAAACTCCCTTCCTGAAAGAGATCTCCCTCCGAAGATGTCCATCGAGAACCAGCGGGCCTCCCATCCCATGTGCGGGGTGAAGGCGGCGAGGCCCCACGCGACGACGAATGTGGTGATAAAGCCGGCCATGACGGCGAACACCACGAGTCGAAGGACGCGATGTCGAGGGGTGGCGATCACGACTGATTGTAGAGATGGGTTGAAGTCTGTTCAGAACGGGCGCCCTCGAACAACCGAATCCGAGGCTTCGAAGACTCAGCCTCGGCGTGGAGTTGGGGGCGCTGGTATTCGAGACTTCACGATGGTCCGCAAGTCCAAGACACTGACCGCCCTTGACCGTTTGGATTGACGGACGCAAAGGTGGGGCGGTCAGTGGTACCGCGCGCTACGACAATGTCAGGCGGGGCGGATTCCGCGGTAGAGAGCCTGGACCCGTTCGATTTCCTGCTTCTTCACGACTTCGAGGATGTAGCGCGGGATGCGCCACTGGTTTTGCAGGCTGGTGACGGCGGCGCAGTGTTCGCTCACGGCACGGTAGAGGAATTTGAAGGCGTCGCGGGGCTGGTGCATGTGCTCGAGGGCTTCGGTGAGGTCGTTGAGGGAGACGTCCTCGGCGAAGAGGTCGATGAGGTTGAGGCCGGCGCCGGGGAGTTGGAGGCCGACGGAGGCGGCCTTGGTGCAGGCGCGCAAGCGGCTGTTGCAGAGGTCGTAGAGGGTCGCGCCGGACCAGGAGAGGCGATCGACGAAGCCTTGCTTGTCGAGCCTGGCTTCCTGGAAGAAGGAGTTGGACTCTTTGTACAGGGCGTGGCGGAGCTCGATGGGCAGGAGCATCTTCACGCCGATGCCTTCAAGTTGCAGCAGGCGGTTGTTCAAGAGCGGCCAGATGACGGCCTTCATGCGGTCCATGTCGCCGCTGATGAGGGGCGGCTCGTCCACGCGGTCGATGACGACGACGACTCCGGAATATCCCAGCGACATCATCGCGCGGCGGAGTCGCTCGAGCAGTGTGTAGCGGGTCTCGGGAGCGTCGATGGTCGGGGCGAGCGTGCGGGTGCGGCTGTCGACCAGGCCCAGGGAGCGGGAGAAGCTGGCAAAGCCGCGGCCGGCGGAGGGGATCTGCTTGCGCATCCGGCGGCCGAGCTGGCGGATGGCGATCACGCGGCGTGAGAGGTAGGCGATGAGCATGAGCCCGTACGCGCCCGCGCCGGTCATGAGCGTCCACTTGACCCACTCGGCGTGGCGAACGGCGTCGGGCTGGTCCTTGGACCAGATGTAGAACGCGATGACCGCAAGGGGCCACAGGACCAGCAGCACGCGAGCGGCCACATCGCCGGGCGAGACCCGAAGGCCCAGACGGCGACGCAGGCGACGCGTGCGCTCGTCGGCCTGGCCCGGGCGGTCGTAGAGCGCCTGGAGCAGAAGCAGGTCGCGGCGGACCACGGGATCGAGGCGTCTGACGGCCTTCTTGGGCTCGGGGCCGATGGAGATCATCTGCTCGATCGACGCTTCGGGCTGCGGATCGCCGAGCATCGCGTCGGTGAGGCGGCCCATGATGGCGGCAAGGATCGCGTCGAGGTGGTCGGCCAGGCGGATGCGCTGGAAGGAGTCGAGGGGCGTCTTGCCGTTGTATCGCTCGTGGATCCGCACGAGCATGGTGTTGAGTTCGTCGTGGGCGACGAGCAGGATCTTGGCGTCTGGGTTCTCGGCGTTGTGCTCGCGGATGCGGGCGGCGATCTGGAGGCGCATGGCCGTCTTGCCGCTGCCCTTCTCGCCGAAGACGACGGCCGAGCTGGGAGCCCGCAGGTCGCCCATGACGCGATCAAAGTCGGCGTGGTAGGCGGCATTGCCGCCGAGATTGACGGGAACGGAGAGGGCCTTGCCGCCCTGGCCGTTCATGCGCCCGAAAACCCGATCCGTGCGGGCCTCCTCGCCCTGGAACGGGTTCTCGACGAGGTTCCAGTGTTGGAGGAATTCCTGGAGGGTCATGGGGGGAGGAAGAGACGGAGAGAAGGAGAGACGAAGAGACGGAGTGAAGACAGGACAGAGAAGACTAGGAAAACGTCGCCGCCGGTTTCGGCCCACCCCCACCACCGCTTCCCACTTCGTCTCTCTATCTCTTCGTCTCTCCCTTAGTGATCGACCTTATGTCCCAATCTGGGTGACAGCATCGCCACGGTTTTGTCGAGCGTCTGTTTGTCCTTGGCTTCGGCGTTGAGGCGCAGGAGGGGCTCGGTGTTGCTTTTGCGGATGTTGGCCCACCAGCCGTGGCGGGTGAAGCAGTCGATGGTGACGCCGTCGAGCTCGTCGATCTTGCCGCCCGAGGGGCTATTGAGCCCGTACTCCTTCTTGAGGGCGTTCAACGCTCCGTCCTTGTCCTCGATGTTGAAGTTGATCTCACCCGACTGGGCGTAGCGGGCGATGGGCTTGATGAGGTCGCTGAGGTGCTTGCCGCTCTGCGAGAGGATCGACAGGATCACGCACATCGCGATCGCGCCCGAGTCGGCGTTGAAGTTATCGCGGAAGTAGAAGTGTCCCGAGAGCTCGCCCCCGAAGATGCAGCCGTGCTCGGCGAGGGCGGCCTTCATGTTGACGTGGCCGACCTTGCCCCGCACGGGCCTGCCGCCCGCCTTGGTGATGTCCTCCTCGACCGCCTTGGTCGAGCGGAGGTCGTAGGCGATGCTGCTGGCGGCGTGGTCCTTGAGGAAGTACTTGCCCATGAGCACGGTGAGGTGGTCGCACCCGACGATGTGCCCCTTCTCGTCGACGGCGAAGCACCGGTCGGCGTCGCCGTCGTAGCAGAAGCCCACGTCGGCCTTGTGCTTGAGCACGGCGTCCTGGGTCCACTTCATGTTGGCGGCGACGAGCGGGTTGGGCTCGTGGACGAAGGTGCCCTTGGTGTTGTCGAAGTGGAGCGGGATGATCTCGAGCCCAGCCGCCGCCCCAAGCGAGGACTCTTTGCCGAAGATTTTGGGGATCATCGTGCCGGCCATGCCGTTGCTCGCGTCGATGACGACCTTGAGCTTTTTGCCGCCCGAGAGGCGGAGGAAGCTGCGGACGTGGTCGGTGTACGCGGCCCAGAGGTCGCGGGCCTCGTAGCGTCCGCCGGCGGACTGCATCGTCTGTTTGTCGACCATGGCGGCGTACTTGCGGACATCGGCGAGGCCCGAGGCCTCGCCCACGGGCTTGGCCTTGCGCTTGCTGATTTTGAAGCCGTTGTAGTTGGGAGGGTTGTGGCTGGCGGTGACCATGACGCCGCCCGCGCAGTCGAGGTGGTTGACGGCGAAGTAGATGAAGGAGGTGTCGACCATGCCGACATCGATCACGTCGCCCCCGTGGTCGCGGATGCCCTGCATGAGGGCCTTGGAGAGCCCCGGCGAGTGGGTCCGCATGTCGCGCCCGACCACGACGTTTTTCATCATGGGGCTGGTGTCGCCGGCGGCGGCGGCGTCCTGGAGGAGGAACTTGCTGCTCCCGAATCCGATCTGCCACGCCATCTGCTCGTTGAGCATGTCGGGAACGGTGCCGCGGATGTCGTACGCCTTGAAGATTCGGCCAAGCATGGAAGGAAGGTCTCCGAAGGAGGGCAGGTCGCTCGGGGCGAGCGTTTGCCCGGGGAACGGAAGGGCCCCCAGCATAGCCGATCGGACACCCAAAAATCCGCCAAACCAGCCAGAATAAAGTCCGAACACCGGTGGAATTGAAGGCGGGTTTTGATGATCGCCATTGCGAACGGCGGCCGATGGGGTATCGTGCGGGCCAGCCGAGGGTGGAGCGCCAACAATCGCCGGAGGAGCAAGGGTTTATGAAGTGGTTTGCCAATCAGGGTGTTGCCTGCGTTTTCAGCGTCGCCAGCCTATCGGCACTTGTTGGGTGGACGGGAATCGCCCCGACCGCGAGTGCACAGCCCCAGGTTCTGACCGTCACCCCGGCGGCCGACAACACGATTCTCCTGAACAACCTCGCGCCGGCGTTCGACCTGAGCAACGGCAAGGGGCCGATCTTCGCCGGGCGGACCGCGATTCGGGCTGATCTGGTCCAGCGCGGGCTGGTGCGGTTTGACCTCAGCCAGATCCCTCCGGGCTCGACGATCGTGAGTGCGTCGGTGACCATGTACATGGTCCGGGGCGGCTCGGGCGCGTCGAATCCGACCGTCGGCCTTTATCGCCTGCTGGCGTCGTGGGGCGAGGGTGAGTCGGAGTCCTCGGGCGGGAGCGGGGCCAACAGTCTCCCCGGCGATGCCAACTGGCACAAGCGGTTCTATCCCGACATCCCCTGGACGAACGAGGGCGGCGACTTTGACGCCACCGTGAGCTCATCGCGCGGCGTTTCGCGCACGGCCGGCTACAACACCTGGGCGTCGACGGGGCGCATGGTGAGCGACGTGACGGGATGGGTGAACAGCCCCGCGACGAATTTCGGCTGGCTGATCCGCAACAACGAATCGACACGCGGGAGCGCACGGCAGTTTGTGAGCCGTGAGAGCACCTCGGTTGAGACCAGACCCTCGCTGCGCGTGGAGTACGTGCCGTGCATCGCGCCGGTGCTCTCGGGCGGGGCGTCGGTTGCGACGTGCCCCGGGGGAACGGCGAGCTTTAGCGTGACGGCGACGGGCGCCGGGCCTTACACATTCGCCTGGCGGAAGGGCGCTGGCGCGGTGACGCCCGGGCCTGGCGTGTCGATCTCAACGTCTGCCGATGGGATGACGAGCACGCTCGCGTTCGCTTCGGTGGGCCCCGGCGATGCGGGACGGGGAGTCGACGGGTACTCGTGCGTGGTGAGCGGACCCTGCGGGCCGGTGACGTCCGGGCCCTTTGACCTGCTGATCTGCCCCGCGGATTTCAACTGCGACGGCAGCGTCGATTTCTTCGATTACAACGACTTCGTGCGGTGCTTTGAGGGTCTTGAGTGTGCCCCGGGCAAGTCGCCCGATTTCGACGAGGACGGCACCTCCGATTTCTTCGACTACGACGCGTTCGTCCGGGCCTTTGAAACGCCGTGCTGAGCACGTCGCGGCCTACTCCATGTCGAGCGGGCCATCGACCCTGTGGACAGGAACCCCGGGCGGCAGAGCGTTCAGGAAGAGGCGTCCGTAGCGGGCGGTGACCAGACGCGGGTCGAGCACGACGACGCGCCCGCGATCTTCCTTGCTGCGGATGAGGCGGCCGAACCCCTGCTTGAAGCGGATGAGCGCGCGTGGGATGGCGTCTTCCATGAAGGGATTGCCGCCGCGTTCGCGGATGAGCTCGCCCCGGGCCTCGGTGAGCGGGCGGTCGGGCGGGTCGAAGGGCAGCTTGGTGATGATGACATTGCGGAGAGCCCTGCCGCGCACGTCGACGCCCTGCCAGAAGCTTGCGGCCCCGAGCAGCACGCTCGAATCGTTCTCGCGGAACCGGCGGAGGATCTCCTCGCGCGAGCCGTCGAGACCCTGGGCGAGCATCGGATAGCCCAGGGCGTCGAGATTTGGGCGCAGGACGCGGGCGACGGCGTTGAGGGCGGCGAAGCTGGTGAAGAGGACGAAGGCGCCGCCGCAGGACTCTTTGACGTGCTCGAGGATGCACGCCGAGAGCCTGTCGGTGTATGAACCGGTGGACGCGGCAGGGGGCAGCTGGCTGAACTCCGCATCGTCGGAGTCTGGCGCGGGGCGCCGGGCGGGCCTGGCGACATCGACGCGCACGTCGACGATGAGCTGCACCTGTGCGGCGTAATCGAACGGGCTTCCCACCTGCAGGGTGCGGACGGTGCGCTCGGTGAGGGCGTCGCAGCCCAGGCGGGTCATGGCGTGGCTGAAGGCGGTTTCGGCGTGCTCGCTGCTCTCGGTGACGCCTTCGGCGCGGGCGCGAGTCGCGAGGGTGGCGCTGGTGAGCACGACGCTGTGCTCGCGGGAGAAGAGGTGCTGCTTGAGGAGCGGGGCGACCTCGACGGGGGCGCAGGCGACGGTGACTCTTCGCGAGCGCCCGCCCAAGAGCTCTGAGTCGCCCCCGGCCTCGACCCAGTAGGCACAACCCGCGAGCTTCTGCTCGGTCAGAGTCACGGCGGCCTCGGCGATCATGCGGGCGCGCTGCGAGTAGGAGTTGAGCTCGTACTGGTCGGCCTCGAGCTTGGTGGCGTCGCGGAGGTTGAAAAGCGCGAGGGAGAGCTGCGACATGGCGGTCGCCAGATCGGGCGAGAGGAGTCCGGGCTGTCGATACCGAATCGTGCCGGGCTCGGCCCCCCCACCGCCCCAGGAGGAGCCGCGCCGGGGGAGCAGTTCGAGCGCGGATTCGAAGAACGTGCGGCTCGCCGCTTCGGCGCGAGAGACGAGATGGATGGCGGCGTCGACGCGCTCGGGGGCGGTGCTGTTGGCGGCGAGGTGGGGGAGAAAGCCCTTGCCGGCGCGCGAGGCGTGGAGGGTGTGGAGGAGGTGGTTGATGCGTCCCTCGGCGAGGGAGACGCCGAAATGCTCGCTGGCGACGTCCTCGACGTTGTGGGCCTCGTCGAGCACGACGTGCTGATATTTGGGGAGGAAGCCGACCTCCTGCGCCCGCATCGCCAAATCGCTGAAGAAGAGGGCGTGGTTGCAGATCAAGAGGTTGGCACGCTCGAGCCGGCGGCGGGCGTTCTGGTAGAAGCAGATGTTGTGGGTCGGGCACTTGCGGCCCATGCAGTTGCCCGTGTCACTCTCGACCTTGTCCCACACGCCGGGGCGCTCCAAGGGCGGGAGCGTGCTGAGCGTGCCCTCGAGCGTCTCGGCAGCCCAGTCCTCGATGACGTGCAGCGAGCGCCGGGCGGCGGGGTCGGCGAAGAGTTTGTCCTGGCGCTGGCTGGCCTGGCGCAGGCGCCGGATGCTCAGGTAGTTGCCGCGACCCTTCACCAGGATCGGGCGGATCTTGGCGCGCTGGAAGTCTTCATCGTCGGTGAGGTCGGGAGCGGCGGCGGGGTCGAGGAGTTCTCGGAGGAGTGGGACGTCCTTCTTGACGAGCTGCTCCTGGAGCGCGATGGTGTGCGTGGCGATGACGACGGTTTCGCCGGCCATGGCTCGAAGCATCGCGGGGACGAGATAGGCGAAGCTTTTGCCCACGCCGGTGCCGGCCTCGACGAGGAGGATGGACTTTTCTTCGAAGGCTCGCGCGATCGCCTGGGCGACCTCGCCCTGCTCGGGGCGGGATTCAAAGGATGGGCCCAGCCGTTCAGCGACGGGGCCGTCGGGCCCGAGGAGTTCGCGGGCGGCCATGGTCATTTGGGCTTGGCCTTCGTGGGGCTCTCGGGCGCCGATGGGCCCCACGAGGCGCTCCTGGATGTGCCCCTGGGTGGACTACGGGACTCGGGTTTGGATGGCTCTTCTTTGCCGCCGATGGGCACGCGGGCGGGCTCGCCGTCGGCACGCGGGTACGAGCGCGGTGTGGCCGAGGACTTCTCAAGGGCGACGACGTGGCCTGTCGGTGTCTCGATCGTCGAGACGTAGACGGCCTTGAGTTCGTGGAGCGCCTTGGCGGCTTCGGCCACTTCCTCGGGGGCCTGTGCTCCCTTGGTGAGCAGGATTCGCCCGCCAATCTTGCACAAGGGCACCGTGAGTTCGGCGAGGACGTTGAGTCGTCCGACGGCACGGGCGAGCACCGCGTCGTACGCCTCGCGGTGTCCATCCGGGCCGCGGGTCTGGCCGGCAACTTCGGCGCGCTCCTGCACGACGCGGACGTTCTTGAGTCCCAGGAGTTCGGCGGCACGCTTGAGAAACGCAACCTTCTTGCCCGAGGATTCCAGGAGTGTGAACGACAGTTGAGGCATACCACAGGCCAAAGGGAGCCCCGGGAGCCCGCCGCCCGAGCCAACGTCGATGACGTGCGAGCCATCGGGGAGGTCGGCGAGCATGCCCAGAAGCGTGAGAGAGTCGAAGATATGGCGGGTCCAGGCCAGTTCGGGGTCGCGAACGGCGGTGAGATTCATGGATTCGTTGGCCTGGAGCAGGAGCGCGAGGTAGGTTCCAAGGCGTTCGATGTCGCCTGGTTCGAACAGGATCCCTTGCGCCTCGCAGGCCTGGAGAAAGGCGGGTGGCGGCACGAGCGGAGCGGGGGCCGCCGCGGGCAGAATGGCGGCGATTTCACGCGGTTCTTTGCGTGATTGGGCGGGCTTGGGGCCTGTGGGGCTGGTCAAATCGAACTCCCTTTGGACGGGCGGCACACCCATCGGGCGATAGTACGGAGGGGTCGCCGCCCGTGCCGCTCCAGACACGGCAAGCGCTGCGCGAATCTACTCCGATTCGGGATCCGGCTCCTCTGGCTCCGCCCAACCTGCACACGACTGGACGAGTGAGACAAACACCTGCGGCGACACCCCGATGCGGTATGCGTACATGTACACCGGCGTCTTCACTCCGTAGTACCGCATTGACACATCGGCGAGATAGCCCCCCAGACTGTGCTGAAGCCATCCTCGGCGGGACAGCCAGAGCTTCATGTCGACCTCGACAGCGATGCAGTCGAAAACGCTCCATGGGTGCCTTCGGACATGAATGCCCCTCACCTCGTCCCAAAGCGTGGTGGTCGTGAAGCCCCAGGCGTTGGAGTATGAGAGCCCGTTTCGGTCCAGATAGACGCGAGGACGCGGGCGAATGAGCGCCATCCCACAATCCCAGATGTACACCTTGAACACGGTCCCGAGGCCAATCCCAAATAGTACCTCGAGCGCAGGATCATACCGCTTGTAGTACAGCGCTCCCGCGAGAATCGCCAAACCCAGCATCGCCCAGGGCAACACCCTCTTCGCACCTTTCCGAGATGAAAGGACGACGACCTGATCCCCGAGCTCGATGTACCCGCGCTCTTGGTCTTTCGGGTTCATCGAGATTGTCACTCCCCGTCAAACTCAAACGACTGGTTGAACACCGGCTCGGGCCTGCGGATGGCGATGTTGATAATCAGGCCGGTCATCAGCCACGCGCTGAGCATGCTCGAGCCGCCGTAGCTCACAAACGGGAGCGTGACGCCGACGATGGGGGCGAGCCCCACGTTCATGGCGATGTTGACCATGGCCTGGAAGCCCACGAAGGCCCCCAGGCCCACGGCGATCAGGCGTCCGAAGGGGTCTTTGGTCGAGCCGGCGACCAGCAGCGCGCCGATGGCCCACGTGAGCATGAGGGCAAGTGTGGCGATGATCCCAAGGAGGCCGAAACGATTGCCGATCACGGCGGTGATCATGTCGTTGTGGCGCTCGGGCAGGGCGTTGAAGTGCAGGAGGGCCCTGGAGTGCTTGGGCGAGACGCCCGTCGTGCCGCCGGCCCCGATGAGCGTCTGGGCGGTCATGCTCTGGAAGTTGATGTCCTTGTCGGCCGAGGAATCGCCCTGGAACTGCTTCCAGAGGCCCACGAGCCGCTGCTTCTGGTGCGGGCGCAGGAACTGGTAGCAGAGCGGGGCCGCCAGGGCGGCGACCACGACGATGATCGTGAGATGGCGGAGGCGTGCGCCGGCGGCCACGAGCATCGCGAAAAGGCTGGGGATAAAGAGCAGGGCCCCGCCCAGGTCGGGCTGGAGCGTGATGAGCCCCACGGGGATCATGGTGACCAGCCCGATGGGCACGAGGCCCCAGAACCTGCGATGGGTCGTGCGATATCGCAGATACCACGCGACCACGAGCACGTAGACGATCTTGGCGAACTCGGCGGGCTGGAGGTCGGCGAAGCCGAAGTTGATCCAGCCGCGGGCGCCGTTGTGCGGCTTGACGATCCACGTGGGCACGATCGGGATCAGCAGGAATGCCAGCACCGCGACGGTGAGGGCGCCCAGGATCGTGGTGAAGTGCCCGAAGCTGCGGTAGTTGGGGATCGCGATGACCAGGGCCCCCAGGATGCCGGCGAAGGCGTAGACACCCTGGCGGATCACCACGCCGCCGCCGCCCATGCCCGCCCGCACGTTGCCGGCGGCGGTCTGGCCCGGCACGATGACGTCGGAGATGTGGATGCAGTACATGCCCAGGGCGGTGAGCGCGAGCGAGGCGATGAGCACCAGCCAGCCGGGGTTGCCTGGGCTCAGCGCGGTGATCGCACGGGCGAGGGCGGGCCTGCGACTGGCGGCGGAGGCCGCGGGCATTCAGAGATACCCCTCGTCGAGGAGTGCGTGCACGATCTGGTTGCAGATCGGGCCTGAGACCTTGCCGCCGCTGCCGGCGTATTCCATCATCACGGCGACGGCGTACCTTGGGCGGCGCTCCTGGGCCTTGCCCACGAGGATGACGTACCAGGAGTGATCGCCCTCGACGCGCTCGCGGGGAGAGGGCCCTTCGGGGCCGTCGGTGTCGATGAGTTCGAGCCCGGCGGCGGTCCCGGTCTTTCCCCAGATCCAGACCTTGGTGGGGTCGGTGTCGAAGGTGACCTCGCGCTCGCCGTTGACGCTGATGTGGTGTCCGGTGCCGTACTCGTCGTTGACGCTGCGTCCAAGGCCCGCCAGGGCCTCGATGAGGACCGAGGAGTCGAGGTTGAGCCGGACGGGGTCGGCCACGGGAGCGTCGAGCAACACGCGGGGGTTCATCCAGACGCCCATGCGTGCGATGGTCGCGTAGGCGTTTGCGGCGTGGAGCGGCGTCCACTCCACGGGCCCCTGACCGATAGCCATCATGATGGCCTCCTGCGAGGTCACCTTGTTCTTTGTGCTGGTGTGCCCGGCGAGCCCGGGGTACTCGGTGCCCACGCCCAGGTCCCAGCGCCGCCCCAGGCCAAAGTCGCGGTAGGCGTCGATGACGTTTGCGGGGCCCATGCGCTGTCCCAGCGTGTAGAAGAAGACGTTGCATGAGACGCACAGCGCATCCTCGGCGGGCAGCGCGTGCCCGAGCTGTTCGGTGTGGTTGGGGATGGGGCTCTCGCCGATCTGCCACTTCTTGTACAGCCAGCAGCGGAAGGCGTTTTTCTGGTTGGGGAACAGGTGCCCCGTGCAGTCGATCGCCTCGCCAGGGGTGTAGAAGCCACGCTTTGCGGCCCCGACCAGCATGAGCGGCTTGGCGATCGAGCCCGGCGGATAGGGCTTGGCGATCGCACGGTTGAGCGCGGGCCAGGGGCCGGCGGGATCGAACACGTTGGTCCCCTCGGCGAGGATCTCGGCACGTCCGAACGTGGGCGTAGAGACCATCGCCAGCACCTCGCCCGAATCGACGTCGAGCACGACGGCGGCACCGGCCAGGGCGGTGCCGACGGGGCGGAAGGCCGGGTTGGGGATCTTCTGGCCGTCCGCGCCGGCGATCTCCTGGGGCGACTTGTTCCAGGGCTGCACCATCGCCAGGCCGACCTCGGGCGTCATGGCGGCCTGGATGCGGGCTTGAAGGGCGATATCGAGGGTGAGTCGAACATCGCGTCCGCGTTTGGCCTCGACGACTCTGGTCGAGCCGGTTTCCAGCTGCACGATGCGCTGCCCGCGAAGCCCGCGCAGGTCGGATTCCATCGAAGATTCGACGCCGCCCGAACCGACGCGTTCGGCCAGGGCGGGGTCGTAGAAGCCGCGATCGGCGTCGTCCTCGCTCATCACGCGCTCGCGGAACGCACGGTCGACCTCGATGCGCGTGGCCCGCCGGCGGATGTCCTCTTCCTGGGCGTGGTCGCGCAGCCATCCGACGATGTGGATCGCGACACCCTCGAGCTCGACGGCCGACGACTTACCCTGGGCCCGCAAGGGGCCCGGGAGGTGCGACTGGTCGACCTGGACCTTCATCGTCTCCATCGGGTACACGCGATCGCCCGAGGCGACGACGCGCAGGCCCGGGATGAGCTCGAGTCGCTCGACCATCGGCTCTTTGCGATCGTTCTCGCCCACGACCACGTCGACACGCTCCCCTTCGAGGCGATCGAGCTCGACGGCGACGGCGTCGGAAAGGCGGGCGGTGAGCGTGTGGGCGACGCCCTGCTCCCAGATCGGCTCGCCGATGCGTCGCTCGATCGCCCGCAGGGCCGTCTCGTTCAGCTGCTCGCCTCGGGCGGCGGCCTCGTCCATCTCGCGAGTCCTGCGCTGTCTGACGACGGCGTCGTAGTGCTTGGCGACCAGCTCGACGACCTCCTTGCGCCGGGCCTCAAAGTCGGCGGGGGAGGTGCCGACGACGCGAGCGAGGCGTGCCCAGGCCGCCTGCTGGTGGGCCTCGTAGGTGACCTGGAAGCGTGCGATGGTCTCTTCGCGCTGGGCGGGGGTCATCTCGTCCCACTGCCCGCGATAGGCCTTGCGGGCGACCGCCCTGGCCTGCTCCCGGGGCCACTTTCCCTCGATGACGTCGAAGAGCACCGCCAGATCGAAGCTGGGACGATCCTCGGCCAGCACGCGGTCCTTGCGGTCCAGGATGCGCCCGCGGACAGTGGGTGTCCAATGCCGGGCGATGAGCCGGGACTCGGCGTGCGCCAGAAGCTCGTCGTGCTTGAGCACGCCGAGTCGGTACGCCTGCCAGCCGATGGCGCCCATGCCCACCGACGCGACACCCGCCAGCAGCAGGAGCCGTCGGTGGAACATGCTGGGGAACATCCGGCGAAACAACGACACGCTTCTCCCTTGGGGTGTGCCCCGGTCCCACCTCGCCGCTCAAGGGGGGGGGGGGCAGAGACCCGCCGCGAGCCACCGATCTCAAACTCCCATGAGAATCTCTATCGTCCGCTGGTCGAGCTTCTCATAAGGGAGCGGGCGGGCGGCCAGGGCGGCCCGGTCAAAGCTCATGGCCAACAGGGTCTCGGCCCGGCTGCGCTTGTACTCGGCGGTGAGGGCGTCGACATCCTTGCCCGACCTGTTGATCTGCTTGAGGATTGCCTTGACGGTCGAGTCGGCGTTCCACCGGTCGGCCTTGGCCCGGAGGATGAGGTACGTCCGCATGCACCCCCGGGCGAACTCGATGACGTCGCTGCGGTCGGCGGTGCGGTAGGCGTGGGCGTCAAAGTGCTTGAATCCGGAGTACTTGGAGTCCTCCAGGAGCTTGACGAGGAAGAAGGCGTGCTTGAGATTCGCCGAGCCGAAGCGGAAGTCCTGATCGAACCGCCCGAACTCCTGGTCGTTGAGGTCGATATGGAAGAGCTTGCCCGCCGAGAGCGCCTGTGCGACGGCGTGCGTGAAGTTCAGCCCGGCCATGTGCTCGTGGGCGACCTCGGGATTGACCCCCACCATCTCGGGATGCTTGAGCGTGTTGATGAAGGCGAGGTAGTGCCCTGTCGTGGGAAAGAACATGTGCCCGCGGGGCTCGTTGGGCTTGGCCTCCAGGGCGAACTTGTACTCAAAGCCCCGGTCCATCGAGTACTCGCAGAGGAAGTTCATCGCCGAGCGAAAGCGGTCCTCGGCCTGGGCGGGGTCCTTGGTCGCGTCGCTCTCGCATCCCTCTCGCCCGCCCCAGAAGACGTAGATCTGGGCTCCAAACTCGGCCCCCAGTTCCATCGCCCGCATCGTCTTCTGGATCGCGTAGGCCCGGATCTCCGCGTCGTTGCTCGTGAACGCGCCGTCCTTGAAAACCTTGTCGCCGAACAGGTTTGTCGTGGCCATGGCGACTTTGATCCTGGTCTTCTTCAAGGCTTTGGCGAAATCGCTCTTGATCTCCTCGCTCTGGGCGGGCGTGGCGTCGATCGGCACGAGGTCGTTGTCATGGAAATTGACGCCGTGAACTCCCCCGACTTCCCCCAGGAGCTCGACGATCTCCGCGGGCGTCATCGCGCCCCGCGTGGGCTCGCCGAAGGGGTCGCGCCCCGGGTTGCCGACGGTCCAGAGGCCGAACGTGAACTTGTCCTTGGGCGTGGGTGTGAATTCGGGCATGTTGGGTGGGTGTCCGGGCTTGGGCGTGGGCGGGGCGTGAATACCAGACAAGGAAGTCTTGCATCCGTCACACGGTTGAAGTAGGCTACGCCGATGAAGACTCCGCCGCAGGTTCGCTCCGGTCGTTTGTTGTCCTTGGCCGTGCTGGGAGTGGTCGCGGGCCTGGGGGTTCAAGGGGCCTTGGCCCAGTCGGACAACTGCGCGGGAGCCCCCGCCCTGCCCATGGGCAACCCCGTTCCCAACACGGGCGGATTCACGCTCGACGGCGAGAGCGACTGCAACGCCCTTTCCCCCGACGGGTGGTACTCGGTCACCAGCCCCGTGGACGCGGAACTGGTCATCGAGGCCTGCCAGCGGACCATGTCACCCACGCTCTCACTGCACACGGGATGTCCGGGCACCAGCGCGAACATGGTGATGTGCAGTTTCAGGGACTCCTACGCCTGCAATGGCATGTCGCGGATCGAGGCGCCCCTGGCGGCGGGTCAGACCTACTACGTGCGGATTGCCGGCGGGGCCAATGTTGTGCTGACCACCTTCCTGACGACCCCCGATGTTGTCGGCGGCCAGGGTCCCGACGTGATCTCCGGCGACATTCCGGAGATGGCCAGGTACCAGAATTCCGGCGGCTTTGCGGCGATGGCCCTGGGGTCGGCCGCGTGCAATCCCGGGACTGAGAACGTCATCTGGACCAACCAGAACAACAGCAACCAGCATCCCGTGATCTCCACGAGCATGTACCGTCTCAAGGACGGCATCATCGAGCAGATGGGTTACGCCTGGATGAAGCACGGCTGGGCCTCGGGCACCGAGACCTGGTGCGATTACTGCCCCACCACCGGCGTCTTTCCGTACCTGATCCCGGGGTGCACCGACAGCTACGACGTGCCCCAGAACGGCACGCAGGCCATTTTGGGCCCGCGCTCGGAGATCAATCCCACAACCGGCTTCTTCCCCTACCCGCCCGCCAATCCCAACAACATCGTCGACTCGACGACCAGGCGCATTCGCGTGCCGCAGACCTCGATCGACCCGGCGCTGAACGTCGGGGCCAAGTACTTCGCCGAGCTGCACTACGTCGCGGCGGACGATGCGGCCGCCGACAACGCCATGAACAACGCGTCGTACCGCTTGATCTCGTTCCCGAACGCAAACGCAACGCCCGTCTTCGCCGGACAGACACAGCGCACCAAGCCGGCGATCCTGGCGTGGGGCGACAACGAGCCGGGCGTGACGGCGGTGGCGGTCGACACGATCGAGGGCGGATACCGCACGCGGTACTGGATCGCGTGCAAAGCCACCGAAACGACTCCGGGCCAATGGCGGTACGTGTACGCGGTGTTCAATCTCAACTCCAACCGTGCCGCGGCGGGACTGGTGCTGCCCAAGTTCGCCGGCGTGCAGGTTTCGGGCGCGACGATGCACATTCCGCCCGCCCACCCTGGAGAGGTGTACTCGACGACGCCGTGGGCCGCCACGAGCGACGAAAGCACGTTTGGCTGGATGTGCACGGAGACGTACGCTCAGAATCCCAACGCCAACGCCCTGCGCTGGGGCATCATGTACACGATGATCATCAACGCGACCACGCCGCCCACGCCCGGGCCCGCGAGGCTCAAGCTCTTCGCACCGCCCACATTCGGCAATCCCGATGAACCCTTGGAACTCTCGGTGTCGCTGCCGGTGCCCGCGGGGCTCTTCTGCCCGGCGGACTTTGATCGCGACGGCTCGGTCGACTTCTTCGACTACGACGGGTTTGTTCGGTGCTTCACTGGCGAGGGATGTCCCCCGGGCGTCTCGGCGGATTTCAACCACGACTCCGCCGTCGACTTCTTCGACTACGACGAGTTTGTGATGGCCTTTGAGACCCCCTGCTGAGCCGCGAAGGCCCCAGGCTGGGAACCATCGAATTCCTTGCATCGAGGGTCGGGGTCGGGTAGGCTGTGCCGATGAAGACTCCCTGGCACACACGCTCGTGGCGGATGGCAACATTGGCTGCGCTGGTCGCTTTCTCAGGCGTTGGAGTTGAGCACGCCCGGGCCCAATCCGACAACTGCGCGGGGGCGACGCCGCTTCCCATCGGCTACGCCACGCCGAGCATGGCGGGGTTCACACTGGATGGTTCGAGCGCCTGCGGCGGGGAGTTTCCCGACGGGTGGTACCTGGTCACCAGCCCGACCGACGCGGTGATTGTCGTGCAGGAGTGCAGCCGGATCAGCTCGCCGAGGCTGTCGCTCCACACGAGCTGCCCGGGCACCGCGGCCAACATGATCACCTGCAGCGCCAACGACTCGTACTACTGCGGCGGCACGTCGCGGATCGAGGCTTCGATCGTCGGCGGTCGCACCTATTACCTGCGGGTCTCGGGCGGCTCGGGTGTGCGGCTCGAGACGTTTCTGGAACCCCCCAAGGCTCCGGGCGGCCAGGGGCCCGACGTGGTCTCGGGCGACATTCCCGAGCTGCTGCGATACCAGGACTGGGACGGCTTCGCCGCCATCGCTTTGGGCTCGGCCGCCTGCAATCCGGGTACGGCCAACATCGTGTGGACCAATCAGAACAACAGCAACCAGCACCCCGTGATCTCAACGAGCGCCTATCGCCTCAAGGACGGCGTGCTCGAGCAGCTCGGTTACGCGTGGATGAAGCACGGCTGGGCGTCGGCAACCGAGACATGGTGCGACTACTGCCCCCAGAGCGGCAACCATCCCTACCTGATCCCCGGGTGCACCGACACCTACGACGTGCAGCAGAACGGCACGCAGTACATCCTGGGCCCGCGCTGGGAGGTCAATCCGACGACCGGCTTTTTCCCTTACCCGCCCTCGAGTCCAAACAACATCGTCGACTCGACGTCGCGCCGGATCAGGATGCGATCGGACGCGATCGATCCGGGGCTCAACCATGGGGCCAAGTACTTCGCCGAGTTGCACTACGTCGCCGCCGACGATGCGGCCGCCGGCAACGCCATGAACAACGCCTCGTACCGGCAGATCTCCTTCCCAACCGTCTCGGGCGCTCCGATCTTCACGGGTCAGACCAGGCGCACGCGCCCGGCGATCCTCGCGTGGAGCGACAACGACCCCACGGTGACGTGTGTCGCGGTCGACACGACCGAGGGCGGCTACCAGACGCGCTACTGGGTGGCGAGCAAGGCGTGGGAGAGAACGCCCGGCCACTGGCGCTACGCGTACGCGGTCTTCAATCTCAACTCCAACCGATCCGCCGCGGGGCTGGTGCTGCCGCTGCTCCCCAAGGTGCAGCTCTCGGGGGCGACGTTCCTGGCCCCGCCCGTCCACACGGGCGATATCTACTCAAGCACGCCCTGGGCCCACACGCTGACGGCCAGCCAGTTCGGCTGGGCGTGCACCCAGACGCACGCTCAGAATCCAAACGCCAACGCCCTGCGTTGGGGCATCATGTACACGATGGTGGTCGACGCCACCACGCCGCCCACGCCCGGCCTTGCCAAGCTCAAGCTCTTCGCACCCCCCACCTTCGGCAACCCGAGCGAGCCGGCCGAACTCAATGTGACGCTGCCGGTGCCGTCGCAGGTGTACTGCCCGGCCGACTTCAACGCCGACGGTGCGGTGGACATCTTCGACTACGACGAGTTTGTGAATTGCTTCATCGGCGGGTCGTGCCCGCCGGGAACGACCGCCGACTTCAACAACGACACGGCCGTGGACTTCTTCGACTACGACGAGTTCGTGGTCGCCTTCGAAACCCCCTGCTGATACGGACGCTCCGCGTTCGCCCCCCTGCGACAGACCCACGCGGTCTGTGACGCCCACGAGGCCTGTGAGGCCCGGGGACGCGTCGTTTTTGCGCTGTGGGGATCGCGTGCCCCCGGGCCCGACGCGGACGGGTCGATGATGTGAGGCCGCCGGCTGATTCTCGCCGGCCCCAAGCTGAAAGGCCCCAATGCCCGCACATCGCTCCAGAACCGACAAGTGGCGTGAGAGTCTGCACCAGATCTACGAGCGCAACGGCGGGATCGAGATCTCTCCCACCCGCGCGCCCGGCGGCGGCGATACGGGCGCGGTCGACCTGGTCTGGCGCGTCCGCGTGCTGGGCCTCAACGACACCGAGATCTTTGTCGAGCAGCCCAGCGCACTCAACGAACGCATTCCCATCGCCGACGGCTCACCGCTCACCGTGGGCATCACCGTCGGGCAGAACCGCTGGATGTTCTCGACCAAGGTCGTCGGGCAGATGAAGGTGCCCACGCGCTTTGGCCCGCCCATCGCGGGGCTCGTGCTGGCGATGCCCGAGCACGTCGAACGCTGCGCCCGGCGCAACTTCATGCGTGTCTCGACCGCGAGCGTGAACCTTCCCGAGGTTGAGTGCCACCTGCTGCTGGAGACGTCAACGGCCGTGCGCGCCGAGCGCGAGAACCGGGAGGCGATCCAGGAGGCCGAGGCTCGCATGCTCACCGCGCCCGTGGGGCAAGTCTCGACTTCGGGCGTGACCGCCCGGATCGGGCCCACGCCGCTGCCGCTCGTCGGGCCGATGTTCCACACGCGCCTGCTCAACGTGGGCGGCGGCGGCGCGGGCCTTTTGTGCCCCAAGGGCGAGGTGTCGAGCGTCGACAGCTCCCGCACCTACTGGCTCCGCGTGAATCTCACACCCGAGGTGCCCGTGCCGCTCTCCATGTGCGCCCGCATCGTCCACACCCACCTGGACAGCGAACAGAACACCTACTGCGGCGTGGCCTTCGACTTCTCCCACGCCCCCGAGCACCGCACGTTCATCGCGCAGCAAATCGCCGCCTTCACCCGCAGAGTGCAGGAGAGGGCGGCGAGGGCGGCGTGAGGGCGGCGTGAGCTCAGCCTCGGCAGTTCATACGACCGTTCAACCGTCTCGGCCACCAGTGAGCTTCTTAAGCCAAGGTCCGGCAACCAGAATCAAAAGCCCTGCCGAGCACGACGTGATGACGAACAGGAAGAAGAAATCGGCCTGAGAGTTCGACGCGGCCGCGTCGCCCGAGAGGTGCCAAGGCAGCGTCTTCTCACCCTTGAGGATCGGCTCGACCATGGCCGCCACCTTGCCGGCACCCAGGTTGGCGATGAAGCTCGAGATGAACCAGACACCCATGAGCAGGGACGTGGATTCCTTGGGGGCCGCCTTGGTGACATACGAGAGGCCCGTCGGGCTCAGCACAATCTCGCCCATCGTGTGAACGAAATAGGTGCCCACGACAAGCCACAGGCTGGCTTTGGCGGGGTCCTTGGCCTGCATCGCGGCCACAACCATGAACAGGTAGCCCAGGCCCACCAGCACAAGCCCGAACGCGATCTTGTACGGCTGCGCTGGATTTTTATTCCTGCGCGAAAGCCACGTCCACATGACGCCGGTGACCGGGGCAAACGCCACGATGAGCCACGGATTGACCGACTGGAACCACGTCGTGGGCACGAGGAACGATCCGACCTGTCGCTCGGTGAACCGGTCTGTGAAGATATTGATCGACGAACCTGCCTGCTCGAAGGACAGCCAAAACACCGCGTTAAAGAGCATGAAGATAAAGATCGACGCCACCGGTCCGCGATCCTCGGGCCTTTGCTTGACGGTGAACATGGTCGCCCACAGCAGGGCCAGACCGGCGATGGTCATGTACACAGGTCTCATCGAGACGAATTCATCGATCGACTTCAAATATCCTTGGTGGAAGCCGATTGCCACGAGCCCCGCCAGCACGATCCCCACGGGAAGGAAAATCGGCGCTTTGCGGGCCACCTCCTCATCCTTGGGAAGCCCGATCCCGGCGAGCAATTTCGGCCTGAGCATCACATACAAACCCAAACCCAGCAGCATGCCCACCGCGGCCGCCCCAAAGCCCCAGTGCCAACCCACACGCTCGCCAAGAGTGCCGACCACGTAGACCTGCAACGCGGACCCGAGATTGATGCCCATATAGAAGATGCCGAACGCACCCTCTCGCCTGGGATCGCCCTGCCTGTAGAGCTGTCCCACCATGACCGACACCGACGGCTTGAAGTGCCCCGTTCCGATGACAATCAGCGCGAGCCCGAACACGAAGACCGACATCGCATAGCTCGTGTGCGCAACCGCATCCATTCCCGAGACACCCAGCACCAGATGCCCCAGCGCGATCAAGAGCCCGCCCACGATCATGGACCGATGGGTCCCGATCAGCTTGTCGGCCACCATCCCGCCCAGAATGGGCGTCAGGTATGCCATCCCCGTGTACCAGCCATATGCGTTGTTCGCGTCGGGGTCCGACCAGCCAGGCCCCGGATTGAACCCATCGGGCGACCCCGCGATCGGGTTGCGCATCCCGCCCGTTGGGCTCGTGAGGTAGAGCACCAGGATGCCACGCATCCCGTAGTAGCTGAATCGTTCCCACATCTCCACTAAGAACAGCAGGAACAAGCCCGTGGGGTGACCCAGAAACGTCGCCCGATTGTCCAAGGTCGAGGTGTCCTGAAACGATGAGGATGGGGTCGCCATTCGTGTGGGTATCCTGAAAGGGCCGGAGCAGTCTGGCCAGGGCGTAGCATACTGCCAAACGCCGCGGCGTGCTACATTCACCCTAACTTGACGTTTCCCACCAAGAAATCCCTCATCGGCATGGTCCACGTCGGCGCCCTCCCCGGCTCACCCGCCGCCGCCATCCCCGTCGCAGATCTCGCCCGCCAGGCCGCCGCCGAGGCCAAGATCCTCGCCGATGCCGGCTTTGACGCGATCATCATCGAGAACATGCACGATGCCCCGTACGTGCACGGGTCTCACGGCCCCGAAACGGTCGCCGCCATGACCTGCGTCGGGCTGGCGGTTCGCGAGGCCGCCCCGAATCTGCCCCTGGGCATCCAGATTCTCTCGGGCGGGAACCGCGAGGCTCTGGGCGTCGCCCTGGCGGTGGGTGCCACCTTCATCCGCTGCGAGAACTTCGTCTTCAGTCACGTCGCCGACGAGGGCCTCCTGGCCCAGGCCGAGGCCGGGCCGCTTCTGCGATACCGGCGGTCCATCGGCGCCCAGCACGTCAACGTCTTCTGCGACATCAAGAAGAAGCACGCCTCCCACGCCATCACCGCCGACCTCTCCATTGCCGACTGCGTCGAAGGGGCCGAATTCTTCGGGGCCGACGGCGTCATCATCACCGGCACCGCCACCGGCAAGCCCGCCAGCCTCGCCGATCTGGCCCAAGCTCGGGCCGCCACCAAGCTCCCGCTCCTTGTCGGCAGCGGCGTCGAGCCCGCCCAGCTCGCCCCCCTCTTCCAGCACGCCGATGCCCTCATCGTCGGAAGCTGGATCAAAGCGGGCGGCTGCTGGAAGAACCCAGTCGACCCACGGCGCGCTGCTGAGCTGGTGAAGGAAGCCAACCGCGTCCGCACCTGATCGCGACTTGATGCCTCGATGCCTCATGCTCGCTGAAACAGAGCCGCGAGCGTCAGCGAGCGAAGTCTCCCGGCCCATAGGTCACCCTTCGCTCGCTAACGCTCGCGGCTCTGTCTAAGACGCTCGGCGAGGTAGGAGGAGAGGGGACTTCGCTCGCTGACGCTCGCGGCTTTGGCCAAGACGCTCAGCGAGGCAGGAGGTGAAGGGACTT
>CAYHQQ010000056.1:0-24584 GCA_964358855.1 uncultured Phycisphaeraceae bacterium
ACTCTGGCGCAAGCCGAGCTCCGGGGCCCAAACTCATCACCCTGCCCCAATCCCACTACCGCTCCGACAGTACAAAGAGGCAATACCCAGGCTCCACCGGTGGGTACGGGCGCCCCCGCTCGTCGCAGGTGTGCGCGATCTTCAATGCCGACCGCTCGATCAGCTCCAGCCATTGCGCGAGGTTGTACGTCCGTAGGCCGTACGTCGAGTCGGCGTGCGCTTGCCTGCTTCCCCGTGTGATGGTGAGGTGGCTGAACGCCCGCTCGATGCGCTGGCTGTCGGACCGGGGCACACGCGTGACCGGGGGCGGCACAAACTGGATCACCTGACTCACGGTGCACCCGCCCCTTCGCCCCTGCCAGTGGTCCTCGGTGGGGGGCTCGATTCCGTACGCGGACAGGCTGATGCCCACGATGTAGACGCCCCCCTTGGCCAGAACCCGGGACATGGCCGCGAAGTGGGCGAGCATGTCGCGATCGCTGTGCAGGTGCCTGATCGTGTTGATCAGATTGAACGCGAATCCGACCGAGCCGGCGGGCAGGCGCCTGTCGAAGTCGATCATGTCGCCCGCGAACAGCGTGGCGTTTGCGGCGACCCCGCCGCTGGCCATCCTTCCTCGGGCGTACTCGATCATCACCGGGCTGAGGTCAAACCCGACGACCCGCCGCCCGCGCCGGGCGGCGACCCTGAGATACCTCGCGGTTCCGCACGCCGGCTCGAGCCAGGCCAGCGAGCGCGGGGCTTTGGAGTACAAGCGTTCGATCCGTTCAAGGCCTGTGACATCGCGGGCGGTGCCCCGGGCGTGGAGCACGTCGTAGACGTGGGGGTCGTCGTAGAAACTGGTGGGGGTGGGCACGGTGGTGGTGGCAGGAGTGGGGGGGTTGTCGGTGGGGGCGACTCCCCCGGAGGCCGCCGAGGCGCGGGCGGCGATTCCGTTGGAGGCGCGTAAAGCGGAGCGCTTGGTTGACGCACGGGGCATGGTGTTGCTGGGCACGGGGTCGAGAGTATGAGGCGGAAGGCGTCCCGGCGCGGGTGCAAACCCGCGGGAAGCTCAGGAGGCCGGCTTGCGGTCCCCGGGCGTGACACGGAGGCGGTGGCGTCCTATTCTCCTCGTCCAAGGCCCCCGGGGCTGCGGCTACGCGGGCGCGTAGTTCAGTTGGCTAGAACGCGGCTGTCACATAGCCGAGGTCACAGGTTCGAGTCCTGTCGCGCCCATTGCGCTTTTCCGGCAGTTTTTTCCACGCTGGCGACCGCCAACGCCCCGGATATGCGTGGGCATCCATGTGCCCCGGTCACCCAAGATCTCGAATTGACGCGACGGTCTGCCGGCATTGATGGCATGTCCGCTTCTTGCTCGGGACCAATCGTTGCGACAGGAGTCTGGTGGGAGTCTTTGGCCGTTTCGCCGGGTTCTGGTACGATGCCCGCACTTCCGCCTTGATCCGGCGGATCCACCCCCGAGCCCAGCGGCGAGGGGGCCAACGAAAGGCGAGTGACATGGACAGGATGCAAAGTCGCGCTTGTGCGGCATTCGAGAACCTCCGTCTCTTGTTTTGGGCCGTCGCGATTGGCGCGGTGTCGATCGCGTCGTTCGCGCGCGCACAGTGGACCGTCATCAATCTCCACCCCGCGGGTGCGACAGGTTCCGCGCTGCTTGGCGGCGACGGCGACCAGCAGGTCGGCGAGGCGTGGTTTGGCAACAACATTTCACACGCTAGTTTCTGGCGAGGATCCGCAGGATCATTTGTCAATCTGTATCCCGGTGGGGCGTTTCCGAGCACGGTCATTTGGAGTGCCTCGGCTGGTCAACAAGTTGGGGAGGGTCCTTCCGGGGCCTGTATTTGGAGTGGCAGCGCCTCATCGCGCGTGGATATTTCTCCCCCCGGAGCGTGGTCGGCACAGATCATTGGAATCTGCAATGGTCAGCAAGTGGGTTGGGCCAACTTTGGCAGTGGGGAGCGCGCGGGCCTCTTGCACGGGAGCCCAGCCTCATGGGTCAACCTCAATCCATCGGGTTCGTGCGCATCTAGAGCCTATTGCACATCTGGAACTCAACAAGCGGGATACACCTGCGGCGCTGGCGGGATGAGCATCGCCAGTCTCTGGAGTGGTTCGGCGGTATCCTCGGTGAATCTGCACCCAGCGAGTGCCACGTATTCGCGTTGCATGGGAATGGATGGCCGTCAGCAGGTGGGCGTGGCCTATTTGGGTCGAGAGCACGCAAGCCTTTGGAGCGGTACGGCTGCATCGTGGGTGGACCTCAATCCGAATGGTGCGACGACCTCGGAAGCGTGGGACGTCCGGGGTGGGCAGCAAGTTGGGCGGGCATTGGTGACTGGCTTGGGGTGGCACGCGAGCGTGTGGAGTGGGTCGGCATCGTCTTGGTTGGACCTCCACGCCTTCCTGCCAGCCGGGTTCGTGGAGTCACAGGCGCGAGCCATTTGGAGCTATGGGGGCTTCGTGTACGTCGGGGGCAGCGGCGTGAACTCACTCACGGGACGTACCGAGGCATTGCTTTGGAAGCGACCAGGACCGCCGCCGTGCGGGGCGGACTTTGATGACGACAGCGTGGTGGACTTCTTCGACTACGACGCCTTCGTCGTCTGCTTCGAAGGGGGCCAATGCCCGCCCGGAAAGACTGCCGACTTCGATGGCGACGGCTCCGCCGATTTCTTCGATTACGACGCCTTCGTCGTCGCGTTCGAAGCCGGGTGTTAGTGAGAGCACTGGCGACATGGCATAAGAGCTGTTACGACACGTCGCATGCTCGGGGATTCGGCGCGTCGTCGCGCCGCAAATTCAAAGTGAATCGATTGGGGTGAGTATCGTAGACCCTCGTCGATACATTAGGGTTCCAAGTGCGCGCAAGCTTGGTAAGAGCTGCGACTGTCGCAGTTGGGCATCGGCAGCCGCCAATCACAGCGGTTATCGATCCTTTGGGCAGTCCAAGGTAGATCCATCGCTCCGGCACGTTCGACGCGGAGAACGAGTAGAAGCGGACCTCTTGTTCATATTTCCAGTGCCGCGATTTCGTCTCAAGTAGAACGTCGATTTCCTCATCCCTTGGTTCGTACGCGGGGCCCGCTGCCATCGCAGATCGAATGAACGAATCGAGCCGCGCCGCATCGAATGTCGTCGGATAAGACTGCGGATACTTCACGTCCACACGTCGCAAGCGCGGGGCGATGGTCGCCCAGTGTGCCCGGACGGCTTCCGCATCAAACTCAAGCACGATGCCGCGATGTTGCGCCGCATAGTGCGACCACATGAGGATTTCATCGGGGCGCTTTGAAAGACAGAAAACGCGGGCACGCTTCGCGACCAAATTTGTACCGGGCATTCTTGGTCGAAATGGCTGTTTGGCCTGTGACCGCAGTTGATTGAAGGCTCGCTCACGATCTGCTAGGGAGAATTTGGCCAGGCGATCGATTTGAAACTGAACCCGCGACCGAATCTCCGATTCCGCATCCTTGTGCACGGGAAGGCGTCCACTCAGAACCTCCACTGCGAGGGCCGCCAAGCGGCTGCGCCCTTCGCGCGATTTGATCTGGTGATGCATGTCCCAGCCCACCTCAAATGGGTCGTTAAACTCGCCCGGCCAAGAAAGGCGAACCGATGCCCCCTTCAGCATTGCTCGAGCAGCCTTCACCGTCGCGTATTTGTAGAGTTTTTCAGAGCTTGTGACCTCTCTCTCTCTCTCTCTCTCTCTCTCTCTCTCTCTCTCTTGATCCGTGTCTGAGCATTCAGGATTGTTCGCGATCGGCTCAGTCCGAGCCAAGGATCCGTGCAAGATTTCGAGTCCCAACAATCGGAGGCTAACCGGTTCGAACGCGTTGCGCCAACGGCGCGAGCGGCTAGAATCACTCGGGAAGCGAGTCAAAAAGCAAAAGCCCAAACGGCTCATGACAAATCCCAAGACTCCGACAACCTCGGGGGCGGGGGGGGGCTCCACCCATCCATCCACCCCTCCATCCCGAATTGCGTTAGACTGCGCCCAGCCCGCAACCCGGAGAGCTTTCCATGCAACACTTCCCGCTCACACGCCGCGAATTCCTCGGAGCTTCCGCCGCCGCCGCAGGCGCGCTGCTCCTCCCGCGCCAGGCCCTCGCCCGCAGACCCTCCATGCGCCCCGACAAGCTTCGAATTGTCGTGGTCGGCACCGCCAATCAGGCGGCCTGGAATCTCTCGCAGATCGCCGACCAGGAAATCGTCGCCCTTTGCGACGTCGACGCGAACTTTCTCGCCGCCGCGGGCGCGAACTTTCCGGGCGCCAAACACTTCCGTGATTTTCGCGAGATGCTTTCGGCCTCGCTCGACTTCGACGCGGCCCTGGTCGCCGCCCCCGACCACATCCATGCCCCGGCCGCCGCGATGGCCCTGCGGCTGGGCAAGCACGTCTACTGCGAGAAGCCGCTCGCCCACAGCGTCTTTGAGGTCCGCACGCTCGCCAGACTCGCCGCCGAGAAGAAGCTCGTCACACAGATGGGCACGCAGATCCACAGCACCGCCAACTACCGGCGGGTCGTCGAGCTCGTCCGCAGCGACGCGATCGGCAAGGTGCGCCAGGTCCACACGTGGTGCAACAAGAGCTGGTCGGGCGGCAAGTACTCCGACCCCAAGCCCGCCCCCGGGCACGTCGATTGGAACCTGTGGCTCGGCCCCGCGCCCCAGCACGACTACTGCGACGGCATCCACCCCGGCAACTGGCGTAAGTTCTGGGCCTACGGCACCGGCACGCTGGGCGACATGGCCTGCCACTACATGGACCTGCCCCACTGGGCCCTGGACCTCGACCACCCGACCTCGGTTCACGCGAAGGGCCCCGAGAAGGTCGACGCCGTCGGCACCCCGGCGTGGCTCGTCGTCGAGTACGAACATCCCGCCAAGGGAGATCGCCCCGAGGTCAAGCTCACCTGGCACGACGGCGACAAACGCCCCGACATCCTCTCCAAGTTCAAGAACAAGGACGCCTCGCCCCTGGCGTGGGGCGACGGCAACCTCTTCATCGGCGACACCGGCATGATCCTTGCCAACTACGACACCCACCTGCTCCTGCGCGACAATGTTGTGGTGGACATCACCCCGCCCAAGCCCACCATCCCCGACTCCATCGGCCACCACAAGGAATGGATCGAGGCCTGCCGCACCGGCTCGCCCACAACCTGCAACTTCAAGTACTCGGGCGCGCTAAGCGAGGCGGTGCTTCTGGGCAACGTCTCCTATCGCGTGGGCAAGAAGCTGCAATGGGATGCCGCGAACCTCAAGGCCACCAACGCCCCCGAGGCCGCGGAGTTCATCACACCCAAGTTCCGCGACGGCTGGAAGCTCTGACGGAGCGTCGTGAGGCGTCGCCCGTCAGGACCCCTCAATCGCCTTTCCACCGCCCGCCGCACCCAGATATTCGATGGCCCTCTTGCACTCTTGAATCCCTGTGGCGGCCGCCTTGTCCTTTGGCCTTTGTTGCAGCGATTCCTGATAGAGCGATTCGCCCTGCGTGTACGCGATGCGGGCCGCGTCGAAGTGGCCCAGGAGCGCCTCGACGATGCCCAGCGAGTACCTGCACCGAGCCAGGTCGATCAGGGAGCGGAAGTTCGAGAGATCCGCGTTGCGCAGTCGTTCGCATTCTTCCACGCATCGGAGCATGATTTCTCGGGAATTGCTGCGCTCGGGATCGACCCCGTGGCGCGCGCGCCACATCGCCAATGCCGTGGCGGCGGTGACCCAGTCTCGCGAGTTCGTATCGTTCTGTGATGAGCCGGACTTCAAGGCAATCAGCGCGAGCGATTCGGCCTCGACGAGGTTTGCTTCGAGCGAGGGCGGCGCCAGAGCTTCGATCTCCGAATACCTCTTTCGCAGCCAGATGAGCCTGCTCACGCCCACGTACACGAGGCGTCGCGCCTCGGCAATCAGCGGCGCGTCGTGCCGGCCTTCGGCCTCTGCAAGAAGCGAACGCCTGATCTCCAGGCTCTCGTTCGCGGCCGCCACGGACTGGGTCCAGTGCTTCTGGAGTGCCTCGACGTCCGCGAGTTCCCTCAGGAACTCGGCTCGGGCTCGACGATCCTCGAAGGTCGGCTGGGCGGGCAAGACGGCCAGAGGAGCGGCCTGAGCGCACAGCGCCGCCGATTCACCGTCGGCCCCCGGGTCCTGGATGTTGTGCCACATCTCCGACTGCTTCACCAGGTTGCTCAGGATTCCTCGGCGAACCTCCGGCTCGGTCTGGTCGAGAGACTTCCAGATTGCGAGCGCTTTCTGATACTCCTGGATCGCCTGGCGACGATCTCCCGCCGCGGCCCCGTCGACGCCGCCCTTGGCGCTGCCGATCTGCTCGGTCGCCGTCGCCCGCAGCCTCACCAGTTCGTCTCCCTCGATGCCCTGCTTGCGCAGCGCGTCGAGCACACGGATCGAGGTCTCGGCGAGCATCCGCCGAGATTCCAGCGAGCCGGCCTTGAAGCGGATCTCTCCGGTCACCTCGCCCACAAAGGTTCCCACAGCCGCCGCGTACGCCAGAGTGCTTTCCTCGAACCGCCGAGAGCTCGCTTCGGCCCGGCGGTACTGCCACGCCGTGCCCGCGAGCCCCGCGGCCAGCGCCAGAAACACCGCGATCCCCGCGGCGACTTTGCCCTTGTTTCTCCTGACAAACTTGCCCAGCACGTACAGGCTTGTCTCCGCGGTCGCGATGACCGGCCTGCCATCGATGAGCGACTGGATATCGCGAGACATCTGCTCGGCGGACTCGTACCGGCGCCTGGCGACTTTTCGCAGGGCCATCATCACGATGTTGTCCAGATCGCCCGTGAGGTCGCGTCGCAGGCGTGAGGGGAGCCCGCCTCGGTTTCGGGCCGTCTCTTCGGGCGTGAGCGTGCGCGTGGTCCCGTCCGATGTCGTGACTTCGCACGACCGCGTGATCGCCAGGCTGGGGCGCTCGGGCTCGACCTCGCAGATCACGCGAATGAGCTCGGCCTGGATGCGGGCCTTGAGCTCATAGGGGCGACGCCCGGTCAGAAGCTCGTACAGCAGCACCCCCAGCGAGTAGACATCGCTCGACGTCCCCACCGGCTCGCCGCGAACCTGCTCGGGGCTGGCGTACTCGGGGGTCATCAGCCGAGCCTCGGGGAGCGTGGCGAAGGGGATGCCGATCAGGTCGGGGCGCAGCAGCTTGGCGATCCCAAAGTCCAGCAGCTTCACCTCGCCGTCGGGGGCCACCATGATGTTCGACGGCTTGAGATCGCGGTGCACGATCAGGTTCTGGTGGGCGTAGTGCACGACGGCGCACACCTTGCGGAACAGCGCGAGCCGTTCCTGCACCGACAGCTCGTGCGTATCGCAGTACCGGTCGATCGGCAGGCCCTCGATGTACTCCATCACGAAGTACGGGCGGCCATCGTCGGTCGCCCCCGCGTCGATCATCCGGGCGATGCCGGGGTTGTTGAGCGAGCTGAGCAGCCGCCGCTCGACGTTGAACCGCTGAAGGATCTCTTCGGTGCTCGCCCCGAGCTTGACGATCTTGAGGGCCACGCGCCGCGAGACCCCGCCCTCTTCCTTGGTCGCCAGATAGACCACGCCCATCCCGCCGCGGCCAAGTTCGTGCTGGATGCGGTAGGGGCCGATGCGCTCGGGGGGCTTGGGATCGCGTGAGTTGGCGGAAGCGTCTGCGTGTTTGGGAGCGATCGGGGCCGTCTCCTGCCCGGCGACCGCCGCGGCCAACAAACGTTCGACCTCGGCCCGCACGTCCGGCGCGTGCATCTGCTGATACAGCCACTGGGACCGATCAGCAGGCTTGATCGCGAGTGCCTCTTCAAGCAGCCGTTTCACCAGTTCGTGCTTTGCTGAATCCAAGAGTCGCTCCTATTCCCGCCTCCCCCGCTCCCAGCGGGTGAGGTGGCCGAGTCTGTGGGGGCGAGGCCGGAGGGGGTGTCTCTAGGTCTTCATCTCCGCCGCCAACCACGCCTTGGCAAACACCCAGTCCCTCCGCACCGTCCGATCCGTCACCCCCAGCACCTCCGCCGCCTGCACCTCGCTCAGCCCGGCGAAGAATCTCAGTCGTACCACCTCGGCCGCCCGTGCATCTTTCGCCTCGAGGCGAGCCAAGGCCTCCCCCAACGCCTCCCAATCGCCCGCCCGCGTCTCGGCGGCCGGGAGACTTTCAAGGTCGATGCCAGCCCTTCCCATGCGGCCGCCGCGCTTCTCGGCGGACATCGATCGGGCGTGATCGATCAAAATTCTTCGCACGGCCTCCGCCGCCGCGCCGAAAAAGTGGCGACGGTTCTCAAACGACACGGTGCCAAGGCCACTGGCCCCCGCCGTCCCGCCCAGCAACTTCATGTACGCCTCATCCACCAGCCCCGTGGTCTGCAACCCGTGCCCAGGGCTTTCCCTCGCCAAAGACCGGTGCGCCATCGCATCCAGTTCCCCCTTCACCAGCTCGAATAACCGGTTCTGCGCGCGGACCTCGCCCTCACGGATCGCATCAAGGGCTTGTGTGATCGGACCATGCACGCGATTCTCCAACTGCTTTGCGGTGGCACGCCCTCGGGACGTGTACGTTTGGGGAGCTGTCCATAAGGCAGCATACCCGCAATGCCACCAACGTCGTGATGCACCAGCGTAAGAATGTACGGCCCTTTCACCGCCGAACGCCGCCCCGAGCGAGAACAGCCCGAGACATCTCCCGAGGGACGGTCCCCAACTGCTCAGAAGTGGAACAGCCTGCACATGTTCGGAGCAAGCATGGGCACCAACGGAGCAAACCTGCCACGGTCTGGGGCAGCTTTCTCTCCCGCCTTTCCCCAACCACCAGCCCGCTCGCATCCTGAATTGGCCCGTTGGCCTTTGGTCTTGGCCATTTGGTCGATCTCTACCAAAGCCCTGTCCGCCCCAGCACCCCATCGCCGCATGATCTTCCAGCGGGTCCACATTCAGGCTTGGAGCCGGGGTGGCGGTCGGGTAGGATGCTCGGACGATGATGGCCGAGGAAGGGCGGGGTGGGGCAGGGCGAATGAACGGTCAGAAGGAATTCAAAATGATTCGGTCGCATTTCAACGCGAGGGGCCTCCACACCCAATGCACCTACCGCCGCGGCACGCCAAGTGGACTGGCATCAACGCTGTGGCGGCCGGTGGCACGAGAACTGACGTCCGCCTCATTTCATTTTAGCTTGTCACTTGTGTGTCTACTTCTAAGCGTGCTTTCCTCGGCTCCCGCGAACGCGCAGCCCAACGGATGGATGCTTCAGTTACCGGCGTCCAACCCAGCTCCCCGACAGTGGACCGCGATGGTCCACGACGGCTTCCGCAATGTATCGGTCCTCTTTGGCGGCTACATTGGCGGCGGGGGTAACTCTCCGACGAATGATACATGGTTGTGGAACGGCACCACTTGGACCCAGCCGAACATCTCAGGGGCGCTGCCAAGACCGCGAGTCTCGCACGCTATGGCGTACGACACAGACCGTCGTGTCACCATTCTCTGGGGCGGTTCTACCGTCACATCGTTTGACAACGCCGACACCTGGGAGTGGGACGGAGCCGGTTGGATCGACCGAACACCTTCGCCAGGAGTTTCGCCCTCGCCGCGAGATTCTCACGCGATGGTGTATGACGCGGCCCGACAGCAAACTGTGCTCTTCAGCGGTTACCGACCGGGGTGGCCAGCGGACGGCGAGACGTGGCTTTGGGACGGGACAGTGGGAACGTGGACACTCCCTCAGATTACCAGCCTGACTCCTACGCCGAGGTGGGGGCATGCAATGGCTTACGACTCGGTGCGGCAGCGCGTCGTGCTGTTTGGCGGCTTCGCGCTTGCGAATACTGCTCCACTGAACGATACATGGGAATGGGACGGCACCAACTGGATTCAGAAGGGCACTGGGGTCCCGCCCTCGGAGCATCCATCGCCCCGGAGCGGACACATGATGGCCTACGACGCCGATCGCGGTGTGGTGGTTCTCGTCGGCGGTGAAGAATCGAACGGGGGTGCACCCAATGGAGAGACTTGGGAGTGGAATGGAAGTGAATGGGCGCACCGAGTGCTTCAGGGACCCGGTTCGAGGAAGTATGCGGCTATGGCGTACGATGTCGCCCGAAGTACGACGGTTCTCTTTGGTGGGCAGGAATCTTACGGCACCGTTGGGCTGAACGCGGACACCTGGGAGTTGTCATTCCCCGTGGTGTATGTCAATCACGCCGCGATCGGGACCAATGACGGGAATTCTTGGGACAATGCCTTTACCGAGTTGCGTGTGGCCCTCGCCTACGCCGCAACACACCCCGGCGTGCATGAAATCTGGGTCGCTGCGGGCACCTACACGCCCGCGGGACTCAACGGCTCACGCTCGGCCTCCTTCAACCTTCAGAATAATCTCGCCATCTACGGCGGATTCTCCGGCACCGAGACCGAGCTCTCCCAGCGAAATATCGCCGCCAACCCCACCATCCTCTCCGGGGATCTCAATGGTGATGACACCGGCGACCTCAACTTCAACGACAACAGCGCCCATGTTGTGACAATCGAAGCCGGCATCGTCAACACAGCGATCGACGGGTTTACCGTCACCGCAGGCGTCGGTCAGTCGCCTGAACCCGGGGGCGCGGGGCTCCTTGCGCGGGGACCTGGGTCTGTGTTTTCCGTTCGCAACTGCCGATTCACAAGGCATCGCGAAGGGACTGCCCTGTTGATCCTGTCTGCCCTTCATGCCATCGTGGAAAGCTGCGACTTTGATCACAATCTGTGCTCGGGAAGCGGGGGTGCTTTGCTCATCAACGATAACGGCCGACCGGGAGGCTCCCCAATCGATCCAACCCCAACGATTCGCGGGTGCACGTTCGCCGACAATCGCGCGGAAGGTTCGGGCGACTACGGGAACGGCGGCGCCGCCTATGTGATCGGTGACTTCAACACTGCGTTCATCGACTGCCTGTTTGTTCGCAATATCGCGGCAAACTCTGGAGGTGCCGTGTGCGCGTCAGCGCCCCCAGGATCGAGAAGAGTCGCAATCATCAACACTTCATTCCTTGGGAACGCGGCAGGTATGGACGGCGGCGCCTGCGCGGGCCTATTCGGTGGCACGTTTGACTTCGTGGGGTGTGCATTCACGGGAAACGTGGCGGCCCGACAGGGCGGTGCCTGCAACTTCTCAAACGTTGTGAGTCCTAGCAAGGTGAATCGGGTCGTGAGTTCCACCTTCGCGTTCAACGCCGCATCGGCGGGCGGTGCACTCTTCGGCGCCGATACGCCCTCCGGCAATACACTCTTGGCAAACTCCACTTTTAGACTGAATTTCTCGAACGATCAAGACGCGGAGAGGCGCCAGGTCGAGTTCGGCACGTCCTCACCCGACATTCGGTGGTGTTCCATTGACGGTTGGTCCGGATCTCTCGGCGGCATCGGCAACGATGGCCTCGACCCGCAGTTCCTCCGACTCCCATCACCCGGCCTCGACAACATGTGGGGCACGGACGATGACGACTTCGGCGACCTGCGCCTTTCTCCCGGCTCTCCCGCCATTGACTCGGGCGATTCTTCGGTCGTGCCGCAGGACACCTATGACATCGACGTCGACGGCAACACCACTGAAGCCCTCCCGCTCGACCTCATTGGCTTCCCCCGCTTCGTTGATGACCCCTCCCTCGCCAACACCGGCCCCGGATCTCCCCCCGTTGACCGCGGTTGCTACGAATCCCAGGTCGATTGCACCTCCTGTTCCGGCGTGCGTGAATGGCGGTCGCCCCTGGGCGGCGGCTTCAACTACGCCGGCAACTGGTACCCGTCGATTCCCGGCCCGACTCACGACACGATCTTCGACCTCGCCGCGACGTTCGACGTGACCTTCCCGACGGCCGCTCAGCTCTCGGCGAATTCGGCGAACATCCGCCGCGGCGATGTCCTCTTCGTTCTCGGCGCCAGCACCTGGTCCCTCACCTCCAGCCTTTCACCCGCCCTCCAGATCGGCAGCGACTCACCCACGCTCGCCTCCCTCACTATCACCGGCGGCACCCTCCAAGCCTTCTCCGCTCTCATCGGCACCGAGCCGAATTCACAAGGCAACCTGCACCTCACCGGCCCCGGTTCCACCCTTCGCGTCACCAACGACACTTCTATCGGCTTCTTCGGCAAAGGCACCGCCCTCATCGACAACGGCGGCCGCCTCATCACCCGCACCGCCGGCGTCGGCGACCAACCCGGCTCCGACGGCTCGTTCGTCCGCGTCACCGGCCCAGGCTCGCGCTGGGACGTCCCCTTCTTCCTCCAGATCAACAACGGCGAGGTCAACGTCTCCAACCAGGCCACCCTCAACGCCGGCTTTGGCATCTTCCTCTTCCAGAATGGCGTCCTCTCCGGCGATGGCACCATCAACGGCGACGTCATCAACTTCGGCTCTCTCCGTCCCGGCAACTCGCCCGGTCGCCTCACTATCAACGGCTCCTACGAGCAAGTCGGTGTCCTCCCCGACCTGGGCGCCAGCTCCGGCCAGCTCGTCTCCGAGATCGCCGGCACGCCCGCCAGCGGCAACTACGACAAGCTCACCATCAACGGCACCGCCAACCTCGGTGGCCTCCTTCAAGTGAATCTGATCGGCCACACGCCCACCTCCAACGAGCTCTACCAGCTCGTCACCGCCACCGGCGGCATCCAGAGCCGCTTCGACGTCGCCCTCTTCCCCTCCATCGGCGCCGACAAGTTCCTCTACGCCACCTACCCCGAGGCCGGCACGCAGGTGAACCTCTCCGTCCTGCCGCTTTCCAACGATCCCAGCCTCTCGCCCCAGGAGAACCGCACCGTCGCCGGCGAACCAACCGCCGCCGCGCTGGGCGATCTCAACGGCGACGCTCTTCCCGATCTGGCCGTCACGATCTCCAACGGCGAGGTCGATCCCGGCAGCGTCGTCATCTTCCTCAACCTGGGCGGCGCCGGCGCCTCCTGGCAGGGCTTCAGCCAGGCCCAGGTCATCCAGATCCCCGTCGGCATCGACCCGCGTGGCATCGTGCTGGCTCATCTCGACGACGCCCCCGGCAGTGCCAACCGCCTCGACATCGCCGTCTGCAACGCCGTCTCCAGCGACGTGCACATCATCCGCAATCTGGGCTCCAACGTCTACGCCCTGGGCAGCACCACGTCCGTGGGCAACCGCCCCGTCTCCATCGCCGCCTTCAACATGGACAGCGACACCAAGATCGACCTGGCCACCGCCAACCACGACGCGGGCACCGTCTCGCTCCTGCGCGGCGACGGCTCGGGCGGCACCTCCTCACGCCAGGACCACCCCAACGTCCCGCCCGAACCCGACACCGTCAGCCCCGTCGATCCAACCACCGACAAGCCCGGCAACCCAAACGCCATGCACCTGGCCATCGGCTCGCGGACCGCGGGCGGCATCACCATCCTCCAGAACAACGGCGCGGGCGCCTTCACCAGCCTCCCGCCCATCTCCATCGGTGCCGGCACAAGCCAGATCCTCTGCCGTGATCTCAACGGCGATGGGCGCGGCGACCTGCTCACCGGCAACACCGACGGCTCGGTCTCCGTCATCCTCAACACCACCACCGGCCCCGACCCGCTGGTGCTGGGCTACCAGCCAGCCGTCAACCTGCCCATCGAGGCCGCCACGCTCCCCGGCGACGGCGTCGTCTCGCTGACGGCCTTCCGGGCCGACATCGATCCGGCCGATCAGGCCAACGACCGCGACATCGCCGTGGCGGTGCGGACCGGCGGTGTGACGCGTGTGCGGTTCCTCCGCAACGACCTCTTCAACGGCAACCTGGCGTTCACCCTCCGCCCCGACCTGGTCGGCTCGGAGACCAACCCCATCGCGCTGGTCTCGGCCTACGTGGACGACGAGCCGACGACCCAGGACCTGGTCATCGTCGGCTCCGACGGCGAAGGCCGCCCCGGCGGCCACCTGGGCGGCCGCTCAACCGCCCAGGTGCGCCCCGTGCTCACGGGCAACCTCTGCCCCGCCGACTTCGACTCCGATGGCACGGTGGACTTCTTCGACTACGACGCCTTCGTGGCATGCTTCGAGGGCGGAACCTGCCCCCCAGGCAAGACCGCCGACTTCGACGCCGACGGCACCGTCGACTTCTTTGACTACGACGGGTTTGTGGTGGCGTTTGAGGAAGGGTGCTGAGTGTTGATGTGCGGCCTTGAGGAACTCAGTACGCCTCCTGTGTCAGCTCCGAGGCAACCGGACGGGGTGGCGATTTCTCAAGTCCCAGGACGTTGGTCGTGCGTCATTGCGTTCACCGCTTGACCTCGGAACTGACCTTCAAGCGTGCATGATCACCGGATCAAAGAGTGCGGGCCTGTGACGCAGCGCCATTTCCCCGATCGATGGTGCCGCAGGCCAATCGGTCTTGTGGTAACATGCGAGGCCGGAGTAACTGAGCTCCCTTATTTCCGGAAATCACCCTCGGTCCAAGTCGTGGAGTCGTCGTTCGATCGCATCGAAGGAACCGATGATCACTCGCACAACAACGCGTCTGCTCGACGAACTCTGCGCCCCCGGCAACGAGCGGGTCTGGGAGGAGTTCGATGCCCGGTACCGGCCGATCCTCGAAGGGGTCGCACGCAAGCTTGGGTTTGGAGACGAAGAAGCGGCCGAGATCACTCAGGAATCGCTCACGACGTTTCTGCAGGCCTTTCGTGCCGGGCGATACGACCGGAGCAAGGGGCGGCTGAGCTCCTGGCTCGTCGGCATCACGAGAAACACCGCTATGGCGATCTGCCGTCGCGGGGTGATCGGTGGCAAACACAAGGCCGGCGGCGACACCCTGGTCGCCGGCGTGCCCGACGAGGCGCAGCTCACATTGATCTGGGATGAACAGTGCGAGCGGGAGGTGCTCCGCGCGGCGATGGCGCAGCTCAGAGCGACCTCACGGACCGACGAGCGGACGTTCCTGGCCTTCGAGCTCGTGGCCCTCCGCGGCGCGACGGCGGAGGCGGCCGCTCAGGCGTGTGGCATGAGCGTCGCCGAGGTGTACGTCGCCAAGAACCGGATGACCCGCCGGCTCAAGGAAACCATTACTCTGCTCAGGGAGGCGTACAGGGAGGATGGATGATGACCGATCACGTTTCGGGCGGCACGTGTCCGCCCATCGAGCAACTCGAGCGGCTGGTGGCCGAAGGGTCGAGCGATCCCGGCGTGGCAGCGCACGTCCAGGGTTGTGAGACGTGCCGCAACCTCATCGACGAGATTCAGAGCGACAATGCTCTGCTGATGCGAGTGGCGGTGCAGGATGGGGCGGTGCGATCCGACGCGCCGACCGTTACCGTCGACGCGCGCGGCGCTCCGTCGACCACGGGCTCCTTTCCCGGCTACCGCGTCGTGGAGGAGATCGCCCGGGGCGGGCAGGGGGTGGTGTATCTTGCGGTGCAGGTCGGGACCAATCGTCAGGTGGCGATCAAGGTGCCCCTGTCGGGCAGATTCGCTTCTTCCAGGCAGCGCATCCGCTTCCTCAGGGAGATCCAGATCGCCGCCGCCCTCAGGCATCCCAACATCGTGACCGTCTTTGAGTCTGGAAGAACCGCCGATGGCCGTGACTTTGTTGCCATGGAATACGTGTCGGGCCTCGCGCTGGACAAGTACGCGAGCGAGCGCCTCACCCCTGACACCAAGGCGGGGCGGCCTCTGCTTGACGCCAAACTCCGATTGATTGCCAAGGTCGCCCGAGCCGTCGGTCATGCTCACGCCAAGGGAATCATCCACCGGGATATCAAGCCATCCAACATCCAGGTGGACGCAGAGGGCGAACCGCGGGTGCTGGACTTCGGTCTGGCCCGGGCGCTCGTCAGCGAAGACGGCGAGCACGCGCCCATGACCTTGGACTTCCAGGGAACTCCCGCGTACGCGTCGCCCGAACAGGTCGACGGCAGCCCCGACGGGCTCGACACACGCAGCGACGTCTACTCCCTGGGCGTGGTGGCGTACGAGATGCTCACAGGCCGCCTTCCTTACGACGTCAACGGGCCGCTCCCCGAGGTCTTCGAACGAATCAAGCGCAGCGAGCCCGTACGCCCATCAAGCCGCGACCTGCGTGAGTCTCGGCTGCCCGACGATGTCGAGACCATCCTCCTCAAAGCGCTCTCAAAGGACCCCGAGCGAAGGTATCAGACGGCGGACGCGCTCGCCGCCGACATCGAGGACTTCCTCGCCGGGCGTGCCATTTCCGCCCGGCGGGAGAGCATGCTCTACCTCATCGGCAAGGCCGTCGGAAGAAACAAGGGTCGTGTCACTCTCGTGGGCGGCGTGGTCGCGCTGCTGGTGGTTGCGGGAGTGGGAGCGTTTGTCTCCAATCTGTTTCGAGAACGGGCCGAGCACGAGCAATCTCGCCGCATCTATGAGCTCCAGAGGCGAATATCCGAGTCGGAGCGGGCCGACGCGATGACCCTGGCCTTCCGCGCGGCGATGCCGACGCAAGCGGCGATTCGCAAGATGACGATCGGCTACGGCGCCCGGGGAATCGACAGGTTGTCAGACCAGGCCAACTTCGGATCGTTCTCGAATCCGGCGATCGAAGCGAGCGTGGAGCAGGTCCTGGCGGAGACTCTCGCCAACGACGGCATGAGACACATGGCCGACCCGCTTCTGCGTCAATCGCTCTCTCGCCAACTGCAACTGCTCGGCACGAACGATCCGCAGATTGCCCGCGTCATGCGCGAACTGGCGTTAAGCCTCCTCGCTCGTGGGAGACCATCAACCGCAAGGACGTTCGCGGAGAAGTCGTACCAAACCTACTGCGTGCTGTACGGCGAGAACAGTCTTGAGGCGATTTCCTCCAAGGAGACTCTTGCTCGGATTGCGCTGACGCTCGGCAAACTCGACGAGTCGGCGGCGCTGTGTCGAAGCGCCCTGGCATTGATCCCGCGAAACCCGCGGAACGACGATCTTGAGACGGCCCAGTGCCGCGACACGCTGTCCATGGCGCTCCTGGCGAAGAACGAGTCTGAGAATGCCGAGTTGGAATGCACCCGAGCGCTGTCGGCTCGCCTCGCCCACCTGCCCGATGTAGATCCACTGATCCAAGAGAGTCTCCGGCACCTCGCCACCATCCTCGGGCAGGCTCGCCCGGGCGATCGCGTGGGACATGTGCTGTGCCGGACGCTTGGCGTTGTGTCACGAGATGCCCTGCGAAGGATGCTGCTCGATCTTGCCGACGACCTTGGCAGGCTGCGAGACGAACAAGCGACAGTGCGAGAAGAAGTAGAGGCCCTTCGAGATCTGCTCGACCTCAAGGTTGCACTGCTGGGCGAGCAGCACCGCGGGCTGATCTCAACCCTCTCGAGCCTCTGGCGCGCCGGTAGTGAGGACAAACCCGCTGAGAAGGAGCCTCTTCTGCGAAAGATGGTCTCCGTTTCCGAGATCGCCTGCGGGGCACAGAGCATCGCCTACGCGAATTGCCTTGAAGCTCTCGCCGATAATTTGCGGGATCAGCAGCGCTTTGCCGAGTGCTTCCAAGTGTGGCGGCAATCGGCCGACATCTGGTTCGCGCTCCCGCCCGACCGACGTGACGAACTTCAGGTGGCGCTCCAGCAGTTCTGGCCCGCGTACTGGAGCTCCCTGTACGGCGATCACGAATCCAACAAAGAGCGACTGCGTTACTGCGTTGAGGTGTTCGATCGGTCCCCTGTGGAAGAAACTCCCATGGCGCCCCTGGTTCACGCGATGCACGCCTGGAACGCCATGAGGCTTGAGCTCGTCGATGGCGCCGAGCGCGAGGCACGCCAAGCGCTCCGGAATGCCGATGGGTTGCCGGCGAGCTTCGACGGAGACAAGGCCCGGATTCGATTTCTGCTTGGCAGCATCCTCGTTGCCGTCGACAAGCCCGGGGAGGGCGAGCACCTCATGTCGAGCGCCTGGTATGGCACCGGGCTGACCAGGGGCGTTTGTGATCTCTGGAAACATGACATGACACGCCAGAGGCTCGCCCTGGAAATGGCGGAGCTTTGTCGGCGAAGAAACGACCCGCTGGGCCAAAGAGTCTGGTCCGACGAGGTTTTCGATCGTCCAATGCCGTGATAGTGTCTGCCCGGTTTCCAACAATCTTCGGAGAGACTGCAAGGTGCGCCCCCGGGCGAGCAACAAGAGTGTCGGGCACACCGCCCGTCCCGCACCGGGACTCCGCCAGGAGCCCGGCGCTGCCGGGGGTTCCCGGCCGCACGCGGAACTCACGAAAGGAGCAGGACCATGCACAGCAACAACGTGTCAACCTTGATCAAACGCCTCGCGATGACAGCCGCCGCACTCGCACTCGCCCAGCCCGCCTGGGCCCAAACCTCGTCGCTTTACGGCTGGACGTACCGCCCCGACGCCGGCGGCAACGTGGACTTTGTCAGCATCAGCGATGTCGACGGCCATGCGTCCTTCCAGTTCAGCATCGCCGTGCCGACGGGCTACGAGGCACGCGATCTGACGTACGACCCGACCGCTGGTGGTGGTGCAGGTCGCTTCTTCGGCCTCCTGCGGGGCAGTGCGAACTCTCTTCTCGCCGAGATCGATCCCATGGCTCAGACCATGATCACGCACTCGATCTCAGGGCTGCCCAACCCCGGGCTCGAGGGCATCGAATTCCTGAAGGGAACGGGGCTGGTCATGTCGGGCGCCGACGTGACCGGAACCATCAACGCTCTGTTTGTCGTCAATCATTCCGGCACCGTGCTCCAGACCGGGCTCGTTCCAGGCCTCCAGGACCAGGACAGCCTGTACGCGAACTCTCTGGGCGGGAATCTGCACGTCTCCGACGTCAACCATCCCACAGGTGGGTACTACCTCAACGAATGGCACGATCCGTTCGGTACTCCCATCCTCACCGGCGTCTACCACGGGCCGCGCACAGGGAGCGAGTTGGACGTTGCCATCGATCCCTACAGCAACATTGTCTACACCAGCCAGCGAGGGAGGCTTGCTCGCTACGACATGGGCATACAGCAGCAGTTCGTGGTGGGAGACTTCAACTACGCCACCATCTGGGGCATCGCGACGGTGCCCGCACCCGGGTCCATCGTGCTTGGCGCCGTGGCGTGCTCGATGATCGGCCTTCGCCGACGTGGGCATGCCAGATCGGTGTAAGTCCGAGACTGAGGCCCGGCTCATTGGGGCCGCCGCCCCCGCACTCCCATTCCAACGCGTGACGCCCCAGGGGCGAGGCCACCCGCCTCGCCCCTATTCACTGGCGACCAAGCCGCCGATCCGGTGAGCCCGAAAAAAGTCACGATCGAGGTGCAAGGTCTGCTCTCGAGCGCGCAACAAGGGTGACGGGCACACCGCCCGTCCCGCACCGGGACTTCACACGAGCCCGGCGCGACCGGGGGTTCCCAGTCGCACGCGGCACTCACGAAAGGAACGGACCATGAAGACGCGTCAAAACATCTCCACTCTCTCCCTCGCTCTGATCGCCGGCCTTGCCCTGAGCGCACCCGTCGCCCACGCACAGCCCATCGCCTCCGACGACTTCGCCTACACGCCCGGCGCGTCCGTGCTGGGCCAGGCCGGCGGATCCGGCTGGGCGGGAGCCTGGCAGTCGGCTGGCTACGGCGATTGGAAGGCCGACAACGCCGGGACCGCGTACGCCAAGGACGGCGTGCAGCTCGTCACCTCGGGCAAGCGGGCGAGCACCTCGTCGGGGGGCATGCAGCGACTGCTTGCCGGGCCTCCCATCGGAGCGCCTGGCACGTCCCTATGGGTGAGCTTCGTCGCTCAGCAGACCCAAGGCGCGGCCGCCGGCTCGTGGCTGGGCCTCAAGCTCCCTTGCACGGGCCTCAATCCCTTCCTCTTCCTGGGCAAGTCGTACGACGCCGATCGGTGGGGCGCCGACGCCGGTCTGCCAGGCTCCGTGCGCCTCTCTGGAACCGCCGCTTCGACGCGGGCTCTCATCGTCGCCCGAATCGACTTCCGCGAAGGCGCCGACGATGTCGCGGTGTGGATCAACCCCAATCCGAGCTCCGAGTACCTCCTCACAGTCAACCCCAACCTGGCCCTCGCCCAGTACGGCGACTTCTCCGGCATCACCAAGGTCCTCCTCGAGACCGGTTCGCTCGCCGAGCCGGTGCGTGGATTCGTCGACGAGCTGCGCCTCGGGCACGCCGCGATCGACGTGATGCCGACCATGCCGGGTGTTGCCTCGGGAGGGGCCCGCGTGATCCCGCACGGGCAGGCCTCGGTGGCACGCCAGGCCGACGGCTCGGTGCTGGTCTCCAACCTGGGAGCGTCGTCGCAGGCTGCCGTGTCGTTTGATCTTGGCGGACTTGACGGGCAGGGCTACTCGATGGACCTCCACGAGTTCCTCACGAGCCCTGGAGCGATGATCCGCGAGACGACGACTGATGCGAACGGAGACGCGGCCTTCACGAGCGAGCTCTCGTCGATTGGGGACGGGGTGTACCAACTCAACACATCACTCCCCGGCGGCGTCAGCTCGGTGACGGTCGGTGGAGCGAGCGGGGTAGCTTTCCAGATCGACGCGTCAGCCCTTTGGTTCTTCAGCAGCAGCATCCCTTGCTCCATGTCTGAGCACGCGGTCATTCACAAGATCTGGGGCACAAGAGAGGTGGGCTATGTCTATTGGGATCCGATCACTCATGTGGGGCACTGGGTAACTACCGGCACGGAATCCTACGTGAAGTGGACCTGGAGAACCTGCGAGCCCAACCTCGTCGAACTTGCCGACATCGGTCCTATCTCCTGGATCCTCTGCCTGGGCGACGTCGTGACTGACGGCGGTCCAGACGACATGGATGGCAGTCTTCACTCCCTCGTGGAGACCCAAGGGCTCACAGAACTGTCGTTCCGTGACATGGGTTTGCACGGGCTTGGGCAGGAGATTCGCGCTCTGGGCGACGCTGTCATCACCGGTGGGTGCCCCGAAGCCGGCGACGCGTGCGATTTCGGCGACCGTGTCCTGACCATCGACAATTTCGGCGGGAGCGGTGACGATGGCGTCCTGCTGGGCAACGGCTTTGGCCCTGCGCTCGGTCTCGCGGCTGTCAGTTTCCTCTCCGACGCCCTTATGAATTCGCTGCAGGTGGGTGGGGTGCTCGAAATCAGGCCCAAGCCCACGGCCGCAGACGGCCAAGGGAGCTCTACGAAGAGCGTGATCGTGCCGGATGGCCCAGACGGGGTCATCATCATCATCCCGCCAGCCCCACCCGCCGATCCCATCGTCGTTGGGTACAGCGTGAGTCACAACGGCGTGGTCGTCGGCAGCGGTCAATCGTCTTCCGACAGTTTCGCCGTCCACGTCTCGCAGACAGGGTTGGAAACTTTGAAGTGGACATGGAGCACCGACCAGCAGGGACAACTCGGTGCCGAGATTGAGACCGGGCCCAATCAGCCCTCGATCGTGGTCGGAGCGGGCGCGGGGGCGCTGAGCGGGAGCAAGGTCACGATGCGGCTCCTGGGCACCCCCGCCGTCGAGGCGCTGGGAGGCATCGAGATCACCGGGCGCAGCCTTGTCGGGCCGCTCGTGCTCACGAACCTCGTGTTCGAGCCTCTCACGCCTGCATGCCCCGCCGATTTCGACGGCGACGGCACCGTCGACTTCTTCGACTACGACGCCTTCGTCACCGCCTTTGAGTCGGGCGCCCCCGGCGCCGACTTCGACGCCGACGGCACCATCGACTTCTTCGACTACGACGCCTTCGTGAACGCCTTCGAGGCTGGGTGTTAGAACGCCTCTCAGCAGGGCCCAGCACTCCAGCCATGGTTCTTGACGCGGCAAGGATCGTCATCCGGACGATCCTTGCCGCATTCTTGTGACGAGATTCCTCCGCCCTTCTTGCCCGCGTGGAATGTCAGGAGCCGCTTGGGGCCAGACGCCCTTCGCGACCCGGCCGCCGCGATCGATTATCATGATCACATCGTTCACGCCCGCCGCCCCATCTCCGCCCGGAGATTCGGAGTCTCAGTCATGATCGATCGAGCCCCCTTCGCCACCAGCCTCCTCGCCGCTCTCGCCTCGCTCATCGTCGCCCCGACGCCAGCCCCGACGTTCGCGTCCACTCTCGCCCCGCCAGCTCCGGCCAACCACCCCTCTCCAGCCGCAGCCCACGACATCGACCTCCGCCCGCTCCTCAACCGCCTCGGCCTCACCCCGCGCGAGCAAGGTGCCCGCGGCACCTGCTCGGTCTTCGCTGTCACCCAGGCGATCGAGTACGCCGCCGCCACGCGGTCCCACAAGGGCGAACGTCTCAGCGTTGAGTTTCTCAACTGGGCCTCCAACAAAGCAACAGCGAGCGCCGCCGACGGCGGGTTCTTCTCCGAGATCTGGGCCGGCTTCGAGAAGTACGGCATCTGCACCGAGAAGGACGCGCCCTACCGCGCCGCTTTCGATCCCGCGTTCACGCCCGCCGAGATAGCCCAGCAAAGCGCAAGGAGCCTGCGCGACTCGGGCCTCCTCCTTCACTGGATCAAACCCTGGGATGTCACCACCGGCCTCACCCCCTCGCACATCGAAGCCATCAAAGCAACTCTTCGCCGCAACTGGCCCGTGTGCGCCGGCATGCGATGGCCGATCAAGGACGCCTTCTCCGACGATCTCCTCAACACGCCCTCCCCCCAATACGTCCGCGACGGCCACAGCGTCCTCATCGTCGCGTACCACGACGATCCGTCCCTCCCCGGCGGCGGCGCCTTCACCTTTCGCAACACCAACAACGCCGGAAGCGACGGCCGCATGACCTACGACTACGCCTCTCGCTACGTCAACGATGCCGCCTGGATCGAAAGCCTCCCCGAGCTCCGCACCGATCTCATCGGCCCGCCCGCCGCCCCCATCCTGGGACGCAACCGGCGCGTGTCGAGCAACATGCAGCCCGGATGGCACACCGAAAACCTCGACATGACGTGGCTCAACCCCGGCGAATCGATCGAAATGCCCCTGCTCGAAGGCCCCGGCGTCCTCACCCACCTCTGGTTCACCAGCCACGCCGGCTGGACCCACGAGCTCGACGCCCTTCGCCTCCGCATCTACTGGGACGCACGCACCGACCCGGGCATCGACGTGCCCTTGGGCGACTTCTTCGCCGTCGGCCAGGGAACACCCGCGGTTGTGGAGAGCGTGCCGATCCAGGTCTCGCCCACCGGCGGCCTCACGTCCTTCTGGCGCATGCCCTTCGCCAAGTCGGCCAAGATCGTCGTCACCAACGAGCACACGGGCCGCGGCACCGGTCTCTACTGGCAGGCCGACTGGACGCAGGTCAAAGAAATCCCCGAAGGCACGCCCTACTTCCACGCCACCTATCGCCACGAGTATCCCGCCGCCGCTGGCAAGGACTTCACCATCGCCCAGCTCACCGGCCGCGGGCTCTACGTCGGCTCCGTTCTCAGCGTGACAAGCGTCCAGGAAGGCTGGTTCGGTGAGGGCGACGACTTCTTCTACATCGATGGCGAGGAAACTCCCAGCCTGCAGGGCACCGGCACCGAAGACTACTTCAACGATGCCTGGGGCTTCCGTCCCCGCACAAGCCAGTGGTTCGGCTCGCCCAGATGGGACGGCGACGCCGCCGGCGACAGCGGCGTCTGCTACCGCTGGCACTGGGGCGACGCCGTCAACTTCCACAAGTCACTCAAGGTCGCCATCGAGCACAAGGGAAACCTGGCCGACGACACCGCCGGCTTCTTCATCGAACGCCCCGACTTCTACAGCAGCGTCGCCATGTGGTACCAGCTCGGCGAGCCCGCCCCGACGCCCGCGATGGTCCCCTGGCCCCAGCGCCGCGTCCCCTGGGTCCACCACCACGCCCTCAAGGCCATGAACGCCATCAAGACCTTCGACGGCGTGCCGCTCAAGGTCATCGCCAACGGCCTCTTCGGCGCCCGCCCGACCCTGCTCTGGCCGACGACAACCGTCGGGGCGACCCTCTCCATGCCCATCGAGATCGCCGCCGATGGACGCTACGCCGTCCGCGTCGCGGCCTCGCGCGGGGCCGAATACGGCGTCTTCGACGCGGAGCTGGACGGCAAAAAGGTCGCGACCATCGACCTGCGTCCCTCGCCCGCGACCCCATCCGGCGAGGCCGACGTGCTCCTGGGTACGTTCGTGCTCACCAAGGGAACTCACACCATCGCCTTCCGTGTGGCAGAAGCGGTCGGGGGCGCAAGCGCCTCGGGAAGTGGGGGTGGCGCGGTTGGCGGAGGGAAAGCCCTCGCACTCGAACTCATTCGCACACTCAAGCTTCCCCCCGAGGTCGTCCGCGAGGTAAAGACCCACCACGAGGCCCACTTCGTCCGCCTTGGCATCGGCCGAGCCCTCTACGCCCACCGTCTGGCCTACGGCACCCTCCCCTTCACTCTCAAAGAGCTTGTCGACAAAGGCCTCATGACCGATCGCTACCTCAGCGACGAGAACAACCGCCCCCTCCTCTTCCGACGCGAGGGCGACCTCTTCGTCGTCGAGAGCACCGAGGGCGAGAAGTGGGTGAAGAGGTGGACAGGACTGGATCCACGACGGTAACGCCCGCGCGCGTTGGACCCCGAAGGGGTCATCGTCAATAGCCGGGGGCGCAGCCCCCGGAAAGCGACGAAATGTGAATTGGACCCCGTAGATCTTGCCATATGGCATACCGGTTTTGATCAACCGGGGTTTTGGGGTAGGCCG
>CAYHQQ010000057.1:0-24136 GCA_964358855.1 uncultured Phycisphaeraceae bacterium
GGGCATCTGTGGGCAAGAGCGATCGCTGTTTCGCCAGATTCCCGCGCGGGTGCCAGGGGCAGATTAATCGAAAACCCACCACAAGTGCTAAACCGTGCCCCCCGCCACAAGGGCTTAGAGTACTCACCCCCCGCCCCCCCAACCTCCGAGCCGGCCACCCCCACGCCTCCCGTCGCCAACCCCGAGCCCGCCCCCCAACCGAGCCCCCAGCCCATTCCTGAGACCAAACCCGAGGTCAAGCCCGAGCCAAAGCCCGTCGTGGTCGACCGCTCGGTCCCGCACGAATTCAAGGTGCCCGCCGACGCGGATATCGAAGCGGCCGTGTACCTCAAAGACGGGCGGCGAATGGTCGGCATGCTGGTCTCGCGGGATCGCAAGGAAACCGTGATCCGCATCGCCGGGATCAACTCGCCCATCGCCGATGAGCTCATCTCCCGCGTCGAGGTCCTGCCCCCGGTGCTCGAGCGGTACAAGGAACTGCGGGCGACGATCAAGGACGACGATATCGATCGCCTCCTGCTCCTGATCGATTGGCTGGCCGCTCGAAAGCAGTTCGAGCTCGCGCTCTCGGAACTGGACTCGATCGACAAGCAGCAGCCCGCAAATGCCCAGGCCCGCAAGCTCCGCACCCAGGTCACCCAGCAGATCGAGGTCGAAGAAGCCGCCAGAGAGAAGCGACTCGCCACCGGCGAGCGCGCCAAGGGCTCGCCCGCCGGCGCGGCCCCGCCGGCGCCTGGTTTCCCCGTGCTGTCGGCGGAAGACGTCAACCTGCTGCGGGTCTACCAGGTCGACCTGGACAATCCCCCCAAGCTCCTGATGCCACGCGAGGTCGTCGACGAACTGATCAAACGCTACGCCGACAAGTCCCAGATCCCCACGACCGAAGAGGGCCGTCAGGGGCTCTATCGCAAGCGCCCCAGCCAGATCCTCAGGCTCGCGTTCGAGCTCAAGGCCCGCGAGCTCTACCCGCAGGTGAAGGTCCTCGAAGAGCCCCCTCAACTCAAGCTCTTCCGCGACAACGTCTGGCGCGGGTGGGTGCTCAGCTCCTGCGCGACCACCAAGTGCCACGGCGGTGAAGAGGCCGGACGCCTCTGGCTCTTGAATCGAAAGTCCAGCGCGGACGCCACGGTCTACACCAACTACATGATCCTCCACAAGTTCAAGCTCGCCGACGGGACCCCTCTCTTGAACTACGAGAAGCCCGCCGAGTCGCCGCTCCTGCAGATGGCCATGAAGACGGGCGTCTCAACCAGCCCCCACGTCAGGATCGACTCGATCGAAAGGGGCGAGACCTTCAAGCCGGTCTTCCTCTCGGCCGAAGACCGGCGCTTCCAGGAAGCCGTTCAGTGGCTCAAAGCCATGTACGTGCCCGAGGGCCGTGAGTACCCCATCGACTACACCCCGCCCCTTTCATCGTCGGCCCGGACCAAGCTGCCCGCGGTCGACAAAAAGAACGACCCGGGCAGGTAGAGATCAACGACGGGAGCCCTTGGTTCTGGTACAGTTCCCCCCCTTGGGGTTCGGTTGAATCGGAAGGTCTTTGTTTGGATGTCCGGAACGTGTCGCGGGTGGATGTTGGGAGCGAATCGATGAATCGGACGAAGCTCGGCGTGATTCTGGCGGCTGGTCTTGCGGTGGCGGGTGGCTGCCGCGAGGAGCCCGCAACGATGAAAGCGGTTCGAACCACCGGCAACGACATGGTGGCCGTCGCCGGTCGGGCCGCCGCAGTGCCTCCGCAGGACATCCAGGACAAGGCTTTCAACAGCGCCGTCTCCGGTCTGACCGCCGCCTCCAAGTCTGACACGTCTCCCGGACTGGTCTCCGCGGCCTCGGGTCTGTTGTCGGCGGCGCAGCTCGGCCAGGTGGCTAGCGCGTCGGACCGGGCGACAACCGCCGAAGAGAAGCTCGTCCTGCTGCAGAGCGAGGTTCGCAGCTCGCTCTCGAAGTGGTCGACGATGAAAGCCGCCGAAAAGGCCGCCACCTTCGATCCTTCGGTTCGCGATGGCGAAATCACCCGGCAGGTCGCGGCCGCGGCCAAGGGAATCGCCGATGGACAGGCCAAGCTCGCCAAGGTCATCGCCGATCAGGCCAAGCTGGTCGCCGACGCCAAGGCCAAGCACGAGCAGGCAAACGGCTTCGAAAAGGAAGCGGTCAACCTGAAGGACAAGACCCGCGGGCAGTCGACCGCCCAGGCGATGCCGACGCTCGAGAAGGCCCTCGAAGCCAGAAAGAAGTCCGACGAGCTCAAACTCGCCGCCAGCAAGCTCGAGGCCGACGCGATGCTCGCCGAGCCCAGAAAGCTCGAGATCAACCAGGAGATCGAGAAGCTCACGCGGCAGACCGCGGCGATCGAGCGCGAGCGGGCGGCGGTCCAGAAGCGTGCCAAGGACTCCTCGGCCGACGAGAAAATCGCCACCGCCGGCGCGGATGAAGCCCTCAAAGACGTGACCAGACTCGTCGCGCAGCTGACCGAAGCCCGCGAGAAGGACTTCCAGGAGGCAATCGCCGGCGCGATCAAGTCGTGCGAGGCCTCCGCCGCCAGCGCACGCAAAGCCGGAAACGACGGCAGGCTCGCGGCAGCGGTCGCGGCACATCGCCTGGGCGACGTCCAGATGGTGCAGGTTGCCGAGGCCAGGGTCTACGCGGCCCTGATGACCGAGCTCGCCGAAGCCAAGCCCGAGTTGCCGGGCAAGGCCAAGTACGCCGAAGAGGCCAAGAAGGCCCTCGAAGCCGCCAACCAGGCGATGGAAGAGGTCAAGAAATCCTTCCAGACCGCCACCGACGGCTACTCGAAGCTCTCGCTCAAGGCCGAGGAAACCAAGGCCACCCGAGACGCGCTCGTGAAGCAGTTGTCGGAGGCGGCCGGGATCGCCAAAGACGAGGAACCGGCTCCGGCTCCCGAGGGCGGCGCTCCCAAGGACGACGCCAAGCCCGAGGCCCCCGACCCCACCGCCAAGCCGTCCGACGGCCCCGAGGCGGGCGATGCGAAGCCCGGCGACAAGGCGCCCGATCCCAAGTGATGCTCCGCACAGTCTCCCGGCGAGCGCTGATGATCCGCGAGCGGGTGTCTCGCCGAACGCCGGGGCATTTCCCGTCGGCCGATTGGGCGTCGACGCAGCACGCCGCCTGTTGCGGGCGCGGGGGCTGACCGCCAAACCACATGGACCCGATCCTTCCCGAAGTCACGATGCACGCCTGCACGCCCGCCTCACCCACCGAAGGCGTCGTGGTCTCCAATGAGCGATGCACCGCCGGACGCAAACCCGCCGGGTTTGTTCGCCACGTTGTGATCGACACCGCGGGAACTCCGCTCGCGGGCACCTTTGTCGCCGGCCAATCTTTCGGAATTCTCCCGCCCGGCAACGATGCAAGGGGCCACCCGCACAAAGTTCGCCTCTACTCCCTTGCCTCGCCCAGGCACGGCGAGGACGGGCGCGGAACCCTCGTCGCCACCACCGTCAAGCGGCTGATCGACGAGCACCACGAGTCCGGAAAGCTGTTCCTGGGCGTCGCGAGCAACTACCTGTGCGACGCCAAGCCAGGGGACCGGGTGCGGCTCACCGGCCCAAGCGGAAAGCGCTTCGTGCTGCCGGCCGACCCCGGGTCCCACGACTACGTCTTCTTCGCGACCGGAACCGGGATCGCGCCCTTCCGTGGAATGCTCAAGGAGCTCTTCGAGTCGCCCGGACGTGCCCCCCACGCCGGCCGTGTCACGCTCGTCATGGGGTGCGCTTACGCCAGCGACCTGCTCTACGACCAGGAGCTCCGGGCAATGGCGGCCAGCCACGCCGGATTTCGGTACCTGACCGCCATCTCGCGGGAAACCCAGGAAACCAGTGCGGGGCGTCGCACCCTCTATGTTCAAGATCAAATCGGGCTCGACCCCCAGCTCAAGGATCTGCTTGGGGGCGAGCGAACGCTCGTGTATGTCTGCGGGATCGCTGGAATGGAACTGGGAATCCTGCGAGCAATCGCCACCGAGCTCAGGGATTCTTCCGGGGTTCGGGCCGCCGGTTACCTGGAGTGGGATGCCCAGGTCGGGGATGGGATTGAGGCCGGAGCCCCGTCGGGGTCGACTGTGGCGGCAGGGGTGGGGGTAGGGGCTTGGACCCGCAGGATGCTGCACAAACAAGTTCGCCCGACCCGCCGCGTCTTCCTTGAGGTCTACTAGACTTGGCCCCCCCTTCGCCCGTCGTGGACGGGGGGACGGATGGTGGTATGCTGCGGCGGGGGTCGGGACCGACTCAGGCGGTTTTGAAGGACAGTCGATGTGAGTGGGTAAGTCGAAGGGAACGCGTGTGAACAAACGATCGAGAATCGGGGGCCGACTGGCGTGGGGCATGGCTCTGGTGGCGGCCTGGATCGCCCCTGTGGCGGTTTCGCTCTGCCCGACAACAGCGATCGCCCAGGTCGGCCTGAATCCGGCGATCGTTTCGGCCAGCCCCCTGTCAGCGCAGGACAAGGCCGATGTCGCCAAGTACGTCAAAGACCTGATGCCGGACCTGAGGGGCGGCGGGGCAGACCCGGCCAAGGAGGCCGCCGCCGTCAAAAAGGCCCGCACCGAACTTACCGCGCCGCTCCTGATGAAGGCCGTCTCGGTGCCGTTCCGCCAGGAATACAGCCGGCTCCTGATCCAAGACGAAAAACTCGCCGACCTGTGCAAGGACAAAAAGGACCTCATCGCCATCAACGCCCTGAGGCTCGCGGGCGAGACGGCGGCCTCGGAAATGATCGCCCTCATCACCGGCCAACTGGGCGACCAGCGCACGAGCGTCCGCTACGCCGCCGGCTACGCGACCCAGCGCCTCTTCGAGCAGTGTGCCCCCGTCGAGCGTTCTCCGGCCGTCACGATGGACTCGCTGGTCGAGGTGGTGGCCAAGATCTCGGCCCGGCTGAGTGTGGAGAAGGAGCCGCTGGTCTTCGACATGCTCGTGCGGTCCTTGTTCTCAGCTTCCCTTTACGAGAGGCCCAAGAGCGAGGGCGTGAGGTCCGCGGCCATCAAGGCAATGTGCGGGGCGCTTTCCGCGGGGCTCAAGAACGCCAAGTTCTCCGACAAGACGGTCCTCAGTTCGGTCGTGGGGATCGCGTCGGAGTTCCGAACCATCATGGCGGCACGGGGTCCGCAGTGGGCCGCCGACGACCGCAAAGAGGTGATGGGGCTCGCCGGTGACATGGTGACGTGGGTGGCCAATCGGGTGGCTGCAAAGGAGCTGGAGAACAACCCGAATGATGCTGCGGCCGCCGCGACACAGAAGAAGGAAGATCGAAAGGCAGCGCTGCCCATCGTCCGCCTCGCCGAAGTCCTGATCCAGGAAACGCTCAAGGCCGAGGGAATCGTCGGCAACAAGCAGATCATCCTCGCCGACCACTTCGAAAAGGGCACCAACGCCGACGATGCCCGCTTCACCGGAGCGTTCGACGCGGTGGTCGAAGACATCCTCGTCAAGAAGCCCTTCGAATTCAAGTCCGAGCGGTTCAAGTACAAGTAAGGGCCCAGGCTCGAGCGCGAGCCCTGAAGCTCCCGTGCCACCCGCGGGCGGTTCCGGTACAATGCCTCCACGCCCATGCTCAAGGTGATCGCGCCGATCCTGCTGCTGGCCGCCCTTCTTGTGGCGGCGATCGCGTCCGACTCGGGGGGCGGTCGGGCGGCTCTCACGATAGTCGAACGCGATGAGGTCCGAACCCTCGACCCCGCGAAGATGACCTGGACCCAGGATATCCGCGTGGCCCGGGCGGTCTACGAGGGGCTGGTGCGGACCGACCTTTCCACCAGCGATCTGCGCTTGGCGCCCGCGGCGGCCGAGGCGATGCCCGACATCTCGCCCGACGGGCTCGTGTACACCTTCAAGCTGCGGCCGACCGCCAGGTGGAGCAACGGGGAGCAGGTGCGGGCGAGCGACTTCGTGTACGCGTGGCGGCGGATGATGCTGCCCGACGCCGGGGCCGACTACGTGCAGATGTTCATGGCGATCCGGGGGGCCAGGTCGTTCTTCGACCAGCGAGCCCAGGATCTCAAGCGATTCGCGGGTGACGCGTCGATCGCCGACCGCGGCGCGGAGTCGGCCAGGCTGTGGGCACTGGCGATGGAGCGATTCGGGTCGGACGTAGGGCTCAAGGCGGTCGATGAGCGGACGCTGCGGGTGGAGCTCGCCGAGCCGCTGCCGTACTTCATGGACTACCTGGGGTTCGTCTCGTTCTTCCCGCTCCACGAGCGTTCGGTCAGCGTGCACGAGTCGCTCGATGCGGCGACGGGGCAGCGCCGATGGGCGAGCGACTGGACCAAGCCGCCCCGCCTGGTCGGCAACGGGCCGATGCGGCTCGTGCGCTGGCGGTTCAAGCGCGACATGCGGCTGGAGGCCAACCAGCACTACTGGGACCCCTCGCTGCTCGAGTCCCAGAGCATCGAGATCCGCTCGATCGCCGACGCGAACGCGATGGTCAACGCCTTTCGCATGGGCGATGTCGACTGGACCACCGACGTGCAGGTGCCCTACCGGGCCGACATGCTCGAGGCCAGGGCCGCCTTCGAGCGTGAGCACGCGGCCAAAGTCGCGATCTTGGCCCGGCGAGGGCTCGATCAGATCGCGATCGATCGGGCGCTCCCGAGCGACCCCCGCACCACGATCCACGCGATCCCGAGCTTTGGCACATACTTCCTGAACATGTACTGCGGGCCCTTGCTCGCCAGCGGCAGGCCCAACCCCTTCGCCGACGTCCGGGTGCGCCGGGCGTTTGCGCTCTCGGTCGACAAGAAAGAGATCGTGAGCGAGATCCGGCGCAACGGCGAGCGGGTCGCGGGGGGGCTCGTGCCGCCGGGATCGATCGCGGGGTACGCTCCGCCCACCGGGCTCGGGTTCGATCCCAAACGCGCGCGACAGGAGTTGGCGGAAGCCGGGTTCGCCGGCGGCAAGGGGCTGCCGCCCATCGAGTTCCTCTTCGCCCGAGACGGCGGGCACGACCTGATCGCCCAGTCGCTTCAGCGCAACTGGCGACGAGAGCTGGGGGTCCAGATCGAGCTGGCCCAGGTCGAGGGAAGGGTCTTTGGCGAGCGCGTGAAGACCGGAAAGTACATGATCAGCCGGGCGAGCTGGTTCGGTGATTACGCCGACCCCACGACGTTTCTCGACATCTCGCAGAGCGGCAACAACAACAACGACCGGCGGTTCGCCGACGAGCGGTACGACGCGATGCTGCTGGACGCGTCGCGCGAGCGGGACCCCGCGGCGCGGCTCGCGCAGCTGGGAGCGGCCGAGCGATACCTGATCGAGGAGCGTGCCCCCATCGTTCCGCTCTTCCACTTCACCCAGGTCTACCTCTTCGACGCCCACCGCCTCCAGGGGCTCTCGGCCGACGTGCGCCAGGAGCAGCACCTCTTCCGGCTGCACGTGCCCGGGAAGGGGCGATGACATGATCGGGCTCATCGTCAGACGCCTCGTGCAGCTGCCGGTGATCCTCCTGGCGATCTACACCATGACGCTCGCCCTGGCGTGGGCCGTGCCCGGAAGCCCCCTGGACAGGCCCGAGGGCCGAAGACCCAGCGCCGCCGTGCGCGAGGCCATGCAGCGCCAGTACAACCTCGACAGCTTCGCACGCTTCTACGTCTCGTATCTCGACTCGGCTTCGGGCGTGCGGTGGTGCAGGGAGAGCTACACCGGCGCCGCCTTTGCGGCCGCCAAGCGGGCGACGCAGGCCGGCTTGCCGCCGCCCACACGACCCTTCTTCGACCTTGGGCCCAGCCTGCAGTACTCGGATCGTCGTGTCAACGAGATCATCGGCTCGGCCCTTCCCGTGTCGATGACGCTGGGGGCGGCCGCGATGCTCATCGCCACCGTGCTGGGCGTCTGCGCGGGCGTCATCGCCGCCCTCAGGCCCCGCTCGGCGCTCGACTCGGCGACGCTCGGGCTCGCGCTCGTCGGAGTCAGCGTACCCAGCTTTGTCACAGGCACGGCACTCGTCCTGGCCTTTGGAGTCTGGCTCGCGTGGCTTCCCGTGGGCGGCTGGGGCACGCCGATGCACCTGGTCCTCCCCGCCTTCACGCTGAGCCTCCCGTTCGCCGCCTACATCGCCAGGCTCACCCGCATGGGCATGATCGAGCAGCTCCAATCCGACTACGCCCGCACCGCCCGCGCCAAGGGCTTGCCCGAGCGCACCGTGGTGCTCCGCCACGCTCTGCGCAACGCCATCCTGCCGGTGGTGAGCTACGTCGGCCCCGCGACCGCCTACGCGATGACCGGGTCGTTCGTGGTGGAGAGAATCTTCCAGGTCCCGGGCATGGGCGAGCACTTCGTCAACGCCGTCCTGAACAAGGACCTGTTCCTCATCATCGGCACGGTGCTGAGCTTCGGCGCAATGCTCATCGTCTTCAACGCCGCCGTCGATGTCGCGTACCGCTGGATCGACCCGCGGATCGAATGATCACGATTGCCTGGTGCCTGGTGCCTCACGCATTCGTCTGCGTCGCCCGCTCCGCCAGCAGCTTCTTCGCCTCCCCGGCGACATAAAAGCTGCCCGTCACGCAAATCAGATCCTCGCGACCCGCAGCCCTTGCGGCGAGATTGATCGCCTCCTTGAGCGTGGGGGCGGTCTGGGTCATCTTGCCCGACGCCTCGGCGAATCGACGCTGGAGCTCACGGGGCTCCATGGCGCGGGCGTTGTCGGTCGCCTTGGTGAAAATGACCTTGTCGGCGCCGGCCGCCAGCTTGGCCACCATGGCCCCCACGTCCTTGTCGGCGGCGCACCCGAAGACGACGATCAGGTTGTCGTACTTGAGGTGGGTGCCGATCGCGCGGAGCAGGGCTCGGATCGAGTCGGGCGTGTGGGCCCCGTCGGCGACGATGCGGGGCGCACGACAGATCTCCTCGATCCTTCCAATCGAGGGAGTCCTGGCAAGGCCCGCCGCCACGCCGCGATCGGTGATCTTGTCCATGTCGCGCTCGCGCAGCGCGTCGAGAATTCCCAGCGCAAGCCCGCAGTTGAGCGCCTGATGCTCGCCCATGAGGGGGACTGGAAAGTGCTCGAAGTTGGATCGCGGCGTCGAGAGACACACGACGTACGACGGCCCGCCCGTCGTCGCCCGCTCGAAGCGGTGCGTGAACTCGATCTCGCGACCGACAACCTGGAACGGACAGCCGACGCTGGCGGCCGCCTGGGTGAAAACCTCGAGCACCTCGGGCGGCTGGTCGATCGTGATCGCCTTGACACCGGCCTTGAAAATACCCGCCTTCTCGCCCGCGATCGCCGCGAGCGTGTCGCCCAGGATGGCGGTGTGCTCGAGCTGGATCGCCGTGATCGCCGCGACCTCGGGCGTGATCACGTTGGTGGAGTCCAGGCGCCCCCCAAGCCCGACCTCGATCACCGCGACGTCGACAGCCTGCGCCGCGAAATAAACGAACGCGACGGCGGTGTTGATCTCAAAGAACGTCGCCGGGCCGTGCTTCTTCTCGATGCTCGGCAGAACCGCCGCCACCTTGCGGATAGAGGCCAGAAAGTCGCCCTCAGAGATCGGCGAGGAGCCCAGCCTGATGCGCTCACGCACGTTGATCAGATGCGGACTCGTGTACAGACCCGTGGCGTACCCGCACCCGGTGAGAGCGGCGGCCACCATCTCGCACGTGCTTCCCTTTCCCTTGCTCCCCGCGACGTGGACCGACTTGAACTCGCGCTCGGGATGACCCAGCGCCTGCACGATCGCCCGCATGCGGTCCAGGCGCAGGGTCGCCGGCGGGATCTGGGCCGGCGCCAGACGCTCGACATCCATGCGACCCGCCAGGAGGGCCATCGCCTGCTCGAGCGTCAGAGGATCGGGAGCCCGGCCCGCGCGCGATTCCACGCGCAACTCAGGAGGGACCTCCACCACCACGGGCTTGGGCGCGGACTTTGGTTCGATCGGAGGAGTCTTGCCCATGAGAGGACCGATTGTAGCAAGAGTCACATCCGCGCCCAAGAGGAATGTGCCTCATCTCGCTGCGCAGATGCGTGGAGGTCAGATCGGCCGCAGCGGATCAACATCCGTGCGGCTCACGGCCGGTTGACACTCGGGCATCTCCGCGACCAGACGCTGCGCGAGCCGAACGAGATAGCCGCGCTCCGTGCCCGTGTGTTCCCCCAGAATCACCGACATTCCCGCGTGCAGAGACGCCATCACCTTGTGGTGGCTCAATTCGCCCGTGACGTAAGCCTCGCACCCTTCGGCACGTGCCGCCGCCGCCAACTCGCCGCCCGAGCCCGCGCACACCCCGATCGTCGAAATCCCCCCGGTATGCCCGCAATCTGCGACGCGGATGCACGATCCCAAGTGCCGCCGAAGACGCTCGGCAAGCTCGCCAAGCGCCGTGGGACGATCCAGGTGGAGGCGTCGACCCGGGCCAAAATTGCGCTGCGGCTTGGGAAGCAGTTCGTACACGTCGACGGGCGGTTCCTCGTAGGGATGAAACCGGCGAAGAGTTTCAAGGGCGAGCGACAGCGCCGACTTCGAGCAGACCATCTCCAGGCGATGCTCGCTCACCGACTCGAGCTCGCCCCGCTTGCCCACCACCGGCGACGTTCCAGGATCGCCCAGAAAGGTTCCGGTGCCCGCGGAAGTGAAAGAGCAGACCCGGTAGCCCCCGATGATGCCCGCTCCGGCCGTCGCCAGCGCGTTGCGAACCGTCTCGGCGTGCCCCGTGGGCACAAAGGTGACGATTTTGACCTCCTGGGACTGTTGCCGCGCCGCGTGGGGGACCAGGGCACGGCAGTCGCCAATGACCTTACCCTCCCCGCCGCTGAGCCCCTCGCAGAGCCAGTCGCAGATGCCGCCGGGAACCGCGTCCAGTGCGGTGTGGGGCGAGTAAACGGCGATTCCAGCCTCGATGGCACCCAGCACGATGCGCTGCTGGGGGGTTTTGTCGGTGACGCGGGCCAGGGGTTCGAAGATCGGCGGGTGATACGCGATGATCGCACCGGCCTGGAGCGCCAGGGCCTCGGCGAGCACGCTCTCGGTCAAGTCGATGGTCAGCAGCACCTTGGGATTGAGCGGCTTTGTGCGCGAGCCCACAAGCAGGCCGACCTTGTCCCAAGGCTCGGCGTACTCGAGCGGCGCGATTCGCTCCATGGCGGCCACCAGGTCCTGCACGAGCATGGGAGACTCCTTCGGGCGATACTAGGGATCGCCACGCCAAGCGGCGATCAGGCGAGCGCGGGCGTGATGGTGCCGCGACACTCGCCAAAGCCGATCCGGCGGCAACCCTCCCGCTCGCACGAAGCTCTGAAGATGACCGTGTCGCCGTCGGCGAGAAAGGTCCGTTTCTCGTCGGTTGGCAGCTCGATGGGCTTTCGGGGCCTGGGCTTGCCGGAGGCGGGGTCGGTGCCGTTCCAGGTGAGCTCGAGCAGGCAACCGCGCGCGTCTGGGGCCTGTCCACTGATCGTGCCGCTGGCGAGGAGGTCTCCGGGCTCAAGATTGCACCCATTAGACGTGTGGTGGGCGATGAGCTGGGCCATCGACCAGTACATGTCGCGGAACGAGCCCTTGCTGAGACGGATGGGCGAGAGCCCACGCTTGAGCATCTCGGCGGATTGGAGGAGGACTTCCAGTGCGATGTCAAAGCCGCCGTGCTGCGCGTCCCCGGCGTCGGTGAGATAAGGAAGTGGCTTGGGGTCGCCATCGGGGCGCGAGGGCCCGGGGCAACGAAAGGGCGCCAGGGCGTCGAGGGTGACGACAAAGGGCGAGGTGGTGGTGGCGAAGTTCTTGGCCAGGAACGGGCCCAGGGGCTGATACTCCCACTTCTGGATGTCGCGCGCGGACCAGTCGTTGACGAGGATGAGCCCCAGCATGTGATCCTGGGCGATTGCCAGGGGGATCGGTTCGCCCTGAACGTTGCCCTGGGCGATAACGCAGCCGACCTCGAGCTCGTAGTCCAGGAGCTTGCAGGGGCCGAACGTCGGGCCCGACTGGGGCGCATCGTCGGGGGGCGACTGCTGGCCCTTGGGACGGCGAATGTCGGTCCCGCTGACGACAATGGAGGAGGCACGTCCGTGATAGCCGATGGGGACGTGCTTGTAGTTGGGGAGCAGGGCGTTGTCGGGACGGAACATGGCGCCGACCGTCGCGGCGTGGTGGATGCTCGCGTAAAAGTCGGTGTAGTTGCCGACAGCGACGGGAGAGACGAGCTCGACGTCCTTGATGGGGATCACACATTTGTCGCGGAGGCGACGCTGCTGCTGGCCTCCGGCAGGGCGGTCGGCGCGGAGGTAGTCCTGCACCCTCTTACGCAGCTCGGTCATGAAGTCGCCTGTGACGCCGAAGTACGCCCACGTCGGCATGTGCAGGAGGTCGATGGTCTCGTCGTCGAGTTCCAGGATACCCGACGCGGCCAGGGTGGAAATGTCAACGATGCGATCGCCGATGGGCATGCCCAGGTGCTCGTGGGCATGGGCGTGGAGGTCGTCGTCATCTCCGTGCGAGGCCATGAAGGCGGCCAAAGGCAGATTCTGGATGGGAAAGTCTGTTGAAGGATCGTTGGCGGACTCAACCCAGGACTTGAGCGAGGGGTTGTGGGTGTCGTCGAGGGTGTGCATGGACGGGCTCCGGTGGCTTGGGTCCCCAGCAAGCGGGGACTTGAGCGTACGTCGCCGGATTCTTAGCGCGGCGGGAGTTGACAACCGACCGGTCGGTCGGTACGCTCGCCGGTGCCATCAAGCGCGTCCATCGAGACCAAAGCGGCGAGTCGCGACGCCCTTCTGGACGCCGCCGAAGAGGTGATCGTGCGTCAGGGGATCGGGAGCCTTTCTTTCGAGATCGTCGCGAAAGAGGCGAAGCTGAGCAAGAGCGGGCTCCTGCACCATTTCCCGACCAAGGACGCGTTGATCGACGCCCTGGTGGCGCGCAAGGTGTGCGGGCATCAGGCCGACTACGAGGCGGCGATCAAGGCCGAGCCGGTCGGACCCGGGCGGGCCTCGCGGGCGGTGCTGGGGCTGTGCCTGTCGTCGACGGACAAGTGGACCGAGACGCTGCGCCGGCGGGGACTGGTGATGATGGCGGCGCTGGTGCACAACCCGGTGCACATCGAGCCCTTGCGAGCGTTTCGCCGGGATCTTGCCGCGAAGGTGGGGACCGACGGGCTGCCTTCGGGGGTTGGCGAGGCGGTGAGGCTCGCGATCGACGGGCTTTGGTTCACATGGATTTTCGGGCTTTCGGAGCTGACGCCCAGCAAACTCGCCGCGGTGCGTGGTGCGCTGGAGAAGCTGCTGGAGGCGAGCGTGGAGAAGGGCGACGCCGGGGCCAGGAAGCGGCCGGCGCCCAAAAGGAGCGGTCGTTCATGAAACTGTCATCGGTGCTGGCGGCGACGGGGATCTTTGTGGTCATCGGCTCGGCGGCCGGCGGGCTGGCGTGGTACAAGCACCAAAGAGATCACAAAAACGACGGGATGCCCAAGGGCCATGAGCCCGCCGAGGCCGTGCAGTTGCTCAAGGCCCGCGAGATCCACTGGCAGCCGATGTCCGATCTGGTGGGCACGGTGCTCTCGCTCCGGTCGATCGTCGTGAGCAACGAGCTGGCGGGCACGATCCGCGAGCTGAAGTTTGATTCGGGCGCGATCGTCGAGGCCGGGCAGGTGCTGGTGGTCTTCGACGACGCGACCGATCGGGCCGACCTTCTGGCGGCCCAGGCGAGCGTGCGAGTCGCCCAGGCGAGCGTCTCGGTCGCCGACGCGAGACTCAAGCTGGCCCACAGCGAGCTTGGACGTTGGGAGGAGGCGGTGCAGCTCAAGGCCTCGTCGGAGATGGACCTGGATCGCTCCAAGGCGGAGCTGGACCGGGCGACGGCGGATCGCGAGCGGCTGATCGCCGAGGTCGACCTGGCCAAGGCGAAGGTCGATCAGGTGCAGTCCAGACTCGACAAGCGTGTGATCAAGGCGCCGTTTCGCGCCCGGGTTGGTCTGCGGACGGTGCACGAGGGGCAGTACCTGGTCGACGGCTCGCAGGTCGTCTCGCTCCAGGAAGTCTCCGACAAAATCTACCTCGACTTTGCGATCCCTCAGGAGTACCTCGCCCGCGTGAAGCCCGGCATGTCGGTGATGGCGACGGGCGCGGTGTTCGGCCCCGAGCCCGTGAAGATCGACGTGGTCGCGATCGACGCGTCGGTCAACAACGAGACGCGCAACGTGCGGGTGCGATCGATCGTCGACAACAAGAACGGCCTCCTTCGCCAGGGAATGTTCGTGCAGGTGAGCGTGCCCGTCGAGGCCCCAAGCCCTCGCGTGGTCATCCCCAACACCTCCCTGCGTCGCTCGTCGTACGGGGACCAGGTCTTTGTGGTGGTCGCGGCCGAAGCGCCGGGGATGTACCGCGCCAAGCAGCGGTTCGTCAAGCTGGGGCCGACCGTCGGCGAGGACGTGATCGTGCTTGAGGGCGTGAAGGCGGGCGATGAGCTGGCGACCGTCGGGTCGTTCAAGCTCCACGACGGCGCGCTGGTCAGGAGCGTCGAAGCGGCGAAGAAGTGATCGAGCGATTGGGGGTGGTGGGGGGCGGGCAGAGGATCAGGTTCAGGTTTAGGGGAACGCAATGCGGTCATCATTCACGGACACGTTCATCAAGCGCCCGGTGCTCGCGGTGGTCATCAGCCTGATCATCCTGGCGGTGGGCTGGCTCTCGGTGGGCGGGTTGCCCGTCAGGCAGTATCCGCGCATCGAGTCCACGCAGATCATCATCACGACGCCGTACATCGGCGCCAGCGCCGAGACGGTACGGGGGTTCATCACGACACCCATCGAGCGGGCGGTCTCGGCGATCGACGGGATCGACTATGTGGAGAGCTCGAGCACCGCGGGCGTGAGCATGATCACGGTGCACCTGCGTCTGAACCACAACAGCAACTACGCGCTCTCAGAGATCAGCGCGCGGATCAACCAGGTGCGCAGCGAGCTTCCGCAGGAGGCCGAGAGCCCGGTGCTCAACATCCAGCGGGCCGACCGCCCCTACGCGACGTTCTACATCAGTTTCACGAGCTCGACGCTGAGCTTGAACAAGCTCAACGAGTTCCTGACCCGGCAGATCCAGCCCGAGCTGGCGACCATCGAGGGCGTGCAGCGCTGCGGGATCGAGGGCGAGCGGAGCCTGGCGATGCGGATCTGGCTCGATCCGACCAAGCTCGACGCGCTGGACGTGTCGCCCCAGGAGGTGTTCGAGGCGCTGCGCCGCAACAACTACCTGGCGGCGGTCGGACGCACCAAGGGCCAGAGCGTGCAGGTCGATCTGCTCACCGACACCGACCTCAAGACCCCCGCGGAGTTCGAGCACCTGATCGTGCGCCAGCGCGAGGGCACGATCGTGCGTCTGAGCGACGTGGCGAAGGTCGAGCTGGGCAGCGAGGAGGCGACGGGCGAGGCCGGTTTCAACGCCGATCCCGCGATGTACCTGTCGGTGTGGCCTCTCCCCAGCGCCAACGAGCTGGAGGTCACCACCCGTCTTCGCGCGACGATGAAGCGGCTCGAGCCCACGCTCCCGCCGGGCGTGAAGATGGAGCTCGCCTACGACGGCACGTACTACATGAGCAACGCGCTCCAGGAGATCGGCAAGACCCTCGCCGAGACCATCGGGATCGTCGCGCTGGTCGTGTTCCTGTTCATGGGATCGATCCGCACGGTGATCGTGCCGCTGGTCGCGATGCCCGTCTCGCTCGTCGGGGCGTGCATCATCATGTCGCTGCTGGGCTTCTCGCTCAATCTGCTGACCATTCTCGCCCTGGTGCTCTCGGTGGGGCTGGTGGTCGACGACGCGATCGTCATGGTCGAGAACGTCGAACGCCACATCCGCGAGGGCAAAGGAAAGATCGAGGCGGCCCTCATCGGCGCCCGCGAGCTGCTCTCGCCCGTCATCTCGATGACCATCACCCTGGCGGCGGTCTACGCGCCCATCGGCTTTCAGTCGGGCCTCACGGGCGTGCTCTTCAAGGAGTTTGCCTTCACGCTCGCCTCCGCCGTCGTGGTGTCGGGCATCGTGGCGCTCACGCTCTCGCCCATCATGAGCGCGATGCTGGTCTCCGACAACGGCAAGGAGGGATGGTTCTCGCGGTTTGTCAACCGGATCTTTGATCGTGTCCGCCGAGCGTACTCCCGGACTCTCGATATCACCCTCTCGCTGCGATGGGTGATGGCGGCGGCCGCGGTCGTGATCGCGCTGGGTGCCGTGCCACTGTACAAGTACTCGGCGAAGGAGCTCGCACCCACCGAGGATGAGGGCGGGATTTTCTTCGTGCTCATGGCGGCCCCCGACGCGACGCTCGATTCGACCCGCATCGCCGCGACCGAGGTTTCTACCGCTCTTCTTGGGATCAAGGAGGCGAAGTTCTGCTGGCGTCTCATCCTGTCGCCGTCGTCGGGATTCGGGGGCATGCAGACCGTCAAGTGGGACGAGCGCGAGAGAACAAGCCAGCAGATTCTGGGAGAAGCCTTCGGGCTGGTGTCGGGCATCGCGGGCGTGCAGGCCTTCCCGATCCTGCCGCCGCCGTTGCCCAACGCGGGGCAGTTCGATGTTGAGCTGATGCTGACGAGCGCTGAGCCGCCCGAGAAGATGGCCGAGATCGCGGGACGGCTCGTGACCGCCGCGATGGCCAGCGGGAAGTTCATGTACGCCAACACGGACCTGAAGATCGACATGCCGCAAACGAAGATCATCATCGACCGCGAGCGCGTGGCCGACATGGGGCTCGACCTGGCGTCGGTGGGGCGCGATCTGGCGGTCATGCTCTCGGGCGGCTACGTGAACCGGTTCAACTACGACGGGCGCAGCTACAAGGTGATCCCGCAGGTCGCCGACGCCGGGCGGGCGACGCCCGACCAGTTGCTCCAGATGAAGGTCCGCACCAAGGGCGGCGGGCTGGTGAGCGTGTCGAGCTTCGTTCGCCTCGAGACGACCGCGGCCCCGCGGACGCTGACGAGGTTCCAGCAGCGCAACAGCGTGAAGATCAGCGGGGGCGTGCTGCCCGGGGTGACCAAGGAAGAGGGGCTTCGGGCGATCGAGGACGAGGCGAGGAAGATCCTTCCCGCCGGGTACGCGATCGACTACGCGGGCGAGTCGCGGCAGATCCGCCACGAGGGCTCGAGTCTGGCGGTGACGCTCGGGTTTGCGATGGGGCTGATCTACCTCGTGCTGGCCGCACAGTTCGGCAGCTTCCGCGACCCGCTCATCGTGCTCCTGGGCTCGGTGCCCCTGGCGATCACCGGGGCGCTCATCTTCACGTTCATGGGCTTCTCGACAGTCAACATCTACTCGCAGGTCGGGCTGATCACCCTGGTGGGTCTTGTGGCCAAGAACGGCATCCTGATCGTCGAGTTCGCCAACCACCTGCAGGAGCAGGGGAAGTCCAAGCTCGATGCCGTCAAGGAGGCGTCGGTGACGCGGCTGCGTCCGATCTTGATGACGAGCGTCGCGACCGTCGCCGGGCACTTCCCGCTGGTGCTCGTCACGGGCGCGGGGGCTCTGGCTCGAAACAGCATTGGGACGGTGCTGGTGACGGGCATGCTGATCTCGACGGCCTTCACCCTGCTGGTTGTGCCGTCGATCTACATGCTCGTCGCGGGGACGCACAAGAAGCCTGCGCCCGAGCCCGAGAGGACTCCCCAGCCCGCGTTGGTTCCCGTTCCCGCGCACTAAAGGCAAAGGCAGAAAGCTTTAACGCAGAGGTCGCAGAGAGCGCAGAGGAAGGCAGTGAGAGGCGCTCGTGCGGAGCGGCGAATCAAGTCACTTTCCAATGCCTTTCTCTGCGCTCTCTGCGACCTCTGCGTTAGACCGCCTTTGCTGCCTTGGCGTTTCTGCTTTCTGCTTCGCCCGTCCATACCCTTGGGCCGATGATTCTTCTGATCGACAACTACGACAGCTTCACCTGGAACCTGGTGCAGCGGCTTGGGGAGATCGATCCCAGGTTGGAGCCCGGGCGCGACCTGCTCGTGGTCCGCAACGACAAGATCACGGCGATTGAGGCCGAGACGATCGACGCGGGCAAGCCCCCGGCCAAGGTGATCATCTCGCCGGGCCCGTGCACGCCGAAGGAGGCGGGTGTGTCTTCGGAGATCGTGCAGCGGTTCGCGGGGCGGGTGCCGGTGCTGGGGGTGTGCCTGGGGCATCAGTGCCTGGCCGACGCCAACGGCATGACGGTCACGCGTCACAAGATCCAGGTCCACGGCAAGACGAGTCCGATCCACCACGACGGCCGCGGCATCTTCAAGTCGCTCTCCAACCCGTTTGTCGCCACGCGGTATCACTCGCTGGTTGTGTTGCCCGAGACGATTCCCGCAAAGAAACCCGGCGACGAGTCTTGGTTCGAGGTTTCGGCGTGGTGCTTTGACACATTGCCCGATGGCACGGTCGCTCAAGTCGTGATGGGCCTTCGTCGCGTGTTTGCCGACGCATCGAGGCCGCCTGTCGAGGGTGTGCAGTTCCATCCCGAGAGCTTTCTGACCACCGAGGGCCCGGTGCTGCTCAAGAACTTTCTGATATCTTGAAGGCGACGGACATGTTCACGGCTTGTCGTCGGGCTTTGGGGCGTCCTTGCTTCCCATCATGAGTTTGATGATGCTCTCGGCTGGGACGCAGGTGCGGATGACCATCTGCGGGTCCTTCTTGGCCTTGGGCGAGGCGTAGATGGTGCGGGTGTTGCTGACCATGCCGATGGCGTTGCCCTCGTTGTCAAGCACGGGTCCGCCGCTGGATCCGATGCCGTACTCGCAGCTGACCTCGAGGATCGCCGTGAGTTTCTCGGCGTCGGTGGGGTTGTGGAGTTCGCCGGTGGGGCGGGTGTCGTGCTTGGGCGGGCGGAGGTCGTCGATGTCGCCGTTCATTCCGCCGAATTTGGCACCGCGACGGCAGATGATCCCGCAGCTGAGGACGAAGTGGTTGTTCTCGGGGTGGGAGATGATGGAGATGGCCGAGCCGACGCGTCCGCCGGGGTTGAGCGGGATCGGGATGAGCGTGCGTCCCCCCAGGTCGATTCGGAAGACCGCGGCATCATCCGGGTGGCTCGCGGCCAGGATCTCGGTGACGGGGTAGCCTCTGCCCTCTGAGTCGAAGGCGATGACGTGCTGATCGTCGGCGGAGTGCTTGAAGACGTGGTAGTTGGACGCGCAGACGCCGTCGGCGGTGACCACGAAGGCTGTGGCGGTCGACTTGGGGTGGAATCGCCCGCAGCCGCTGCACTTGGCGACGCTCGCCAGGGCGAGCACGCCGGGGACGGAGTGCTCGTAGACCATGTCCAGGGGCTGGGTTCCACGCCGAAGGGCGGGCAGCGTGGCGTGGCAGGATTCCCGCGTGAGTTGGCCCTCCAGATCGGCGGCGGTTCTGGTTTTGCCGGCCTCGACGAGTTCGGCGGCGCGGTCTTCCATGGTGCGTTCGTAGACATCGTCGCAGAACATGGGGCCGAGCAGGGGGCCTATGGAACTGGGGGCGGCGACGCTGGAAGGCTGAGCGGCACAACCCGCCAGGGCGACGAGGATTGCCGCGAGGGCTGCACGAACGAGGGTCATTGGGAATCTCCGGTTATCTGGCAAGCCAATTGTAGATCCCGTCGTCCCAGTTCTTGAGCACCTGGATGGTCTCGTCCCGCACGATGTTGGCCCGCCCGTCGAAGAACGAGACGTTGGTGCCGTGGCCGTGGCGACGCGGGAAGATCCGCAGGGTTGCGCTGCCGACGACGACCTGACCATCGTCCCAGATGTCGTACCACTGGGCGATGTCGATGTCCTGGGTCGCGCCCGAATACCACTGGTTGTACAGCGCGCGGGTGCGGTCCTCGGCCATTTCGGTGTTGTAGTAGGTGTCGCTGGGGCGGAGGATGCGGGAGAGGTTGGTCAGGCCCCGGCGCCAGAGTTCGTTGAACGACCCTCGCGGATCGAAGACGCCCGGGGCGGTGAAGGGCATCGCGTTCACGACGTAGTGGAGGTTGTGTCCATCCTTGAACCGCGTCGGGCAGGTGTAGTACGGCGCGTTCACGAACAGGTCGTTGATGTCGTACCCCGTTGTCGATCGATGATCCAGGAACGGACGCAGGACGCACGCCCAGGGCGGGTGGGTTGTCTTGACGTTGGGCCAGCCCAGCGGCCTGACGCCCTCGCGCGGCACGTACTCCTTGTTGGCCTGGGCGTACATCGACATCGCCAGGCCGATCGATCGTTCGTTGGCGAGGCACTTGACGGCACGACTGGCCTCGCGGGCCTTGGCGAGCGCTGGGAGGAGCATGCCGATGAGGAGGGCGATGATTGCGATGACGACCAGGAGTTCGATGAGGGTGAAGGCGTGATGCGGTGGGGGGGTGACGCGGTGACGCGGTGACGCGGTGAGGGGTTGGCCGTTTGGGGTCGTCATGCTGGGCTCCATGCTACCAGACGATGGGGTGGACCTGTGACCGCATTGCTCAAAACGACCGTTTGTCCTCAAATCCCTTGCGTTTGCGGGTGATTTGGGGTATTATTCGCCCGGCGGCATTGCCGCTTGCAGGGGTTTGACTATGACTGCCATTGCCTGAATGACAACCTGAATCCGCCGGATGTGAGCCCAGGGGGAGCCTTTGCCCCTCGCGGTTTTCGCTGAAACGGTCGGCCATCGCGACGTTTGTTCGCGTCGGGTTGTCACGCGCCACTCCCAAATCCATCTCAATGTCCGATCGTGCTCGCCGGCGAATGCGGCCCGGTTCGCCGTTGGATCTTTTGATCCCTCGGCGCCGACAATCGCACGTGCTCGGTCTCGCTCGGGTCTTTGTGGCCGCCTGCGCTCGTGATGAGTTGTGGGAGGTCGTCTCATGTCCGGATTCACCGTTTGCTGATTTTCACACAACACAATGTCACACAAATCACACCAGGATTCGAGTTTCACCTGCATGAACTGCAAGGCCCACGTTCCCGCGCAAAGCTTTGGCACTCGCCACCGCAACCACTGCCCTGTCTGCCTCTGGTCGCGTCACCTCGACGACGAGCCGGGGGATCGGCGGATGGCCTGCCGCGAGCCGATGACGCCCATCGCCATCGAGGTCAGGCGCGACGGCGAGTGGGCGATCATCCACCGCTGCACCGGGTGCGGCATGCTCAAGTGCAACCGTGTCGCGGGCGACGATCAAGAACGGTCGCTCCTGGCCCTATCGCTGAGGCCGATTGCCAGTCCGGCGTTTCCGCTGGACGACATTCGTTCGTAAGAGGCAAAGTTGGTACCACTGACCGCCCCACCTGAGTCTCCAAAAATCGGAAGGGTGAAGGGCGGTCAGTGCTCCTGGGGTAGGGACACCCCGGGTCGTCGTGCGCCCAAGAACACTGACCGCCCGTTGCACCGCCGATTTTCTGTGGATCAGTGTGGGGCGGTCAGTGGTACCGGCGCTCCGCCCACTGTGCGGCCGAGATTGATGGCTTAGCAGCCGGCCGTGAAGGCGACCACGAACGCGTCGTAGTCGAAGAAGTCCGAGGAGCCGTCGCGGTCAAAGTCGGCGGTTTGGTCGCAGGGGCAGGGTCCGCCCTCGAAGCAGTTCACGTAGTCGTCGTAATCGAAGAAATCGACGGCGCCGTCGCGGTTGAAGTCGACGGGGCAGTCCTCGACGACCAGGACCGAGACGCGGCGCACTTTGGAGTGGCCGGGCGAGCAGACGGATTGATCGCCGAAGGACGCCTGGCGACTCGTGCCGTAGCTTGGTCCGTTCGAGGGCGCGGTGAGGGTGAGTGTGCCGTCGACATAGACGGAGATGGTGGCGGCGTCGACCTCGACGCGATAGGTTCGCCAGACGCCCTGGGCGGCGACGGCCGCGGTTGGTGCGCTCGGGCCGGGAAAGCGTCCGGCGTCGCTGGTGGTGAAGATCGTCGAGTTGCCGATCCCCAGGTACATGAGTTTGCCGGTGTTGTCGAACATCGTGAGGAAGAACCCGGCACGCTGACCCGAGCCGCAGGGGTTGGACGAGTAGGCGGAATCGACGATGAAGACCTCAGCCTCGATGACGGCCCCGCGTGAGAAGCTGATGGCGGCCTCTCGCTCGTAGTAGAGATACGCCGAGGAGGACGAGGGGCCAAGTGTGAGAACGTTGTCGCTCACCGACGGGAGGGGTCCGCCGCTGCGCTCAAGGGTCCAGCACTGGGTATCGGGGAGTCGGTTGTCCGAGGGGTTGTAGTTGAGCCAGACCTGCTGGGCGAAGGCGGGGGAGCAGGCGGCCGCGGCGCACAACAGGGAGATGTGTGACAGTTTCATTGGGTGGCAGTGTAGATGGTGTGAGGCGGGGTTCCAAGGAGAAAGTTCGCGGGAGGCGATTGAGCGGCGAGGGGCGGGGACTTATGGGACAGGCGACACGGTGATCACCTCGAAGCCAGAGTTCAGGTCAAAGGTCTGGAGACGCCGCCCAGCCGCACCCGGATCAAAAGGTCGTTCATCGCGTCACGTGAGGCGGCGGCCTCGCGCAGGGTGCTGCTCGCGTGCTCTGCTTCCAGGCGTGCCCGCAATCGTTGGAATTCGCTCTGGTGGAGAGCCATGTCGGCGCCGTCCAGCGTTGCCTTCTCCTGCCCGCCCGTCTTTCGGGCGATTAGATCGTCGATGTAGGGCAGATGGTACTCGGCGTTGAGCAAGGGAAGATTCGCCTCGATCTTGCCCGATCGCATCAGGTGGATGCCGGTGAGCAGCACTCGGTAGACGTACAGCAGGGGTTTGACGCGGGGTGGTTGCTCTTTGCTGAAGAGTCCCCACTGGGTGTCGGCGAAGCCCAGGTAGTGGTAGGCGTGGTGGCGGGTGATGCAGCCGCCGGCCAGCTCTCGCAGCTCCTGATGCTCGGGGGTCGTATGGACGATCAGGGGCGAGAGGAGCTGCTCGAGCACGTAGCCGTTCTTCTTGAGCATGAGACGCATGAACTTGCCGGCGTCGTGGGTGACCAGGTCGATCTCGACGCCCGAGATGATGCCGGCGGATTCGACGGTCTCGCGGGGAGTGTCGAGTGAGAGGAGCTCGCGCGGCGGCAGGAGGTGCACTCCCCGGAGGTCGTAATCGGAGTCGGGCGAAGGGAAGCCGTAGAGGTGGGCGCCGCTCACGGTGGCGAAGAGCAGGGGGTAGGCGTGCGAGGCCATGATCTGTTTGCAGAGGTCGAGGTTGAGGTGGGGGTTCAAATGAGTTTCTCCCGTTTGGCCATCTCGGCCCGGGCCGCCACGAGGATCTCGTTGGCTCGCTCGTAGTTGGGGCGGTCGGGGAGAGAACTGGACTCAAAGGCTCTCTCGAACTCATCGTGGAGCGATTTGCGGAGGGTGTCGACGAAGTCCCAGGGCATGAGGCCGTCGCGAATCTGCAGGAGTTCCTCGCGATTGTGCTCGACCCGCACGGGCAGCTCGCCGGTTCGCAGGGCGGCGATGCCCGAGCGGAGGAGACGGATCAGGTGCATCGCGTGCTTCCACTTGACGCTGGCGTGGAGTTTGATGTCGAGCTCGATCTTGCGGAACTGAGACATGGCGTAGCCGTTGAAGGTCTGGTAGATGAGGCGGGAGAGGAAAATCGATCGCTCCTCGCGCAGGACCAGGGCGATTGGGTCGGCGTGCTCGATCAGCGGCGAGTAGAGGACTTCGAGGACATTGGGGTTGCCCTTGAGGGCGAGCTTGATGAATTTCTCGAGTTCCCAGTAGCACTCCTGGGTTTCGGGGTTGTCGAGTTGCTCGGGGACGCCGTAGACGGACCAGTGCATGCTGGCGGGCGGGAGGTAGATGCCGCGGCGGTCGGTGTCGGAGCCGTCGCGGTCGAGGCCGTAGGCGCGGGAGCCGATAATGCAGCGGTAGATGACGTGCTTGTACAGGTCGTACTCAATCAGCGGGTCGACGCGGGCGAAGCCCTGATTCTGGAAGTGGCTGAGGACCTGGATCTCGCGGCGCAGGAGGGAGATCTCGTCACCCCCGGGGAAGCGGACGCGGTAGGCGTGGTCGGGGTCGACGGGGGCGGCGATGATGATGCCGGCGGTGCCCTGGGTGTGGGCCGCTTGGGGGACGGCAATGACGACGGCGGTGCCGACGGGAAGGATGCGGGGGAGGATGGGAGAGGGGCGGTGCATGATCTGAGGGGATCGTATTGGCGAGGCGACACCCGGCACTCAACCCTCGGAGACACCCCCTCCGTCGCCTCGAAGCGACTGTGTTCCAAGTCAACCCTTGGGAGCCGGTTTTGATGATTTCTT
>CAYHQQ010000058.1:0-23542 GCA_964358855.1 uncultured Phycisphaeraceae bacterium
GCGCTGACCCCAACCACCCCCACCACTCCGAATGCGGCGAGTCCGGCGATCGAAGTGATCCTAGCGGCGAGGTGTGGGCGTCGAATCGTGCCCAGTGGAAACTTGAGCGGGTCAATGGATGACTTCATGGGAATCCCCTGTTCTGTTCGGAGAGTGAGATCAGATGTGAGCTTGCGTGCGCATTGGTACGTCCGCGAAGGAGCGCGGGTTTGTGCTTAGGGAAAGTGCCTTAAGTAAAGACCCTTGGCGCGATCACACGAACGGGTGGGACTTGTTTGAGACAAGTGAATGGGGTATTCAATTGACTGGAATATTGCAATTCGTTGCGCACGCGGTGCTCAGCGATCTGGAGCATGCGGTTTCCGCGATTCGGCAGGTTGCAGAGGATCGGACGAGACGAGTGAATCCGAACGCTACGGAGACACCACCCGGAAAAATGAGTGTGCTATGTCCCCGTACACCTGTCAGCCATGTCCTCGGTCCAAACAGGGCGGGGGAGGGGAAGAGGCGACGGGCGGCACGAGATCATGCTTCCCTGAAGGGGAAGCATGCCACCCAAAGCGATACCTCCCCCGCTGAGCGGAGGAGGAGTCAGCAGCCGGATTCGAAGTCGGCGACGAAGGCGTCGTAGTCGAAGAAGTCGACGGTGCCGTCGGCGTCGAAGTCGGCGGTCTGGCCCGGGGGGCAGGGTCCGCCCTCGAAGCACTGGACGAACTCGTCGTAGTCGAAGAAGTCGATGGCGCCGTCGTTGTTGAAGTCGGCGGAGCAGAGGTCGACGAAGAAGTCGTGGGTGTAGATGCGTCCCTTGTTGGATTCCTCGAAGACGGTGAGGGTGGCGGTGTGCCAGCCGTGGGTGAAGCCCACGAGCGTCTTGCTCCAGTCGAAGCGGTCGTTGCGGGTGCAGGCGTTGGTGAGGGTTGAGTAGGGCGGCAGGAGCGGGTCGGCGCCGTCGGGGACGTCGAGGATGAGATAGGCCCGGGCGGTATTGCGGTCGAGCGACTTGATGCTAAAGAGCTGGCTGGTGGTGGTGATCGAGGTCGGGGGATTGACGAACTGGGCTGCGGCGCCGGCGCGATCGACGAAGATGACCTGGCGGAACTCGCGGACGATGGGGCTCTCGTTGGCGTTGCGCTTGCGGAAGGCGACGACGGAGATGTAGTGGTAGCCGTCGGCGAGGAGGGAAGTGTCGATGGTCTGGCGGTAGAGGCCCTGGGAGTTGGCGGTGCCGGCCAGGGGTTGGTGCTGGGTGACGAACTGTTCGTAGCCGGGGACGAAGCCGTTGGTGCCATCGATGTCGACGCCGCCGCTGGCGTTGAAGTCGCGGTATCCCTGGTCGATGCGGAAGACGGCGTTGTCGTCGGCGTTGTTGTTGTTGCCCGCGCCAAGGTCGCCGTTGGTTGTGGTGAGGGAGATGTCGAAGGTGTTGCCCGAGACGACGGGGATGGGGTTGAGGCGGCGGCGGGCGCTGGGTGCGCCGACGGGGTCGGCGGGGAGGGTGCCGCTGGAGGGAGAGATGGTGAGGGTGCCGCTGGGGATGGCCAGGGCGTAGACAAGGAAGCCCTTGTTGTGCTCGTTGGCTCCGGTCTTGTTGCGAGGGATGGTGATGAGGACGCGGCGGTTGGCGTCGACGGTGAGCACTTCGGGGATCGAGTTGCCGGGGTCGACGACGGCGTTGGCGGCGTTGCCGGTCATCTCGAGGAGGCGGGTGCCGGCGGCGAAGCTGGTCTGCACGCTGCGGGTGTCGGTGCCGCTGTCGAAGCGGTCGTTGGCGGCGACGAGGCAGTTGGCGGAGAAGCTGCCGCCGCCGAGGTTCTTGCGGCGTTCGAAGATGATGACGTCGTCGAGGGAGGAGTTGACGGTGTCGGTGGAGTTGAGGACGTTCCAGGCGTCGCGGGCGTAGGAGGTGTGGAGCCGGACGAGGGTGGGGATGGTGGGGTCGGCGACGTTGGTGACGGGGTCGACGCCCAGGGCGGTGGTGATGCCGTGCTTGGGCCAGAAGCCGCCCGGGCGGGTGATTCCGCGGGCGTTGTGGTGGATGAGGGGCTTGCCGGTGCGCATCATGACGTAGGCGTTGGTGAAGTAGCCGAGCTGGCGGAGCGAGGGATTGGGCGGGGCGCTGCCGCCGTCGCCGGTGGTGCCGTTGTCGTGGCTGAAGACGTGGTTGACGCCGATGGAGCCGTTGTTGTCGTTGTCGTCGGCGTTGTCGAGGTGGGAGCTCAGGACGTTGAGCCAGTTGCCGTTTCCGGCGGAGTTGAGGAGGTCGCGGAGCGAGCCCGAGCCGTTGATGTCCAGGGCGTCGCGGTTGCCGAAGGCGTCCTTGCGGATGTAGTTGGAGTAGGTGAACTGGGGGCTCTCGACGCACTCGCCGAAGGAGAAGGGCGTGACGCGGCGGCCGTCGGGGAGGATCCGGCGGTTGTGGATTGCCGAGTCGAAGTAGGTGTCCCAGAACCAGCTTGGGGTGTGCTTGATGGCGTCGAGGCGGAAGCCGTCGACTTTGTAGACGTCGCACATCCACTGCGACCATCGCATGAGGAGGCCGGTGGTGTTGTCGGCCACGGGGTCGCCGGTGGAGGGATCGGCGGCGTTGTAGGGGTAGAAGGAGAAGTTGTTGGTGCCGGGGTTGCGGCTTGTTCCGGGGTTGACGACGGCCATGGAGGCGACGTTGCGGTCGGGATAGCAGCGTGTGTTGAGGGGGTTAGGCAGGTTGACGCCGGAGCCGGCGGGGATGTTCTGCGGGTTTCCGGCGGCGACGGGATGGCGGATGAACTGGTTGTTGCTTTCCTGCGCGATGTCGCAGAGGCCGACGAGGTCACCGCGGTAGAGGTCGTAGTTGGAGCCGCCTGGGTTTTCGGATTGGTAGTAGCCGCTGGCGTTGCCGTTGTGGAAATCGCCCCAGTTGCTCGTGGAGGTTTTGGTGACGGCGGGGGTGGCGGGGGCCATCCAGAAGCCGGGCCAGCCGCCATAGTTCTGGAAACCGGTGCTGCCGTCGCGACCGGAGTTGTGGTTGAGGACGGCGTCGATGTAGACCTCGGCGTTGGCCTGGTGGAGCTCGTCGATGACGGCCTTGAAGTACTGCTCGGTGCCGTAGGCGGTGGGCGAGGCGGGCGAGCCCAGGTCGAAGCGGTCGAAGGCGTCGTAGCCGGCGGAACCGGTGGAGTTGGCTTTGACGGGCGGGGGCATCCAGACGCCGCCATAGCCGGCGAGGAAGAAGTCGGGGACCCTGCGTTCCATGTCGGTCCACTTGGTCTCGAACCAGGCGAGGATGACGGGGTTGTCGTCGGCAAAGGCGGGCAAGGGAAGGCCGGCGAAGGAGGCGAGCAGGCCCGCGCAGACGAGCGTGCGGAGCGACGACTTGAGACTCGATTGCGTGATCTGCTTCATGAGTTCCCTTGCCGATTGGTTTTCTTGGCCCGTTGAGGGGCGCGCCCGCAGTTCATTTCGCCTGGCGGCGGGGTTGGGTTCAGTCCCTTATTGCATTATGCACGACCGAGCGGCAAAGCGAAAGGGCGAAAACACTCCCGGAACGTTCCCGGCACAAAATGAGTGGGCGAGTCGGGTTCCGATAGGCGATACCCTGCACGCATGTGCGGAATTGCCGGACTGCTTTCCTTGCTCTCGGACGCTGGCGATCCAGCGGCCTTTGGCCCGGTTCGGGGCTCGTGGCTTGATGCGCTGGACCGGAACATCGCGCACCGGGGGCCCGATGGATCGGGGCGCGTGGAGCTTGAGGGATCGCCTCGAGTGGGGACGCGGATCGTCGGGACGCTTTTGCATCGGCGACTGTCGATCATCGACCATGCGACAGGGCAGCAGCCGATGGTGCTGCGGGCGGGGGGCGACGGGCCGGTCGAGACGGCGGTGGTGTTCAACGGATGCATTTACAACCATCGGGAGCTGCGGGGGGAGCTCTCGGCGTTGGGGCATCGATTCACGAGCGACCACAGCGACACGGAGGTGCTTTTACATGGGTCGTCGCACTGGGGCAGAGAGCTGCCCACGCATCTCGACGGGATGTTTGCCTATGCGGCGTGGGACCGGCGCAACAATCGGCTGAGGCTTGTTCGTGACACGGCGGGGGAGAAGCCGCTGTACTACTGCACATTTGCGGGCGAGGAGAAGCGGTCGCACTTTGCGTTCGCCAGCACGGTGCCGGCGCTCGTGTCGCTGCTGAGGCTCGCGACGGGGAGATCGCCGGAGGTGTGCAAACACCGGCTGCTCGGGTGGGTGCTGATGGGCTTCAGCCACGAAACGCCTTACACGAGCGTTCATTCGGTGTTTCCCGACCACACGGTGGTCGTGGAACCGCGAGGCCCGAACAGCTTGCATTGGCGCTTCACGACCGAGTCGTGGCAGAGAGGCGTGCCACGATCGCGCCAAGAGGTGACTGGCGAGCGTGAGCCGATTGAAGCGGTGCTCTCCCGGAGCGTCGCGTCGCGGCTTGAGGCGGACGTTCCCTTGGGCTGTTTCCTCTCGGGAGGCATCGACTCGCCCTTGATCGCGGCGTTAGCGAAGCGGGAGCGCCCCGACCTTCGCACGTTCACCGTCCACATGCCTGATGCGCGATATGACGAATCGGCTCAGGCCGAGCTGATCGCCCGAGCCCTTGGCACGCGGCACACGACGCTGGATGGCGAAGCGAACCCGGCGAGCGATCTGATCGCGCTGGTCGCGCAGCTGGGATTGCCACTGGGAGACAGTTCGCTGCTCCCGACGCACTGGGTGAGCCGAGCGACCAGGCAGCACGCGGTGGTGGCGCTCTCGGGTGACGGGGGCGACGAGCTCTTTGGGGGATACCGGCGGTACGCGGCGGCGAAGTGGCTGTCGCGGTTTGGCGGCTGGCTCGGACTCTTGCCGATCTCGATGTTGCGGTCGGGCGATGGGCGATCGCGGCGTGAGATGCTGGCCCGTCTTTCGGCGGCGGCGCGCGGGTGGGGTTATCCCGACCTGGTGGCGATCTTTCCCAAGGCGATGGCGCAGCGCCTGCTTCCAAAGCTCGGGTCGATCGCTTGTCCCAGAATTTTTGCCACCGACGACGGTGACGCGCAGCACTGGGATTTCACGACTTACCTTCCGGGCGACCTGCTGCGCAAGGTGGACACGGCCTCGATGGCCGTCGCTCTTGAAGTTCGGGCGCCCTTCCTGTCGCGTGAGTTGATCCAGAGACAGCTTGGCGCGCCGGCGTCGGGATACGGGAAGACCGAGCTGCGGGAGCTTGCGCGCTCGATTCTGCCGGCGGGGGTCGCCGACGCTCCCAAGAGCGGCTTTGCGATTCCGATCGGGGACTGGTTTCGCACGAACTTCGGGGGGATGCGCGATCTGATGCACGCGAAGCTCGACACGCCGGATGGGCTGGATCCGCTGCGGGCGGTGCTGCCGATCAATCACCGGCGGGTTGGAGCGATGGTGAGGGAGCACGAGGCGGGCGAGCGCGACCATAGCCAGCGGCTCTATCACCTGATCGTGCTTTCGCTGTGGGGCTCGTCGCGCTGAGCTCGCTATTTCGTGCAGCGGCAGATGAAGGCGCTGCTGACGCGGCTTCGCACCTTGATGTTGGGCTCGACGACGGAGAAGTGTCTTTGGAGCTGGGCCATCATGCGGCGGACGAGCACCGATGACGGGGAGCGGTAGGTGATCATGTTGAAGCGGCCGCCGGGGCGGAGCATGGCGGTTGTTTCCAGGAGCATGCTCTCCTGGACCGAGGGTGGGAGGACGATCCAGGGGATGGAGGTGACGACGGCGTCGAGGCGATCGATCCCAGACTTTCCGCACAGCTCGCGGACGTGCTCGGCGCTGTCCTCGTAGAGGGTCACGCCGGGGAAACGCGTTCGAAACGCACGCGCGAGACGCCGATTGCGCTCAACGGCGAAGAACCGGCAGTCGGCGGGGATTCTCGAGAGGATCTCGCGAGTGACGGGCCCGGTTCCAGGGCCGAATTCGGCAACGGCCGCGGCGCTTTCGAGCCCGAGTTCGACGGCCAGGGCGCGGGCGATGCGGGGCGGGCTCTGGTACAGGGCCCCGATGCGAAGCGGAGAACGGAAGAACTCGCCCAGAAACAGCATGGGGCTGACGTCATCGACGGCGAGACGCTCGCGGCTTTGGGGCAAGGCGGTGCGACCGGTGCGGGTGGCACGTTCGGGCAGAGTAGACGGTGAGGTGGTCGATGAAGAACGGCTCATGCCAAAGCTCCGCACTCGCCCGGTCGGCGCGTGCGGACAGAATAGCAAGTCGCCGGGCCCGACGCCGGAGGGGGGTCCGGGCGGGTTGCGGGCGGCACCGGAGGGATTACTGCTGTGAGGAACCGCGGCTGACGTCCATCTGGCGTACGCGCTCGACGAGCCTGCTCCACTGCTTGCGGAGGGTTGTGGCATCGCGGCCGGTCCGCTGGGCGATCAGGTCCCAGTTGTCGCCGGCGGACCGCCAGCGGGCCAGGTCCTGCTCCTGCGGAGAGAGGGTTGAGGCGATGCGTGAGACCCACTCGGCCTGAACGACGGCGTCGGCGCCGTCGTGGGCGTTGGCCCGATCGTGATCATCGACTTGGCCAGAGTAGACGACGGCGTCGCCGCCCCGTTTGATGGCGCCGTCGTGGCGGGCGAGCATGGCCATTTTGGTCTGGACGACGGTGCGGAGGTAGCCCATGACGGCGGCCTCGCTGTCGAAGCTCAGCTTGCCGGCGCCGAAGTCGTCGACGAACGACTTGGCGATGGATTGACAGACGTCGGCGGACTCGCGATGATCCCGGAGTTGGCGGCCCATGCCCGAACGGACAAAGATCATCAGGAGTCTGGATAACTCGGCGAACGCGAGCTCACGTGCCGCCGCATCGCCGATCGCAGCCCGCTGGAGCAACCCTTGCAATCGTTCTGCGGCCACTGGTCACCTCCCGGCTTGTGCGAGCAAGTATACCGAACGAGTCACACAGGCCGTTGGTCCGCACTCAGACAAGAGAAACCCCAATGGTCCCCAGCCTGACACCACACGAACAACGCAGAGCGGCGGCCTTTTCACGGCTGCGATCGCTGTGGGCGGCGGGCGGGATCGAGGCGCCGCCGGTGCGCGCGATTCTGCCGGAAGACCCGCTGGGCGACGAGTCGATGCTGGCGGATCTGCTGGTTGAGGACGCGGAGTTTCGGCGTCGATGGGGACATTCGGCGAGGCTTGAGGTGTACGTTTCGGCGTTGCCGGAGCTGGAGCGGTCGTCGGCGGTGTGCCGAGCTCTTTTGATGTCGGAGATTGCGGCCCGGGGGGCCCAGGGCGTGGGCGTGGTGAGGGCGGATCTTTTGGCGCGGTTTCCGGCGCTGGCGGGAGAGATTGAGGCGGTGGTCGAGCTGGCGTCCTTGCTGCAGAACGCGGCGGAGACGAGCCCTTTGGGGCATGCCCCGGAGCAGGCGTGCGGGAAGTACGTGCTCAAGGAGCGGCTGGGCGAGGGTTCGTTTGGCGTGGTGTGGAGGGCGTGGGACGCGGAGCTTCGCCGGTACGTTGCGCTCAAGATTCTGCACAACGCGCACCACTCGGGGACGCGGGGCGTGCAGCGGTTTCTGGGCGAGGCGCGTGCGGCGGCGTCGCTGGATCATGAGGCGGTGGTCAGCATCCACTCGGCGGGGCAGTTTGAGGGCACGGGCGAGTTCTTCATCGACACGCAGCTGGTTGGCGATCCGGCTCCGACTGACGCGGATCCGGCGGCGGTGAGGGCGGCGGAGTCGCTCGAGCGGCGGGTGGCGCAGGGGGCGATGGCGTGGCACGAGGCGGCGCGGATCGTGGCGGCGGCGGCACGAGGGGTGGCGGCGGCGCACGCGCGTGGGATTGTGCATCGCGATATCAAGCCGGCGAACATTTTGTTGACGGGGTCGGGAAGGCCGCTGGTCGCGGACTTTGGGCTTTCGACGTCGGGGGTGCTGAGTCGCGGCGAGACGGCGCCGGCGCGGCTGGGGCCGCCCGGGGCGTCGCTGGCTGGGCGGCTGGTGGGCACGCCGGCGTACATGTCGCCCGAGCAGGCTCGGGGCGAGGTGGCGACGCCGCTGTCGGATGTTTTCTCGCTCGGGGCGACGCTGCGGGCGCTGTTGCTGGGTGCGCCGCCTTACGAGCCTTCGGGGAACTCGAACGATGCGCGGGCGGAGGTGGTGGCGCTGGCGCGGGAGGCGCGGCTGACGCCGCTGGGCAGGAGTCTGCCGGATATTCCGCCCACGCTGGCGGCGATCGCGGATCGGGCGACGGCGGCGAAACCTTCGGATCGGTATGCGTCGGCGGAGCGATTTGCGGCGGACCTGGAGGCGTTCTTGTCGCACAGGCCGACGGAGGCTGGGCCCAGGGGCTCGGTGCACCTGGCAAGGCTGTTCGTCCGGCGGCATGGGGCGGCGGTGGCGATCGCGGCGATCGCGTGCCTGGTCATTGTGGGCGGAACGCTCTCGTTCATCTCGCGGGTGAGCACCGAGCGTGACCGGGCGGTGGCGGCCGAGCGGGTGGCGCAGATCGAGCGCGACGCGGCGACGCGGGCGCGGGATCACGCGGTGGCGATCCAGCAGTTTCTGGCGCGCACGCTCAGCTCGACGGGGGGTCAGCTTGGCAAGAGGGATTTCACGGTGCGGGAGGCGGTGGAGCTGGCCTCGTCGCGCGTGGAGCTGTCGTTCAAGAACGAGCCGACGATCCGGGGGGGTGTGCACCACCTGCTGGGGCAGACGGCGCTTGGGACGCAGGACTTTGATGAGGCGGAGCGTCAGTTCACGCTGGCGCTCGATCTGCGTCTTGGGATTCTGGGTTCCAACCATCCCGACACGCTGGCGACAAGGCGGCAGATGGCGGATCTCCTTCGTGCCCGCGGCAAGCCCGACGAGGCGGAGAAGTTGTTTCGTGAGATCCTTGCTCCGCTGGAAGAGTTCGCCGGTCTCGACTCGCCCGACACGCTGCGGGCTCAGGCGCTTCTGGGGAGCGCGCACGTGTCGCGCGGGGAGCTTGCCAAGGGCGAGGAGATGCTCAGCAAGGCGGCGGCGGGGTACGCGAGGATCCGGGACTTTGGCGGGGGCGACCGGCAGACGTGCATTCAGTGGCAGATCCGGCTTTACGAGAAGCTCAGGCGATGGGACCTGGTCGAGAAGCTGCAGCGCGACAACGTGACCATCAACGAGCAGCAGGTGGGAAAGGAGGACATCAGCACGCTCAACTCTCTTTTTGGGCTGGCGAACGTGCTGCGCGAGATCGGCAAGGTGGGCGAGGCCGAGGCGGTGTTTCGCGACGTGATTCCCAGGTACAAGGCGAGCCTTGGGGAGGCGAGCGCGGTGACGCTGCACGCGCGGATCTGGTACGCGGATCTGCTTCTTTCGCTCAAGGACCGGGGTGGTGACGCGCTGGCGGAGTCGGCGGACATCGTGCGCCTGGCGACGCCGCTGGGGGCGCTCCACACGATCGTGCTTCGCGCGCGGGTGGTGCACGGACGGGCGCTGGTGGTGACGGCGAACACGGCGGAGGCGGAGCGGGAGCTCTCGGGCGCGCTGGACGCGTACATCGAGAAGGAGGGGGCGACCGCCAAGCCCGCGCGCGAGGCGGCGGGGCATCTTGCGCGGCTGTACGAGTCGCTGGGGCGAGCGGGGGAGGCCGGCGCGGTGCGCGCGAGGGTGGCGGACCCGGTGAAGTGAGCGGGTGTGAAGGCAGGGAGTAACGCGGAGGGGCGGAGGGGAGCGGAGCGAGCGGAGGTGTGAGCAAAAGCGGTTTGAGTCCTGGCAAATCCAAAGACAGTTCTTAACGCAGAGAGCGCAGAGGAGGCAGAGAGAGGCGTGGAGTGGATTACGCTCTTTGTGAGTTGCGCGGCGAGCGCTGCTTTGGCACACACGAGTTGCGAGTGTGATTGGGATCAGGCGTAGGAGTTGCCCCCACCCCCGGCGGACTTTCGGCCGCCGCGGGCGGCGGCGGCTTTTGCTTCGTAGCCGCTCTCGCGGTGGGCCATGAGCGGGTCGGGGGGGAGGCCCTTGGACTTGCGGTAGTCGGCGAGGAAGCCGCGGACGTCGGTGGCGTAGGCGCTTCGCCAGGCGCCCTCGGCCATGACGACGTCGCCCTGCTGGCGGGCGGCGGCGGCGGCATCGAAATCGATGAGCATCGCCTTGACGAAGTGTTCCTGGGCGGTCATGACGGTCTGGATCATCGCCTCGATCTTGGGCTTGATGTTGTGGGACTGGTCGATCATGTAGGCGATGGCGAGGTCCTTGCCGGTCTCGCGCTCGGCCTGTGCGATCTCGGCGAAGATGCGAAAGAGCTGGTAGGGGTCGATCGAGCCCATGGTCAGGTCGTCGTCGGCGTACTTGCGGTCGTTGAAGTGGAAGCCGCCGAGCAGTCCCTCGGCGATCAGGAAGGCGACGATGTGCTCGATGTTGGTGCCCTGGAGGTGGTGGCCGGTGTCGACGAGGACCTTGGCGTGGGGGCCCGCGCCGCGTGCGAAGGAGGCGGCCATGCCCCAGTCGGCGATGTCGGTGTGGTAGAAGGTGGGCTCGAAGGGTTTGTACTCGACGAGCATGGTCATGCCTGGAGGCATCGCGGCGTGGAGAGCCTCCAAGGCGTTGTGCATCCAGCGTTTGCGCTCGCGGATATTGGCCTGGGCGGGGTAGTTGCTGCCGTCGGCGAACCACAAGCTGAGGAGATTGGAACCGGCGGCCTTGGCGAGCTCGACGCTCGACATGAGGTGGGCCATGGCGACAGAGCGGACGGCGGGGTCGATGTTGGTGACGGAGCCGAACTTGTAACGCTGGTCCTGGAAGACGTTGGGGTTGATGGAGCCGATGGCGACAGCGTGGGACTTGGCTGAGCCCGCGACGGCTGTGGCGGCGGCGGCGGGAGTGCCGACGAGGCGGCCCGCGTCGTCGTGGGGGAAGTCCCAGAGGACGTGGAGAGCGACGGTCGGGCAGCAGCCGGTGAGGCGGTGGACGTGTCCGGCGTCGGCGAGTTTTTCGTCGATGGTGCCGGCGGCGGCGGCTTGGAGGAACTTACCGAAGCGCGTGCCGGTGTCGGCGTAGCCCCAGGAGGGGGTTTCGATCGTGAAGCGATCGAGGCGTGCGGCGAGGGCGGATTCGGTGAGGTGGGGAGGGAGGTGCATGGGCGCGTTCATTGGCGTGGATGCCGTGAGGCAAGGGGGAGGGGGGGGGAAAGGTCGGATGAGAAGAAGGCATCAAGGCAAGAGGCATCAAGGCATCGAGCGTGGAAGCGGTTAGAAATCGAACTGATCGATGTTGTCTTTGGTGAAGACGAGGATGTCGCCCAGGAGGATTTTGTCGCCGTCGATCTTCTTCTCGCCCAGGCGACCGGCCTTGAGCGTGGTGTCGCCGGCCTTGAGGTCGCCTTTGGCGATGGCATTGGCGGCGTGGATGGTGAGGTAGCCCAGGTCGACGGTGTTCCAGAGGATGACGGAGGCGACGGTGCCCTCTTTGACGGCGGCCTTCATGTCGTTGGGGGTTGAGAGGCCCGTCACGAAGACCTGGCCGGCCTTGCCGGACTGCTTGATGGCCTCGGCGGCGGCGGGGAAGGAGACGCTGCTGATACCCCAGATGCCGCGGAGCTTGGGGTAGGCGGCGATGAGGTCCTTGGTCACCTGGAAGGCGACACGCTGGTCCTCGTTGCTGGGCTTGATCTCGACGAGGTTGAGGCCGGGGTAGTCCTTGAGGCGCTCCTTCATCACGGCGATCCATTCGTTCTGGTTCGCGGCGGTGAGGGTGGCGGTGACGATCGCGGCGTCGCCGGTGGCTTTGTCCTTGCCGCCCAGGTCTTTGACCATGGTGTCGACCAGGGCGTTGCCGATGTCCTTGGAGGTAGCCTGGTTCACCATGAACGAGCGCGTGTCCGGTGCGCCATCGGCGTCCCAGGTGATGACCTTGATGCCTTTGGCCATGGCGGCCTTCATCGCGGGGGCGAGGACGCTGGGGTCGTTGGGGCTGACGGCGATGACGTCGAAGCCTTGGGCGGTCCAGCGTTCGATCATCGAGGCGGCCTTTTCGGGAGAGCCGTCGGTGGGGCCGTCGTAGACCAGGTCGATGCCCAGTTCCTTGGCGGCCTCTTCGGCGCCTTTGGCGCAGGAGGTGAAGTAGGGCACGCCTTTTTTCTTGGGGAGCATGCCGACTTTGATGACCTTGGCAGGGGCGAGCTTTGCGCCGCCGTTGCCAGAGGGGGGGGGCGGCGTGCCCTTGGTGTCCTTGGTGTCCTTCTTGTCGCAGGCGGCGAGGCCAGCCAGGAGGCCGACGGCGAGGGAGAGGACCAGACGTCTTGACCACGAGGTGCTTTGCATGGGTGTTTCCTGATTACTTGGAGCGGCCCCCGCGGGCACGGGTGAGTTCGCCCATCATAACGCTGGCGATGAGGACCGCGCCCAACACGATCTGGATCACCTCGTCGGGGTACCGCAGCCACGCGGCGAGTTGGCGGATCTCGTGGATGAGGAGGACACCGATGGCGACGCCGGCGATGCCGCCACGCCCCCCCGAGAGGCTGACGCCGCCCAGGACGCAGGCGGTGATGACCTCGAGCTCGATGCCGGTGCCGACATCGGCCTTGGCGGTGTTGCGACGGGCGATGTAGAGGCAGGCACAGAGGCCTGCGGCGGCGCCGGCGAGGGTGTAGGCCCAGACTTTCTGGGCGTCGACGCGGAGGCCGCAGTAGCGGGCGGCGCGTTCGTTCATGCCGATGGCTCGAAGGCCGATTCCCCAGGTGGAGCGTGAGAGCGTGAGGGCGGCGATCGCGCCGGCGAGGATGGCGGGGACGAGGACGACGGGCAGGCCCAGGAGATTGGCTGTCCCCAGGCTTGTCCAACTCTCGGGGAAGCCGGAGATGGGGCGGCCGCCGCTGACTCCCTGGGCGAGGCCTCGGTAGAGGGCGAGGGTGGCGAGGGTGACGACGAGGGGGTGGATGCGGGCGCGGGTGACGAAGAGGCCGTTGAGGGAGCCGCAGAGGGCACCCACGCCGATGGCGACGGAAGCGGAGATGGTTGGATGGACGCCGGCCTCGTGGAGCAGGCCAGCGACGACAGCGGCCAGGGCCATGGTTGAGCCGATGGAGAGGTCGATGCCACCGGTGAGGATGACCAGAGTCATGGGGATAGCGAGCAGGGCGACTTCGGCGAGTTGGGGCAGGAAGTACGTCTGGGCGGAGAGCGTGACAAACTCGGGGGACTTGAACCAGGCCCAAGCCATCATGCCGACCAACACCGCGCCGATGGGCCAGGGCTTCTTCGCGCGCTCGGCCGCGGTGTCGACCGCGGGAAGAAGGGTGGGCGATGATCGATCGATGAGAACGGCGGCGAGGATGCACGCGCCCTGGATGGCCAGCTCCCAGAAGGTGGCCGTGGGGCCGAGTTTGAGGAACAGGAGCACGGGGCGGACCATTCCAAGAACGAGGGCGGCGATGGCGACGCCAGCGAGAGAGCCCTTGCCACCGGAGATCGAGACGCCGCCGACGACGATGGCGGTGACGACGGCGAGTTCCATACCAACACCCAGGCCCGACTCGACGACGGCGAGCTGAGGCACGCTGACCACGGCGGCGACTCCGACGAGGGCGCCTGAGAGGGTGAAGGCGACGAGTTTGGTGAGGCGGGGACTGACGCGGGCGAGGCGGGCGGCCGCGGCGTGATCGCCCACGGCGTAGAGGGCGACGCCAACGGGTGTGCGGCGCGTGAGCACCAGACCGGTGAGCACGACTGCGGCAGCAACCCAGACCGCGATCGGGAGGCCGGCGAGCGAGTTTGTGCCGATGGCACGGAGAGTGGGCGGCAGATCGGTGACCCATTCGCCCCCGAGAATGCGCTCGGTGGCGCCGCGGAGGATCGACATGGTGCCCAGGCTGGTGACGATGGAGGGGACGCCTCCCCAGACGGTGATGGCGCCGTTGACGAAGCCGGCGAAAGCGCCGGCGGCGATGACGAGAAGAACGACGACCCAGACGGGATGTGCGGCGTGGGTGGGTGAGGACAGGACGCCCAGGAGTGCGGCGAGCGTGCCGTACATCGAGCCGACGGAGATATCGATCTCGCCGGCGATGACGACCATGCCGACGCCGATGGACATGATGACGATGGGGGCGACGGCGGTGAAGAGGTCGGAGAGGTTGGACCCGGAGACAAAGGCGGGGTTGATGAGCCCGACGAGAACGACGGCGAGCAGGCCCGCGGCGGCGAGCGAGGTCGCTCGCCCGCCGACCACCCGCTTCCAGTCTTTGGGGCTGCCGATCGTCACGGGCACACAGTACAACAAACGACCCGCTCGCGCGGGATGTGGGGTGGCCAGGTCCGATCGGAGATTGTGGGACACGCGTGCACGCCGCGGCGCCGATCTGTCATAATGCCGGCATGAACCTCAACCGAATCATCGCCCTCACGCTTGCTTGCGTCGTGCTTGCTCTGACCGGGTGCATGCCCGGGACATCGATCTCGGCGGGACGGCTGACCACTGAGTACCGCGAGAACCCGGTGGGGCTGGCGGCGACGAGGCCGCGGCTTGGTTGGAAGCTGGCGGCGGGCGACTCTGGCGCCCACAACCTGGCGCAGTCGGCGTATCGGATCATCGCGGCCCGAACGCCCGAGGATCTGGATCACGCGGCCAAGCTTGTGTGGGACACGGGCGTGGTCGGGGGTGAGGCGGGGTCGCGGACGAATCAGATCGAGTACGCGGGCATGGCGCTGGCCTCGCGCGATCGGGTGTGGTGGAAGGTGCAGGTGTGGGATCAGGAGGCGCGTGACTGCGGATGGAGCACGCCGGCGTCGTTTACGGTCGGGCTGGTGGATCAGAAGCAGTGGACGGCCCAGTGGATCGGGCTGGATTCTGAGCCGGCGGCCCCCTTGACCCGGGAGATGCGCGAGGAGTTCCGGCGTCGCCCGTGGATTCGGCTGCCTGGGGCGCCGGGCCGGGCCGAACGCGTGGCGCTCTTCCGGTCGGAATTCACCTTGAACGCGGGAACGATCAAGAAGGCGTGGGTAGCGGGCACGGCTGACATGGTCGCGGATGTGCGGATCAATGGCCTTTTGGCGGCACGGTTGACGCGGTGGGATCTGCTCGAGCCGCTCGATGTCACCAGGTCGCTCAAGGCGGGCGTCAACGCCATCGGGATTCGCGTGGAGAACCATGACGGGTTCAATCCGGCAGTCACGGGCATGCTCGTCGTGCAATTTGCGGACGGAAAGGAGCAGCGGGTGCTGCTCGACAAGTCGTTCAAGCTTCTTGACGCGACGCCGGCGGCCGGAGTGCCGGCGGGCTGGGACAAGACCGGCTTCGACGCTTCGACGTGGAAGGCCCCCGAGGAATCGCCCAATCAGCCTTGGGGCGGCAATCGCAACACCGAGCACTACTTCTCGCCCTCGCCGTATTTGAGGACGACCTTTGTGACGACGGCGGGCAAGACGGTTGCCCGGGCGACGCTGTACTCCACGGCACTGGGCGTGTACGAGGCGCACCTCAACGGTGCCCGCATCGGCACGGGCGAGTTTGCGCCGGGGTGGACCGAGTACACCAAGCGCGTTGAGCACCAGACCGCCGACGTCACTGCGATGGTCGCGAGCGGTTCGACCAACTGCCTCGCGGCGGTGGTTGGGGACGGGTGGTACGCGGGGCTGATGGGCTATACGGGACGCCGGAACTATTACGGCGGGCCGTCGCGGTTTCTGGCGCAGCTGGAGATCGAGTACACCGACGGCACAATGCAGACGGTGGCGACTGGGCCGTCGTGGCAGGGCACGTTCGGGCCGATCCGGCATACGGACAACTACATGGGCTCGGAGTACGACTCGCGCCTGGAGATTCCGGGGTGGGACGCCCCCAAGCCCAGCGCGGAGATCAATTGGAAGCCGGTCCATGTCGGACTTGCCCAGCGCCCGCACGTCCGCGAGTTTGACGTCACCGAAAAGGTCCGGGCTGCGCTCAAGGCCCCGGCGGGCTCGTTCATCGTCAATCCGGCGAATCTGGGCGAACCCGCGTTCAACGTGCTCAAGACGCTGCGGATCGATTACACGACGGGCGGGAAGGCGCGTTCGATCACGTTCAAGGAGGGGGAATCGGTCAACTTTCCAAGGCCGGGCGAGGACGGGGACGTTGTGATCGTCAAGGCGATGTTCGGCGAGCCTTTGCCGCCGCCGCTGCCGGCGTTTGTGATCGAGCCTCAGCAGGGCGAGCCGGTTCGCCGGTTCGAGGAGCTTGCGGCCAAGGGCGTGAAGGAGCCGCGGGCGGGGCGGTATGTGTTTGATCTTGGGCAGAACATGGTCGGGTGGACGCGGCTGAAGGTGCGGGGGGACAAGGGGCAGCGCATCACGGTGCGTCACGCGGAGATGCTCAATCCCGACGGCACGCTGTACCAGTCCAATCTTCGCGGGGCGACGCAGGCGGATTTCTACGTGCTCAATGGCTCAAGCCAGACGCTCGAAGCACCCTTCACGTTCCACGGCTTTCAGTATGTCGAGGTGACGGGGCTCAACGCCCGGCCCGACGCGTCCATGGTGACGGGCATCGTCGCGCACACCGACATGAAGCCCGTCGGCACGTTCGCGTGCTCGAATCCGCTGGTGAACCAGCTCGTGCACAACATTGTGTGGGGGCAGAAGGGCAATTACTTCGAGGTACCGACGGATTGTCCGCAGCGCGACGAACGCCTGGGGTGGACGGGGGATGCGCAGTTCTTCGTGAACACGGCCGCGTTCAGCTTCGATATCGCGTCGTTCATGACGCGCTGGCTCAAGACGTTGAATCAGGATGCCCAGTTCCCAGACGGCACGTTCGCGCACGTGGCGCCCAAGGTGAACGAGCGGGGCGGGTCGACGGCGTGGGGCGACGCGGCGATCGTGTGCACGAACTCGATCTACCACACCTACGCCGATACACGCGTGATCAGCGACAACTATGAGGCGATGTCGCGGTACATGGCGTGGCTGGATGGCAAGACCAAGGACGGGATCGCAAAGGTCGGCGGCTTTGGCGACTGGGTGAACCTGGGTGATCCGACGAGCCCAGATCTGATCGATACGGCGTACAGGGCCGAGCTGTGCCGGATGATGGGCGAGATGGCCGGAGTGATCGGCAAGGCGGACGACGCGAGGAAGTTTGCGGCGGCGCACGCGGCAACGGTCGCGGCGTTTCGAGCGCGGTTCCTGGCGGCGGATGGGCAGCTGAAGGAATCGGGGCAGACGGGGTATGCGCTGGCGTTCACGATGGGGCTGATCCCGGCGGAGATGAGGGAGAAGGCGGCCGTGCACTTTGCGGCGGCGATCGAGAAGAAGAACTGGCACTTGGCGACGGGGTTCATCGGCACGCCGCGGTTGTTGCCGGGGCTTTATGGCGCGGGCCGGAGCGCGGTGGCCTCGCGGCTCTTGATGAACGACGACTATCCGTCGTGGCTGTACCAGGTGAAGCTGGGCGCGACGACGATGTGGGAGCGGTGGGACGGGTGGACGCCCGAGCGGGGCTTCCAGGATGTGGGGATGAACTCGTTCAACCACTACGCGTTTGGCGCGGTGGGCGACTTCCTCTATCGCAACGTGGCGGGGATCTCGCCCGCGTCGCCCGGGTACCGGACCATCCTGATTGCGCCGACGCCGATCCCGGGGCTTGAGCACGCGGCGGCGACGTACGACTCGCCTTGCGGGCTGATCAAGAGCGCGTGGAGGCGCACGAGCACGGGGATTGAGTACGACATCACGATTCCGCCCAATGCGAGGGCGGAGATTCGTTTGCCTGGGTTGGCGGGCGGTCCGGTGCGAGTTGGCTCGGGGTCGTACCACTACACGGTGGCGAAGTAGCAGAGGGCACGGGCGGCACCGTGCGTCTCAGGGGTCGGGCGGATGGCGAGCATCCGACGAGGCCTTGGGCACGGTCCTTCGTCTGTACTTTTCGCCGCACTCCGGGCACCGCGAAGCTTGAGGAACGATGGGATATCCGCACACCCAGGTGTTGGGCGAGCGCAGCAACAGTCGCGGCAGGGCACTGCCAAGCCTTGATCGAGCGACGAAGAGCACGACGGAAGCGAGCAATCCGGCCGCCGCCCACGCAAGTTGGTCGCCGATCGTCGCGAGCACATCGGACCGCAGTGTCCCGGAATCGTCCAGGATGACCAAGGCCATGCGGGGCGCCAACACCGCCTGAGGTTCAAGGGTCAGTCCCCGCCATGCCATCTCGGCAGCGATCTCGTCCTTGAGTCCATTGGGTCTCGCGTCGGAGATTTCCTTGTCCACGGAATGAATCGTGCAGGTCATCTCACGGAAGTAGGGAAGCGGGAATCCTCGCTCGAGCGTGTCGAATTGCACACTGAGCGTCCTGGTTTCATTTGGAACGAGCTCGTCGATGCCGCGAACGAATCTGACGGACCTTCCGTCGGCGGATACGTTGGCCTGAAGCGCCCATCGGGCAATCGAGCGTCGCGAGAGATCCCACGGTCTAGCCTGGATTGCAAGAGTCGCCAACACCACGGACCAAGTGGCCAGCATCGCCGAGATAATGACGGCCGCGACCCGAGCGTGTCGGGAGAGTCGGGCGGTCCGTTCGGCGTGCGCTCCGCGGGGCGGTTCGGTCATGTGGATTGCACGTCCTCTCACGTGTGACTCGGCAGAAGCACTCTGGCATGTGGACCGATGGCGACTCCACTCAACTCTGGGGCGGGATAGGTGATCGGCTCCGAACGATCGGCCTCGCCGCGGACGCCAGTCCTTGGGTGACCTCGACCACGAGAGGAATCGTATGCCCAATCGCTTAGATCGCGGAGGCAATCGCCGAGGTTCGACGCGAACGAAAGCGGTTTCAGTGGCAGCCGATGTAAGTTGCATGGCGGTGGATAGAAACTGAATGGCGCGCACCGCTCGGCAATTGCCGATAGACTGAGAGGCGCGCACAGACCCCATGATTGGGGCATCATTTGTGCCGGCCGTTTGGAGACTGGGCCTTTGAGGAGGGCCGATGATGGACACATGTCCTGTTTGCGTTGAACCGGCCACGGGCGGCTTTTTCACGAATCTTTTCTCGACCGACTTTGTGCCGCGGGCGCAGTGCGTTGGGGATCGGGGCGAGATCATCTGGCTGCACGTGGTTTCCGACGGGGTGATCGCTCTGGCGTACTACTCGATCCCGCTCGCGCTGGCGTACTTCGTGCACAGGCGCCGCGATGTCGCGTTCGGGTGGATGTTCAAGCTCTTCGCGGCGTTCATCCTGGCCTGCGGCACTACCCACGTTCTGGGCATTCTGGCGTACTGGTATCCGATGTATCGTCTCGACGGCGTGGTGAAGGCGGGCACGGGTGGGCTCTCGATTCTGACGGCGATTGCGCTGTGGCCCTTGATTCCAAAGGCGGTTGCCCTTCCGCTGCCCTCGCATCTGCATCAGCTCAACCGCCAGCTGCAGGATGAGATCGAGGTCCGACGCCAGGCCGAAGCCAGGCTGCAGGAGGCGCACGGCGGGCTGGAGGCGGCGGTGGCGGCGCGGACGGCGGAGCTCGCGAGCGTGAATCGCACGCTGTCGGACACGGTGGCGGAGCTCGAGTCGGTGTACAAGGGAGCGCCGGTGGGACTCTGCCTGATTGACAAGGAGCGGCGGGTGCTTCGCGTCAACGAACGGTTTGGGGTGATGCTGGGGAGCAATCCTGAGGCGGCGCGGGGGCGTCCGCTTGCGGACGTGTGTCCGAGCGTGTCTCGGGTGGTCGAGGCGATGCTCTCCTTGGATCCAAGCGTAGAGGTCGATCCGGTGGTGCACGTGCCCGCGCCGCTCAATCACGGGGCCGAGAGTGTGTGGCTGGTTGCGGTGCAGCCGGTGCGTGAGGACGGGGGTCAGAGCGCGGGGGCGTGCGTGGCGGTCAAGGACATCACCGACCGGGCGAAGCTGCAGGAGCAGGTGCACCAGATCCAGAAGATGGAGGCGGTGGGGCAGCTCGCCAGCGGGATCGCGCACGACATCAACAACACACTCACGGCGATCTACGGGTATCTGAGCCTGGCGCTGGTGGCGCTGGACAAGGACCACCGGTCGACGCCCTATCTCGAGAAGATCGCGATCGCGGCCGAGCAGGCGAGCCAGACGACCAAGTCGCTGCTGACGTTTGCGCGACCGGCGCCACCGCGGCGGGAGCCGGTGGAGCTTGCGCCGATCGTTCAGCAGGCGATGTCGATGGCGCGGGGGCTGATGTCGGCGAAGATTGAGATCACGATGGACCTGCGGGGTGGCGAGGGCCTGTGGGTGCAGGCCGACGCGACGCAGTTGCAGCAGGTGCTCCTCAACCTGGCGATCAACGCGCGGGACGCGATGCCCGGAGGCGGGCGGCTTTCGGTCGTGCTTTCCCGCGACGGCGACAGCGTCAGAGTCGTCGTCTCCGACACGGGCAAGGGGATGACGCCCGAGGTTCAGGCGCGGATCTTTGAGCCGTTCTTCACCACCAAGCCGCGCGGCGAGGGCACGGGCCTGGGGCTGGCTGTCGTGCAGGGGATCGTTCGCTCGCACAACGGCACCATCTCGGTCAGCTCCACGCCGGGCGTGGGCACGGCGTTCACCTTCGAGTTTCCGACGATCGTCCCGCCGGGCACGCGGTCGGCGGCGGATGTTCCGGCGTCGCCGCAGCGGGGCTTTGGATTGGTGCTCTTGGTCGAGGACAACTCGCACGTGAGGGACCTCCTGACGGCCGGGCTCGAGGCGTCGGGCTTCGCGGTGGTTGCGGTGGGCGACGGCGACGCGTTCCTGGAACAGGCCCAGAAGCTCGAGTCGCGTGTTGCCGCGTACGTGTTGGACATCGACATCCCTGGGCGGCTGGGCACCGAGTGTCTCGAAGTGCGCCGCGGCAAGGGCGATCGGACGCCGGCGGTGTTCATCAGCGGCGGGCGGGCGCAGGAGGTTGTGCCCGACGCGCTGACCAAGGTACTGTCCAAGCCGTTCCATCCATCGGACTTGATCCGCGCGGTGAACGCGGCGGTGATGTCGGCGAAGCGGTCGCCAGAGGCCTGAAGCGCGGGGGGCGAGGACAAACAAACAGGCCGGAGACCCTCGCGGGTCTCCGGCCTTGTGCGTGATCGGTGCTGATGAGCGAGGGTTGGTCTCAGCAGGGGGTTTCGAAGGCCTGGACGAAGGCGTCGTAGTCGAAGAAGTCGACCGCGCCGTCTCCGTCGAAGTCGGCGGTGCGGTACGCCGGGCATGCCTGTCCTTCGAAGCAGGTCACGAAGGCGTCGTAGTCGAAGAAGTCGGCGGTGCCGTCGCCATCGAAGTCGCCCGGGCAGTTGGGGGCGTCACTGGACGTGATGCTCTGAACGACTGTTCGCGGAGTGCGGACGCCGGTGACGCTGACGCTGTCCACGGTGTCGGGGACGGTGGGCACGAGCGGGTTGACGGGCTTGAAGACCAGATGGTCGAAGTAGGTGGGGTCGCCGCCGGTGCTTCCAAGGGAGCCGCAGCCGATGACGCCCCAGTGCGTCTGGTACGAGCCGGTGACGGGCCAGGGGTTCCAGACCCACATGGTGACCCAGCCCCAGATCGGATAGTGGTTGGGCCCGCAGATGACCTGATCGACGCTCACGATGATCGGGTCGAGATTGGGGTGTGTCTCCTGACGCACGATGACGCCGTTCAGGTAGGCGACGACCTCGAACTGGGTCGAGCCCACGTCGGCGAAGTCGGGGCGGACTTCGGAGCTGCCGTCAAGGTTGCCGTTCACCATCAGGCTGGAGCCTCGGATACCGAAGAGGTACCGGATTCGCATCGTCGCCTCGGCGTCGGAATGGAAGATGTCGCCCAGATCGATCGTGCCGGACGTGGACCTGGGTCTCAGGGCCCGCCAATCGATCCAGGCCCCGTCCTCGCCCGAGCTCCCGATGTTCTTCACTTCGAGCACGCGCGCCGCGTCGTCGGTGCAGTCGGTCCCGTCGATGCAGATCTCCGTCAGGAGGGCATTGCCCAGCCCGCGTGCGGTGGCCTTGACGGGACGGGTGGGCCTGGTCGGAGACTCACGCGGCGTGATGACCGAGTTGGCGATGTTGAGCTCGGGCATTCCCGAGGCGGTGACCTGCACCGTGTCGATGGTCATGTCGGGGCTTGTGCCCGGGGCGAACTCGGGCGTGACCTTGACCATGCCGATGGGGTTGATCGGGTCGTTGCAGAAGTACCCGAGGTAGTGCGTGCCGCCCACCCAGATGTCGTACCAGGTCTTGTACGCGAACTGCGAACCGACCGGACACGGCGGCGGGACGAGCGGCACCACGGCGACTGCGCCCCCGTACGTGATGTTCGAGATCTCCAGACCCGTCTCGTTGTACTGCACGACGTTCACCGACGTGGCACCCATGCTCGTGTAGTCGAAGGTGTGCGTCATCGTGTGGTCGGCGTTGGTCACCGTGTCGCAGATGCCCTTGATCGTGCCGTCCCAGCCCTTGTACTTCTGACGGCACGACGAACCGGGCGCGTTGGGGGTCGTGGTGCCCTCGTAGACGACACCGCCGCCAATGAGCGTGTGCAACTTGATCTCGACGCCGTCCTGGCCCGAACTGCCGATGTTGGAGACGATCAGCTTGCTTCCGTCGGACGAGCGGGCGATCGTGGCGCCGCCCATCGCTTCGTGCTGGAAGCCATCGAAGACCAGGCCGGGCACGATCGGGGCGACATCGACAAACTGCTGTCCTAGACGGACCTCGTCGACGACGCCGTTGTGTCCGGCGGGGCCGGCGTTGCCGGTCTCGAGCAGAACCTTGGTGATTCCGGTGAAGTTGCCGTAGGCCGGCAGCGACAGATCGGCCGAGGCGTCGGAGGGCGTGCCGCTGAGGCTCGGGTTGATCCAGACATGGACGTCGTCGGCACCGGCGCGGAAATCGATTCGTGCGACGATCAGGGCCTGGGTCATGCACGACGTGGTCGTCTGAAGCACGGTGCCCGACAGGCCCGCGTCGGTGCCCCAGTTGGACTGGCCATAGGCCTTGCCAAGAAAGAGCCAGGGGTTGGGCGAGCCGGTGCAGGGCAGCGTGATGCCGAGCCAGGACTGAGGAGTGGTGCCGGCGGTCTGGCGGGCGACGAAACTGACCCACACCGAGCCGGGCGTGTTGCCCAGGGGCGTGGCGAGATTCAGCGTTCGCTGATAGCCGCCCTGCGCTGTGGATGCCCGCCCGCCAGAGGTCAGGAGCTTGAGGCCCCCAGTGACATACACCGAGTCAGTGCCGTCGATGGCCCAGGAGCCATAGCCGGCGGTCTGCCATGGGGTGGTGAAGCCCGAGCCTCCGCTCTGGCCCAGGAGCGTCGCGAGGGAGGGATAGTCAAATCCCTCGTAGGCGATAGGCTGGGCGTTTGCGGCTGCGGCGAGCCCGGACGTGGCGATGAGCGAAAGAACGCAGGTCGAACGGAGAGCATGGATCATCGAGATTCCTTTGGGAGACAAGTCCCTCGCGGTCCCGCAGACATTTTCCCGGTCGCGGATACCGGTGTCTGAGGATTTCCCGCTCGCAGTGCATTCGCGGGCGGGAAGGTGTTCTTGCGCGACGATGGCGAAAAGATTGCTTTGGAAAGGGGGTTGTTTGCGGGCGAGAGCGCGGGGCTGCCGGGAATAAATCACACGCGGATTGTCGGCGTGGCCCGGACCCCCCCACCCC
>CAYHQQ010000059.1:0-23217 GCA_964358855.1 uncultured Phycisphaeraceae bacterium
CCGAAAACCCCGGCCAAAATAACCCTGTTCCGACCCCCCCAGAAGGCTCCGGAAACCCGGGCGGCGGCCAGGTCATCGACCAGGACATCCAGCGCGAGCTCCAGGATTCCTACCTCACCTACGCCATGTCCACCATCATGGACCGGGCCCTCCCAGACGTCCGCGACGGCATGAAGCCCAGCCAGCGCCGCATCCTCGTCGCCATGAGCGACCTCAACCTCCGCCCCGGCACCAAACACTACAAGTGCGCCAAGATCGCCGGCGACACCAGCGGCAACTACCACCCCCACGGCGAGCAGGTCGTCTACCCCACCCTCGTCCTCCTGGCCCAGAAATGGCGCACCCGCGTCCCGATGATCGATCCGCAGGGCAACTTCGGCTCGATCCTGGGCGACCCCCCCGCCGCGGCCCGTTACACCGAAGCCCGCATGACCCATGCCGCCATGGACATGCTCGCCGACCTCAAGCTCGACACCGTCGACTACCAACCCAACTACGACGGCCGCATGATGGAGCCCACCGTCCTCCCCGCCCGCTTCCCCAACGTCCTCATCAACGGCGGCGTCGGCATCGCCGTCGGCATGGCCACCAGCCTCGCCCCGCACAACCCAACGGAAATCCTCGACGCCATCGTCCGCGTGCTCGACAAACCCGAGATCCAACTCGCCGAGCTCATGCAGGACGTCACCGACGTCGACGGCAAAGTCGTCCGCCGCGGCGTCAAAGGCCCCGATTTCCCCACCGGCGGCATCGTCCTGGGCCGTCGCGGCATCGTCGACGCCTACACCACCGGTCGCGGCAAAGTGACCCTCCGCGGCACGTGCCACGTGGAAAAGATCGACGGCAAGGGCGATCGCGACATGATCGTGATCGACTCGATCCCCTTCATGCTGGCCCAGACCTCGCTCGTCGAGAAGATCGTCGAGGCCGTCAACGACGAGCGGATCACCGACATCACCTACGTGAACGACGAGTCCAACCGCGACGTGCAGACCAAGGTCGTCATCCACCTCAAGAAGGGCGCCGACCCTCGCGTCGTCGAGAACCAGCTCTACGAGTTCACGCCCCTGCAGGACACGTTTAGCATCAACAGCTTGGCGCTCGTGAATCGCCAGCCCCGCACGCTGACCCTCCGCGAGATGATCGACTGCTACATCGAGCACCGGCGCGACGTCATCCGTCGCCGCACGGCCCATCTCCTGCAAGAAGCCCGCAAACGCGCCCACGTGCTCGAAGGCATGATCTACGCCGTCTGCGATATCGACGAGGTGATCCGCATCATCCGGGCGAGCACCACGCGCGAACAAGCAATCCAGGGACTGATCGAACGCAGGTTCCAGATCCCAGCGTCGCATCCGCACGCGGCCAAACTGCCCGCCCGCCTCAAGAAGCGGCTCGCGGAAGCGGCCGACGGTCTGGCCCTGTCCAGGATCCAGGCCGAGACCATCGGCGCCATGCGGCTCATCCAGCTCGTGGGCCTGGAAATCGAACGCCTCATCGCCGAGTACACCGAAGTGGCGGCACAGATCGAAGACTACGAATCAATCCTCGCCAGCGACGAGCGCGTCCGCATCATGATCAAGGCCGATTGCGAAGAAATGCGTGCACGCCACGATCGCCCGCGCGTCACCATGATCGAAGACGGCGGCACCGACATCGATATCGCCGAACTCATCCCCGTCACCGACGTCGCGCTGACCATCAGCCGCGAGGGCTACGCCAAACGCGTGCCGCTGGACACCTATCGCCAGCAAGGCCGCGGCGGCAAGGGAATCAAGGCCGGCGAGACGCGCGAGGAAGACTTCATCGAGCACGTCTTTGTCGCCAGCACGCACGACGAGCTGCTCTGCTTCACCGACACGGGCCGGGTCTTCAAGATCCGCGTCTTCGAAGTGCCCGAGATGGGTCGCACGAGCAAGGGCCGTGCGCTGCAGAACCTGCTCGAGCTTCGCGAAGGCGAGAAGTGCCGCGCGTTCCTGCCCGTCAAGGACTTTGAGTCGGGCTCGCACTACCTCACGTTCGTGAGCCGCCAGGGCATCGTGAAACGCACCGCCCTCAAGGACTACCGCAACGTCAACAAGGGCGGCATCATCGCCGTGGGCCTCAAGGAGGGCGACGCCCTGCTCGACGTCACCCTCACCGGCGGCGGCGACGACATTCTGCTGGCGACGGCCGGCGGCATGGCGATCCGGTTCAACGAAGAGGACGCGCGACTGATGGGACGCGGGGCGGCGGGCGTCAAGGGGATCGAGCTCGACGAGGGTGACCAGGTCATCGGCGTCATTGCGATCCCGATGAAGGTGGACCCGGCGGGCGCGAGCGCGGAGGATGTGGTCACGCTCGACAAGTCGGTGTGCCTGCTGACCATCACCGAGAACGGCTACGGCAAGCGAACGCCCGTCGACGAGTATCGCGTCCAGACCGAGGGCGGCCAGATGCGAAGCCAAAGCCGCGGCGGCAAGGGACGAATCGACATCAAGACCAGCGACCGCAACGGCCGCGCCGTGGCGGCCCTGGGCGTGCGGGCCAACGACGACGTCGTCATCGTCAGCAAGGGCGGGCAGCTCGTGCGAACCAGTGCCGCCGAGATCCGCGAAACCGGCCGTGCGGCGCAGGGCGTCCGGTGCGTGAGCCTCAACGAGGGCGACGTCGTGATCGCGGCAGCACTGGTGGCCGAAGGCGCCGGAGGCGCTACGGTCGAAGGGGTGGCACCGGTCTCCTGACCGGTGCGTCCGAAGGTTGCCAAGTGCAAACAGAGCCGCGAGCGTCAGCGAGCGACGTCCCACCTACGCCGCCAACTGATTTGGACGATCATCGCACTTGAGAATCGTGCCATCTCATCGCAGCCCGTAGTCCTTCAACTTCCGATAAAGCGTCCTCTCCCCAATCCCCAGCATCTTGGCCGCCTGCTCACGATTGCCCGCCGTGAGCCGCAGCGTCTCGCGAATCGCCCGCTTCTCGATCTGCTCAAGGCTCGTTCCGGCAAGCGACCCTGCGGGCGAGAAATCCTCGCGGGCTTCGGGCTCGTCGTGGTCCCCCATGCGGACCTCGTCGGGAATGTGGCGGAGGTCGAGCACGATCAGTGAACCCTGGGGCCGCTCTTCGCCGATAGCCATCACGACCATGTTCTGCACGACGTTGAGGAGCTGGCGGACGTTGCCCGGCCACGAGTAACTGGTGAGCCGCATCATGGCGGCGTCGGTGACATCCATGGGCTGGGTGTTTGGGGCGAGCTGGGTCTGGAAGCGCGCGACGGCGTGGCGGACGATGCGGGGAATGTCCTCGCGGCGTTCACGCAGCGGAGGAATCGAAACAGTGACGCCATTGATGCGGAAGAAGAGGTCTTCGCGGAAGTCGCCCCGGGCGATCATCGCCTTGAGGTCCTTGTTGGTGGCCGAGACGATGCGGACGTCGACGGGTCGCTCTTCGTTGGCGCCCAGACGGATGACCTTGCCGGTCTCAAGCACGCGAAGGAGTTTGGCCTGCATCTTGACGGGCATATCGCCGATCTCGTCGAGGAAGAGCGTGCCGCCCTGCCCGCCGCCGCCGTTGCTGGCGTACTCGAAGAGCCCCTCGCGGTCCTTCTCCGCCCCCGTGAACGCGCCCTTCATGTGCCCAAAGAGCTTGTCCTCCAGAAGGCTCTCGGCCTCCGCGGCGCAGTTGATGGCGACCAGGCGCCCCTTGACGCGAAGGCTGTTGCGGTGGATGGCCTGTGCGATGAGTTCCTTGCCCGTGCCCGACTCTCCGGTGATGAGCACGGGGAGCTGGCTGGCGGCCACCGTCTTGACCGTGCGCAGAATGCGACGCATCGGCTCGCTGCCGGCGACGATTCCTTCGAAACCCTGGCTCTGCACGAGTCCCGAGAGCGCGCCCGACTCGTGGCGAAGGAGCACGGTCTGGGCCGCGCGGTTGACGAGTGAGCGGAAGACCTCCAGGTCCAGTGGCTTCTCGATGAAGTCGTACGCCCCGAGCTTGAACGCGGCCCGCGCGGTGGGCACATCGCCGTGCGCCGTGACCATGATGACCTCGGCCGAAGGCTGCAGCCGCTTGGCGGCCTCAACAACCTTGAGCCCCGCGTCGCCGCCGTCGGGCGCGGCGCCTTCCTGGCCTGCGGAGGCGGGCATGCGCAGATCGGTCACGATGATGTCAAAGGCCCCGTGCTTGAGCTCGTCGACGGCCGCCGCGACGGAGTGGACGATCGTGCAGATGTGTCCGGGCTTCTTGAGAGCCTCGGCCATGGTCTCGGCGTGGTCGGGCTCGTCCTCGACGACCAGGACCTGTGCGGCAAGACGCTCGGATGGGGAGGGAGCAGACATGGGTAGAGGGTAGAGAGGTTCACGGACCAAGGCGGAAAGTGAAGAAGGAGTGCAAAAGGGTCCGACGTCAACACCCCAAGACACCCCCTCCGCCGCCTCGGAGACTCGCGGCACCCCTGTGGTTCAATGTCTTTCTGCATCCCTGCCTTGACCACTCTCCCCTGCCTTCCTCCGTGCCCCTCCGTGTCCTCCGTGTTTCAATCGGTCCTCCCCGCGTGCAGATCTCATCCGCTGCGCGAGGAGGAGAAAAAACAAACCGGCCCGGGGTTTGGCGTCCCGGGCCGGTGCGTGTTTAAGGAGCGGTGCGAGGTTTAGCACCCTCCCTCAAAGGCGGTCACATAAGCGTCGTAGTCGAAGAAGTCCACGGTCCCGTCGCCATCGAAGTCGGCGGTCTTGCCGGGGGGGCAGAAGAGGCCTTCGAAGCAGGCGACGAAGGCGTCGTAGTCGAAGAAGTCCACGGTGCCGTCGCCATCGAAGTCGGCGTTGGCGTGCACGTCGTACACGACGTTGCCGATGATGATCGAAGAGGGCGAGTAACCACTCGTCATGGGAACGGAGGAGAGATGCACGGGGCCGAGCTCGTAAGCGCTGTTGCGGCAGACCAGGAGCGGGCGGGAGACGTCGGGCTGGATGGAGAGGAAGTCGATGGCGCCCATGCATCCGGCATCGAGCACGAGGTCGTTGAGGGCGGTGACGCGACCGTAGATTCCAAAGCCCAGGCCCGTCGCCCGGATGGTTCCGGCCTGGGTGGAGAGGTTGACAGTGTCGGCGAAGACGGAGGTGTCGGGCGAGATGGTGACGCCGTTGAGTGCCGCGACTCGGACGCCGGCGGGGAGACCAGGGACAAAGGGGTCGCCGGGGAGGCCTTCGAGATCGCGGATGATGGTGCCGATGGCCTTGACCTCGCGCCCGAAGAGGAGGATCTTGCCGGCGGGGCCGTTGCTGACGCCGCCGATCTTCTTGCCGGCCTTGCCGCCCTGGATGACCTTGTTGTTGATGATGTCGAGGTTGACGTTGACGTTGACATCGCCGCCCTTGCAGCCGTTGGCGTTGACATCGTTTGCCATGCCGCCGTCACCGCCCATGATGGTGCCGACGGAGCCCGCGGCGGAGGTGTTGGTGAACGCGGCGTTGCCGATGATGTCCACGACGCCGCCGTCGGCCTGGCCGCCGCTGGGAGCGCCGGCGAGCTTGTTGCCCCAGCCGCCTGGGCCGGCCTTGATGAGACCCTGGTTGAGGATGGTGCCGAAGCTCATGCCCTTGATGGTGATGTCGCCGCCCCAGCCACCCCACTCACAGCGGGTCTGGCCGCCGCGGCCCACGCCCGAGCCACCTGCTCCGCCCTGGACGACGCCGGTGCCGGCGTTGGTGAAGTCGCTGACTTCGAGCCAGATGTACCCGGCGTTGCCGCCGGCGGCCCTGGTGGCACCCGCCGTGGCGGTGGGGAGGCCGCCGCTGCCGGACTTGATCGTGCCCTGATTCGTCATCGCGTCGGAGACGTAACCGATCACGTGTCCGCCGGTGCCCGAGGAGATGATGACGTTGGCGACGGTCTCGCCGACGTTGCCGCCGTTGCCGGCGAGAACCTGGACGCCTGCGCCGATGGTGACATTGGTGGCCCGCCGGAAGTTCTGGCCGAAGTTGACCCAGCCGCCATCGCCGCCCCGGCGAGCGGAGCTTCCGCCCCCGCCGCCGGTGACGTAGAGCGTGTTGGCGCCGGCCTCGCGGCTGATGACGATGTTCTTGGAGGTGAAGAGGTTGACGGTCCCCCCGTCACCGACCGCCATTCCATTGGCGGCGACATCGGTGGAGCCCGCGCCGGCGCGGACATTGGCGGACGCTCCCAGAATGTTGATGTCGGAGTTGACGGCCTGGAGGATGACGTCGCCGCCGTTGCCCGAGCCGCCCGCGGCGGCCGCGCCGCCATTGACAGTGCCGCGGACAAGAACGCCCAGGGCGTTGGGTCGACCGGCGACGAGCTTGACCCAGCCGCCATGGCCGCCCGCGCCCATGCCGCGACCGCCCTCGAAGGTGCCGCGGTTCTCGATGCGACCGTTGGTCGTGGTAATCTCAAGGTCTGCTCCGGCGCCCGCGGCTCCGCCGGCGTTGCGACCGGCGCGGATGAGGGTGTTGGTGGCGCCCGCTCCGACGATGAAGTCATCGGTGACGCCAAAGCCCAGCCGGGTGCGGGCGGGCATGTTGTCGGCGAACTGGATGGTCTTGGAGGCGGTGAAGTTGACGGACTTGGCGACGCAGGTGATCACACCCGCGACGTTGGGGGCCGCGGCGGAGATGTAGATCACGCCGCTGCCGCCGGAGTCGAAAAGGACGGTGTCGGCGGCGGTGGGGATGCGGCCGGCGGTGCCGTCGGTTTTCTTCCAGTTGGCGGCGAGGAACCAATCGCCCTGGTTGGGGCCGCGCCAGACGAGATCGTCGGCGAAGGCAGCCGGGGAGAGGGCGAGACCCGAGGCGAGAGCAAGCATCGCGGCGGACTGGGACAGAGCGATAGCGAGGTTGATGCGGTTCATGTCTAATTCCTTGCTTAAAGGGTGGCGAGGGTTTGTTGTCGGTGAGTTCCGACACCCTCTCGAACGCAGGGGCCCGGGATCTTTCACGCGATTTTTGAAAATCGTCCGATTTCTTGGGGTCCCCGCGCACGAGGAGGGCCGGAATGGCGGCCCGATCAAGCCTGTCGGATCACGGCGAAATCGCTCGTTTGAGCCCCGATTTCGGCCCTGCGGATGGCGCACAGTGCGATCGCCAAGGCGTCGGCGACGTCGGGGGGATTGGGGGGTTCGGGGAGGTTGAAATAGGACTGGACGGCCCGCTGCATTTGGTCCTTTTTAGCCAGGCCGTGGCCGGTCATGCCCTTCTTGACCAGGTTGGGTTTGAACTCCAGGAGTTCAAGGCCGCACTGGCGGACGGCGAGGAGGAGGACGCCGCGGGCGTGGCCCATGATGATGGCGGTGGCGGGGTGTTTGTAGTGGGCGAAGATGGACTCGATGGCGACGACGCTGGGGCGGGTGCGCTCGAGGAGTTCGCGGAAGTCGCGGTCGAGTTCCTGGAGGCGCGACGAGAGGGTGGCGGCGGTCTTAGGGAGGAGGTCGTCGGTGGAGGCGCCCGGTTTGCCGATGCGAAAGCACCCCGCCTCGATGATGCGGACCTGGCCCAGAAGGCTCGCGCCGATGGATTCGAGGCAGGCGTAGCCGGTGATTCGCAGGCCGGGATCGATGCCGAGGACACGCATGGAGGAGTGTAGAGGGCAAGATGAGCAGCGCGAGACTACACGATTTTCCTGAGGCGGACGGCGATGTCGGGCAGTGCCGATTGGACGGCCTCGCACGCGGCTGCGCCTTGGCCGGGCGGCGTGACCACGATCACGGAGCTGCCGCTTCCCGTGACCATCGCTCGATGGGCAGTCGCGCGGCGCACCAGATCGAGAATTTCGCCCAAACGAGGCTCGACGTCGATGGCGGCGGGCTCGAGGTCGTTGAACAATGTCGCGGGATCGATGTGGCCTGCGGACGCGAGCGATCGCACGCGAGCGATGTCGGGCACTGGTTCAGAAACTCCCCGTCGATCGAAGGCCGCGTAGACCGCGGCGGTTGGGCAACCAAAGGGCGGCATGACCAGAACCACCTCCGCTTCGGGACGGGGCACGGACTCGATGGTCTCGCCAACTCCGCTGACCACTGCGCAGAGTCCGCGTCGACGGCTCCCAAACAAGAGACTCGCGGTGAGGAAAGCGACGTCGCTGCCCAGCGTGGTGGCGAGCGTAATCAGTTCGGCATCGGTGACGGAGAGTCCAAAGGCTCTGACCATGGCAACCAGTGCGCCCGCGGCGTCGGAGGACCCACCGCCCAGGCCGGCACCGACGGGGATCTGCTTGAGCACTTTGATTCGGGCGTGAAGGGGCCTTCGGACGTGGGCCGCGACGGCCTGTGCGGCCCTGCAGGCCAGGTCCTTTTCCGGTGGCCAATCGATGGGAGAGGGAAGGGGCGCGTCGTCGGTCCACTGGCAATGGAATTGGGGAGACGTGGAGGGCTCAACGGTGACGGCATCGGCAAAGTCGAGGCACGCCATCCACGACGCCAGGGGGTGATAGCCGGCTTGAGGATGCGGAGGCGTGAGGGGCGCGCCGACGGAGAGGGCGAGGTTCACTTTGGCTGGGGTGTGGATCGTGACCCTTGGCATGCGAGAGGACGGTATCGGGGTGCCGGGCCGAAGACGAAGGGCACAACAAGGTCGCTTGCGGCCGCTGAGCGAGTGGCGCGCTCTGGACAACGGGCGGCAGGATCATGCTTCCCTGAAGGGGAAGCATGCCACCTGGGTCAGTCGTGCGGATCGCGGAAGAGGACGACGCAGGCGGTTTGGCCGTGGAGGTAGCTGTCGTTGCCGATGGGGCCGATCTCGCCGGAGGCGAAGAAGCCGGACATGGGGATGGGGGCGTGTGGGGAGTCGATTGACATGCCGCCTTTGGCAGCTTCTTCGCCGCTGCGTTGGGTGTCGAAGGCGGTGGCGACTTTGCGGGCGTCGTGGTGGGGCGTGGAGAAGAGGCGTGAGCCGCGGCCGTTGCAGGTGAAGAGGAGGATTCCGCTGGGCGTGTCGTGGAGTTGCTGGGCGTCTAAGAGCATTCCCAGGTCCTGGGAGGCGGTGGTGGCGTCGCGGAGTTGGAATTGGACGGTGGTGCCGGCGCGGACGATGTCGGTGACGGCGATGGCTTTGTGCTTCTGATCGACGCCGATGATGTTGCGGATGAGGAAGTCGCTGCGGCCGAAGCGGTCTTTGTACTCGTTGATGACGCGACCGATGAGGAGGCTGTTGTGGAGCTTCTCCTTGTCGGAATCGGGGAGATCCTGGACGAGGTCCTGGATGGCGTCCAAGGCGGAGCGGCCGCCGAGTTCGAGGATGACGTTGCCCTTGGCCTTGGTGACGACGAAGGGCTGGCCGATGGAGCGGCAGCCTTGGGAGACGATGGCCTCGATGTCGATGCCGCCGCGGAGGCTGACGCCGACGAGGCCGTGATGACGGACTGTGTCGTCGAGGATGAGGCGGCAGTCCTTGGGGGATTTGGCGCCGGAGACCAGGCCGCCGGCGATGAGGCCGATGGGGAGGGCGTCGGCGCCGGTGTGGCGTGCGGCGTTGAGGGCGGGCATGAGGCGGACCATGGGGACGTTGAAGGTGTCGACGAAGAGGAAGGTGGCGCGGAGGTCGCCGCGGGCGCCGATTCCCTGGGCGATGGAGCCCAGGGTGTCGTCGTCGAGTTTGTCGGGGATGGGCGGGAGGTCGGCGTCGGTGAAGACGTGGATGTCGACGTTGGGCAGGCAGGCGGCCAGGAGCGAGACGGCGGCTTTGCCCTCGATCTCGCTGGCGCCGGCGATGACGCCCTCGGCTGAGCAACCGATGACGTGGCGCGGATGGAGGCGCTCGTGGATGATGGTGAGGATCTCGCGGGCGTGGGGGACGTGGTCGCCGGAGATATAGAGGAAGACGAGATCGGGGCGCCGGCCGGCGAGGCCTCGGACGGCCTGCTCGGCGGCGCGTGTGGCGGCCGCGACGGGGTCGGCAAGGGCGGAGACGCCCGCGGCAAAGAACGAATGAGCCGGCGCAGTGGTCACGGGGCGACTCTAGTCGAGTTGAGGACGGCTTTCACGCGCGGAGCGCGCGAAGATCAACGGCTTTGGGCGGGAAGGCGTTGCACGGTGTAGTAGGCGTTGTCGTGGAGGAGCGCGGAGTGGTTTGCGGACCTCACGCCGGTGGCGGTCAGTTCGTGGACGAAGCCCATACCCCCGGAACGAATGGCGTCGAGATGGACACGAATGGTGTCGGGGGCGAGGAGTTCGGCCTTGGTGATGGAGACTTTTTTGGAGTCCATTTCGGCGGAGCCGTAGGTTGCGTGGTATTCGTAGGTGTAGCTCTGGCAGGTCCACGATGCGATGCTGGTGGCGCTTGCCGGGTCGACGGGCTGGGTGAATTGGACGGTGAAGCCATCGGGCTGGATGCGGACTTCGCGAATCTCAAAGGGGAAGACTTTGGGGAAGGTGATGCGTTCGATGCCATAGCGGGCGCGGCCGATGGAGCCCCAGCCGCGATCGGTCTGGCCGACGAAGAGGGAGCCGTCTTTGCCGAAGGCGAGGCGATTGACGCCGCACTGGAGGGAGGAGCGAAAGGGGTAGACGGCACCTTGGTAGACGCCGTCGATTTTCTCAAGGGTGACGCGGTGGACCATGCAGAGGGTTTGATCGCCGATGAAGGCTTGACCGGCGAAGGGGCCGAAGGCGGCGATGGGGGGCGGGACGAGGAGGCGCTTTGCTTCTTCGTCGGTTTGCGGGGCGTAGAGGAAGTCGGCGACGCTCTGGCCCATTTTGCCGTAGGGGATCCAGACGGCGGCGGGGACGACGGTCGGGCGGGTGCCGAGGGTTTCCATTTCGGGCTTGTAGTCGGTGCGCCAGTGGAGGCCGGAGGGGTGGCCTTGGAAGGAGCCTTCGAGGAGCGGGGAGATGCGATTGGTGCCGACCCAGTCGCCCTGGTTGTCGGCGTAGAAGGCTTGGCCGTCGCGCCAGAAGCCGATGCCGTTGGGGGAGCGGAGGCCGCCGCAGACTGGGGTCATGGTGCCGTCGGGAGAGATGCGCAGGGCCCAGCCGCGCCAAGGGACGGTGGATTTGCCGAGGGAGTCGCAGAAGCCGACGTTGAGGGTGACCCAGGCGTTGCCTTGGTGGTCGAATTTGGGGCCGAAGGCGAACTCGTGGTAGTTGCCGGAGACACCCCAGGCGTCGGAGAAGGTCTGGAAGGAGTCGGCGATGTTGTCGGCGTTGGTGTCGACCATGCGGGTGAGTTCGCCGCGCTGGACGACGTAGACGGCGGTCTCGGCTTTGCCGGCGGCGTTTTTCTCGAGGCGAACGCTGAGGCCGAGAGGTTCGTGGAGGCCGCTGGCGAATTTGGTGAAGGTGCAGGCGGCGGGAGGTTCGGTATACGCGCCGTCGATGATGTAGATGTCGCCGCGGCGGGTGGAGGTGATGAGGCGGCCATCGGGCATGAGGTCGAGGCCGCCGCATTCGAGGACGACGTCGGGGGGGAGGAGCATGGGGAAGTTGCGGTAGAACTGGGCTTCGGGCGATGGGGGGAAGTCGGCGTCGAGGTGGTAGGCGAGGGATTGCTGGGTGAGTTCGTCGAGGAGGGGCGGGGGCGTGGCTTGGAATTCGAAGCCGCCGCCGCCTTGGGAGACTTTGATGAGGATGTGGTTGAGGCCTTTTTTGAGGTCGAGGCGGACGTGGTCGTCTTCGGGATTGAGGGAGCGCATGACATCGGCGTCGACGAGGAGGCGGGTGTTGAGCCAGAGGCGCAGGCCGTCGTCGGAGCCGGTGGTGATGTTGACGGAAAGGTCGTGGTCGACGTTGGCGGAGATGTGGGCGTAGGCGCTGGAGCGGGACTGGCCGGGCTTGCCCATGTGTGGGACGAAGTCGAGTTTGTCGTTGAAGCTGGATTCGGTTTTGGTCCAGTGGAGTTCGGCGCCGGCGATGCCTTTGAAGGCTTTGGAGAGGTCGGGGCCTTGGCCGCCGGCGGTCATGGCGGGGAGTTCGTCTTCGGGGGGGAAGGCGCGCTTGAGATCGCCGACGCCGGAGAATTCGAAGGGGCCGACGACTTCCCAGGTGGACCACTGGATGCGTGTGGGGGCGAGGAGGTCGAGAATTCGCTTTTCGGTTTCGGCGCGGGTGGCGAGTTTTTTGTACTCGACACCCTTGATCATGATTTTGGGCGCTTGCGGCTGGCTGCCGGGCTGGGCGATTGGTTCGCCGGGCTGCGCGAGGGCGAGGCAGGGAAGCAAGCACAGGCCGAGGAAGGTGCAGAGGGTCGGTCGCATCGCTGGTTGGACTCCGCCGATGGAAAGTCACTCGGGCTTGGGGATGTGTTGGACGGTGTAGTAGCCGACGGGGTGGAGGAGTTCTTCGGCGGGGCCGTCGGCGCCCGCCTTGCAGGTGAGGTTTTTGATGTGGAGTTCGTGGACGTAGCCCATGCCGCCCGAGCGCATGCCATCGCAGGTGAGGGCGACGATGCGGGAGCCTTGGAGGAGTTGGGCGCCCATGATTTTGACGGGCTTGGTGTCGGTTTCGGGGGAGCCGTAGTTTGGGTGGTAGTTGTAGGTGTAGCTGGTCATGGAGTAGTTGGCGATGGTGGTGGCGGCGGCGGCGTCGACTTCGCGGGTGAACTCGAGCATGAAGCCGTTGGGGGAGATCTTCATGGAGAGGATTTCGAAGGGGAGGTTGCCGGAGTAGATGACGCGTTGGAGGCCATCTCGCTTTGGGCCGGTGGATCCCCAGCCGCGGTCGGTCATGCCGACGAGGAGGGAGCCATCGGGTGCGAGGCAGAGGCGGTGGACGCCGGAGGCGAAGCCTTTCAAGAAGGGGAAGCAGGCGCCCTGGTACCAGAGGCCGCCTTTGCCATCGGAGACTTTTTCGAGGAAGACGCGGTTGACATCGCAGGTGGTTTGTTCGCCGACGAGGAGCTGGCCTTTGAAGGGGCCGAATTTGTCGGAGGTGATTTCGATACCGTCGGTGGTGGACTGGCCCATTTTCTGGTAGGGGAACCAGACGGCGGGCCAGGTGATTTCGGGGACGGGTTTGCCGTTCTTTTTCCAGTCGGGGCCGTAGCCGTCGCGGAATTTGAGGGAGGATTGATGCCCGTGGAAGGAGCCTTTGCGAACCCAGGAGAGTTTGTTGGTGGCGACGTAGTCGCCCTGGTTGTCGGTGAAGAAGAGTTGATTGTCGTAGATGCAGAGGCCGTCGGGGGAGCGGAGGCCATCGGCGAACTCTTCCATGCGGCCGGTGAGGGGATCGATGGCGACGCAGGAGCCGCGGGTGGGGACGAGGGCGCCCATGACGGTGGCGTCGACGTCGGTGTGGGCGAGGTTGAGGTTGACGTAGAGCTTGCGGCCGGGGCCGAGTTTGGGGCCGAAGGCGTACTCGTGGTAGTTGCCGGAGACTTTCCAGTCGTCGGAGACGGTGGTGTACGAATCCACGACACCGTCGAAATTGGAGTCGACGAGTTTGGTGAGTTCGCCGCGCTGGGCGACGAAGCACTGGAGATTGCTGGTGTCGGGGCCGTACTGGGAGTAGAGGAACCCGAGGGGTTCCTGGAGACCTGAGGCGGCTTTCTTGAAGGTAGGTGTGAGGGAGGGAGTTTCGAAGACGCCATCGATGAGGAAGACATCGCCACGGCGTGTGCAGACGGCGACGGTGGGTTTCATTGAGGCGATGGGGTTGTTGCTGCCGGTGAGGACGTCGAGGCCGCCGACTTCGAGGCTGACATCGGCGGGGTGCGGGATGGTGGCGGTGCGGTAGTGTTTGGACTGGAGGGTGGGGAAGTCGGTGTCGAGTTGCCAGTCGAGGGCGGCTTCGATGACGGGGTCGAGGTCGGGGTCGGCACTGAGCGCGAATTGCCATTCGCCGGCGCCTTGGGAGACTTTGACGAGGAGGTGGTTGGGGCCTTTTTTGAGCTTGAGGATGGGTTGTTCGGATTCGGGGGACATGGGGCGTTCGGCGTTGACGTCGACGATGAGGTCGGCGTTGAGCCAGACGCGCAGGCCGTCGTCGCTGCCCATGCGGACGGGGAGGTCCATGTCGCGGGGCGCTTCGATGGAGCGGTAGAGGTAGCAGCAGGCTTTGGTGACGCGGGCGGAGGAGAAGGTTTTTTCGAGGTCGATGGTTGTGGATTGCTCGCCTGCGCCAACGGCGGGACGGCTTTGGGCGAGCTCCTTCCATTCGATCTTGGTGCCGCCTTGGGCGTCGTAGGTGGGGCGGCGGTCGGCGGGGCCGAGGGGTTCGGCGGCGCCGGCTTTCATTTTGGAGAGGAGGTCTTCGGGGGGGAAGGGCGCGGCGATGTCTTTGGCGCCTTTGGGATGGTCGAAGGGGCCGACGCCCATCCAGCGGCCCCAAGAGACGATGGAGGAGTTGAGGCTCTTGAGGAAGGCTTCGCGAGTTTCGAGACGGGTTGGGGCTTTGGTGTAGGGTTTGTTGGCGACTTGGGTTTGGGCGAGGGCTTGGGTGCAGCAGAGGAGGGCGAGCGTGAAACTCAGGAGGGGTTGGCGCGCCCGGGATCCAATGAGGGCGAGCCCCGCGCCCAAGGCCCCCTCCGTCACTTCGCGGACTCGTGACACCTCCCCCACTGCGTGGGGGAGGAGCAACGCGGAGCGCGGGAGGAGAAAGGGCGTGCTCATGGTGTGATACTCATCTTGGCACCGACGGGCTTCTCAGTCATGTCGACTTTCATCCAACTCTCGCCGTTCTTGGTGATGCCTTCGATTACTCCAATTGCAATCACCTGCGGCTTGCCTCCATTGATCCACAGCTCTAGTCCTTCTGCACCTTCGATCGTGAATTGTCGGCTGATGAGCGCGGGTTTGTTCGCGGAAGGTTCAAATCGCTCGTGGACTGTGATGGTGCGTGTGCCTGAGGTGATGGTGTAGTTGAAGGTGGGGACGCCTTTGGGGTCGAGGTCGTAGCCTTTGAAGTGGTACGCGGTGTCGGGGGGCGCGTCCTTGGGCCAGGTGGTGGGTTGAGGGCCGATGATGATGGAGGGGCCGGCGGGGGCGGTCCAGATGGGTTTGCCTTGGCCACCGGTGATGGAGCCGCCGCGACTTTTCCAAGCGCCGGTGGCGTCGATGAAATCGCCTTGCCAGGATTCGACGAGGCGGCAGGTGTTGGCGTCGAAGGCGAAGTGGAGGCCTATGGGGAAACCGACGGCGATGCCGCGGCTGCCGGCGTGCTCGAGGAAGGAGCGGAAGACGATGGGCTTGTCGCCGACGCGGAGGGTGAGGCCGCCTTTGGTGGTGAGGCCTTCGGGCGCGGGGGCGAATGAGCCGAGCTGGAAGTAGGACCAAAGGGCGTCGGTTTGCTTTTCGTGATCGCCGGCGAGGACGGCGGTGATGCTGGAGCGGCCATTCTGGAAGAACTCGGACATGCGGGTGTCGGGTTTGAAGCGTTTGGGTGTGAGGACGTAAGCACGCCACCAGTCGTAGCGGATGCGTGAGGCGAACTTGGTGATGTCGGGGCCGGCGGTGCCGGTGGGGGCGGCGTCGCCCCAGACGTGGCAGGAGAGGCAGTTGAGGCCTTTTTCGCCGACGAGTGTGCGGCCGGCGAGGACCTGCTCGTCATCGGGTTTGGGTTCTTCGATGTCTTTGTCGGGCCAGATGCCGTCGTGAGCTGCGAGTTGGGAGACCAGGTCGCCGACGTTGGCTTCGCCGAACTGGGGCATGTGGGTGTTCATGTAGGGGCGGGCGCGGGCGGCGTCGAGGAGGACCTCGCGGAGCCAGGGGGTGGTGAGTTTCCAGCCGACGTGGGTGAGGTTGGGCGGGATGCGGCCTTCGTCGCCGAGTTCGGCCTTCTCGTCGGAGTTGCGGAAGTAGGGATCGAGGCCGTCGCCGCCGCCGGCGACGCCGCCCTGGCCGTCCTTTGAGTGGCAGGCGAGGCAGTTGAGGGCGTTGATGGTTTGGGCGAGGCGATCGATGGGTGCGGGGGCGGGGCCGCATTTCTTGATCGAGTCGATTCCGGCGGCTAGGGCTTTGCGGTCGCCCTCGGTGAGTGTGTACCTGGGAGTTGTCGTGCTCTTCTCTTCAAGACAACCCTGTCCTGCGGTTAATTCGATCATTGCTTTGGCGGAGAGTTTGGAGACGACGGGCGTGCCAACGCCCATCTCGTGGCAGGAGGCGCAGCCGCGGGAGGCGAAGGAGGCTTTGCCAAGCTGGGCGCGGGCGGGGTCGACGATGAATCTGGAGGGCTGGGCGTGGGGCTTTGCGCCGGGGGCCTTGTCCCACTGGGTGATGAGGTAGCGGGTGAGGAGATCGGCTTGCTCTTCGGTGAGGGCCATCGAGGGCATGCGACCCGTTGGGTGGGCCTTGCGTGGGTCGAGGAGGAACTCGCGGAGGGCATCGGGTCGCCACTTGCCGGAGAGTTTGCCGTAGGGCTCGGGGATGTCGTCGGTTGGGACGGAGTCTGGCATGGAGGCGACGTCGAAGACGGCTTTGGGCGATTCGAAGGGGCCGTGGCAGGCGACGCAGCCCAGGGTGTGGAAGAGTCTGCGGCCTGTGGCGAGGCCGCGTGGTTCGGTGGCGAGCGGGGCGGGGGGTGCGAGGTCGGTGGGGCCGAGGCTGAGGAGGTAGTGGGTGATGTTGGCGGCGTCGGCGATGTCTTTGGGGGCATCGCCGATGAGATTGGGCATGTGGCTGGCGGGTTTGACGGCCTGGGGATTGGCGATCCACCGCAGGAGCCAGTCGGCGGTGGCGCGGCGGGAGATGTCGCCGAGCAGCGGGCCTTTGCGTGAGACGATGGACGCGGATTTGTCGCCCAGAGTGTGACAGTTTGCGCAGCCCATGGCGCCGAGCATGGCGCGACCGGACTGGGCGAGGCTGGCGGCTTTGAGGGTTTCGGCGGCGGCGGTGGCGGGTCTGGTCAGGGTGAGCGGGATGGGCTCGGCGCGGAAGCCCTGGCGAAGGCCGGGGCGGAGTTCGCGTTGCCACTGGCGTTCCCAGATGACGCGAAGGCGGGCGGGGGCGTCGGCCTTGCGGACGAAGCGGACGGAGACGGAGAGGGTGCCTTCGGCGACTTGAACCCAGGGTGAGACGATGCCGGCGGATGCGCCTGAGCGGGCGACGCCTGAGCCGGTGGCTTTGGCGATTTCCTTGCTGTCGGCGAGGACGCGGAGAGTGGCGTCGCCGCCCTCGGCGTCGAAGCCGAAGCGGTAGCTGCCGATGTTTTGATCGTCGATCTCGATGGTGGTCTCGTAGACGGCGGTGAAGCCGGCGGGGCTGGCGGCGGGGTCGAGGGTTTCGCCGGGCTTGAGGGCGAAAGAGGCGAAGTCGGCGGGGCTCTGAGTTGTGGTCTTGGATTTGGCGTCGGTGACGGAGAGGAGCCAGCCCGCAGTGCCGGGGGCGGGCTGCGTCGATGACGCGAGCTTGGGGTCTTTGACGGGGAGCGGTGCGGAGAGATTGGAGCCGCCGAAGGTCGAGAGGGCGGTGAGCAATGCGGCGAAGAGAGCGATGGCGATCACCCAGAGGAGACTCGCGTCGAGGGCGAGACGATGGGTGCGGGGCGGGACGGCTGCAACGGATCGCATCAGGGTCGCTCCTGGGACAGACCATCGGCGAGCACTCCCGCTGGAGCGCTCCTCACGCTGGCCCGAGTTCATCAGTCTACATGCTTTGGCGGGAGGCCTACACGGGCTTGACGCCCTTCACTCGATCGGGGTCGGTGTATTTTTCGAGGGCGGCCTGCATGTCGATGCCGGTGATGTTGGCGATGGTGGCGAGCCAGGCGAGGACGTCGACGATTTCTTCTTCGAGGTTGGCGCGCTGGGCGGGCGTGGGTGATTTGCCGGGGCGGTTGTCGTGGAGGGCGGTGGCGAGCTCCCCCACTTCTTCCATGAAGAGGAGGAACGTGCCGGCGGGGCCTCGGGCGGAATCGGTGGGGAAGTAGCGGTCGCGGATGAGGGCCTGGAAGCCGGCGACGGAGATTCCCGAGGGATTGGGGGCGGAGTGGGCGGGGTGGACGGGGGGCGGGGGGTAGCCTTGGGGAGATTGGAATTGGTTTGCGGGAGGGTGGTTTGAAGGGGTCATGGGGGCACAATACACGCCGATGGGGTGGTTTGGAGCGGAATCGGAGGCCGCCAGCTGGGTTGCGGCGGGCGAATGAGATACCGACCACAACCCTTATCGGTTTGGCTGGGAGTTGTCCAAGGCGAGGTGGAGGTCTATCCTTCCCACCCTGAAACGACCGAAACCCCGCAGGGCGCGCGAGGCGCCGAGGATCTACGTCAGATGCCGACGATCAACCAGCTTATTCGCAAACCGCGCCGTAGCCCGGCTTTCAAGTCCAAGACGCGCGACCTCAACGAGTCGCCGCAGAAGCGTGGCGTGTGTCTCATCGTGCGGACGATGACGCCCAAGAAGCCCAACTCGGCGTTGCGGAAGATCGCGCGTGTGAGGCTGTCGAACGGTCGCGAGATCACGGCGTACATCGGGGGCGAGGGGCACAACCTGCAGGAGCACTCGATCGTTCTGGTGCGTGGCGGGCGTGTGCGAGACCTTCCCGGTGTGCGGTACCACGTGGTTCGCGGGAGCCTGGACTGCCTGGGCGTTGAGGGTCGCAAGCAGAGCCGGTCCAAGTACGGTGCGAAGCGGGCCAAGGGCAAGTAAACGGCATTCAACTCCATGTGTCGCGAGAGCGGCGCGTGGAATTTGCAGACAACTGAGCCGAGCGAGTAATCGGGACCGATGGCCTACCCAGGCCTCGGGCCGGTGAAAATGGAACGAGTGTTCGTTCCCGTCGCTCAAGACCTCCTCCACGATTCACGAAGCGTGGGGGTCCGGGCAGGGGCCTGGAGAGCAGAAGGAAGTTTCGAATATGGGCCGCAAGAAGTATGTGAATGCCGATGCCAAGCTCCGTCCGGATCCGCGTTATGGCGATCGTTCGGTGAGCCGGTTCATCAACTGCATCATGTTTGATGGCGAGAAGGCGACGGCGCAGCGGATCGTCTATGACGCGTTTGATCTGATTGAGGCGAAGCTGGCGAAGGAGACGGATCCGGCGGCGCCGAAGGCGGCGATCGATCTGTACCAGCGGGCGATGCAGAACGTGCAGCCGTTTGTTGAGGTGCGGAGCAAGCGCATCGGCGGAGCGAACTACCAGGTGCCGATGCAGGTGAATCGCAAGCGACAGATGTCGCTGGCGATCCGGTGGATCCTGGATGCGTGCCGCTCGGAGCGTGGGCGTCCGATGGCGCAGCGGCTGGCCGAGGAGCTGTATAACGCGGCCAAGGGCGAGGGCAAGGCGATGGGGACGCGTGATCAGACGCACAAGATGGCGGAGGCGAACCGGGCCTTTGCTCACTTTGCCAACTGATCGGCGAAACGAACCCGCCCTCTTTCTGTTCGTACTATTCGAGCCCAGCCGATCGATCGGCTGGGCTTGTTTGTTGGGCGATTTTGGCGGGCGGGCTTGGGAGTTCATGGCGCAGGGCTTCTTTCATCCTCGGCGGAAGTGGGCGCGCTGGGTGCTGGCGTGGGGGGTGCTGACGGCGCTTGGGTCGTGGCTGCACATCGCGTTTTGGATGGGAGAACCGGCGGGGGCGGGTGCGATGGGCTCGACGATGGTGCGGGCGGCGGCGAATCTGCTGTATCTGCCGAGCGCGCCGTTCTCGCTGTTCGCGCTGATCGGGCTGGATTTCTGGGGGGCGCGAGGGGCGTGGCAGGCGATTGTGCTCGACGCGGTGACGTGGGCGTTCTGGCTCACGATGCTGTGGGTGGCGATGGCGCTGCGACGGCGGCTTCGCGGGCCAAGGCCCGCGGGCGTTGCACGCACCGCGGAGGTGGGCGGGATTTCGCGTCGACGGCTTCTGCTGGACGTTGTGGGAGGTGCGGCGACGCTGGGCGTTGCGACACCGGTCGCGACGGCGACTTTGGCCAACCCGTGGAATCTGCGGGTGGAGCGGTACACGGTCAAGATCCGCGATCTGCCGGATGGGCTCGAGGGCCTGCGGATCGTGCAGATCTCAGACACGCATCTGGGTCCGAGGATTCCGGCGGAGTTTGTGCGGAGGGCCGTGGGGCTCGCGATTGATCTTGGCGCGGACGTGTACGCGTTGACGGGCGACTACGTGCACAACGGAGCGTCGCAGGTGCAGCTTGCGGCGGAGCTCTTTGTGCCGCTGGTGGCGACGGGCAAACCGGTCGTCGGGACGCTGGGCAACCACGACCATTACGCGGATCCACCGACGGGGGGCGTGATGTCGCGGGCGCTTGGGGCGATCGGCGTGAGGATGATCGACAACGATCGCGTGTTTCTGGACGCGGCGACGCGGGGGCTGCACGAGAGTGCGCCATCGCAGGGTTTGTGCCTTGCGGGGCTTGCGGACTATGGGCAGGCGTTGATCGATCCGGGCCGTGCGCTGGGAGGCGTGCCGCCGAGCATGCCGCGGGTGGTTTTGTCGCACAATCCCGACAGTGTGGAGGACCCGCGTGTGACGGGGGGCCCACGGCTAGATCTGATGCTCTCGGGGCATCTGCACGGGGGGCAGATCAAGCTGCCGTTTGTGGGCAATCTGGGGATCAACAGCAGGTTTCGCAACAAGTACATCGAGGGGCTGGTGCAGGCGCCGACGTGCCAGATCGTCATTTCAAGGGGCGTGGGGATGAGCGTGCTGCCGGTGCGATTTGGAGTGCCGCCGGAGCTGGTGGAGATCACGCTGACGCGGGGATGAATGCGAACGCGAAGTTGCGAAGGGGAGCGGAGGGAGACGGAGAGAGAAAGGCAGTTTTGAACGCAGAGAGCGCAGAGAACGCAGAGGGGTGGTGTGGAGAGGGTGCCGACGCTCGTGCGCCGTGGGCTCTTCGACCCACGCGGAGCGTGGGGGTACCCGGAAGGACTCACGGCGCTTCGGTCATGGAGTGCGCTTGTTGGTTTTGAGCGTGGAGGCGCGTTTGGAGTGGGTTGACTCGGCGCGTTTGTGACGCATGGCGTTGAGCCAGAGCCAGAGCATGAGGGCGGCGGCGATGCCGGCGATGACCCAGATGGCCGCGATCTTGAAGCTCCAGGCTCCGGCGCCCAGGAGCACGGCGACGATGCCGACGAGGGTGCCGTACTGGGTCATATTCTGGCCGGCGAGGCGGGAGATGGTCGCAAGTTCCTGGGCCTCGGCGATCTGGGTGTCAATGTGGGTGTCGATATTGGTGCCGGAAGTAGTCTCTTGCGTCTCTTTGCTCATGCTGAGGTCCCCTTGAGGAAGGTCCCGCGCGGATTGAGCGTGAGGCGGCCTTCATCAGCAGCCCAGCTCGAAGGCTTCGACGAACGCGTCGTAGTCGAAGAAGTCTATGGAGCCGTCGCCGTCGAAATCGGCGGACTGCCCGGGCGGGCAGGAGGAGCCCTCGAAGCATTGGACGAAGTCGTCGTAGTCGAAGAAGTCGACGGCGCCGTCGCTGTTGAAGTCCGCCGGGCAAGCCGAGCCATAGAGGACCGAGATGGTTGCCTGGGCCGAGAGGCCGGACGCGGTGAGGACGGTGAAGGACAGTCGATCGAGACCGGAGGCCGACGGGGAGGATTTGATGATTCGGTAGGGGCCGGTGCCGCCGAGGATGGTGGCGCTCGACGGGGAGCGGGTGATGGCAAATACGGCGGTGGCGGGACTTTCGGCGAAGACGGCGGGAAGCTCGACCACGCATGTCTGATTCGGCAGGAGCCTGGCGGTGTAGCCGAATGCGACGGGAAGCGCGGGGAGAGAGATGGGGGCGGAAGAGTCGAGGGTGATGTTCACGGGCGGGCTCGAGACGGTGTTGCCGTCGGCGAAGACGGCGACGGCGCGCAGGGTCGAGGGTCCCGCGCCCAGGGATCGCCCGCGAAACTGGATTGTTCCCGCGGTACGGCCTGAGGCGACGACGCGGCCGTTGTGCACGAGCTGGATCTCGCGCAGGGGTGCGCCCGCGGCGTTCACGTTGGCGTTGAGGAGGCTGGTCATGTTCCCGGTGTTGACCGGCAGAGTGAGCCCGGCGGACCTGCCGACGTTGTTGACGATGAACGAGCCCTGCCAGCGTCCCTGGGTTTTGTTGGGCTGATTGTCGTGGGCGATGACGCGGACATCGTGCCAGCCGTCGTGGAGGAGGGTGGTATTGAGGGTGAAGTGGCCGCCTGGGAGGGCCGTGCCCTGGAGTTTTCCATCGATGAGCAGCGTGAAGCCGGCGATGCTGGCGGCGGTGTTGGGTGTTGTGGCGGCCGGCGTGAGGACCACGGTTCCCGAGGTGTTCCCGACGGGGAGGCCGGTGAGGGAAACGACGGGGACGTAGGCGAAGGGTCTGGCGAGGGCGTCTCCCACGAGGAGGCTCTGGTAGGGCGTGTACTCGAGGGAGCGGAAGTAGGCCTCGCCGACGGTTGCGCCCTGGGCGTAGAAGGCGTGGAGGCGCGAGTGGGGGAACTTGCCGGTGTAGTTGCAGGGTTCTTCGACGGTGCCGGAGGAGGCGGTGGCACCCTTGGTGATCCACTGCGAGAGCTTGGTCTGGCCCGGCTCGTCGAAGGTGGCGGCGTAGCTGGTCACGTGGTCGCAGAAGGCCCCGGGCTTGATGGTCATGTTCGCGTTGATGATGTCGGCGGAGGCGAAGCCCGACACGATGCCCAGCACGCTGGTCGATCCGGTGGGCAGCGTTCCATTGACGAGACTGGCCGACTGTCCCAGGGTGCCCGTGAGCGCGCTGATCACGGAGGAGAACTGCCCGGCGCGGACGTTGCGGGCGGAGTCGGCCGTGTTGTTCATGAAGTAGAAGGTGCCGGGGGGTCTGGTGCCTTCGGCGGCCACGGAGCGGTCGATCATGGCGATGATCTCCTGGGGCGAGTTGCCGCGCGTGCCGGTGTAGCCGATGAGGCCGCCGATGTAGTAGCGGCGTGCGGAGGAGGCGGAGCTTGGCGCACCGAAAAGCCAGGAGGTTGCGCTGTCGAAAGCGATCATGGAGGTGTTGGCGGAGAAGTAGCGGTTGCTGGAGGTGCTTGAGCTACCGGCGATGTCGGCGGTGGTGAAGGCGAGCGAGTAGGCGGTGGAGATGGAGAAGCGGGTGACGGGCCAGCAGGCGTCGCTCACGAGACCTGGAGCGGCGACGTAGAACTGGGTGGAGGGTGCGATGAGCACGTAGCTGGTGTGGTCGGCGATGCCCCGGTTGGCGATATCGCCGGTGAGGGCCGCGAGATTGGTGGAAACGAAAGTGTTCCAGCTGGCGGAGCCGGGGTTCATATAGAGCACGTTGGCGTCGGGGATGGAGCGGGCGTTCTTGTAGTAGTTGCCGAGCCACATGGAAACAGGATCGGCGGGGTCGATGATGAGCACGGCGTTCTCGCCGATGCCGCTGGCGCTGGCGGCGCTGACCCCCACCACC
>CAYHQQ010000060.1:0-22981 GCA_964358855.1 uncultured Phycisphaeraceae bacterium
CCCCCCCCCCCCCCCTTTTTTTTTTAATGATACGGCGACCACCGAGATCTACACTGTTTCCCTACACGACGCTCTTCCGATCTTTTGGAGGGCTCGTGTCGGTTCTCTTCCCGAAGTGGTTCAACGCGTTTCCAACAGTCGCCGCCTTGGGCGGCGCCTGTGCATTCACGTCGGTCGTGGCCGGGTTCTGGTATTACGCCACCCCGAAGTTCTACCAGGCGGGTTATGAGCCGATCCAGCCGGGCGGTGGATTCAACCACCAGATCCATGCCGGCCAGTTCGGCATGGATTGCCGCTATTGCCACACGAAGGTTGAAAAATCGCCCGAGGCGAACATTCCCAACGTGGCCACGTGCATCGGGTGCCACGCCGATGGGCGGCTCTCAGCTCTGGCGACCAAGCCCCTCCACAAAGAGAAGACCCAGTTCCTCCGTGACGCGTACACCGCCGACACGTCCGTGGAATGGCGCCGGGTGCACAAGGTTCCCGACTACGTGCGGAATTTCCCGCACGACGCGCACCTCAACGCCGGCGTGAGCTGCTTTAGTTGCCACGGCAACATCACCACGATGCCCATCGTCCACCACGTGCAGCCTTTGAGCATGAGCTGGTGTCTGGATTGCCACCGCAACACCGCTCCGCACCTGGTCGACAAGGACAAACTCACCCAGCTGAGCTGGGTCGAGGCCGAACTCGCGGCCCGCGCCGCCGAGGGCGAGGCGGGCCTGGCCAAGGGCCGCAAGTACCACGACGATCGCAACCTCAACCCGCCCGAACAGTGCGCGACATGCCACTACTAGGAGGGCGTGCTGCGTGCTGCGTGCGGAGTGCTGCGTGAAGGCAGCAGACGCACAAGGCACAGCAAGCCCTCTTCCTCCCCGCAGCACGCAGCACCCAGCACGCAGCACGATTCCCGCCTCCCGCGAGACTGACTCATGACCACAGACCAATGCCCCTCGACAATCTCCGACGGCCCCAAGCACAAGCCCGCCAAGGGCGAGCTGATCGCCCGGACTCGGTCGCTCAGCGGGACCATCAACGGGATGACCGCATTCCGAAGCCACGAGGAACTGGCCGACTCCCCCGAGTTCCGCGACTTTGTCGAGCGTGAGTTTCCCGCCGGCGCTTCGGAGCTCTTGTCGACCTCGCGCCGCGGGTTCATGCAGGTCATGGGCGCATCGCTCGCGCTCGCCGGCATCGCCACGGTTCCGGGTTGCCGTCGCCCCGACCACAAGATTTTCACCTACTCGCGCGAGGTGCCCGAGGATGTCATCCCCGGCAAGCCGCTCTTTTACGCGACGAGCATGCCGCTCCCCGGCGGCGGGGCCGAGGGGCTCCTGATCGAGACGCACGAGGGACGCCCGACCAAGGTCGAGGGCAACCCGCTCCACTCGATCAACATGGGCAAGAGCAGTATCTTCGCCCAGGCCAGCATCCTGACGATGTACGACCCCGACCGCCTCAAGTTCCCCTACTACGCCCCCACCGAGAAGGAAGCGACATGGGATGACTTCAAGGCGTGGTCTCAGGAGCACTTCGCCGCCTTCGACAAGACCAAGGGCGAGGGCCTCGCGATCGTCGTCGACAAGAAGACAAGCCCATCGCGCGACGCCGTCGCCGCCAAGCTCAAAGCGCGTTTTCCCAAGATGACCTGGCTCGCTTGGAATCCCGTCGAGGCCCGCGGCGCGATCGACGGCTCAGCCCTTGCGCTGGGCGTCAGCGCCCGCCAGATCCTCAAGCTCGAGAAGGCCCGGACCATCCTCTCCTTCGATCACGACTTCCTCGCCCACGACGCGGGCCAGCTCCCCAGCGCCCGCGGGTTTGCCTCGACGCGCATCCCGACCAAGGGCGCCGACGGCACGCTTGGCATGAGCCGCCTGTACGTCGTCGAGAGCGGATTCAGCCTCACCGGCGGCCAGGCCGACCACAGGCTTCGCCTCGCGCCCTCGCGCGTCGTCGCGTTCGCGGTCGCGCTCGCCAAGTTCATCCTGCCCAAGCTCGGCAAGGCCGGCACGCAGGGGCTGACCGACGCGATCAACGCGATCTCGGTTCCCGACGCCGAGTCGATCGATCAGGCGTTCCTTGAGGAGTGTTCCAAGGACCTGATGGCCGGTTCCAACCCCGCCGACCGGGCCCAGAGCGTCGTGCTCGCCGGGCGCAACATGCCCCCGGAGGTCCACGCCATCGCGATCGCGCTCAACGACGCGCTTGGAAGTCTGGGCAAGGCCGTCCAGTACCTGCCGATGTCGGCGGAGGATTCCTCCGATTCGCTCGCCGGCATGGGGGCGCTTGCGGCCCAGATGGCCGCGGGACAGATCAAGACGCTCGTGTGCATCGAGACCAACCCGGTCTTCAACGCACCCGCGGACCTGCACTTCGCCGACTTGTACAAGAAGGTTCCCACCACCGTCTGCATGAGCGTCGAGGCGAGCGAGACCGCGCACGCCAGCACCTGGTCGCTCAACGGATGCCACTACCTCGAGTGCTGGGGCGACACACTCGCCAACGACGGCACCATCGCGCCCATCCAGCCGATGATCGCCCCGCTCTTTGGACCCCAGATCACCAGCGAGGAGAAGGCCGCCAGCGAGGCCGACCGCCCCTGCCCCTCGCTCAGCGAAATCGAGCTCCTTTCGCTGCTCTCGGGCGACAAGCACCCCGACGGCTACCAGATCGTTCGCGCGACATGGAGTGAGGCCTGGAAGAAGATCACGCCCAACGAGACCGCCGAGAGCGAGAACACGCGTTGGCGCCGCTCGCTCCACAATGGCGTGATGGAAGGCCAGTCCGCTCCCGCTCTGGTCTCCACGGTGAACTACGCCCAGGTCGCCGCGGCGGCCGGCAAGTTCCAGACCCCCAAGGGCCCCGCCGGCGGCACGCTCGACGTCGTCTTTGGCGTCGGCCTCCTGCAGGACGGCCGGTTCGCCAACGTGCCCTGGCTCCAGGAGCTGCCCCAGATCGGCACGATGGTCTGCTGGGACAACCCGGCGCTGATGAGCCCCAAGACCGCCGTCAAGCTCGGTCTGTGGAGCGAGAATCCCAAGAGCAACCGCTACACCGAGGACAAGTGGCCCAAGGCCGAGATGGCCGAGATCACCGTCAGCGGACGCACCCTGAAGATCGCTGTCTGGATCCTCCCGGGCATGGCCGACGACACCGTGATCCTCACCTACGGGTACGGGCGCGACGTCAGCGGCCTCGTGGGCGACGGCGTCGGCTTCAACACCTACACCCTCCGCGCTTCGACCACCGGCACCTTTGCCACCGGTGCGGCGGTGAAAAAGGTCGACGGCGACTACTGGATCGCCAGCACGCAGAACCACTGGTCGATGGAAGGGCGCACGAGCATCGTCCGCGCTCTGGACCTTCCGGCGTTCGCCAAGCACGCCGGCGACGCCCCCGAGATCCGCAAGGACCCGATGTACGGGACCGAGACCACGATCAACCTGGCCGAGCGGCTGGGCGAGCTTGCCCACTCCCCGCCCAACCAGTCGATCTACGCCCATCCGTACAACAACTCGACCAAGGAAGCCGCCGCGGGCAGCGCGTTCAGCAAGGGCCCGCAGTGGGGCATGACCATCGACCTCTCCAGCTGCACCGGGTGCGGCGTGTGCACCATCGCCTGCCAGGCGGAGAACAACATCCCCAGCGTGGGCAAGAAAGAGACGGCCAAGGGTCGCGAGATGACCTGGATCCGCCTGGACCGCTACTTCGCGGGGTACAGCGAGGGCAACTCCCTGGAGATGCTCAACAACCCGTCGGAGATGATGCACCAGCCCGTGGCGTGCGTGCACTGCGAGAGCGCCCCGTGCGAGACCGTCTGCCCCGTCAACGCAACGATCCACACCAAGGACGGGCTCAACTCGATGGCGTACAACCGGTGCATCGGCACCCGGTACTGTGCCAACAACTGCCCCTACAAGGTCCGGCGCTTCAACTACTTCGACTTCGGCGTCACCAAGTTCAACGGCGGCTACCTGGGCAAGGAGAGCATGGACAAGATCGCCAAGGTCCTGCCCAACGACAACAACGGCGTCACCGGCTCGACGCGCCACAGCACCTGGAACCCCAACCTCATCCCGCCCCGCCTGCGTGAGAAGCTCGACCAGCTCTCGCGGATGCAGAAGAACCCCGACGTCAGCGTGCGAAGCCGCGGCGTGATGGAGAAGTGCTCCTACTGCGTGCAGCGGATCAACGCGGCCCGCATCGAGTGCAATCTCCGCGACAACCTGGACCCCAAGCTTCGCAACCAGATCCCCGACGGGTTCCTGCAGACCGCGTGCCAGCAGGCCTGCCCAAGCAACTCGATCACCTTCGGCGACATCCTCGACACCGCGACGACCTACGAGATCGCCGAGATGGACGACCACAGCAAGCAGAAGTCCCGCGTGGGAAGCCGCGTGGTCCACACCCGCAACGACCCCAGGTCATACGCCCTCCTGGGCTTCCTCAACACCCGCCCCCGCACGAGCCACATGCTCAAGGTCCGCAATCCCAACGCCCTCCTGCTCGCCCGCCTGGGCACCGAAGGCCAGGAGCGGATCAAGTCCTGGGAGCACCCCTTCCACCACGCCCCCGCCGGGCACGGCGAGGAGGGGCACGAGGGCAGCGACCACGCCCCCAAGAAGGATGACAAACACGCGTTCTTTGATTCCCACAAGCGCGTCGATGATGGCGGCTACGCCCTCTCCCTCCGCGTCCTGGGCACGACCTCCGGAGCTCACGCATGAGTTCGATCCACCCCGACGAGATCACCGCCCAGCGGCTCGCCAGCGGCATCCAGCAAGGCCAGCGCCAGCACATCCCCGCCGGCTCGGGCGACGGCACCCTGATCGACGACGTTGAGGTCCGAGCCCCGCTCGTGCTCAACAACCGTTCGTTCAAGGAAGTCACCGACATCATCTGCGGGTACACCGAGAATCAGCCCGGTCGCTGGTGGCTGCCCTTCTTCGGCTTTGTCAACGGACTCGCTGCCTTCGGCACCCTGATGATCCTCTACCTGATCATCACCGGCGTTGGCGTCTGGGGCCAGACCAACCAGGTCGACTGGGCCTGGGACATCACCAACTTCGTCTTCTGGATCGGTATCGGCCACGCCGGCACCTTGATCTCCGCGATTCTCTGCCTCTTCAAGCAGAAGTGGCGCACCGCCATCAACCGCGCCGCCGAGGCCATGACCATCTTCGCCGTCATCTGTGCCGCGACCTACCCCGGCATCCACGTCGGTCGCGCCTGGATGGCCTGGATGATGTTCCCCATCCCCAACGCCAATGGCATCTGGCCCAACTTCCGCTCGCCGCTGCTCTGGGACCTCTTCGCCGTCTCGACCTACGGCACCGTCTCGGCCCTCTTCTGGTACATGGGCATGATGCCCGATCTGGCCACCCTGCGTGACCGGGCCGACATGCGACTGCGCAAGTTCGCCAGCGGGCCCGTCGTCGCACCTTTCCTCCCCATCCGCATCGACCTGCTCCGGGCGTACATCTACGGCTTCCTGAGCATGGGCTGGCGCTTCAGCTCCCGCCACTGGCACCGCTACGAGGCCGCGTACCTCATGCTCGCGGGCATGAGCACCCCCCTGGTGCTCAGCGTGCACTCGATCGTGTCGACGGACTTCGCGACCAGCCAGCTCCCGGGCTGGCACACGACGATCTTCCCGCCCTACTTCGTCGCCGGCGCGATCTTCGGCGGCTTTGCGATGGTGCTCCAGCTCATGATCCCCTGCCGCGAGCTGTACCCCAACATGAAGGACTTCATCACCCTTCGCCACCTGGAGAACATGTCCAAGATCATCCTGCTCACGGGCATGATCGTGGGCTTCGCCTACGGGATGGAGTTCTTTATCGCGTACTACGGCGGCAACCCCTTCGAGCTCTTCGCCTTTTACAATCGCGCGTTCGGACCCTACTGGTGGGCGTACGCGGCGATGATCTTCTGCAACGTCGTGACCCCGCAGTTCTTCTGGTTCAAGGCCTGCCGCACGAGCCCGCTCTTCATCTTCATCATCGCGAGCTTCGTGACCGTCGGCATGTGGTTCGAGCGGTTCGTGATCATCGTGACGAGCCTCAACCGCTCGTTCCTCCCCGGCGAGTGGCACATGTACCACCCGACCTTCGTCGACGTGATGACGTTCGTGGGCACCTTCGGGATCTTCCTGACCCTCTTCATGCTCTTCCTGCGGGTCATCCCCGTGTTCGCGATGGCCGAGCTCAAGGCCGTCATGCCCCAGGCCAATCCGCACCCGGATCACGACGACGACCACGCAACCGACGGGCACGCACCCCACGCGGGAGGGCACTAAGCCATGAGCAGCGACATCGTCCACGCCAAGCAGTTTGTCACCGAGAACGGCGACCCCGTCTACGGGCTCACCGGCCAGTTCACCGACACCGCAGAGGTCTACCACGCGGCCGAGGCCATCCGCGACGCGGGGTACACCCAGTGGGACGTCTACTCCCCCTTCCCCATCCACGGCATCGACGACGCCATGGGGATCCGTCGCACCAGGCTCCCGCTCATCGTGGGCGCCGCCGCCGCCTTCGGCGTCGTGTGCGGCTATCTCCTCCAGTGGTACGGCTCCAACGTCGGGTACCAGCTGGTCACCCAGGGCAAGCCCTACGGCAGCGTGAGCGAGGGCGGTTGGGAGGCGTTTGTCCCCATCACCTTCGAGGTGGGCGTGCTCTTCGCCGCTTTCGCCAGCCTCATCGGCATGCTGGCACTCAACGGGCTTCCCCGCCACCACCACCCGCTCATGAAGAAGGAAGCGTTCCTCAAGGTGAGCGACGACACGTTCATGATCTGCATCGAGGCATCGGACCCCAAGTTCGACCCCAAGGCGACCAGAGAACTGCTGCGGTCGCTCCACGCGACGAGCATCGACCTGGTCGAAGACGATTGATGATCCCAGAGTTCACACGCAGAAGTTCCTCAAGTCAGACCGGTTCAAGGCCCAAGCGAGTGATGCGATGAAGACACGGACAGCACAAATCCTGGGAATGTCAGCCCTTGCCGGCGTAGCGGCTCTGGGCGGGTGCCGGGGAGACCGCAGCGATGCGCCCCCGCGCCAGATCCTCCCCGACATGGACGACGCCCCCAAGTTCAAGCCCCAGGTCAAGAGCGACTTCTACACCGACGGGCGCTCGATGCGCCAGGTCGTGCCCGGAACCGTGCCCTTCGCACGCGTGAGCGTCGACCGCGACGCTCTGGTGGGCAACCCGACGTGGTACGCCCCGTTCTTCGCCCAGCGCAAGAGCCTCCTCAAGGACGGATGGGAGATGTACGAGGGCGCGGTGGTCAAACTCGACCACGGCGTCGAGGTCTACGAGACCGCGGGCCAGGTTTTCGAGAAAATCGCCGAACGCATCCCCGTCCCGGTGACCGAGGAACTCCTCGCCCGCGGCGAAGAAAAATTCAACATCTACTGCGCCGCCTGCCACGGATACGAGGCCAACGGCAAGGGCATGGTCGGCGTCGCCTGGACCGGCGGCACCGCCGCGAACCTCCTCGACGCCCAGTACAAGGACCGCTCGCTGAAGACCGGCAAGGACGGGTACCTCTTCTACGTCGCCCGCAATGGACGGATCAACGGCGGCAAGCAGCAGATGATGCCCGGCTACGCCCACGCGCTGGACGCGAACGAGACCTGGGGTGTCATCGCGTATCTGCGGGCGCTCCAGGAAAGCCACAGCGCCACCGAGGCCGACATCCCCGCCGACAAGAAGGCGGGCATGGAGCAGGAACGGACGCAGATGCTCGCCGCCGCCGCCAAGAAGGCCGCCGACGACGATGCCCTCGCCAAAGCCAAGGCCGCCGCCAAAGCCATCGAAGACGCCAAGAAGGCGGCCGACAAGGCCGCCCGATCGACGGGAGAAAAGAAGTGAGCACACTCTCAACGGGCAACGCCTCTGGCAACTCTCCCTGGGTTGCGAAGTTCCCCGGGATGCGGACCGACAACATCACGCTTCCCGCCGGCAGCGGCGGGGTGATGTCCAACGTCATGCTGGTTGTCGGCGCCGTCTTTATCGCCATCACCTTCGCGACGGGATTCATGCAGCTTGGCGGGCTTGGTCTCAAGCACGCCCTGGCCTCGTTCCATGTGGGCGCGATGACCGTTCTGGCGATCTGCCTGGGCAGCATCTTCTTCTGCATGATCTTCCACCTGGTCAATGCCGGGTGGGCAGGGACTGTCCGCAAGCAATTCGAGAACGTCGCCTCGCTCATCTGGATCCCGATCGTCATGATCGTCGTGGTGCTGGCGATCTCGGTTCTCAAGAAGGACTCGCCCGACGCTCTCTTCTCCTGGATGGGCTCCAAGGCGCTGGAAGACGTCGTCCTCCAGCGCAAGGCCGGGTACGTCAACCTGCCCTTCTTCCTCATCCGCGCCGCGGTGTACATCGGCATCTGGCTCGCCCTGGCCTCGATGCTCACCTCTTTCAGCCGCAAGTACGACGAGACCGGCGACAACGCCGCCGCCGCCCGCGTGCGCTGGCGGTGCGCCCCGGCCATGATCCTCTTCGCGTTCTCCACCGCCTTCGCCGCCTTCGACTGGCTGATGGGCCTTGACTACTCGTTCTTCAGCACCATGTGGGGCGTGTACTACTTCTCAGGGTGCGCGTTCGTCTCAGTCACCGTCGTCTCGATGATCCTGGGTGTGCTGCGGCGCACCGGCAAGCTCGAGGGCGTCGTGACCAAGGAGCACTTCCACGACCTGGGCAAGCTCAGCTTCGCCTTCACGTGCTTCTGGGCCTACATCGCCTTCTTCCAGTACTTCCTCATCTGGTACGCCAACATCCCCGAAGAAACCGCGTACTACATCGCCCGAAAGTCCGACGGCTGGGAGAAGCTCTTCGCCCTCCTCATGTTCGGACACTTCGCCGCCCCGTTCCTGGTCACCATCTTCCGCGACGTCAAGAAGAACCCCTCGGCCGTCATCGCCGTGGGCTGCTGGCTCGTGTTCATGCAGGTCGCCGATATCTTCTGGATCGTCCGCCCCGTCGTCTACGCCGGTCAGTCCGCCCAGTCGACGCCCGGTATCGCGACCTCCTGGTGGCTCGACGGCGTGGGTGTGATGGGCCCCATGCTCCTCTTTGCCTCGTTCCTGGTCCGCAAGATCTGCTCGGGCACCCTCGTGCCGCTCAACGACCCCAGGATGCGCGAGGCCCTCAACCACAAGAACTACGTCTAAGTCCGGCTCTAACCGACTCCTGGTTATTCTTGCAGCACAGTAATTCGTTCGGTCTGGCAATACGAAGTGTACAGTTGACGGGATGTTCCCGAGGCAGGTTCAGCTATGAGTGATCCGCACACGACAGCACACGGCACCGACACTCACCACGGGAGTGCTCACGTCGACAACTGGCACCACCACGCCCCCGATGAAGGGCTGCCGCAGGAAGAGCACGGCGGGCACATCAACGCGTCGGTGATGGGACGGGGCCTGGCCCTGATCATCTTCTCGACCGCCGGGCTCATCATCGTCACCGCCCTGTACTTCAACCATGAGATGGGTGTGAAGTACCGCGAGCGGACCGACATCAGCCTCGCCGAGGGACACGACAAGTACAAGGCCGAGGCGCAGGCGAAGCTCAAGAGCTACGGCTGGGCCGACGACAAGGCGACCCTGGTCCGCATCCCGATCGAAGAAGGCAAGAAGCGCGTCATTAAGTCCTACGCACAAACCGCCCCCAAGTAGTCCAAGTCCTCCACCACTCGCCATGAATCGCCACGCTCCCACTCTCACCGACCGACGTGCCCGCAAGGGGGCGTGCGTGACCGCGTGGGCCGCGTTGCTCGCGAGTCTTTTCAGCGTCCCGGCGATCGCGCGGCAGACTTACAACGAGGTCGGCCCGCAGGCACGGGGCCTGGATGTGCGAGAGCACCTGGGCGCCCCGTTGCCCATGGAGGTCGAGCTCGTCGACGCCGACGGCAAGAAGGTCCGCCTGGGCGACTATTTCACCCACACCGCCTCCGACGGCACGGTGGTCCAGGGCAAGCCCGCGATCGTGGCGCTGGTCTATTACTCGTGCCCGGTGATCTGCACGACGCTGGTCAACACGCTGGTCGATTGCGCCCGTGGGATCGACTCGATGACGCTGGGCAAAGACTACCAGATGCTGTTCTTCAGCTACGACCCGCGCGACCTCCCCGTCGCCGCCGCCGGCAAACGCAACGCCGCCGTCCGTGGCTATGGGCGCGGCGAGACCGACGAGATCAAGGACGGGATCAGGTTCCACGCGGGCAGCGAGGAGACCGGACGCCAGCTCGCAAACGCCTTCGGCTACGAGTATCGCCAGCAGCCCAGCGGCGAGTACGCCCACCCCATCGTCTTCTTCGCCGTCACGCCCGACGGCAAGATCGCGCGGTACCTCTACAGCTTCGGGCACACGCCCCAGCAGATCAAGCTCGCCGTCCTCGAGGCCGGCAGCGGGCAGGTCACCCAGTCGCTCCCCGATCGCCTTCTCACATTCTGCTACATGTACGACCCCAAGATCGGCAGGTACACGATGAACGCCGTGCGTGTCATGCAGCTGGGGGGCGTTCTCACGGTGGTGTCGCTGGGCAGCCTCATCGGCGGGCTCCTGATCGCCGAGAGGATCAGGAAGCGGCGTCGCAAGATCGCCACGAAAGATGGATTGGCCAAGGGTTTGACGGACGGAACGATCCCGGTTCACTAGATTCGACTTTGCGGCAGACGAGCATCACATGATCCACGGAACATCGACCATGACATTTCTCGCAGACGGCCCGGGCGCCTCGATCCCGCTCCACAGCTGGTGGTACAAGGGCCCGGGCGGCTCGAGCTACTCCGACGCGAGCGACTTCGCGTTCATGACCATCTTCTGGTACAGCGTCGTCTGGTTTGTCGCACTCTTCGCGATCACCACGTACTTCGTCGTCAAGTACCGGCGCAAGGAAGGCCAGGCCTCCGAGGTGAGCCCCCAGCACAACACCAAGATCGAGCTCATCTGGACCGTCCTCCCCTCGCTCACGCTGGTGGTCATGTTCGTCATGGGCTTCCGCGGGTACTCCGACATGCTCGTGCCCAAGGGCGGCGGGCTCGACTGCGATCTTCTGGCTCAGAAATGGTCCTGGTCGCTCAAGTACCCCACCGGGGGCAGCAACACCGAATCGCTCAAGGCCAACGAACTCGCCTCCACGACAGTGCCCATCTACTACTTCCCCGAAGAAACTCCCGTGAAGCTGCGGCTGATCTCCAAGGACGTAATGCACGCCCTGTGGGTCCCTGATTTCCGCGCCAAAGTCGACATCCTGCCCAACCGGTACACCAAGTTCTGGTTCGAGTCGGGAAAGATCCCCGCCGGGGCCAAGACCCTGATGTTCGCGGACATCACCGATCCCTTCCACTTCCTCGACGGCGTGCCCTACGTCGACCACGCCATCCACTGCGCCGAGTACTGCGGCGACTTCCACTCCGACATGGCCGCCGTCATCCGCATCATCCCCAAGGACGCCTTTGCCGAGTGGCTCAAGAAGGGTGATGCCGCACTGCCGCCCGTCCAGCGCGGCCAGAAGATCTGGGAGACCAACTGCCAGACCTGCCACTCGATCGATGGCACGCTGCGGACCGGTCCGAGCTGGAAGGACCTCTTCGGGCGTACCGAAACCATGACCGACGGTTCGACCGTGGTCGTCGACGACAACTACACCCGCGAGTCCATCTACGAGCCCCAAAAGAGGATCGTCGGCGGTTTCGGCGGCGTCATCATGCCCACGTTCGCCGGAGCTCTCGACGCCGATCAGATCAACGCCCTCATCGCGTACATGAAGTCGATCTCCGTCAACGCCAAGGAAGAGCCCGACCCCGCAGACCCCAAGCCAGACGCAAAGCCAGGCGACAAGCCAGGCGACAAGCCAGAAGCAAAGCCAGACGCAAAGCCAGAAGCCAAGCCCGCCGAGACCCCCAAGGCCGAACCCAAGAAGTAATCCACGAGCCCCCACCACGCCCCCGGGGCCCAGCGACGCAGGGACATCACTCATGACCACGCTCGATCATTCAGGACATCCAAGCACACCCGCCCACGGGGGCCACCACGACGAGCCGTACTACACCGGCAAGGGCGGCGTGTGGCCGACCATCGTCGACTGGGCCAGCACCGTCGACCACAAGAAGCTCGGGGTGATGTATCTCACCGCGATCCTGGTCCTGTTCTTCCTGGGCGGCGTCGCCGCTCTGGCGGTCCGCACCGAGCTGCTCGAGCCCGTGACCACCGTCACCACGATCACCGCCAGCGGGCAGGCCGTCACCCGCACCGAGGGCCAGCTCTTCAACCCCGGCAAGGTCGACCCGGTCACCGGCGAGGTCTCCTATCCCGCCGACCTTGGCAACAACTATTACAACCGCCTCTTCACCATGCACGGTGCGATCATGGTCTTCATGGTCATCGTCCCGGGCATCCCCGCGAGCCTGGGCAACTTCTTCCTCCCGCTCATGCTCGGTGCCAAGGACGTCGCGTTCCCACGCCTGAACCTCTTGAGTTGGTACGTCTACACGCTCGGCTCGCTCTTTGGCGTTCTGGCGATCGCGTACCACGGCGTCGACACGGGGTGGACCTTCTACACACCCTACTCAACAACGACAGACGCCGGGCATTGGCGGGTCGTGTACATGATCCTCGCCGCGTTCACACTGGGGTTCAGCTCGATCCTCACCGGGCTCAACTTCGTCGTCACCGTCCACAAGCTGCGGGCCCCGGGCATGGGCTGGTTCGACATGCCGCTCTTCTGCTGGGCGATCTACGCCACCGCGATCATCCAGGTCCTGGCGACGCCCGTCATCGGCATCACGCTGCTGCTGCTCGTCTTCGAGCGCGTCTTCCGCGTGGGCATCTTCGATCCGGGCCTGGGCGGCGACCCCGTCCTCTACCAGCACTTCTTCTGGTTCTACAGCCACCCCGTCGTTTACGTCATGATCCTCCCGGGCATGGGCGTCATCAGCGATGTCATTGCCGTCCACAGCCGGAAGCCGATCTTCGGGTACCGCGCCATCGCCTTCGCCTCGCTGGGCATCGCCGGCGTCGCGTTCATCGTGTGGGGCCACCACATGTTCGCCAGCATGAGCGAGATGGCCAGCGTCGTCTTCAGCGCCCTGACCTTCCTGGTCGCGATCCCCACCGCCGTCAAGATCTTCAACTGGATCGCGACGATGTACAAGGGCAGCATCGCGATGACCACGCCGATGATCTACGCCCTCATCTTCCTCTTCCTCTTCGCCATCGGCGGGCTCACCGGCCTTCCTCTGGCCACCCTCAACACCGACCTGCACCTCCACGACAGCTACTTCGTCGTCGCCCACTTCCACTACGTCATGTTCGGCGGAACCATCGTCGCCCTGCTCGCCGGCCTCCACCACTGGTGGCCCAAGATGTTTGGCAAGATGTACAACCAGAAGGCCGCCAACATCGGGGCGCTCCTGGTCTTCGTCGGCTTCAACGTCACCTTCTTCACCCAGTTCTTCCTGGGCACCCAGGGCATGCCCCGCCGCTACGCCAGCTATCCCGCCGAGTTCCAGATCTACCACGTCATCTCCACCTACGGGTCCTACATCCTGGGCATCGGCTTCATGTGGCACCTCCTCGTCTTCATCTACTCCCTCGCCGCCGGACCCAAGGCCAAGGACAACCCCTGGGGCGGCCTCACCCTCGAGTGGGTCGCCGCAAGCCCGCCCACCGAGCACAACTTCGACCACGAGCCCATCGTCACCCACGGCCCGTACGACTACGACACCCAGGTCCCGCCCAAGTGGGACCCCAAGGACTGGCCTTTGCCCGATCCCGCCAAGGTGGCCGCGGCCCACAGACACTGACGCCCGATCGACCCCGTTTCGCTCTCGCCCCAATCGTCCGAACTGTCCACGCACTTCAGGAGCGTTATGACGACCCTCGACGCCCACACACCAGACGCCCACGGACCGGGTCATGACGTCATCGACCCGTCCAGGCCCATGTACCAGCAGTACAAGCACGCCCACCACTTCCGCACCGCCGCCGACGAGTTCGACGCGTGCAAGACCGGGCTGTGGCTCTTCCTGGCGACCGAGGTCCTGCTCTTCGCCGGTCTCTTCTGCGCGTACACCTACTTCCGCTACCGCTTCCCGGCCGCCTTCTCCGCGGGCTCGGGCTACCTCGACTGGCGCTGGGGCGGGCTCAACACCATCGTGCTCCTGGTCTCCAGCTACACCGCCGCCTCGGCGGTCCGAAACGCCCAGCTCAACCAGCAGGCCCGCCTCAAGCTCAACCTTCTCATCACCATCCTCTGCGGGCTCGCCTTCATCGGCATCAAGTTCGCCCTCGAGTACGGGCCCAAGTGGGCCCAGGGCAAGCGCCCCGGCAGCCTCTACTGCTACCCCTTCGCCCACGAGCCCAACGAGCCCATGTGGTGGTCGGTCTACTACTGCGCCACCGGCGTGCACGCCCTCCACGTCGTCATCGGCGCCGGCCTGCTCACCTGGTGCCTCGTCCGCTGCAAAAACCAGCACTACGGCCCCACCCACTACACCATGGTCGAAAACTCAGCCCTCTACTGGCACCTGGTCGACCTCATCTGGATCTTCCTCTTCCCTCTGTTGTACCTGATTCACTGATCTCTCCTCCCCCGCTCCCAGCGGGGGAGGTGGCCGAGTCTTCGAGGCCGGAGGGGGTGAGTCACCCCCGACTCCAGCCTCCGCCTCCGATCCCGCCTTGTCTCCGCTCTTGCACCCCATAGGGATGCCCCAATCCATGGTCCACTCCAGCAACATCGACGCCCACGTCCCCAACAAGGCCTTCGACGAGGCCGACCCGCACGGCGATCACCCCGACGCCGGGCACCACGTCACGTCGGCGTTCACGCTCAGGTTCATCCTGGGCATCCTGATCTTCTTCACCGTTCTCACCGTGGGTCTGGCACAGACCGAGAAGTGGGCGACCCACGCCATGGGCATCGAGTTCCCCCTGTGGATCAACGTCGTCATCGCCATGTCGATCGCCACGGTGAAGTGCACCCTCGTGCTCCTCTACTTCATGCACCTCAAGCACGACAACCCCATCAACGCGATCATCTTCGGCTTCACCATCCTCGCCTTCATCCTCTTCCTCTTCTTCACCTTCCTGGACATCGGAAACCGCGGGTACATCGACGTCACCAAGCTCAATCCCGTCGTCGCCGGCGGCGGCGGCATCGACGTCTCCCTCCCCTTCCCCTCCTACGTCAAGGCCCAGACCAAGGCCGGCGTCCCCGTCTACAGCGGCTCGATCTACATCGGCGCCGTCGAGAAGCGTTACGCCGAGATCGAGCGCCGTTACCTCCCCGACGTCCACCCCGCACTGCTCGACATCCGGGCCGGCGAACTCCTGGCCATGCCCACGCCCCTCCTCAAGACCCAGGCGCTGGAAAACCACCTCACCATCGAGTCGATGGCCCGCATCCAGGCCTTCAACGACACGCTCAAGAAGGCCCAGGAGGCCGTCGCCGCCAAGACCAAGCGCGACCTCGCCGCAGAGCTCGAGCACCACGTCTCCGACTACGGCCTTCCGCACCCCGAGGTGCTCAAGAAGCTCCAGGAGAAGCTCGGCCCCGACCTCTACGCCACCACCCTCGAAGAGGCCCTGGCCCACTACCACCACGCCCACGCCGGACACAAGGGCTTCCGCGGCGAGACCGACTCGCTCGAGGGCAGCACCGCCAACGCCAACAAGGCCCGCAAGGGCACGACCCCCGCGCTCTTCGAGGCTTCGCACGCCCACGTCGAGGGCGAAACACACCAAGCAGCACCCAAGAAGGAACACTGACCGAGCGTTCGGGCACACACACCCATGAAGCTCTCCCGCACCACGATCGTCGCGCTCCTCTCCGCCGCAGCCCTCTCGCTGAGCACGCCGCTGCTCGTCCAGCGCATCGCCGCGTACTACCGCGAGCACAAGCCCCAGCTCTTTGCCTTCCAGGACCTCGACACCCGCGAGTTCACCTACGCCGGCAAGCCCATCACCCTCGTCGATGAGAGATCCGACAACGACAACCGCACCCTGGTCGTGAACTACGGCACAGAGACGCTTCGCCTCAAAGTCTCCATCCCCAGCCGCCAGCACGACATTCTGGCGACCCATGGCCTGGCCGCTCATCGCGACTGGATGCGCCTCCTTCGCTTCACCGAGTACACCGGACGCGACTTTGAGACCGTCTCGGCCGAGATGAAGTCGGGAAAGACCGAGGACCGACTCGTCCTCGTCACCCGCACCCAGCGGGCGGGCGTGGACCCTGAAACCTGGGGCGAGCTCCACAAAAAAGACTGGACGTTCGATTTCTACGAGTTCCAGACCCAGGGTGGCTTCAAGTCCGCCCGCCTCCACTACCCCACCACCAAACGCGGTCAGCAACCCAAGGATGGCGAGCTCGCCGAAGGCTCCTGGCAGTACGACGCGGCCCTGATGACCATGCCCAAGAGCGGCGTCCCCTCGCAGAACTTCATGAACAGCGGGTTCAAGTCGATGGGCTGGACCTTCCCCGTCGCCTGCTTCTCCAGCGTTGCCCTGGTCGTCTCGCTCGTCATGATGATCCCGGTCAAGAGGCCGAACGAGCCCCGAGCGTCCGCGAGCGAGACGCCAAAGTGCCCCAAGATCGCCATCATTCCCTGACGCCTGGGACCTGCCAACGGCCGTGTGGCCCCTCGGGCTCACCTACCATGCCCCGTGCCTATTCCACGTGTTGCTATTGTCGGCCGGCCCAACGTCGGTAAGTCCTCCCTCATGAACATGATCGCCGGGGCGAAGGTCTCGATCGTCGACCCCACCCCGGGCGTCACGCGAGACCGCGTCACCGCGATCGTCGACCTCCAGCCACCCTTCCGCGAGAGCGGCAAGCCCAAGCCCCACAAGCCCGTCGAGTTCGTCGATACTGGCGGCTTCGGGGCCTACACCGCCCCAGGCGAGCGCTTCGACGAGGTCGGCGAGGACCTCCACACCCTCACCAACTCCATCGAGTTCCAGATCGGCCAGGCGGTCGGCGACGCCGACCTCGTCCTGTTCGTCCTGGACGCCCAGTCGGGCCCCACGCCCGTCGATCTCACGATTGCCACGCTGCTGCGCGAGCGCCGCCTGGGCCCGGGCACCAAGGGCGGCAAAGTCGCCGCCAAAGCCGCCGCCGAGAAGGCCCAGACCAAGTCCAAAGGCTCCCCCGCCCTCAAAAAGGCAGCCAAGAAGACCGAAGCCGCCGTGGAAATCAAGGGCAAAGCCGCGAGCAAGGCCCCCGAGATCCGCGTGGTCGCCAACAAGACCGACGGCCCCCGCTGGGAGGCCCACGCCCAGGAGATTGCCGGCCTTGGCTTTGGCGAGCCCCTCATGATCTCCGCCAAGAGCAACTACATGCGCCGCGAGTTCCTCGACGCGCTCTACGACGCTCTCCCCGCCTACAAGCCCGAGCCCGAGCCCAAGGTCGACCTCAAGGTCGCCATCGTCGGCAAGCGCAACGCCGGCAAGAGCACTCTGGTCAACACCCTGGCGGGCGAGCCCCGCGTCATCGTCTCGGAGATCGCCGGCACCACGCGCGACGCCGTCGACGTGCGATTCGACCTCGACGTTCACGGCAAATCCAAGAGCGTGCTGGTGATCGACACCGCGGGTGTACGCCGCGCCAAGAGCTTCCAGAACATGATCGAGCACTACGCGTTCGACCGCGTGAAGCGCTCGATCGACCGTGCCGACGTCGCCCTGCTCATGATCGACGCCACCGCCAAGATCAGCCAGGTCGACGAGCAGGTCGCCATGCTCCTTCAGAAGACCTTCACTCCCACGATCATCGTGGTCAACAAGTGGGACCTGGTGGAGGGCAAGCCCAACAAGAAGGGCGTCCCCATCACCACCGCCGACTACGAGACCTACCTCCGCAAGGAGCTCGGCGGGCTCACCTACGCCCCCATCGCGTTCATCAGCGGCAAGAGCGGACGCAACGTCCGCGCCACCATCAACCTGGCCTTCGAGCTGGGCGAGCAGGCGTCGACCCGCGTCACCACCGGCGTGCTCAACCGCTTCGTCCGCCGCGTCATGGAGACCCGCGCCCCCTCCGACACCACCGGCAAGCACGCCAAGGTCTACTACGTCGCTCAGACGGGCGTGCGTCCCCCCACCATCACCATGGTCGTCAACGACCCCGAGCTGATGCACAACAACTTCCTGCGCTTCATGCTCAACCGCTTCCGCGAGGAACTCCCCTTCGTCGAGGTCCCCGTCAAGATCGTCGTCCGCCCACGCAAGCAGCGCGAGGGCGACATGGCCCTGGACCCCGCCACCCACATCGCCCTGCGCGAGGGTGTCCAAAAGGGCGGCATCAAGCGCGACCGAGGCGATCGCCGCATCGTTCGCGGCGTCGAGCTGGGCGCTACTTCCGGCGCGATGGTCGCCGACGCCCCCGACCGAGAACTCACCGACGCCGAACTCAACGAACTCGCCGGCGAGCCCACCAGCTATTTCAACGACGATTACAAGTCCAAGTTCAACAAGAGCGGGGACTTGGGAGACGCGGCCGAGTCGTACTTCGACGAGGATTGAGAGGGCGACATGCCTGACCAAGGCCCGCCAAGGGTCCTCCTCTCCTTCGACGCCGAAGAGTTCGACCTCCCCGCCGAACGCGGACTCAGGATTTCCCAGAGTGAACAGTTCGACGTCGGCGCTCGCGGCCTCGAAGTTGTCCATCGTCTCCTGGCCGACTCAGGCGCCACCGCCACCTTCTTCACCACCGTCTCCCTCGCTTCCAACGCCCCCGACCTCGTCCGCAAGGTCGCGACCGCTCACGAAATCGCCTCCCACGGCCTGGTCCACAAGGCCGTTCCCCCAACCGACTACCTCCGCTCGCGCGAGGCCCTCGAAGCCATCGTGCACAAGCCCGTCGTCGGCTTCCGCATGCCCCGCATGGCCGCGGTCGACGAACCCGCCCTCGCCGCCGCAGGCTTCCGCTATCACTCGTCCACCCATCCCACCTGGCTCCCCGGGCGCTACAACAACCTGCGCATGCCCCGTGGATACTCCACCAGCGGCCCGCTCGTGAGCATCCCCGCTTCGGTCACACCCCTCATCCGCTTCCCGCTCTTCTGGCTCAGCTTCAAAAATTTCCCCCAGCCGATCTACCGCCACGCCGTTGGACGCGTCCTACGGACCGATCGCTACGCCGTCTTCTACTTCCACCCGTGGGAGTTCGTTGACCTCTCCAAGTACAAGCTCCCCGCCCACGTCACCCGGCACTCCGGCCAGCCCCTGGTCGATCGTCTCCACCGATTCATCGACTGGCTCAAACCCCAAGCCTCCCTTTCGACGTTCGAGCAGTTCGTGGGCACCCTTCCCACATCCTGACCGCCAAAAATCGCCCGGCCGGGCGTCTCGAAATCGCCGCGTCCCGATCCCCAACACTCCGGTACAATTCGTGCACCTATAGGGAGTGACCGCATGGACATCTGGAAGAAACTCACCGGCGAACTGATCGACATTGTCGAGTGGCTCGACAACAGCAGCGATCGCCTCGTCTACCGCTTCGAACGCCACAACAACGAGATCAAGAACGGCGCCAAGCTCGTCGTCCGCGAGAGCCAGGCCGCCGTCTTCATCAACGAAGGGTCGGTCGCCGACATCTTCAAGATCGCCGGCACCTACGAGCTGCGAACCCAGAACCTGCCGCTGCTCGCCACCCTCCAAGGCTGGAAATACGGCTTCGAGTCCCCCTTCAAGGCCGAGGTCTACTTCGTCTCACTCCGCCAGTTCACCGGTTGCAAGTGGGGCACCGCCAACCCCATCATGCTCCGCGACCCCGAGTTCGGCCCACTGCGCCTCCGCGCCTTTGGCTCCTACGCCTTCCGCATCGCCGACCCCACCCTCTTCCTCAAGCAGATCGTCGGCACCAACCCCCGCTTCGACGCCGACGGCATCACCGACCAGCTCCGCAACTTCATCGTCAGCCAGTTCGCCGACGTCCTTGGGGAGTCCAAGATCGCCGCCCTCGACCTGGCCGCCAACTACGACGAGGTCGGCAAGTTCATCAAGGACAAGATCAGCCCGATGGTCGCCGAGTACGGCCTCGAGATCACCGCTTTCCTCATCGAGAACATCTCCCTCCCGCCCGAGGTCGAAAAAGTCCTCGACCAGCGCACGAGCATGGGCATGGTCGGCGACATGAGCAAGTACATGCAGTTCAACGCCGCCCAGTCCATGGGCAACCCGAATTCGGGCGCGGGCGGCGCCATGGGCCAGACGATGGGCATGGGCGCCGGCTTCGCCCTGGGCCAGCAGATGGCCTCCTCAATGGCGAACGCTCCGTCCGCCGGTTCCCCTCCCCCCCTCTCCGCCGCCCACTTCTTCCTCGCCATCGAGGGCAAACAGGCCGGCCCCTTCGACCCCGCAACCCTCAAGCAGCTCGCTTCCCAGGGCAAACTCACCCGCGAGACCCTCGCCTGGAAGCAGGGCATGAGCCAGTGGACCCCCGCGGGCCAGATCGGCGAACTCGCCGCATCTCTCGGGGGAAGTGCACCGACACCCCCGCCTCTCCCGTAACACCATCGTGAACGAACCCGCTCACCTCTGCCCGCGCTGCGACTACGACCTCGTCGGCCAGATCGCCGCATGGACCGACGAGTGTCCGCTCCAAGGCCAGTGCCCCGAGTGCGGCCTCACTTTCACCTGGCACGAGATCTTCCGCCCCGTCTTCACCGTCGCACCCTGGTCCTTCGAGCACGCCAAGGGCCCGCCTCTCTCCAAAGCATGGGCACTCCTCCGCACCGTCTCCTGGCTCCACCGCCCCAAACGCCTCTGGGCCGGCGTGCCCATGGCCTGTGCCTTCAACTTCTGGCGCGCCGTGCTCATCGGCCTGGGGGGCTTTCTCGTCTCCCACGTCATCGCCATCGCCCTCTTTCTTTACTGTGACGCCCAGCACAACTTCACCACTTCCCTCGTGTACTTCGCCAGCGGCATGCGCCTGACCCGTGGCTCGGGAATCGGCACCCCCGCGGCCTCCATCCAGGCGCCCACCTTCCTCGACCATCTCGCCCAGCGCGCCGTCCACACCGAAGTCTGGCTCTTCCCCTACATCGATTTCTCCGCACGCGGCTCCCGCGCCTCACCGCCCCAGGCCGCCTGCATGATCCTCCTCTTCATGGTCATCATGCCCCTCACCCTGTTCGTCGCTCCGGCCACACTCCGCAAGCACAAGGTCCAGCCGCGCCACATCCTCCGCGTGGGCATCTACAGCCTCTGGCTGATCCCCTTCTCCGGCGTCTGCGTGCCCGCGCTCCTGACACTGGGCTGGTCCTTTGGAGACATTGGCACGCTCCACAACTGGAACAGCCTCACCCCCACCGGCCCCTGGAGCTGGCTCCAGCAGCTCATCGAGAACCAAGCCTCCAAAATCATCGCCGTTCTCATCGGCACCCTCGTCCTCTCCTGGTGGTGGGCCGCCATCTCTCGTTACCTCCGCCTCCCGCAAGCCTGGCTCATCACCATCATTCTGGGTTGCCTCGCCGCCGTGGGCACCTTCGCACTCTCCTTCCTCATCCCCGGCCTCTCCGACTACGTCCCCGCCGTCCTCAACGAACTCCTCCCCGGCCGCTCGCCCATCACCGTTCCCTAATCAGCGCCGGTACCACTGATGGCCCTTCGTTTGCAAACAAACTGCGACAACGGTCAAAGGGCCATCAGTGCTTGGGCGCACGACAATCGATTGGGTCCTTCTCGCCCACACGAAAGGAATATTGAAGTCGCCACGCGGGTGGCCGATCATTCTCTCTCCCCGCAACCGCCCACTCCCCCGCCTCGTAACCTCTCACATTGAACTCCCCCGCCCACCAATGCCCTCGCTGCGACTACGACCTCTCCGGTCAGATCGCCGCGTGGGCGGGCGAATGCCCCCTCACCGGCCAATGCCCCGAGTGCGGCCTCGAAATCCGCTGGACCGAAATCTTCAACACCATCCCGCCCCCCGCCTGGTCCTTCGAGCACGCCAAAGGCTCCATTAACGCCCTCGCGGGGTCGCTGATTCGTTCATGGATCCGCGTCCTCTTCCCCGGGCACCTCTGGTCCCGCCTCACACTGGGACTCAAGACCGTCCCCACGCGACTCTTCCAGCTTGCGGGCCTTGGCCTGCTTCTCTCCCACCTTGCCGCGAGCCTCTTCACCGCCTTCTTGATCCTCGCCGATCACCTCTACTACCGGGACTGGCCGCTCCCAGCTCCGCCCGGCAGAATCACCAGCATCAACGTGCGCGGGAGCGGCAGGGCTCAGGCGGCGCTTCTGCACGACTGGCTCTCCTGGGCCTTCCCTTACGCGAACGTCACGCGCGTTGGAAGGGGCACATTCGACGTGCCGCTCGGCGCCGTCGAAATCCTCCTCGCCTTCGCAGTCCTCATCCCCCTCAGCTTTTTCCTCCTCCCCACCACCATGCGCCGGGCCAAGGTCCGCCCCGCCCACATCTTCCGCATCGCCGCGTACTGGTCCCTGTGCGTCCCGCTTCTGGGCCTCATCGCCCCAACACTCCGCCACGCCCAGGTCATCGCCAGCCTGGAGTGGTACCGAGTGACTGTTTCACCCGGCACGCACCACGACCACTGGACCCGCGTCGCCTCCGCGTTCCTCTCCCGGCACTTCGCGTCGATCTCCCTCGTCCTCATCCTGCTCTTCGCATGGTGGTTCTGGTCCACCGCCGCCAAACGCTACCTCCGCCTCCCCTGGGCCCGCCTCGACACCGCGATCCTCGTCCTCCTGGCCCTCTGGGCCGCACTCGCCGGCGAGTTCCTCATCTCCAGCCCCAACAACAGCACCACCATGGAACTCCTCAAAGCCCTCACCGCGCCCTCGCAATGACGATGTCCCGGTACCACTGACCGCCCCACGCCGATCCACGAAAGCCCAAACGGTAAAGGGCGGTCAGTGCTCCGCCCCGGTACCACTGACCGCCCCACGCTGGAATGCCATTCAGTTAGCCTGCTGGAATCGTTTTTTGTAGGCCTCGCGGGTGA
>CAYHQQ010000061.1:0-22605 GCA_964358855.1 uncultured Phycisphaeraceae bacterium
GCCGTAACTATGACGGTCCTAAGGTAGCGAAGTTCCTTGTCGGGTAAGTTCCGACGCGCATGAATAGCGTAATCACTGGATCACTGTCTCCACGACCGACTCGGTGAAATAGTAGTGGCGGTGAAGATGCCGCCTACCCGCAGCAAGACGGAAAGACCCCGTGGACCTTCACTATAGGCTCCTGTTGACCATTAGCATATTCTGCGTAGCATAGGTGGGAGGCTTTGACGTCCCGGTTCCGGCCGGGAAAGAGCCATAGGTGAAATACCACCCTGAGTAAGTTGATGGTCTAACCTCGATTCCCATGAATCTGGGCGAGGGACAACTGGTGTCGGGTAGTTTGACTGGGGCGGTCTCCTCCCAAAGAGTAACGGAGGAGTGCAAAGGTCGGTTCAGCACGGATGGCAACCGTGCCCTGAGTGCAAGAGCATAAACCGGCTTTACTGCGAGTCCGACGGGACGAGCAGTTACGAAAGTAGGCTCTAGTGATCCTGCGATCCCGAATGGAAGGGTCGTAGCTCATCGGATAAAAGGTACCCCGGGGATAACAGGCTGATCGCGCCCGAGCGCCCATAGCGGCGGCGCGGTTTGGCACCTCGATGTCGGCCCATCACATCCTGGGACTGAAGGCGGCCCCAAGGGTTCGGCTGTTCGCCGATTAAAGTGGTACGCGAGCTGGGTTCAGACCGGCGTGAGCCAGGTCGGTCCCTATCTGCTGTGGGCGTCGCAAGCTTGATGGGAGTCAACCTTAGTACGAGAGGATTGGGTTGGACATACCCCTGGTGATCCAGTTGGACCGCTCGGTCCATAGCTGGGTAGCTACGTTGGGCAGGGATAACCGCTGAAAGCATCTAAGCGGGAAGCCCCCCCAGAGATGAGGCTTGCTAGTAGTAATACGAAAGACCCCTGGAAGACCACCAGGTTGATAGGCCGCAAATGTACGGGCTGAAAGGCCTTGAGTTGAGCGGTACTAACGGTCGAATGTTTGGTCACACCAACCAGCCGCCGCGGCACACGGTCACAGGACCGCTTGTGGCCCGGACGCTGCTCTGGTTTCGATTCTGGTTTCAAATTCGTTTGGGTTCAATTCGTTTCTTGAACAGATTTCAACTGCACGTCCTTTGAGCGACCAACGCGGAAGGCCCTCGGGCCAACCGGTTTGCCGCTCTGCGTTCGACTTCTACCGGATCAGCTTCGTGGACGATTAACGTCGTCCACTTGGTTTGTCGGTGACAACAAGCGTCGGGCAACACCTGTTCCCATCCCGAACACAGTAGTTAAGCTGACGCTGCCGATGATACTGCACCGCGGGAAAGTAGGTCATCGCCGACTTTTGAGCCCTTTCAGGTAAACCTGGAAGGGCTCTTTTCATTTTTGGATGTCCACGTTCCAGGGCCAGGCAACCGTGGCATCCCAGGAGGCCAGGTGTTGGTGGCGCGAATCGGCAGGGGAATACCATTTTGCAGTGCTGCTCACTCAAAGGCCCTTCTTCCGATCGATCACGACCCAAGGGGCTTCGGATCCGGATGCCCGTCGATTTGTCTCATTTCGTGGGCCGACCGAGTGGTACTACTGCCTGAGCGGAAGTCGGTTCGCCATCCACACACCGAGCTTTGGCGACCCAGCAGGGAAGTACATCGAGGTCTTCCGAAGCGTCGCTAACGCTAAGTGGGTGGCCGTGGCAATGATTCTTGGAGCAATCGGGTGTGCAATCGTGTTCGTGCTCACTCGAAGTGCCGCGGCTTTGAATCCAACCTCTTTCACGAGCGCCATGCATTTCGGCGCCGGTTTCTTTGCGTGCGTCCTTCCGACTGGACTCATCCAACAGGTCATCGTGGGAAAGGGTGCCGCCCGGTACGGCCTCGTAAGGCTCCATCACGATGGATCGGTGGAATTCCCCGGCATCCAGGTCGTCATTCGGCCTGAGAATGTGCTCGCCGTTGAGTTTCTCAAGGGCCCAAATGCGAGGTCGGAGGACCGCTTTCCAACTCGCCAGTGCCGACTCGTGCTTCGTGACGGCAAAGGCCATGCGCGGTATCTGGTTGCCTATGGCTTTCGTGAACGCCCCGAGTTGTTCGAGGCCATCACGAGTTGGGCCGATGCTTGCGGCATGCCTCTGGAAAGCGGCACGGCCCAGGGCGAACTTGAGGCCCCGGAGAGCAGTGGAATGGACTGAGTTCCGTAAGAAGCCCGCGAATGCAGCGGAATCGGTCTGAAGGGAAAGGCGCCGGGCTTCCGAGGCTTCGCGGACTCAGCGTCGGCGTGCAAGCCAGCGACCGGCGCTCATTAGTCATTCCGCTGAAAAGCCGGCAGCCCCCGAACCACATACGGCAGCCCGCTCGCCACCGTCGCCGCCACCGTCAGCCACATCGTCAGCATCACCACCAGGTGCCCCGTGGTCCCCGCCGCCACCGATGCCACCGCAGGCGTGACGATCACCACCGGAATCGCCACGGCCTGCAGGATCATCTTCAGCTTCCCCGTCAGCTGGGCCGAGAAATCCGTCCCCTCCGCCTCCAGCACCGCCCGGATCGACGTCACCAGAAGCTCTCGCCCAAGGATCACCACCACCATCCATGTCTCCACGCCCGTGATCTGCAGGCGGCCGCCATCGGGGCCCAACACGTTGAACTGCGGCCCCGCCAGCATCACAAACGCCCCGACCACCAGGATCTTGTCCGCAAACGGGTCCATGATCCGGCCAAACCGAGTCACGGCCCCCCATTTACGGGCCAAATACCCGTCGAGGGCGTCGGTGCCCGCCGCAATCCCAAAGCAGGCGGCCGCGATCAGGAGGTCCAGATCAGGAGCGGAGAACGACCCGCCCGACCACCCCGCGCCCTTGGGGGCGACCCAAAGTCCCGCGAGCACAAAGAAAACCGCCGACAGGACCAGCCTCGAAAGCGTGATGGCATTTGGGAGCCAGCGTCTCCAGCCGACAGCCCGAAGAGCCTTGGCATTGAGGATCGCAGGGGTCCGGGTCATCGCGTGGCGGATCGTAACCGATCGCCGGGCCCTCCAATAGGCCAAACCCGTGGAAAACGCTCGGTCGGCACGGCATCGTGAATTGAAGCCCTAGGCGGGAATCACAAACCCCAGACTGCATTCCAGGCCGGAGGCCTGAACGTCAATAGCCGGGGGCGCAGCCCCCGGAAAGACGGAAAAACATAGTGCGACCCCGGAGGGGTCGGCCCGGACGCGTTGCGGTGTCGGACCGCCAACGGCGGACCCCTCCGGGGTCCAGAGCCATTCACCGTCTCACCGGGGGCTGCGCCCCCGGCTATTGACGATGACCCCTTCGGGGTCAAAGGCAAGGAGCTTTAGTTCACAGCATTGCGGCTGAGGCCTGGCAATTGCCGCCCCGGTCGGTTGAAGGTTTGGTCCGTTGAAACTATCCTCTCCACCTTCCGGCCACCCGCTTTGGTGCGGGCGCCGGTCGTGGATTGTGTTTCTGGTAGGTTGGGCCGTGTTGGGACAACGGAGCGAGGTTGGGGAGTGGGGCTGGTCTGTGTGGAAACTCGCTCGCGTCGGCCCGCGCCGGTGCGGGCCTCATGGGCGGATCGATTTGGAACAGCTCATCAACCCGGTCATTCTCTTCACGATGTGCGCCCTGGGCGCGATCGGCGTGTGTATGGCGTTGCCCAGGCGGGGCCTCACCGCCCAGTTCATCGGGGCGACCATCGCCGGTCTCGCCGGGGGCGTCGTTCTGCTCGCCCTCACGCTCAAGAACTTCGAGCACCATCCCAACATCTTCTTTTACATCTTCGCCGCCGTCGCCCTGGGCTCGGCCCTGCGGGTCATCACGCACCCCAGGCCGGTCTACGCGGCCCTCTACTTCATTCTCACCATCGTCGCCTCCGCCGGCCTCTACCTGATCCTCGCCGCCGAGTTCATGGCCTTCGCCCTCATCATCGTGTACGCCGGCGCGATCCTCATCACCTACCTCTTCGTCATCATGCTCGCGTCACAGGCCTCGGCCGAGGGCGACGATTCGGGCGAGCTCGATTACGACACCGTGGCCCGCGAGCCCATTGCCGCCTCGTTCGTCTCGTTCCTCCTGCTCGCCGCGCTGACCGCGATGATGTTCAAGGGCGTCACCAACCTGGGCGATGTCCGCGAGGATGTCCAGGCAACGGGCGCCGGCGCGATGCGGCTCCACCCGCTGGGCAAGAGCGTCGAGTCGCGAGACGCGGGCGTCCTCAACGAGATGCCCCGGCGTCTCCGCGACGAGCTCAAGAAGGCCGGCATCGAGATCGCCCAGACCGACGAGGTCGCCATCAACGCCGGGGCGAAGACCGTCACGATCAAGCCGCTGTCGGGCACGGCCCGCACCATCCCGCTGCCCGAGGGTGTCTCGCCGTACAACGTCGAGAACGTCGGGTTCAACCTGCTGGGCGAGCACCCCGGATCGATCGAGATCGCCGGCGTGATCCTGCTGATGGCGATGCTGGGCGCGGTAGTGCTCTCGCGTAAGCAGGTCGAACTCGACGAAGAGGCCAAAAAGGCCCACGCCGACATGCTCTCGAGCGATCAGGCCGGAGGTGTGGTATGACGACCCTTCTGGCCCAGGCGGCCGCCGCACCCATGCACGAGGCGACCCTCGCCCACTACCTGTTCGTCGCGGTGGCGATGTTTGTGATGGGGGTCGTTGGCTTTCTCACGCGGCGGAACCTGATCATCATGTTCCTGTGCACGGAGCTGATGTTCCAGGCCGCGGGGATCGCCCTGATCGCGTTCGGACGTTTCTGGTTCGATTACACGGGACAGAGCTTCGTGATCTTCGTGGTGACCGTGGCGGCGGCCGAGGCCGCGATGGCGTTGGCCCTGGTCGTCCTGCTCTTCCGCAAGCGAGAAAGCTTGAGCGCCGACGAATGGCAGAGCCTCAAGGGTTGATGGGGGGTTGATGGGGGTTGATGGGGGTTGACCGGATGTGATGGGCGAGTGCGAGAGCCGGACTCCGGCGGAATCGGATGAGTGGACCTGATGATGACAGAAATCCTCACACTGGCGGCACACGCGGCCCTCCCGGCAACGGAGACGGGCGGCGCGATGGCGCTCGCGGGGCTCGTGCCGCTGCTCCCGCTCATCGGATTTGGCCTCTGCGGCCTCTTCGCGATGCTCAAGGTCAAAAGCAAGCTCCCGGCCTTCGCTAGCGTCGGTCTGCTCGCGGCCTCGTTCTTCATCGTGCTGGCCATGTACATGGGCGGCGGAGCCTCCGAGCACGCCACGATCGTCAACGGCTTCGACTGGATCACCTTCCGCTGGGGGAGTGCCGCCGGACAGCAGTTCACCGCCAACGTCTCGTTCTACATCGACGGCCTCACGCTCCTGTGGATGCTGTTTGTCACCGGCCTGGGCACGCTCATCGCCCTCTACGCCAGCGAGTACATGGCCCACGACGTGGGCCCGGGCTACTGCCGCTTCTTCGCGGCCTTCAACCTGTTCGTCTTCAGCATGGCCTGCCTGGTCATGGGCGACAACCTCCTCCTGCTCTACCTGGGCTGGGAGGGTGTGGGCCTGTGCTCCTATCTGCTCATCGGGTACTTCTACCAGAAGCCCTCGGCGGTGGCGGCGGCCAAAAAGGCCTTCATCATGAACCGCATCGGCGACCTGGGGCTCGCCCTGGGGATCATGCTGACCTTCGTGCACTTCGGCAGCGTCGAGTATCGCGTCATCTTCGAGAAGGCCCAGGTCTACATCGGCTACCTTCAGAATCAGCGCATCAACGACATCCCCCTGCATGTCCAGATCATCCCGATCCTGCTCATGATCGGTGCGTTCGGCAAGTCGGCCCAGCTGCCGCTCTACGTCTGGCTCCCCGACGCCATGGAAGGCCCGACGCCCGTGTCGGCCCTGATCCACGCCGCCACCATGGTGACCGCGGGCGTCTTCCTCATCGCCCGCACCTACCCGCTCTTCCTGTGCAGCGAGTACGCACTCCCGATCGTCGCCTGGACCGGCGGCCTCACCGCTCTGCTTGCGGCCACCATCGGCATGGCCCAGTTCGACATCAAACGGATCATGGCGTACTCGACGGTCTCGCAGTTGGGGTACATGTTCGCCGGCTTGGGCGTCTTGTCCTCCAACGGGGCCGCCAATCACGTCTTCACCCACGCGTTCTTCAAGGCGATGCTCTTCCTCTCGTGCGGAGCGGTGATGCACGGCTTCGCGGGCCAGCTCGACCTCCGCAAGCTCTCGGGTGTCGCGTGGATGAAGGGCTGGGGCGTCGTGGGGTTCGCGATGCTCGTGGGGTGCCTGAACCTCTCGGGCTTCCCGTTCACCGCGGGCTTCTTCAGCAAGGACATGATCATCGCCGAGGCCTTCACCACCCAGGGGTACGCCTACAACATGCTGGGCTGGGTACTTCTGCTCACCGCGGGCCTGACGGCGTACTACACGTTCCGCGTCTTCTTCCGGGTGTTTGTCGGACCCAAGTACTTCGAACCGGGTGATGAGCTGCACGCCGATCACGCGGATGATCATGGTCACGACGCTCATGCCCCGGTCGCGGACGCGGCCCACGCCGACGCCCACGCCAAGGACGCGGCCCACGATTTTCATCCGCATCCGCCCGGCTTGGCGATCAATTTCGTGCTCGGCACACTCGCGATTGCGAGCGTACTCATCATCTTCCTGCCTGCTCCCAGCGGCGGACACGCCGGCTGGGTCGGTGGCATGGTCGCCAACAGCTCAGCCGCATTTGAGACGCCGTTCACGCACGAAGAGCACGCCGCGCCCGCCGCCGAGCACGCGCCGGCCGCCGGCCACCAGGCCGGGCACGCCAAGCCCTTCATGCCGATGTTCCAGCTCGACCTGGAGAACCAGGCGGGTGGCCCGGGCCAGCTCCACGCGGGCGATTTCCTGGGCTTCAACCCGCACTCACAGGTGATGTACTGGGCCTCGGGCGGCATCGGCGCGCTCGGCATCTTCATCGCGTACCTGTTGCACTACAAGGGCCGGACGACGGCGGCCACCGCCGCCGCCGACGCCCTGCTGCCGAAATTCGGCTCTCTCGCCCGGGGCGATTATTACAATTGGTTCGTCGACGTGTTCTAAGACTACCTCATCGTCAAGCCCCTTTGGGTCGTCTCCAACATCTTCCACCTCATCGACAAACTGCTCGTCGACGGGCTGGTTGATCTCACCGGCTGGGTGCCCAAGGCCTTGGGCGGCACCATCAGGCCCAGCCAGTCGGGCGTTCTTCACGGGTACGCGTCGGGAATGGCCGGCGGGCTTGCCCTTCTTCTGATCATCGCGCTGTGGGTGAGCTTCGCATGAACGCACTCGGCCTCCTTTCCAGCCTCGTCTGCATTCCTCTCCTCTTCGCCGGAGCGATCGCCGCTCGCCCCGCCAGAGAAGCCAAGTGGATCGCCCTCCTCGGCTCGCTTATCGCCGGAGCCGTCGGCCTTGCGTCGCTCACCCAGTACGACTGGAAGTCCAGCGACCTCGCGCAGTTCCAGCAGTCCGCCGACTGGATCCCCGCCCTGGGCCTCTCGGTCTCCCTCGGGGCCGACGGCGTCTCGATGGCTCTGATCCTGCTCACCCTCCTGCTCGGCCCCATCTGCATCGCCTGCTCGTTCACCGCCATCAGCACCCGCGAGAAGACCTACTACGCGTGCTTCCTCATTCTTCAGGCGGCGATGACCGGCGTCTTCGCCGCCCAGGACCTGGTGCTCTTCTACATCTGCTTCGAGTTCACGCTCGTCCCGATGTTCGTCCTCATCAGCCTCTTCGGCTCCACCAACCGCAAGAAGGCCGCCATCAAGTTCTTCCTGTACACCTTCGTCGGCTCGATCATCGCCCTGGCCGGCTTCGTCTACGTCGCCTGGACCCACGCCCACACCCACGGCGGCCTGTGGACCTACGACCTCGCCGAGCTCCAGCGCACCGCCGCAGCCATGCCCCTCAAGCAGCAGTCCTGGGTCCTCTTGGCCCTCATGGCCGGCTTCTCAGTCAAGATCCCCCTCTTCCCCGTCCACACCTGGCTCCCCCTGGCCCACACCGAGGCACCCACCGCAGGCTCTGTGGTCCTCGCGGGCGTGCTGCTCAAGCTTGGCACCTACGGCATGTTCCGCTTCGCCCTGCCCTACGCACCCGAGGCCGTCGCCCACTACGCCCCGTTCATCGCGGTGCTGTGCATCATCGGAATCCTCTACGCGGGCCTGATCTGCTGGGTGCAGCAGGACGTCAAGAAGCTCGTCGCGTACTCCTCGGTCGCACACCTGGGCTTCTGCATCCTGGGCATGGTCGCCCTCAACTCCACCGGCATCCGCGGCTCGGTCCTCTACATGATCAACCACGGGCTCTCCACCGGCGCCCTCTTCCTCCTCATCGGCATGATCTACGAGCGGTACCACACCCGCGACATGCGCGAACTCGGCGGCCTTGCCCGCCGCATGCCCGTCTGGTCCACCTTCATGGTCTTCTTCACCATGGCCTCAGTCGGCCTGCCGGGCCTCAACGGCTTCGTCTCCGAGTTCATGTGCCTCCTGGGAACCTTCCAGGCCGAGCCCACCTGGGCGTCGGGGCACAATGCACTCGGTGATCGCGTGCCCGGAGCCACTCCGAGCGGGCACCTGGGGCCGATCTACGCCGGCGTCGCCGGCGTCGGGATGATCGTGGCCGCCATGTACCTGCTGATGATGCTGGGCAAGGTCGTCTGGGGCCCCCTCAAGGAGCCCCACGCACACGACAGCCATGGCGACGCGCATGGTGCCGCTGCAACGCACAGCCCGCTGCCGACGGATCTGGGTCTTCGCGAGGTCTTGGTGCTCTTGCCGCTGGCGGTGGCGTGCGTGTGGCTCGGTGTGTATCCCAAGCCGGCGCTCGACGCCCTGGAGCCCTCGGTCGCCCGCATGGTGCGAATCTTCGCGCCGCCTGCGCCGGGCAAGGTCCTTTCGGCCGAGGCGACGGCGCCCGCACCAGTCGATTCGAATGACGCGGAGGTTGCCCGATGATCGAACGTCTGGCCTATCTCTGGCCCGAGATCGCCCTCTTCGCCTCAACCTGCATCGTCATGGTGCTGGGCCTGTCGCACAGCCGCTCGACACGTAAGATGTCGGCGGTTGTCGCGGGCGCCGGGCTCATCGCCTCGCTCGTGCTGGCGATCTACACCACGCCGCACGCCACCGAGGTCCGCAATCCCGGTGGCCAGACGCTGCTCCCCGACCTGGCCAGGTACTCCAAGGTCATGATCGCCGGCGTGGGCCTCTTACTGCTCCTCCTGGCGGCGGGCACGGTCGACCGCGACGACGAGGACGAGATCGCCGCCGGGCGCCGCACGTTCGATCCCCTCCGCTCCAACCGGGCCGAGTTCTACGCGTTCTTTCTCTTCTCGATCACCGGGCTCATGCTGTGCGCCTCGGCCGCCGACCTGGTCTGGCTCTTCCTTGCGCTCGAGCTCACGAGCCTGCCCACCTACATCATGGTCGCCATCTCGACCAACCGTAACCGGTCCAAGGAAGCGGCCGTCAAGTACTTCTTCCTGGGCGCCATGGGCGCCGCCATCTTCCTCTTCGGCTTCGCGTTCATCTACGGCGGCACGGGCAGCACCAAGCTCAACGTCATCGCCGAGGTCTTCGGACGCTCGGGTATCAACGGCACCGCGATGACCGGACTGGTGCTCGCGGTGCTGGGACTTGGATTCAAAATCGCCGCCGTGCCCATGCACTTCTACACCGCCGACGTGTACCAGGGAGCCGCCGCTCAGGTCTCGGGCTTCCTCGCGTTCGTGCCCAAGACTGCCGGCTTCATCGCCCTCATGCTCCTCATGTCCACCGTGCGATGGAATCATGGGGATGTCGGGGGCTCCTCGCTGCCCGAGGCGCTCCGCGTCACGCTCTGGGTGATGGCCGCACTCACGATGACCGTCGGCAACGTGCTCGCCATCTGGCAGACGAGCGTGAAGCGCGTGCTCGCGTACTCCTCCATCGCCCACTCGGGATACATGCTCGTGGGCATCATCGCCGGACCCGGCGGCGGACAGGCCGCCGACAACGGGCTCTCGGCCGTGCTCTTCTACCTGCTCGGCTACGGCCTCACCAACGTCGGAACGTTCGCCGTGCTCGCCGCTCTGGAGCGCACGGGTCCCGACGGCCGGCGTCACGAGATCGACTCCTTCGCCGACCTGCGGGGCCTCTGCAAGACGCGCCCGATGCTCGGCTGGGTCATGGTGCTGTGCAGCATGAGCCTGCTCGGCTTCCCCCCGCTGCTGGGGTTCTTCGCCAAGCTCCCGCTTTTCACCGCGGGCATCTCCGCGGGCGAACTGCCGCTGGTGGTCATCCTGGGCGTCAACTCCGCGATCGCGGCGTTCTACTACCTGCGGTTCGTCCAGGCCTGCCTCCTCGAATCGCCCGACGAACAGTCGACGCTCGTGAGGGCCAGCCCCTTCGCATCACGCGGCTTTGCCGCCCTGCTCTCGGGCGCCGGAGTCGTCGTGCTCGTCGTCTTCTCGGGGCAGCTCCTGCGGTACTCGCACGAAGCGGGCAAGGCCGACCAGATCTACCGTCAGAGCCCGCCCGTGACGGCGGCGAGCGTGCCGAGTCGCACGCCGTCGGAGTGACCATCGCGGGCAGATCGACCGAGTGCACCCCCGTCGATCCGGATCGGGCCCGCCCATGCTGATCCTCGACGCCTTCAACATTCTGCACGCGTGGCGGGCTGGCACGCGTCAGGCCGGGCACGCGGTCTCGGCCTTGCTCTCGGCTCTGGCAACAGGGCGATACGCCGGTCACGACATTACGTTGGTCTGCGACGGCGAGGCCGGTCGACTCGAGGGCGAAGAGCAGGCGACGATCACCAGACTGGTCTCGGGCACGCGCTCACGCCGCGTGCTCTACGCGGGCGTGCACCGCGAAGCCGACGACGTCATCGAGGACCTCATCGCCGAATCGCCCCGACCCACGCGGCTCATCGTGGTCAGCAGCGACCGGCGGATCGTGTCCGCGGCGATCGTCGCGGGGGCAACCACGATCGACGCGCGGGACTTTGTCACGCACCTGGAGATCGACGAGGCCAAGGCGATGCGCCGCGCGATTGACGATCGTCCGTGCGTCGAGAGCGCGAGCGTCGCGTGGTGGATGAACTACTTCGGCATGGACGTGGCCCACGGCGCAAGCGGCAACGACGTGGGCCCGCTCGCGTCTGGAGATGCGATTGCGCCGAGCTGGCTTGCCCGGGCGGGGCAACCATCGCAGGAAGTCGAGGACGCCGACCTGGACATGGAGCGATGGCTCCGTGAGGGGCCCAAGGGGCGCGATGCGAATTGAAAAGCGACGAAATGAAACGTGAATTCCTGCCTCTCGACCCCGGAGGGCGTCGCGGAATGTAGCCACGGGTGGAGCGAGTCTTCGAGCGCAACCCGTGGTAGTTGAGTGTAATTGCGCAGAGCCCCGGAGGGGCGATGGAGGCGCACGATGAGGACTCTTGTGCGTGCGCGTCAACCGGCGCGATTTATTGTCGTGCACTTCCTCTGCCCCTCCGGGGCAGGGCTCAAGATGTGCGATTAACCACGGGTTGCGCTCGCGGACTCGCTCCACCCGTGGCTACACCCCGTCGCCCCGCTGGGGCGAAATGGCATGATGCGTGCTGCGTGACGAGATCCTTCGAACAACCTCACGCGCCCGTCGAAGGGCTCTTCCCGCTCTCCCCTTTGGCTCTCTCCGCCAGATCGTGATCGAGCGAATCCCAATCGATTCCCTTGGCCACCTTGCGCAGAATCGCGTTGACCACGCCCCATCGGTGGACCGCGAAATTGGTGAGGGGCACCAGCGAATGCCCGAGCGTGAGCTTCGCCGAATACCCCGTCTGCCCACTCTGCATCTCGCTCGCGCCGATCGACGAAGCCCAGTCCATCGCAGCGGCGAAGAGGCGGAAGTACAAGAACCAGTCCGGGTCCATGGAGTAATCAAAGCCGACGAACTTGTTGATGACGCGGTCCCCGAGACGAAAGCAGAGCATGAAGGCCGCCAGCTTGCCGTCCTGAGGGTGTCGCAGGGTCACGAACCAGCTCTGTTCGGCCGCGGCCAGCAGCGCGAAGAACTCGGGCGTGAGGCGCTCGAACTTGGTCGTGGCCCGCGTGTACGTCTGCCAGAAGAGATCGAAGATCTCACGCTGCTCGGCGGAGTCCGGGTGCTGAACGACCGCGACATCGAGCGGGCCCATTTCGTCGCTGCGTTTGAGCTTCCGCTTGATGTTGCTGCGATTGGACCCCTTGAGCGACTTCATGTACCCGGTGATGCCGCCCGGAGGCACGGCGGTCCGCGTTCCAGGAAAGCTGACGACCTCGACCAGGGCGTGCGAAGGAGCCTCGTCGCGGAGCACCCGCGAGAGGCCCTCGTCCATGTCCTTCCAAACGATGAGTCGGACCCCAAGCGTCTTTGCCCGGGCCACAAGCGCGACCTGCGTGACGCGAACCGCTTCGCGAGCATCGACGCCGGACAGAAGTCCCAGCCGCCCTTCGTCGGCGCAGGGCGAGCCGACAAACAGCGTTCGCACACGAGTCAGTCGCGTGGTGAAGCGCTCGAGCACCCGCAGCACGCGCTGCAGGACCGGTGGGGCGACGATCTCAAGCGGCAAGGCCATCACAAACGTCGGCGCGATCCCCACCGGCGTGACCTGGCCGCCCTCGTGCCGCTCGATCATCCCGTACGCGAACGAGAACTGATCGCCCAGCCCACCCCGCTCCATCGCCCGGTACCACCACCGCCCCTCGTGCGGCGGTCCGAAGCACGCGTCCCATACCTGCGCGGGAATGTCGCCCTCCGACTCGACCCACCGCACCTCGAGATGGCCCTGGCCCGCCATCAGCTCGCTCCTATCGCGGCAACACCCACCAGGATCAGCGCGATCCCCGCCCACCTTCGCGCCGAGATGCGTTCCTTCAGAAACACCCGCGACGCCAGCGCCACGCACACAAACGTCAGGCTCCCGGCGGGCTGGGCGATGCTCAGGTCGAGCCAGCGCAGCGCGATCGTCCACACCACGCCCTCAACCACAAAGAAGAACACGCCGATCACCGCACACCACCGCCCAGTCGGCGTGCGAAGCAGGTTGGGCCCCTCTCCCCCCAGCCTCGCACCGATCTTGAGCGCCACCTGGGCCGCCGTCTCGAGCACCGCGGCCGCGACCACCATCGCCAGCCCCAGGAGATGCGTCGGCTCGATCATCATGCGTGAGCTCCCCGCGTCGTGCTCGCGGCCGTCCCGCCGATCAGCCAAACCCCCGCGAGCACCAGCACAAGCCCGCCCGCCCGAAGCGCTCCGATCTGCTCGTCAAACGCCGCCCACGCGAGCCCCGCGGTGATCGGGTAGCTCAGGGCCGTCAATGGTTGCACAAAGCTCAGATCCGCACGCGACAGGAGCCACGACCAGTTGAAGATCTGCGTGGCCATCAGGATCGCCAGCGCCACGCTCAAGGGCTTGGTCGCGGCGTGGGTGAGCGTCGCCGCAAAGCCCGCCGAGTCGGGCACACCCGCCACGCACTGCTTCCACGCCATCTGAACCGCGACGTCCAGCACGATCGCCGTGCCCACGCCGATCCAGACGATCCACGGCACCTTGGCCGCCACGACCCCCATCACCATCACGGGATGCTCGTTCTCTCCTGGCACGTGATCGGTCATCGGCGGTGTGTCCTTGGCTCACGGCGACAGTAGGGCGGCGCTGGTCCGCGCCAGATCAACGAAGGCGGGAACCGAGCCCTCACCCGCCGGGCAGCAGCTTGGCGATGTCCACCGTGGCTCCCTGGGGCGCATGGCTCTCGAACGTGCCCGCCGCCTGCGACCTGCTCCGTAGCGACCACACGAGGGCCAGGAGATCGCCCCGCAAAGGCGCGGTGAACTGCATCGGCTCGCTCGTGATCGGATGCGTGAAGCCCAGCATTGCCGCGTGCAGCGCCTGGCGTGCGATCAGAGGCGGGCCATCGGGCGAGGCCGGGTCGGGAAGCTTGTCGACCCCCGCGTACATGTCGTCGCCCACGATCGGCCAGTCCAGGTACGAGAGGTGCACGCGGATCTGGTGGGTGCGTCCGGTCTTGAGCTCGAGCTCAACGAGTGAGTATCGCGTGTCGAGGTCGGGGGGCACGTGCACCGCCTTCTTACGCCGCGCCTCGGGTGCCGGTGCGTTCCAGCCCGCGGGCGGGCCCCCGGGGAATGATGCCAAGCTCGCCTCGGCCGGCGGCTTCACGGTGTTGTACCGCTCGCGCACGCGGTAGATGGTCACCGCGTTTCGCCCCAGCTCGTCGTGGCGGATCACCTGCTTCTCGCGGTAACCCTTCTCCTTGGACTGGTGCGGGCCGATCGGCAGGTCGATGACGTCGACGACGGGCTCGATGCGTCCGTGAACGACCGCCAGGTACCTCTTGTCGACCCGCCTCTGCTCGAACTGGTGCCCGAGCTTCCAATGGGCCTCGTTGGACTTGGCGAAAACAATGCACCCCGTGGTGTCGCGATCCAGGCGGTGAACGACGCCCGGGCGGGCGAACTCCGTGCCCACCTCCGACAGGTCCCCGCCGAACTTCGAGCGATTCTGGAAATGGAACGCCAGGGCGTTGATCAACGTCCCCGAGCGGTGGGCGCGGGCCGGATGGCAGATGATGTCGGGCTGCTTGTTGAGCACGATGATGTGCTCGTCCTCGAACATGATGTCCAGAGCGATGTCCTCGGGCTGCGTCCCCTTCGAGGGCGGGGGCGGCACCACCACATCAACGACGTCGTCGGCGCTCAGCTTGGTCGACGCCTTGGGCTTGCGCCCGTTCACCGTGACGCCGCCATCGTCGATGAGCTGCTGGATCTGGTTGCGGCTCAGAAACGTGATCCGCTCGGTGAGGTACTTGTCCAGACGCTTTTCAACCCCGCGCCGGATCTCAAAGCGAACCGTGCGCAGATTCGCATCGTCGTCGCCGGTCTCCTGTGCTTCCTCGATCGCCGCCAGAATCGCGTCGGGATCGACCTGTCCGCTTCGGGCCAGAAGGCTCTCGCCTGCGAGCGGCTGATCGCGCGGGTCTGAGGGGGTGGGGCGATTGGGCATGGGAAAGTCTGACGCGAGTCCGGCCGCGCGTCCATCGATCCGTCGCGAGCACCGCTCCATTACCTCGGCGGCGTCGTCGGTTCAGGTGTGGGAGTGGGGGCCGGAGTGGGGGCTGGCGTGGGGGCTGGCGTGGGGGTGGCGGCTGGCGGATTGACGATGGGCGTCGTGGCCGGCGGCGTGGTTGGTGCGGCCGCGGGCGTGCCCTCGGGAGTCGGGGCGGGTGCTGCCCCGGGCGTGGGTGTCAAAGGAGCCGGTCCCGCCGGGGTCAGCGGCGCCGGCGGCGGCGTCGGAGGCTTGGGGAGATCGGCCGCCGACAGCGGCTCGGTGATCGTCTTGAGCTTGTCCAGGCCCGTGATCCGATCGCGGGCGATCTTGACGTGCGGCTTGTCGCCCTGGCTCTCCGCCAGAGTCGCGGCCTGCTCGTACAGCGACGTCGCGTCGGAGAAGTTCCCCTCGCTCTCGGCGACCGCGGCCAGGCCAAACGCCGCGGAGAGCGACATGATCTTCCTCTCGGGCACCTTCGAGCAGTCGTTGAGCACCGAGGTGTAGATCTCGCGAGCCTTGCCCAGGTACTCCTCCTTGAGGGCCGGCGTCAGCACGCCGTCGGTCGAGGCCAGCGAGCCGTCCTGGTTGAGCGACGCCCCAAGAGCCCGCCGGGCCCGCACCGCGGCCATGTAGGCGTCGGCGGCCGAGAGGCGTGCCATCGGCGCGATGGCCTTGACACTCTTGTACGTGTCGGCGATCTCCATCAGCGAGGCGGGGCTGGGGTTGCCGCTCGAGAGCAGCGCTGTGTATTCGGCGAACGCGGTATCGATCTTGGTGGCCTGCGACCGCTCGAAGCGCTGGTACAGGGCGTAGCCGCCGAAGATCGCGACCGCGACCAGCAGGATCGGCGAGCTCCACTTGCGCAGAAACTCAATGAAGTCCTGATTGAGCTTCGACTCTTCAAGGCCGGCTCGCTCTGTAATCTTGAACTGGGGGTCGCTCATGGGCAAAATCTCGGGGGTCAGAAGGCCGGTCGGGGCGGGTGGTGTTGGGAGGGAAGTATACGCCGCCCGCCGTCCTCACCCCTCCCAGAACCGCCAGTCCCAGAACCGCCAGGGAGATTGATCCACCAAGTCCGCGGGGGGCACGAGCCGATCCCGAACCGCGAGGGCAAATTCGCGAATGCCCGTGCCGTCGGCCGCTGAGACCGACAGGTCGTGGGGCCAGGGTGCCGTGCCCAAGTCAGACCGCAAGGCCAGTCGGATCGGCAAAGGCCGCTCGTCAAAAGCATGGATATAGCTGATGTCGGCGGGATGTGGCGGCGGTGGGGGGGGCGAGTTCGCATCGCCGCAGAGAATCACGAGATCTGCGAAGGCCGCGAGCGTATCGGCGCGAGCGGCGGCCTCGCGTTCAATCCCGTCGGCGGGGTCATCGCGCATCCCCGGCGTGTCAGCGAATCGCACGACCAGCCCCGCGAGTTCGAGCACCACGCCCACGTGGTCCCGCGTCGTGCCGGGCAGATCGGCGACGATCGAGATGGGCCGATCGGCCAGGGCGTTGGTCAGCGTCGACTTGCCGATGTTGGGACGCCCCCAGAGCACCACCAGCGGCGGGTCGATGAGGCGATGCAGGCGAACATCCCTCTCCGTGAGCGACATCGGAGATGTGGTCGGCAGCGTGTTCGAAGCCGCGTCCCAACCCGCTCGGCGCCACGCAGGAGGCTGGGCGAGGAGCATGTCGACAGCGAGGGGACTCTGGGCCCGCGAGAGCGTTTCAAGCACGTGGGCCCAAAGCAGGTCCGGGGCTTCGGGGTAGGTCAAGCGCGGGTCGAGCCCCGTGTCGGAATCGAATCCGGCGGTTGTGAGACGCTCGATGAGGCATCGCACAACCTCGGGCCCGCCGTGTGGCATGAGCTGGCAGACATGCTCACTGAGCACCGCGACAAGTCCGGTGTCGATGCCGCACAAGTCGCGCAACACGATCGAGCCGACCGGTGCGCCACGGATTCCAAGGCGAGCCAGCATGCCACCGATATCACCAAAGAGCTGGATGATCGCAACCGCGCCCGGTCTAGGAGCCGTCATCAGCCGCCAATGCCCGGGCGGTGAGGTCAACGGGGCGGAATCGAACGCAGAGGGCGCGGAGGAATGCAGATTGGAATGCGGTGAAGAATGCGGGCTGGAAGGATTGCTGTCTTTCACACTCCCTCCTCTCTGCGTTTCTCCGCGCTCTCCGCGCCCTCTGCGTTAAAGTCCTTCTGCCTTCACTCATCCGCCTCGGCCGCCGCACGCCACGCCTGGGCAATACCGATCAACTGCAGATCCGGCACGATGTGCTCGACCAGATCGTCCTCGGCAAACAGCGCCGCGGCGTCCCCGCCCGTCGCGACGATCTGTGGATAAGCCTCGTACGCGACGGCGAAGAGCTCGATGGTGCGCCGAACAAGGCCGACCGCCGCGTTTCGAGCCCCCAGCATCATCGCGTGCCTGGTGTCCTTGCCATACTCCCCGCGTGCGGGGTCGGGGAGGGCAAACTCCAGCTGGGGCAGGGCGGCCGTGCGTTCGTGGAGCGCTCGCAACATCATGTTGACGCCCGGGGCGATGACCCCGCCCTGGAATGCCCCCACGCCGTCGACAAAGTCGACGGTGATGGCCGTTCCGCAATCGACGACGACGCAGGCCTGCCCGGACTTGGAGAAGGCCCCCAGAGCGCACAGCAGGCGGTCGTGCCCGACGGTCGTCGCGTCGTCGAGGCTGTGAAGGATCGGGATCTCGATGTCGCGCCCGATGCGAAGGATCTCGGCGGTGCCCGCATCGCCCAGCGTAGCCTCGAGCCGATCGGCGACCGGGTTGTTGACCGAGGCCGTCACGACCGTCTGGGTCGCGCTCTTCTCAAGCAGGGTGTGGATCTGGGCGGCCAGACCGACCACATCGTCGTTGGGAAACGAGTGTCCCTCGCCCACCACGCCCCCCTCCACAACGCCCACGCGCGTCCTGGAATTGCCCACCGCGACCGCCAGAAATGTGCCTGTGCTGCTCGTCATGCAGCAGGATAGCCCTTTGCCCGCGTTGCCTGTGCGTCTCGCAAGGGTGCCCCCGTCGCTCGTGGAAAAAAGAAAGCGAGCACCTCGGCGGTGCTCGCTGTGATGTGTGCTGAGGATTGCTCGGCCTTGACGGGATGGCCCTTACGGGATGGCCAGATCCTCGAAGACCAGCGAGTAACGCTCGTTCTTGTACGCCTCGGCGTTGGCGCCCGGCGTCAGGACGGTGTAGGACGCGTGCCCGTCGAAGAAGACCATGTTGCCGCGATTGTTGTCGCCGTACCCGTTCTTGAGCACGTAGTTGGGGTTGGTGTTGTTGCACACCATGTCGGGGTACTCGTCGTACGCCCAGCAGAAGCGCGAGGGGATGAAGCTGTCGGCCAGCTGCAGGCGCTTGAGTCCGAACTTCATGTCACCCATGAAGCTGCCGGTCCGCCCGGTGACCTGCTCCCACCACTTGGCCGACCACTGGTAGCTCGTGCCGACGTCGTTGTAGCAGGAGACCGCCGGGCCCCGAACGCCAAGGCCCACGCCGCCGTTGGGACCCGGCCAGTTCTGCTGGTGGCCGATGATGTCGCTGGGGTCGCGGAACATCTTCATCTCAGTCATTTCACGAACCGCGTCGGTCGCCGCGACGCGAGCGGTCGGCCTTGCGCCCACGAGCGCCGGGTAGCAGTACTGGTTGAGCGGGCGGTCGGCCGGGTAGAGATCAAAGACTCCGCCCGAGCTGCTGTACCACCAGCCGTTGTTGTACTTGCCCCAAGAGCTCCACGTCGCCCATCCGGCGACGTTGGCGGGGTTGCCCTGCGGGTTGCCCGCGGTGCCGATCCACTGGATGGGCGAGTAGCCCTTGTTCTCGTTGCGGTACATCTCGCTGGCGTTGCCGATGCCGCGGAGATTGGCGAGACTGATGGCCATCTGAGCGGCCTTGCGCGCCTTGCCCAGGGCCGGAAGGAGCAGCGAGATCAGCAGTGCGATGATCGCGATCACGACCAGCAATTCGATGAGGGTGAACCCACGCTTTTTCATTCGATACTCCTGAGATGCCGACACCAATCCCCGCGAACCACGGGGACAATTCCAGGGACATTGTCTCAAACCGGAAGGCGTCGGCAGAAAGCCGAGCCCGAGCGAGAGACTCCCGCCCGATCAAGACTTCGACACTTTAGTTCAAACTGTTCCCGTTTTCATGGAAATTTCATCAAGTCCGCAAACCATTCTTTCCGTGTGCGGCTCATGTTTGGGGAACCCATCGAGAAATGCCCCGTATCTCTCACAGAGGGACCCATCCTCTCGCCGATGGAACGATCCGGGGAACATGGAGCCAATTGTCGCTCCGCCTCACGCGCCCTCGGACAACCGGCCGCGACGCGCCAACGATGGGGGTCCCTCAACCCCGCCAAGTTGGTCGGGTGAAGGACGGGTATCGGCGATGAACCAGGGTTTGGGTGGGATGGAAGGGCCCACAGGCCAGAAGAGATTTCGCGGGGATCAAAACGACTCGATGACCCAAATGCCCAACAAGCCCGATCTCTCCGAAACCTCACCCGTCTCCAAAGCAGACACGGCCCCCATCGCCGCTGCGCAGGAACCCCCCAGCCTCGCCTCCACCGAAGAAGCGCTCCAGGACGCCGCCAAGGGCGGTACCAACATCGAAACGCTCGTCGGACGCCTGGTCGTCGATCAAGGCCTGGCGACACAAGAAGAAGTCCAGCACGCCCTGGGCATGGCCAAGCAGACTCGCGAGGACCAGAACCAGCGCTCCCTGCTCGAGATCCTCGTCGATAACGAATACGTCACCCGCCGACAGGTGGCAAGGCTCAGGCAGATCGCCGAGGCCGAGCGCAGCAACCAGAAAATCCCCGGATACAAAATCCTCGGCAAGCTCGGCGCCGGCGCCATGGCCACCGTCTGGAAGGGCAAACAGCTGAGCCTCGACCGCGCCGTCGCCATCAAAGTCCTCCCACGCAAGTTCACCAACAACCCGCAGTTCATCGAGCGCTTCTACGCCGAAGGTCGCGCCGCCGCCCAGCTCAACCACCCCAACATCGTGCAGGCCTACGACGTCGGCAAGGCCGGCGAATTCCACTACTTCGTCATGGAGTTCGTCGACGGCCGCACCGTCCACGACGACATCACCAAGCACAAGCGCTTCCAGGAAAAAGACGCCCTCCAGCTCATCATCCAGGTCGCCGAGGCCCTCCAGCACGCCCACGAGAAAGGCCTCGTCCACCGCGACGTCAAGCCCAAGAACATCATGATCACGACCGACGGCGTCGTGAAACTGGCCGACATGGGCCTCGCCCGTGCCATCAGCGACAAAGAAGCCGCCGAGGCCGAGGCCGGCAAAGCCTTCGGCACGCCCTACTACATCTCCCCCGAACAGATCCGCGGCGAGATCCGCATCGGCCCGCCCGCCGACATCTACAGCCTGGGTGCCACCCTCTACCACATGGTCACCGGCAACGTCCCCTTCGACGGCAAGAACCCCTCCGCCGTCATGCACAAACACCTCAAGAGCGAACTCGTCGCCCCCGACCACGTCAACCCCAAGCTCAGCGCGGGGATCTCCGAGGTGATCGAGATGATGATGGCCAAGGAGGCCCGCTCCAGATACCAAACCTGCAAGGACCTCCTCTCCGACCTCCGGGCGGTCCAGGCCAACAGGGTGCCCCCCCTTGCCCACAAAGACGTCTTCAACGCCGCCGCCCTGGCGACGATCGCCCAGGCCGAAACGGTCGGGGCCAGCGAGATGGCCGAGGACCGCTCCGGCCTCGCCGGCGCGTGGTACATGGACTGGAAGATCATCCTGCTCATGGCCCTCCTGGTGCTCAGCATGGCCGCAAACATCCTGCAGGCGGCCCTTGGAAGCAAGTAAACTCCGCCAGCCCCGAAGTACAAACAAGGGTGCAAATAGCGGAGCATTGCGGGGACAAATGGGGTTGCTTTCACGGCGGGTGGCTGTTAGGCTAGAGGGGTAAGAGTGGCGGTTTGGGGTGGTGTTGAAGGGTGGTGTTGGAGGGTGGTGTTGAAGGGTGGGGGTCTGGAGTCCGGTTCTGGTGACGTCACACGCGGAAAGAATGTCGAGCGTTCGCAGGCGATTCAAAGTCGCTTCGCATGCTCACATCGGCGCGGGACACCAGGCCACCCAGGTCCCCAGGGTGCGGGGCTCATGAACGAGCCGCGCCGCGAACAATTTCCTGCAAAGTGCCCGAAGCGCGTCGTGCGCCCCGGGTCGGTCGTGCGTCGAGTCGTGGTCGAATCTGTCCGGTAGAGGAGCCTTGCCATCGCGTTCGGAAAGTTCAGTCGTGAGGGCGCGCCGCAGCGGACGCGCGTCAATTTCCTGATCCGCATCACGCCCATCCGCCTGATGGGCCCTGAGAACGAGCAGCTCGGTGTCGTCGAGACACCCGAGGCGATGAAGATCGCGCAGGAGAAGGGCCTCGACCTTGTCGAGATCGTGCCCGACGCCCGCCCGCCCGTCTGCAAGATCATGGACTACGGCAAGTACAAGTACGAGATGAGCAAGAAGGCCAGCGAACAAAGGGCCGCCAGCAAGTCGACCGAAATGAAGGAAATCCGCCTCGGGCGGTCGGTCAAGATCGACAAGCACGATATCGGCATCCGCGTCGACCAGGCCCGCCGCTTCCTGATGGCCGGTCACAAGGTGATGATCACCCAGAAGTTCAAGGGTCGCGAGATCGCCCACAAGGAGCTGGGCATCGACAACCTGCGCTTCGTCGCCGACGAGCTCATCGACCTCTGCCGCGTCGAGCAGACGCCCCGCTGGTTCGGCAAGCAGGCCAGCATCATCGTCGCCCCCGACAAGCCCAAGGTCGAGGCCGTCAAGCGCAAGCTCGAGAAGGAACGCAAGGAAGCCATCGCCCGCGGCGAGAAGGTCGCCGCCGAGAAGACCATCGCCCAGCTCGACGCCGAACTCGCCGCCGAGAAGCACGACGATGACGACGACGATCATGATCAGGAAGTGATCTCCGGGCCCGCCGCGGCCGCGGAGCCGGCATTGCCCGAAGAAGAGGGCAAGTCCTGAGCGGGGAAAGTTGCTGACTGTTCAGTAGCCCTTGTGACGCCTTAGAGTGGCCCAAGGAGGACCTCTCATGCACAACGAGAAACCAGCCGGCGAGGCCGGCGCGGGCGAGACCAAGACCGGGCACGTGATCAACCCGCAGCCCATTGACATCAACACGCCCACGCGCGGCTCATCGATCCAAGGCGAGCACCAAGGCTCCAAGGGCGGCCCCGCCGGCGCCAACCAGGGCGGCGCACCCCGCGGCAGCAGCCGCCTGGAGCCGTCGCATCAGAAGCGACAGGATCGCCAGGAAAGGTCGAAGAAGTAGGAAGGTACGCCTCTCACGTCCGACGTCAGCGTCGCGCTACAAACAACAATGCCCCGGGCCAGATCGGCCCGGGGCATTTCATTTCAAGGCTACGGGCCCACCCACAGAAGCAGGTCCAAGTCGCGACGTTCAATACAATTCCGTCGCAGCACGCAGCACGCAGCACGCAGCACGCAGCACGCAGCACGCAGCACGCAGC
>CAYHQQ010000062.1:0-22419 GCA_964358855.1 uncultured Phycisphaeraceae bacterium
CGGCGGGGGGAATGGGGGGCGGGGTGGGGGGCGGGGTGGGTTGCGGCTTGGCGAGTTCCTTGGCCAGGTCGGCGGTGAGTTCATTGCGGAGGGTGGTGAGGCGTGTGTAGGCCTCGGCGGGCCCCATGAACTCGGCCGAGCACATGGCCGCCCAGAGCCGCTGGCGCTCGGTGTGCGCCGACCCCTGGGCGTTGTCCTGCATCATCTTGGCGAGGCTCGGGTCGGGCGAGGTGCCGCCCAGGACATAGTTGAGCTTGAGCAGGACCTTCATCTCGATCACGAACGGATCGGTGGATGAGGGTGTCTGGACCGTCCCGGCCTTGGACTGCTGGTGCGCTTCGAGCTTGTCCTGCTGCGAGTAGAAGATGAAGACGAGCATGCCGACGGAGACGAGGGCGGCCAGGACTGCGGCCACGCGTGACCCGGGGTCGGGACGCCTTGGTTCCACCGCGGGCTGGGAGGGAAGATCGCTTTCGTGGCTCAGCATGGCACCATCATCGTCCAAGTGCCGTGAAAATGCGAACGCGGCGACGACACGTTCCGCAGGTTTGGTTTGTGAACGGTGCGGCAGGTGATCTCGGTCGCGTTGGCCGGAGCGCTTGCCCGGCGGGGGCGTGCGCCTATCCTTGCCGGTCCGAAATCTGAACTCTGCCGCACATTGCGGCCCGCCCTGCCCGGGAGGCAGCGAACACAACCGGCTTACCGCCGGCTCGATCTCCGTGTCTTTGGACGCTGGAGTCGATCCGACGAAGGGCCGGCCGGTCGTCCGACCGCTTTGGAGGTTTTTCCCATGATGCGACGCCAAACCTATGTGGCCAAGCCCGGTGAGTTGAGCGTGACCTGGCGCATTGTCGACGCCAACGGCATTTCCCTTGGCCGCCTCGCCGCCGAGGTTGCCACGGTCCTGATGGGCAAGCACCGCCCTGAGTACACCCCCCACGTGATCAGCGGCGAGGCTGTGGTTGTTCTCAATGGTCTGAAGGTCGGTTTGACCGGTCGCAAGGCCGAGCAGCGCCTGAAGATGCGGTACACCGAGTACGCGGGCGGCCTCAAGACGCAGACGTACGGGCAGGTCCGCCGAGAGAACCCCGAGCGGCTGATCCGCGACGCGGTTCGTCGCATGCTCCCCAAGAACCGGCTCGCCCGGGTGATGCTCAAGAACCTGCACGTGTACGACGGGACCGAGCACCCCCACGCCGGCCACAACCCCAAGCCCCTCACCGCGTAATACCAGACGCCACACGAGAAACACACGATGAGCACAATCAACATCAAGCCCAGCAATCCGGCCGCCGCGGTCAGCGCCGCCGTCGCCTCCGCCATTCCCACGGCGACTCCGGTCGTCGACGCGACGCCCAAGCGAGTCGCCAAGCCCGCCGACAAGCGTGGCTGGTGGTGGGGCACGGGTCGTCGCAAGTCGGCGGTCGCCCGCATCCGCATCCGCCCGGCCAAGGGCGAGGCGACGTTCAACATCCGCTCGGCCCACCGGGGCAACAAGACGATCAAGAACTACTTCGCCGAAGAGCGCGACCAGAACGACTGCGTGATCGCCCTGAAGATCGCCGGCGTCGAGGGCAAGTTCGAGATCGTCGCCCAGGTGCACGGCGGGGGCAAGATGGGCCAGGCCCAGGCGATCCGCCTTGGCGTCGCCCGCGCCCTGATCGTGTACGATCCCTCGCTCCATCCGGCACTCCGCGAGCAGGGCTTCCTGACGCGTGACGCCCGCGAGGTTGAACGAAAGAAGTATGGACAAGCAGGCGCCCGCCGGCGATTCCAGTTCTCCAAGCGTTGATCAAGGCTCGGCATCCGCCGAGGCTGGCCACCCAACCCATCCAGAATCTCTCCAGCGCGCGGTCTTCACCCACCGCGCGCTGGTTTCTTTTTCCAGGCGCTGGCGCCGCTCACGCCGGTACATCATCGCCGCCACCGTCACCCTGCTCGCCGGGGCGACCATCCTGGCCCCGGTGCTCTTTATCCTGTCGAGGCGCACGCCCTCGTGGTGGACGCCGCCCGACCCCGCGTCGCCCATGGTCCAGGACCTTGCGGCCCAGCTTGAGAGCCGCGTGGTCGATCAGCTCCACCGCGTGCGTCCCTCCTCAGACGAGTGGTCGGTCTCGATCCCACAAAGTGCCGTCAACGCGTGGCTTGCGGCACGCCTTCCCCAATGGCTCGCCAACCAGAATCCCGCCATCGTCCTTCCGCAATCGATCGGCATGGTGCAGATCCACGTCGCCCCCGGCGAGATCACGCTCGCGGGCGAGATCGCCGGCGGGCGCCCCAAGATCGCCGGGCTCACCCTCGCGCCCCGCGTCGACGCGGCGGGCCTTTGGACCCCCGCGCACTGGACCACCATCGGCGGGCTGTCGCTCCCCTCGTCGTGGACCGTCTCCTCCCTGCCCACCACGCCGGGGAACGATGCCTCGCGGGCGCTGGTGCTGGGCGCGCTCGCCGGCCGCTCGCCGCTGACAGTGAGCCCAGTGGTGCGGCTGGCCGACGGTCGCCGGGTACGGCTCCTGGAAATCCGCCCCGTCGACGGGGCGATTGAGGTCGTTTGCCAGACCCTTCCCGCTAGCGGTCCCTAGACTGGCGGCGTGACCCAGACCAAGGCAACCACTCGTCCAAGGGCGTCGACAAAGACATCAACCAGGCCCGCCCGTTCGCTGACGGGGCTCATGGGCGAGCCCGCGTCCCAGCTGCGCCTGCTGCTGAGCGCGACGCGCCGGATGCACGAGCAGCTGGATCGCCCCAAAGGCCCCGAGCACACCCTGGCGGGGCGGATTGTCGCCAATCTCTTCTTCGAGGACTCGACCAGGACCCGCACGAGTTTCTCGGTAGCGGCCAAGCGGCTTGGGGCGGAGGCCGTCGACCTCATGGGCTTTGCCAGCAGCGTGAACAAGGGCGAGACGCTCGTGGACACCGCGCTGAACGTCGAGGCGATGGGCGTGGACGTGCTGGTGATGCGGGCCAAGCAGTCGGGCGCGGCGGAGCTTGTTCGCAGGGCGGTGCGCTGTCCGGTGGTCAACGCGGGCGACGGGCGTCACGAGCATCCCACGCAGGGGCTGCTCGACACGTACACGCTGGCGGAGGCCCACGGACGCCTCGACGACTTTGATCTGCGGGGGCTCACGGTGCTGATCGTGGGCGACGTCGCCTCAAGCCGCGTGGCACGCTCGGCCATCGCGTGCATGGGCACGCTGGGCGCCAAGGTCGTGTGCATCGGCCCGCCCGGGCTCGCGCCCGCCGCGCTCGCGCACCTTGGGTGCAAGGTGTCGCACGATCTGGACTCGAACCTTGCCGCCGCCCACGCGGTCATGATGCTCCGCATGCAGTTCGAGCGGCACGAAGGTTCGGGGGGCGACGCCGAGGCAAAAAAATCGTCGGTCATCGCCTCGGTCCGCGAGTATCGCGAGGGCTTCGCCCTCACCGCCATCCGCGCGCAGAGCCTCAGGCCCGGGTGCATCGTGATACACCCCGGCCCCATGAACCGCGGGCTGGAGATCGACGGCTCGGTCGCCGATGGTCCGCAGTCGGTCGTGCTCCGCCAGGTCGCCCGGGGCGTCGCGGTGCGCATGGCGGTCCTGGACTGGTGCGTGAACTGAGGCGTGCGCCCGGTCCGTTCCCGGCGGGGCGAGTGCCCATATCCTGACACCCATGACCGACGCCATTCGGCATCCCCGTCTCCCCACCGACACCGACGACGGCCTGGTGCTGGTCATCTCGGGCCCCAGCGGCGCGGGAAAGACCACGATCACCCGCGGGGTCGAGCGTGCCATCCGCGGCTCGGTCTTCTCGGTCTCCTGGACCACGCGTCCGCCCACGCCCGCCGACGTCGAGGGCGTCGACTACCACTTCGTCTCCGACGAGGAGTTCGAGCGCATGCGCGAGGCCGGGGGCTTTCTCGAGTCGGCGGGGGTCTACGGCAAGAAGTACGGCACGCCCCGCGAGTGGGTCATCGAGCATCTCAATCGCGGGCGGGTGGTGATCCTGGAGATCGACGTGCAGGGCGCGATCAACGTCAAACGCCACATCCCCGACGTGTTCGCCCTCTTCATCCTGCCCCCCAGCGAGGAGGTGCTGCTGCAGCGCCTCCGCGACCGCAAGCGCGAGGACGAGGCGATGATCCAGCGCCGGTTCAGCCAGGCGACCGCCGAGATCGCCGCCGCCCGCGCGTGCCACGTCTACGACCACTTCATCGTGAACCAGGACCTCGACGAGGCGATCGCCAAGGCCACCGCCCTCGTCCGCGAGCGCCGCGAACGAGGGGTGCTCTAGCCTTTCCCTGGCGCCGCCTCAGGGCATCATGTACATGAACTCTTCGCGGACGATCTTGCCGTTCTCGACGGTGTAGACCCCGACCTCTTCCATCACGGTGCGATGGCCGGTCGACCTGGTCTCCACATCCATCTTGAACCTCACCGAGAAGCCGCTGCTCCCGACGTAGGGGCCCTCGGCGCTGGCGCCGTGGATGGCGTGCTCGGCCATCCAGCTCGCGTTCTTGGCATCGACCGCCTTCTTGCCGACCCAGCCCAGCCCGACGCCCACGCCCTCGACCGACGTGATCTTGGCCGGGTTCCACCATTTCTCCTCGATCTCCTTCATCTTCCCGGCGTTGAACATCTCCACCAGGCTCTTGCCCACCTCCGCCGGAGTCATGCCGCTCCCGGTGGACACCGGGATGGGGGCCAAGGGGTCGCGCTTGGGGGCGGCCTTTTTGGCGGCGGACTTCCTGGGCTTCGCCTTGGCGGGTTTCTTGGAGGGTTTCGCTGCTGCTTTCTTTGCCTTCTTTGCCATCGGGCTGCTCCTTGATTGCAGTGTGGGGTTGCTTTGTGGAGTTGGTTTGCCGGGTTGGTTTGTCTGATTGGTCCGCCATTGGACCACCTGAATATACCCCGGGTGCCGCGTTGAGAGAAAAAACCTCGCGCGGGGCCTCGAGCGAGCAACCGCAACGGTGGCGGCTACCCTGTGCCAAATGCGCATTCTGCTCACCAACGACGACGGCATTCACGCCCCGGGGATCGTTTCGCTCCACGAGGTCCTCACCGACCCCGACGGGCGATACGGCGGGCCACTGGGCGGGCCCAAGGCCCAGGTCTTGACCATCGCCCCTCTCACGGTCCAGTCGGCCACCGGGCACGGCATCACGTTCCACAAGCCGCTGATGGCCCACAACGTCCAGGTCACGCCCAGAATGTCGGGGATCGCCGTCGACGGGCGGCCCGCCGACTGTGTGAAACTCGGCATCTGCTGCCTGTGGCCCGAGCACTTTGGCGCCGGCTCCCGCCCCGATCTGATCATCTCGGGCATGAACTCGGGGGCCAACTGCGGGATCAACGTCATCTATTCGGGCACGGTCGCCGCGGCGATCGAGGGGGCGTTCCTGGGCATCCCGTCGATCGCCGTCAGCCTGCACATGGGCACGGGGCGGGCCAGGTACGACGTGGCGGTCGGGCGGGCCAGGCGCGTGATCGACGCCATTCTGGCGGCCGGGGCCCTGCGGGCGCACGACTGCCTCTCGATCAATCTCCCCGTCACCGAGTCGGGCGGGCCGATGCCGCCGGTCCGCGTGTGCCCCATGAACACGCACGGCCTGGTCGACAAGTACGAACGGCGCATCAGCCCCGACGGCTCCCCGTATTACTGGCCCGCGGGGCATGGGCTGGACTTCAAGCAGCTCGACGGCGAGAGCGATGTGGACTACCTGATGCGCAAGTGCATTACTGTCACGCCGCTGTCCTACGACCTGACGTCCCATGCCCGCACCAGCGACTGGCGCGACCGTCTAAAGAGCAGGCTGCCCGACGGATCGCCGGCGGCCCCCAGCGTGGACGCGGGCGTCCCCTCACCGGTCGACCAGGGCGACTGAACGCCTGCGGGAACGGGTCGCTGTCGACGGTGCCGGGTCCAAAAAGAAACGGCGGCCTCGTGTTTCCACGAAGCCGCCCGGAGGGAGAAAGAGAGAGTTTGGCTTCATCCCTTGTGGGATGTGGGATTCATTGCAGCTTCATTGTTCGTTCATTTGGGCTTTATGTCAAGCTGGGTAAGCTTGTCAAGGTCCTGTGTGGACAACCTGTGCATTGCCGGGACTTTGTTAGGTTGCGGTTTCATCCCAGCATGTTGGCCGCGTTCTTGAGCTGCTCGGGCAAGGCCTTCTTGACCTCGGCGAGCTTTTCGACCGTCAGTTTGATCTCGTCGCGTACGGCGGGCTCGATGTCGAAGTTGGCCAGGTCCTGCCGGAACCCGCCGGCCACCTCGGCGGCGATGCGATCGGCGATGTGAACCAGGCAGACCAGGGTCCGGCTGCCCTGGGCGAGCTCCAGGGGGCGGTGGTGGAAACCGGTGACGGCGGCGAACGACTTGGGGAACTTCCAGCGCTCGCAGAGCCCGGCGCCGAAGTCCTGGTGGTTGGCGCCGAAGGTCGCTTCCTCGAGCGCGAGCATGTCGGTCGCGCCGGCCTGGAGTTTCTCGAAGACCTCGGTGAGCTTGTTGCGATCGAACTGCATCTCGACCATGATCCCGATGTCGTGCATGAGCCCGGCGAGGAACGCCTCGTCGGAGAGGCCCAGCTTGAGCGAGTCGGCGAGCATCTTGCTGCACACCGCCGTCGCGTTGGCGTGGGTCCACAGGTCCTTGGCCGAGAAGTTGCCGGTGAGCTCTCCCCCGCGGAAGAGCTTGGCGAGGCTGGCGGCGATGGCGATGTTCTTGACGGCGTTGAGCCCGAGCATGACGATCGCGCGGTTGATGCTGGCGATCTGCCCGGGAAGCCCGTAGAACGAGCTGTTCACGACCTTGAGGATGCGCGTCGAGAGCGCCGGATCCGACGAGATGACCTTGTGCAGATCCTGAGCGGTGGACTTGGGGTCCTCGACCAGCTCGACGATTTTGAGGGTGATCTCGGGGAGCGTCGCGATGTGGCTGATCTCGCGGATCGCCCCGGACACCACATTCGCACGTTGTTCTGCAGCGACAGCCATGCCGATTCTCCATGCCCAGAGGGGTCTGCATGGTCCATCGGCAGGGCCCGGCCCTCACTTTGGTCTTCGGTCCATAATGCCGGTGTATTGGCGCGTCCCGGGCGTTACGGTCCGAACACCCCGCGAGCGAGCCGGTCCGAGAAGCACGGGCTCAGTACGTCGACTTCTTGCGCAGGAGCCTGGGCTCCCTGGGATCGATCGAGGCCAGGGCGGAGGCCGCGCGGAGCCCCGCGTCGCCCGGTCCGTACGGGTGCGCGAGCGAGGACAGGTCCAGCGCGACGGCGGCCTTGATTGCGGCCTCCACCAAACGCGCGGATTCGCCCTGGGCGTGGACCACGTTGGCCGGGCGCTCGCGCCCGCTCTGGCGGTGCCCGACATCCACCACCGCGAGCTTCAACGCGGCGGCTTCGATCAGCCCCGCCGAGCTGTTTCCCACCAGAACGCCGCCCTTGGCCAGTCGTTTGAGAAGGGCGACGAACTTCGCTCTGGGAAGGTGCTCGACGAAGTGCCCGCCGCCTTGTTTGTGCCAGGGAGCGATCGCCCGGAGGATCCCGTTGCGCCCGGCGTCGTGGTTTGGAGCCAGGGCGAGAGTGCGCCTGCCGGCGCACGCCGCCAGGAGCTGTGTGGCCGCGGCCTCCTCCATCTCGTCGGACCGCCCCAGCGGATGGAAGAGCACGATGGTGTCTGGACTTCCAAGCTCGATGAACGCCGCGTCGCCCATCACCGGGATCGCGGCCAGGTCGTCGATCGCGGGAGAGCCCACGACGATGACGCCCTCGGGGCGTTCTCCCATGCGGACGATCCGCTCGGCCGACTGGGTTGTCGCCGGAAGGTGCAGGTGTGCCAGCTTGGTGATCGCGTGTCGCATCGCCTCGTCGGCGATTCCCTCGGCCCGGTCGCCGCCGTGAAGGTGCGCGACGGCCCACCCGCCGACGCTCGCGGCGGCGGCGGCGGCAAAGGCCTCGATCCGGTCGCCCAGAACGACGACCCAGTCGGGGGCGTGGGCAACAAACGACCTGGTGAAGCGTGAGATCCCGCGTCCCAGCGCGTCGGCGTCCTCGGCCCGTCCGGTTCTGCCGGCGACCTGCATGGGGATGCTGTCGGCGACGGTGAATTCGGCCTTGACGTCGCGAAAGGTCAGGGCGGGCGAGATGAGATGAGATCCGGCGGCGATCACGAGCAATTCGAGCTCGGGGTGCCGGGCGACGCCGGCCATCACCGGGCGCAAGAGCCCGAACTCCGCTCGTGAGCCGGTCACCACCGCGACGCGGCGACGCGCTCCGGGTTCCCTGGGCGCGTTCTCCGGGCGGATTGACACGCCGCTGTCCCAGCCGTCGCCGATCATCCGCTGCTCCTCACGCGGCCTTGGACACGTCCGACCTGTTCGACCCGCTCGTCAGGTCGTCCTCAACCAGGGGCGTGTCGATGGCCACAGGGCGCATTGTTCGCAGTCCGATGGTCGACTCCAGCCGGCAGGGCTCCAAGCCGGTTCCCGGGCGCTTGATGGTCAGGTCGTCGCGGGTGATGCGGTGCCCGGCGGGCAGATCGCGTGCGGCGACCAGCGACTGGCGCGAGAGCTTGCGCACGTCGAGCTCGGTGCCCAGGACGCGCTTGACGGGCGGAAAGAGTTCGCGGTTTCTGCGCCGTGTCAACTCCTGGCGATGCCAGTCCTTGGCTCGCCCTCGCACCCAAGACTCCCGTGCCAGCCGGGCGTAGGTCGCCAGCTCCGACGGCTCGAGCGACGCGGCGTGGTCGGGGCCGCTCGCCGCTTTGTTGTGCGTCAGGTGCTTCTCGAGGATGGCGGCGCCGAGCTCGACGGCAACGGTGCTGGTCTCGTGCGAGGAGGTGTGGTCGCTGTAGCCGACGGGCCCGGCGAAGAGTGCGGCGAGCGCCTCGATCCCGCCAAGCTCGGCCGACTCGACGGGCGTGGGGTAGCTGCTCACGCACTGCAGGACCGCCAGCCGCCCGTTCGCCCCGCGAAGCCAGCCCAAAGCCCGCAGCACCTCGTCGGTGGTGGCGGCCCCGGTGCTGAGAATCAACGGAAGTTGCGTGGATTCCAGCGCGCGCAGGAGCGGCTTGTTGACGATGTCGGGCGACGCGACCTTGAGGGCGTCCCAGGCCAGCCGCATCGCAGGGGCAACCAGCTCGACGCTGAAGATCGTCACGATCGCGTGGATGCCGCGCTGGTGGGCGACCTCCACCACTCTTGCCATGTCGTCGACGCTCAACTCGAGCCTTCGCAGCATCTCGTGCGGGTCGCTCTCGCCCGCCTGAGCCTGGTACGTCGCCAGTCGCGACGCCCGGCTCATGAGGCGATCGGCCTCGAAGTACTGCAGCTTCACCGCGTCGGCTCCCGCGTCGGCCGCGGCGTGGGTCAGCTCGACCGCCCGCCCGGCATCGCCGTCGTGGTTCACGCCGATCTCGGCGATGAGATAGGGTGATTCGGTGCCGATATGCCTGTTGCCGATGTTCATACGTTGATCTCCCTCACCGCTCGCCTCGCCCCGCCCGCCTTGGATGCCCCCAGGATCGTTCCGGCAACCGAGGCCCGTTCGTTCAGGATTGCATCGGCCACCAGCAGGTCGATTCGAGAATCAATATCCACCACATCACCCTCGGCGTTGACCAGGCCCCGTACGTCACGCCCGAAAATAGCGTGCGGCCCGGGCCTCACGTCCGGAATCTGCAGGAAGAGCGCCCGGCGGGTGACCGCCAGCACTCCGCCGTCGGGGATGTGGGCGGGGGGCAACTCCTGGCGGCGATGCACGCCGTGGTTGAGCACCTCGCCCTCCCATGCCCGCACAGCGCCATCGGCGCCCACACGGGCGGTCCACCACGGGTGGTGCTTGCCGACGGGCGCATAACTTTGGACCGAGTCGCACTTGCTCTGGATGAGCAGTCCGCACGCCCGGTCGATCAGACCCTCGGGACGGATGGGCACGTTGGCGTACAGGATGACCACGGGGCGCGTGGGATCCGGGGGAGCGCAGGTCTCACGCTCCCATTCGACGACGGCGTGCCGCGTCGCGTCGTCGACGCGGGCGGTGTCGGTCGCCAGGTGCGCCGGTCGGAGGATCACCGTCGCGCCCATCGCGTGTCCGATCTCGGCGATCTTGGCATCGTCGGTCGACAGCACGACGGCCGCCACACTCCCGGCGCCCTTGGCGGCGTCGATGGTCCACGCGACGCACGGGCGGCCCCCCACCGCCGCCAGGTTCTTGCCCGGCACGCCCTTGCTCCCGCTCCGCGCCAGAATGACCGCCAGCGCGGTTGGGGTGACGTGTTGGTCTGTCGGTGCTCGATTGCTCATGCCGCTCGTGTCTCCAGTGCCCCGGTTGCCTGGGGCTTGATCTCGATCTGCGATTCGATGCGGCTCCACACCGCCTGCAGGGTCTCGCGATTCAGGTCGCCCAGAACACGCCCGTCCCAGGTCGTCGCGATGCCGTCGGCACGCACGACCAGTTCGGTCCGGCGTCGCCGCTCACGCACGCACGCGGGCATCGGAAGGGGCTCGATGCGTTCGCCGGGAATGGGCGCGGGCAATGGGTCGATGACCGACGCCCCGCACGATCCCAGCCAGTAGCTGTAGAAGGTCTCGAGCCGGTCGTATTCGCTGTCGCGCCTGGTGATTCGCGGGACGATCCAGAGCGAGGTGAGCCCCTCGGGAGGTGTCTGTCGCGCCTTGATCAGCTCGCTGGTGGTTGCCACGACGTGCTTGTGGTCGCTGCGCCCGGTGAGCTCCCGGTACGCCGCGGGGTCGGAGGTGAGCACATCGACGCTGATCGCGTCGAGGTTTGCCGCCAGAATGTCCGCGACGAGCGTGTCGCCGGTTGCCTTGAACGATGTTCTGGCGTGCACGCCGGCGATGCCGGCGGCCCGGGCCTCGTCCACGATCTGCCGCCAGCTCGTGTGCGTGAAAGGATCGCCCTGGCCCGTCATGGTGAGGGCGACATCCTCGCGGAGAGCCGTCGCCTGTCGCATGATCGAGGTCGCCAGCGCCAGGGGCATCTGGGACTCACCAACGAGCTCGAGCGACAGGATCTCGGGGCCGGACTGTCCGCCGCGACGGGCGACCTCGCCCGCGACGCACCGGGCGATCTCGCCCGCGCCCGCCGAGAGGAGATCCAGGCCTCTGACCGCTGCGCCGAGCATCTCGCGTCGCTCGCGGGAGTCGGGGATGCACCGAACGCCCAGGTCGCGGGCCAGGGGACTCACCGTCACGCACGCGCTTCGACCCAGCGGGTCGAGCATCGGCGCCATCGGCAGGTAGCCGACGTAGGTTCCAATCGAGGCGAAAGGCCCGCCGCCGAAGGCCGAGTCGGCCATCTCCTGGACCGGCTGGCGCAGGAGAAGGCATCCCGAAAGGCCCGGAGCGACGTGTCCGAAGACGATCTGCTGCTTGGCCTTGCCGTCCTCGCCGGCCTCGCGGAAGACCTCGATCATCCGGTCGATGACGCACGGGTCGATCAGTGCCCAGTCGGCGCCGACGAAGACGCCGGCGTCCATTTCCCGGGCGGCCAGAGCCTGAGCCGCGGCACGGGGGGGGAAGGCTTCGTCGAAGCACGTGAGATTGGCGATGCCGCCCCGCCAGCACGAGCGTGACCAGAGGCGTCCCCCGGCGACCGCCCTCGCCCTGGCGCCCATCGCCGGGCGGTCACAGTTCCAGATCACGACGCGTGGATCCAGGGCGAGCTCACCCAGTGCACGTCTTGCTCGATCATGTTCGGTGGTCAGCAGCACGACCTCGACGAGGCTCTTGCTCGCCAGCAGGCGTGCGACCGTCCATTGCAGCACGCTCTTGCCGCCGACCCAGGGCGACTCGATGTCGCGGGCGTTGCCCAGAGCGCCACGCTCAAAGTCAACGGGCACGATCGCGGCCACTCGCCGATCGACCAGGCCCAGGCCAGCGAGCGACGTCTGGGGCGCCGCGTCCGCGGCACGCCGGGCCATGGCCGACTCGTCGCCGACAGCCTCGAGGCCCCGGTCCAGAATGCGCTGCAGGCTCTGCGCCGAATCCTTGAGCCACTCGACGTTGTCGCGGTCTCGCTCGATCTGCCGCTTGTGCTTGGTATCGACGTTGAGCGTGGTGTCGAACTCGATCTCGCGGTCCTTGCGGAATCTGCGGAGCGTTCCCGTCTGGTTCAAATGGTGGACGAGCCGGTGCGCGGGCTGCACCTCGCGGGCCCTCGCCGCGACGCCCTGCACCTTCTCGATGAGCGGATTGGCCTTGGAATAGTCGGTGCCCGCGTCCTTGATCTGATCGAGAATCTGCCCGGCCTCGACCGCCAGCTCGCCGACCTTGCCCGCGTCACGCCAGACCTGGCGCAGCCTCGCGGCGACCTTGCGCCGTCGACCGTCGCTTTGCAGCATCGCCACAGTGGACGCGGGCGGGGTGGGAGGTGACCACGGCGCGATCGTGCCGGGTGCAAAGAGCTCCAGCGCCGCCGCGAGCGTCATGATCCGCGTGTGCTGCTTGAGGACCCCGCCCTCGGTCGCGTCGATGGTTATCAGCCCCCGCGCGGCGTCGGCGTGGAACTCGCGCTCGAACTGGATGCGGTAGGTTCGCATCTGCTCGTCGGAGTAGACCTTGCGCCCCAGGTGGTCCGTCGTCGTGTTGAGGTTCTGGCCCATCCGCATGATCCGCTGCCACTCGAGCATCTCCAGGGTGTTGAACTCGCCGAGCTCTCCCGACCACACCTGGTGGATCCCTGCGCCCGCGGCGTAGTACTGCCCGTCGGTGAACCCCAGATCCTGTCCGATCAGGATCACCGGATCGCACCCCAGGAACCGCGCGAGGTAGTAGGAAAGGTGCGCCACCGTCGAGCCGCCGGGCAGCTCGCCCATCGATCGGGCCAGGTCCGCACCGAGAATGTCGTTGAGGAGCCCGTCGGCCGAGCAGCGGGCGAGCCCGGGAAACGCGCGGATCACCGCGGGGTTGACCTTGGGCTCGAACACCAGCGTCACGCCCTCGACGTCGCCTGCGGTGAGCCCCTCGTAGAACCGCGCGCTCTGGGCGGCGTAGTCGAGCGCGGTCACGAAGTGCGGCCTGATCCCGTGCTCCAGAAGCGTCTTGAGCACCGTCTGCACCGCCACGATGACCACGCGGTCGCGAACTCCCGGGCGGGTGAGCTGGTCGATGTTCCGCGAGAGGCTTGGACCGGCCGACACCACGACCGCGGGGCGCCCCTTGGCCGAGTCCTTGAGCTCGGCGATTCCGGGCGTCGACGCGTACGACCAGACGTTGCCCACGGTGTTGACCAGCGTGAGCTCGACCTGGCACAGGGCGGTGACGACGTTCATCCGCACCGCCTGCATCGCTCCGCCCACCGACTTGCCGAACGTGTCGACCGCGCCACCGAGCCTGCGCCGCGAGAGCGGGTGTTCCAGGATCCTGGACCCCGAGGCGAGCACACCTTCGGCCATGTGGGTCGCGCGCGAGATCGCGGACTGATCCTCTGGGTCGCAGATCAATGCGACGCACGACTTTGACAACCAGGACCGAAAGTCGACGCGCCCGAGTACCTCGCGAAGGAGCGAGACGTCGGGCTCGAACACGACGAGGATGCCGCGATGCGTGAGCCGCTGGGCGAGGGCCTGCACGTGATATCCAAGACCAAAGCCCGCGACAAAGACCGCCGACGTGGTCACAAGATCGATGGTCGCCGCCAGCTTGGCGCCCTCGTCGACGGGGCGCCTGAGGCTGGCGAGCTGCACCCGCTTGGCGTCGATCTCGATGGTGCCGGTGAGCGCGCCGTCGTCGCCCAGCGCGAACTGAACATTCGGATGTGGAGCGGCCGAACGGATCCGTTCACCCAGCTCGGGCGTATCGTTGCACAGGAGTCGCAGGTTCGCGTCAAGCAGCAACTCGGAAAACTCGGGCGCTGGGGACATGGCGTGAACCTCGGAGCGTGCGGGGTCGGATCTCTCGCCGCGTGACACTGGCCCGTGAGAGGGCCCGTGAGAGGGCCCGTGAGAGGGGCGGCGGCAAGCCGACCTCGCCTGTCTGATCGGCGCACCGTTCGCAAAGGCTCAAATATGAACCTCATCCCCGGCTTCCCCTCGCCGATCCCGCTCCAACAGAGCCCCTGGTTTCAGCACCAGTTCCTCGAACACTCCGGCTGGCCGGCCTCGATCATCGCACTTCTCGGACTCTCGTTCTTTCTCATCCTTTCGCACGGCGGACGCCGAGCGCTGGGGGTGAAGGTCGCCGGGGCGCTGCTGGTGGTGGGCGCGATCGTGTGGGGCGTCGGCAGATTTGTCCAGACGCCCGCGGAGGCGCTTGCAAGTCGAACGGCGGCCCTGGTCGGATTCATCGCCAAAGCAAACACCGGCGCGGCCGCGCCGATGCTCGACGAGTCGGTCGCAATCAGCGCGGGGTCATTCGCCAGCTCGTCGGACAAAGCCTCGACGCTCGAGCGCGTCCGCGTGCTCCTGGGCAGCGTCTATCCGATCAAGGACTGGGCGATCCTGGAGTCCCAGGCCCACGTCGAAGGAGAGAATCGAGCCCGCACACGCGTGCTGGTGCGCAGCGAGAGCGACGTGGGCATCGGCATCAACTTCTCGTGGTGGCTGCTCACCTGGCAGCGCGGCACCGACGGGGAGTGGCGCGTGACCAAAGTCCAGGGCGAGGCGATCCAAGGGCTCTTCAACGCCGACGGCTCCCGGTCGAACGACCGCTAGGGCACCTCGACGATGAAGCTGCGCTGGGGCTGTGCGTACTTGATGGTCGCCGGCGAGGCGACCTTGGTCGGCTGCCCGTTGATGAGGTTCTGCGGGTACTTCTTGCGGAGTTCGGCGGCCAGACCCGTGCGTTCATCTGGCGTCGAGAAGAGGCCCACGGTGACCGAGCTGCCGAACGGGCCGTGGTAGTAGAACGCCTGCTCACCCTCACGCCGAAGGGCGACGGCCGCGTCCTCGGCGGCTTTGCGGAACTCGGCGAGTTCTGAGGGCGAGGACTTCTCGTCGTCCATGCGGGTGTAGACGGCGACCTGGAGCGTGTAACGGGCGACCTTCTCGCCAAACTGCTGCTTGGCGCCGCGCAGGTCCAGAGCGGGAATGGACCCTTCCACCGCCCGGGACGCGGGCGCAACCAGCATCGCGGAGGGATAGAACGGATCCTGGCCCGCGGGCACGAGCCTCACGCGAATGAGCTCGTCTCTGGCCTTGTCGGAGACGGGGCTGTCGAAGCTTCCAAAGAGCAGGGCGGTGCCGTCCTTGCGCGCTTCGAGGAAAGCGTCTTTGAGGCCGGCCTCACGCGCCTGTGCCAGGGCCTTGCTCGCCAGTCCTTCCTGGTTCGCCCCTGCGAAGGTAGAGAGCACGATCGACCAGGTCGATCGCTGGGGACCGACACTGGCCGCACCGGGACCAACGGCACCGGGAGCCTGGTTGGTTGGCGAGAGCTCCCACGAGGGACGGGCGAAGACCTGCTGGCCTGTGGCCTGAAGCTCGGTGAGTTCTTTGGCGGCCGGTCGGACGGTTTGGTTGGTGCCCGTTCCGCATCCGGCCAGGAGGAATGTGGCCAGGAGAGCGAGCGACAGCGCGGGCCTTGCGCGTTCGCATTTTTGTTCACAACTTCCGGCAGGGTCCCGGTGGGTGTTATTGATCGTAATCGCCTTCATGGAAACCCTTTGTGTTGATATTCTATAACAAGAAGTTCTTTCAAGATTCGCGATTGGGCCCGACGATACAAATGCAGTCGTTGAGCACGCCATCAGCCACGGAAGGCCGGCGGGTTGCCCCCAAGTTTGCCGCAGGATGCGGACCTTTTGGAGACCTGCATATGGAATTCCGGATCCTAGACCGAGGCAAGTTCAAGCCGCCCTGTGTACCGCCCGGATCAGGGCCTGTTCGACCTTCCAGAATTGCCCCCCATCGCGAGTCTCCCATGAACCGAATGCGAACGCTTCCCACCATCCGCTTTGAGCTTGTGCAGGAGGTACGTGCCAAGATCGCGGCCGGATTCTATGACTCGCCCGAAGTGCTCGAGACTGTCGTCGAGGCTCTGGTCGTCGAACGCGCACGTTGAAGATTCGCCTCCCGGCTCAGCCCAATCACCCCGCACACGCCACGCTAGCCCCGCACCCTCCTCCGATCGCCCCGCCGCGCCCGTCCGCACACCGACAATGCTTCGCCATGACCCCCGTCGGTACGGTGCCGGCGGGTGGTCCGTTTTTACTTGCCCGGTGACGGAGGCGTCGCCGAGGGAACCGCCACCGGCTCGGCCAGCACGTACGCCGCACCGGCGAGCCCGCGGACGGTGCGCGTGAATCGCGTCGCGTCGATCGTCTCGGAGGTGTCTGTGGGGCGGTGGTAGTTGGCGTTGCGAAAGTTGGCGGTATCGCTCAGGATGACCGCGGGAACCCCGGCCGCAAGAAACGGGGCGTGATCGCTGCGGAGCAGGTCGGGCGGCGCGAACGGAAGGAAGTCGAGGGTGAAGACCTTGAGCTCGGGCTCGGCGGCCTTCAACTCAGCGGTCAGCCGCTGACTGAAGGCGCGGAATTTGGAGATCCCGGCCATGGCGATGAAATCGCCGACCGTGGGCGGGGTGAAATCGCCAACCTTCGGGATGGGCGACTTCTGCGAGTCGGGCTTGTCGGTGTAGAAGCCGAGCATTTCCATGGAGGCCATCCCGATGATCGTTTCTTCCTTGGCGGGGTCGACCTTTGGGTTTACGGACTTCCACAGATCTCGCCGGGACTTCACGTACTCGATCGAACCAATCAGCCCGACCTCCTCGAGCGTGAAGAACGCGAGGCGGATGGTGCGCCGGGTCTTGAAGTCCTTGAGCGAGCGGGCGAGCTCGATCGCGGCCGCGACGCCCGTCCCGTTGTCGTCGGCGCCGGGTGAGTTTGGCACCGCGTCGTAGTGGCAGGAGAGGATGAACACCTCCCTGGGCAGATCGGTGCCGGCAAGATCGACGGTGTAGTTCCGCCAGAGACGCTGGGGCTGGGGAGTCTCGCCCGCCGGGGGCTTGGTCGCGCTGCCTGTCTCCGAGCGGATGGCCATCTCGAGCATGGATGTGGTCCACGCGAATTCATGGGGGACGGCGGTCAGTCCGGCGTCCTTGAGCTGATCCTGGATCCACTGCTCGGTCTGGAGCAGCCCCTGGCGATGCTCCTTGTCGCCCAGTGCGGCCCGTTTGGTCGGGATCGCGCGGAGCGTGGCCATGAGCCTGTCCTGCGAGACCGCACCCTGCGGACTGACTGGCGTGGCGACGGGCGCGGCCGGCGGCTCGACTCTCGAAAGGCACGCGGCGAGGACCGTCACAACTGCGACGAGCATGGAGATCTCCGATTCTGGCGTTGAATCGATCAGACTTCGAACGGGTCAGGCGTTCAGCTTGCCGGCGGTGGCCGTCACGGCAGCCCCGAGATCAAGGAGTGACTGCTGCTGCTTGGGGTCCTTGAGCCTGTGGTTTTCGTCGAGGGCGTCGCCGACCTTCATGATCGCGACCTGCTGGGGGAGGAGGATGACGCCGAGGTTGCCCAGGATCGAACGGACGGTGACGAGCCCGCGCAGGCCTCCCAGGGCGCCCGGAGACGCGGCACAGAGGCCGGCGACCTTGCCCTTGAAGGCGACGAGCGGGGGCTCGCCGGGGGCGGGGCGCGAGGCCCAGTCGATGGCGTTTTTGAGGGCGCCGGTGATGGAGCTGTTGTACTCGGGACAGGCGATGATGATCCCTTGGGCCGCGATGAGGAGCTGCTTGAACTTCCTGGCGGAGTCGGGGGTGCCGCCGGCCTTTTCCAGATCCTCGTCGAAGAGGGGCATGGCGAGGTCTCGCAGTTCGACGAACGTGACGTCGGCGCCGGCCGCCTTGGCGCCTTCGCAGGCGATGCGGCAGATCTTGGTGTTGTACGAGTCCTTGCGCAGACTCCCCGAGAAGGCGAGCACTTTGACGGGCATGTGAGAGCTCCTGTTTCACCCCGACTGTACGGGCACCGGGCGGCGACAGGAACATCCCGGGCTCACGCGGGCTCGATGACGACCGCGGTGCCGTAGCAGAGGACCTCGCTGGCGCCCTGCCCCACCTCCGACGCGTCGTAGCTCATGCCGATGATCGCGTTGGCGCCCAGGGAGCGGGCGTGGTCGAGCATGAGGTCGTAGGCCTGCTGGCGGGCCTGGTCGCACATCTCGGTGTAGGCGCCGATCCGCCCGCCGATGATCGACTTGAGCCCTCCGAAGATCCCTTGCGAGATGGTCGGCGCCCGGACGATGATGCCGCGGACGACGCCCAGGTATCGAGTCACTCGATATCCTTCGACGGTGAACGTGGTGGTGATGGTCATGCTCATGAACTCAAGTCTACCAGAACCCGATGCGAAGGTCGTCGAGGGCGGCCCAGAACCGATGGGCGGCGCCGGGGAGCTTGCCGCGCTGCTCCGTGGGCACACCGAGCCGATACGCTGGTGGCGACCGTCGGTCTGGACCGCGGCCCGCGAGCTTGGGGCCTGGTGGCTGTTTCTTGTGGTTGTGGGTGTCATCGCGATCGCGGGGTCGGTCGTGCTGCTTCCCGTCGTCGGGTGCTTTGCGGTGATCCTGTTCAAGGTTGCGCTGCTGGGCGTTGCGGCGATCATCGCGGCGCGGTCGCGGGGCATCCAGCGGACGATGGCCGCGCGTCGCGAGCCGTTCTGCATCCACTGCGGGTACTCGCTGGGAGGCCTTGGCGACCGGGGCGCATGCCCTGAGTGCGGGATGGTCTATTCGTTCAACATCGTCCGCGACTTTCGGCGTGATCCCGACTGGTTCATCAAGCGATTCGAGATGACGAGGCGCGACATCAACCCGGGGTGAGGGGCAACGAGCGGCTACTTCGGGGCGTCTGCGCCAGAGCGCGGAAGGGGGGGCGGCACCGGCGGCTCGACCTGGGAGTGCACCGTGATGCGCTCTGTGCCCGGTGGCCTCTGCTTGTTCTGAGTGCTGCGCTGATTCAGGCCCATGACGGCGCGACGGATCAGGAGGCCGCCGACGGTAAGGACCGCCAGGGCGACGGCAAAGGCGGCTTCGCTCCACGTCACGGCTTGGCGTCCAGTTCGTCGGTGCGAATCACGATCTTGGGCGGCTGATCCTCAGGCGCGCCGCGCTTGAAACGCTTGTGCTCGTCATCGACCCACTGGTCGGCGAGCTTCCACCAGACGAGGATGGCCACGACGCTCAGAACGAGGAAGATCGCGGAGATGACGAGGATTTCGGTCCACATGGTGTGTACCGAAGCGTAGGAGCGCGCTCAGCAACCCCCACCGCCACCGCCGTCGCCCCCACCTCCACCGTCGCCGCCTCCACCACCCCCACCGCCATCGCCGCCGTGCCCGCCGCCGCCAGCCCCGCCGTGATCGCCATGACCACCATGACCACCATGACCACCGTGTGTTGAATCGTGACCCCCGTGATGGCCGGCGTGTCCGTGGTTGTGGTCGCCCGCGTGGAATCCAGCGTCGGTGCCGGAGTGAGGGCCTGAGCCAGGATGGGTTGTGCCGGTTGAATCCCAACCGCCATCGCCGCGCTGTTCGGGCGGCTTGGCCCGCGAGGCCGCGGTGATCGCAAGGTAGGCAACGATGCCCACGGTGATAGCGACGCTGGCAGCGATGACGACGATGAATATTCCGCCCATGGTGGGATGATACCGAAAGAGCGAGGGGTGCGCTGCACGGGCATCGGGGCGCTCTCACACCGGGCGCGCGGCGAGGCCACGCAAAGGGCGAGGCAAAGACTTGGCCTGGAAGCCCAAGCCACGTCTAGAGCTGCATGAGCGGCATGTCGGTCCTGGTCGCGAGTGTGGCGGCGGGCATGCTGACGCCGGTGGCGAAGATACCCAGGGCGGGGCTCGCGGTGGCCATCTCGGCGCGGGTGTTGGCGGCGTTGTATGCCTTGGCACGCGGGGGAGCGGTCTCGACGGCGGCGGCCACCTGGCCGCGCGTGGTCTCGACGACTTGCCACGTTGCCTGGGTCGCCTTGATCGGCTGGTGGGCGAGCTCGGCCTGGAGATCCATGGCGATCTGCCCCTCGGTCTTGGCGAGCTCGATGACGGGGATCGCCTGCTCGAAGGCCTGCAGGATTCCCCGGGCGTTCTCGAACGTGCCGGCTTTCTCAACCCACGTCGCGCCGGGGAGAACCACCTGCGCCTGGTCCATCAGGGGACCCGAGTGGGTGTCGATGAGCGTCACGAACTTGCCCGAGAGCGACGCGGCGAGTTCCTTGGTGGACCAGTCGCTCGGATAGTTGCCGGTGAGCACGACCGCGCCGACGTTGCTCTGGCCGGTGGTGTGCCCCAGGGCTTTGAGGAAGTCGGCGTGTTCGAGGACGGGCCCGAGGGTGGAGAGCACTCGGCGCACGCCGCGGGCATTGGGCGCCTTCTCCGCGTAGAGCTTGAAGGCCTTCTTGTCATTCTCGCTTGCGCCGACGGGGAAGACCTTGTCCTGGCCCTTCACCGGTACGGGGCCGATGGAGAGGACGGCCTTGGGGTCGATCGCGAGCGCGAACTTGGCGAGCAGGTACGCCTCTTCGCAGGGGAGCATCGGGCTGACCATGAGCGCGACGCGCTTGCCCGCGGCGACGGCCTTGTGCATTCCATCGATCACGATCTCGTACGCCCGGGCGTAGTCGCTCTCGATGAGCGTGCCATACTGGCGGCGATACGGGGTGCGGAGGCGGTTGTCGGCGTGGATGTGCTTCCACCCATAGCGGACCTCGTCGGTGATCCACCACTTGTTGATCGCGGGGTTGGCACGGGGCTTGATGCGGTAGACCGAACCCTGGTTGTGCTCGACGAAGATGTTGTCGCCGCTGGCGGTGATGCCGTCGATCGAGGGCGTGCTCTTGAGGAACCAGACGCGCTGGGCGAAGAGGAAGTCCTTGTCGAGCAGGGCGCCCACGGGACAGAGGTCGATGACGTTGGCCGAGAGCTCGTTTGCGAGTGGCACGCCGGGGAAGACGTCGATCTCTTCCTTGTTGCCGCGTCCCGCGACCATGAGCTCGCTCGTGCCCGTGACCTCGCGGGTGAATCGCACGCAACGGGTGCACAGGATGCACCGATCGCTGTAGAGCAGGACGTTGGGCCCAAGGTCCTTCTTGGGCTGCTTGACCTTCTGCTCTTCGAAGCGGCTGACGCCGCGGCCGTACTCGTAGCTGTAGTCCTGCAGGAAGCACTCGCCGGCCTGATCGCACACGGGGCAATCGAGCGGGTGGTTGATGAGCAGGAACTCCATCACGGCCTTCTGATTGGCGACGGCCTTGGGGCTGTCGGTGTAGACGACCAGGCCGTCGGCGGCGGGCGTCTGGCAGGTGGGCTGGAGCTTGCCGCCCATCTGGGGCTCGATCTGGCCGGTCTTGGCGTTGGGCGCCCAGATTTCGGCGAGGCAGATGCGGCAACTGGCGACGATGGAGAGCCCGTCGTGGTAGCAGTACTGAGGGATATCGGTGGAGTTGGCGCCGGCGACCTGGAGGATCGTCTGGCCGGGGGTGAACTCGCACTTTTTGCCGTTGATGGTGATGGAGGGCATGGCCCGGGAGGGTAGGCCTTTGGGCCCCGACAGGGCCCAACCGAAGATTCCGAGGCGGAGTCACTTTCCCCTTGGTCGGGGTGGTGTCTGTTGATATGGTGTTTCGATGCGATACCACTCGATGACGCGGTTTTTTGCCGGTTCGCTCGCTCTTGGCCTCTCGTCTGGGGCGCTGGGGCAGTGCGTGTTCCAGAGCTCGCTCTTGAACACGTTTGACGCCATCGGCAATCCGATCGACTTTGAGGTCCAGCACGAGAACGACGGGTGGACGTTCCGGCGGTCGGACAGCGGGCGCCCGCTACTTGTGGGAATCACGCCGCCGAACTGGCTGGCGGGGGCGTGGGGTTCGCCTCAGCTACCCTTCTATGTGCCGTGTGTGGGCCCGCGGTACTCGCCCAGCGCGCCCCGCAACCAAAATGATTTCCATCGCAGGGCACCGAGCTTTGAGGGGCTGATGATTCACCCCAACACGGGGATGGACACGATTGTGCTGGTACGTCCGCAGACGGCGTCGACGCTTCGAGTCCTGACGCTCAAGGCGGAGCTGCTCGGGACGGGCTCGCCCAATGTCATTATCTCAGCGGTGCTGGAGCGGGCGGCGGGCGGGACGACGACGCTTGTTGCGCCCTCGTCAGTGCTGTCCTTGGCGGCGGCGGTGACGCTCACGCCCGCGGGCGGCGTGCTTCCGATCAATCTCGCGGCGGGCGACCGGGTTGTCGTGCAGGTGAACGACGGCGGAAATCCCGGCGAGGACTGGTTCAATGTTGACGTGCAGACCGAGTGGAGCGGCAAGCCGCTGGTGATGAGGCTGCCCGACGCGGTTCGCGCGTGCCAGGGTTCGTCGCCGACGATTGAGGTCGTCGATGCCGGCGCGACCACGCACCACTGGCGTCGCAACGGGGGAATGCCATTCAGTTAAGCGAGCGTCCGAACCTGTTCGGCGCATGTGCGGC
>CAYHQQ010000063.1:0-19095 GCA_964358855.1 uncultured Phycisphaeraceae bacterium
GTTCGTCGTGACAAAATGTGTATAAAGGTGAGGGCTGCGCCCCCGGCTATTGACGTTCAGGCCTACGGCCTGAAATGCAACGAAAAAAAACCGCGCCCTGGCGTTTGGACCAGGGCGCGGCAAGAGTCGTTCCGGGTGCTCACTCCGGCCTCCGGCGTGAGGAGGGGGGAGGGTTCGCAGCAACCGGTCAAAGAGGGATCAGGGGCAGGGGGCTTCGAAGGTGACGACGAAGGCGTCGTAATCGAAGAAGTCGGGGGTGCCGTCGCCGTCGAAATCGGCGGTGCGGCAGTTGGGGCAGGCGCCGCCCTCGAAGCAGACGACAAAGGCGTCGTAGTCGAAGAAGTCGACGGTGCCGTCGCCATCGAAATCGGCGGGGCATCCGGCGGGCGAGTCAGAGACGCAGAGGCTGTCACCGGGGGTGAAGCTGATGTTGTCGAAGGCCATGACGTTGCCGTTGCCCTGGCCGCCGACGAACATGCGGAACTGGTTGGGCTTGGGCTTGGCTTCGATGTTGTTCTCGCCGCCTTCGGTGTTCCAGTTGCCGTTGGCGGTGGTGCCGAAGAGGGTGCCGGTGGAGATGAAGGTGGCGGCGGCGCCGGACTCGAGGTTCTTGACGCCCATCTTGGTGACTTCGCCCGTGTCAAGGTTGACGACGTACGAAGCGCGGTACCACTTGCGGTACTTGAACTCGCTGAACGGGCCTGAGGGCCAGGTGCCAGCGACGTCATCGGGGTTGTAGAAGCCAAGCGCGGCTCCGCCGGCGGAGTCGAAGAGGTTCCAGGAGATGGAATAATCGGAAGTGACGTCGCCGTCGGTGTTGTAGTACCAGAGCATGTTGGGGCCCTGGGAACCGGTGGGCTGGACGGAGAAGGAGCCGACGTTGCTGGCGTGCAGCAGCGGGTCGGCGGCCTGGTAGTCGGCCCAGAAGTCCATGCAGATGGTCCAGGTGCCGTGGTCGGCCCAGTTCATCGGGTGCTGGCTGCGGGCGAAGGTGGCGGCGGAGAGGTAGCAGGTGGCAACGCCGGTCTGTGTGCCGCTGTCGGGGCTGGGGCAGACGTTGAAGTTGGCGGGATCGTTGAGGGCCTGGGCCTGCCAATCGTTGGAGCCGGCGACGGGCTGGATCCAGCTGTCCTGGCCGACGATGCTGCCGGGGGTGTAGCTATCGAAGTTGGTGGAATACTGAGCAGACGCCTGGCTGACGAGCGACGCGCAGGCGCCGGCCGCAACCGACAAGACCAAAGCAGAAATCTTCATACGAATTACTCCTCAAAAAGACACGACACAGCCGAGCCCGAACCGGGCAAGGCAACCATCTCGAACCGAGATGGAAACACGCGATGTGAAGGACCGTCTTGGTGGGCGATCCCGAACACGAAGCACCACGACACAACCGGGCCCGACTGGGCCTGACGACCATCCGAGGCCGGAAATGGGCCAGAGATGGGAAACACGCTGATTGTCGGGACGGCTTCTAGCCCGTCCCACGAGTCATTTCAGTGAACCATGAGTCTTGCTGCGTGTCAAGCGGATTTGTGGCAATCTTGGTGTTTTTTTTGCAACCAGCGGGGAGTTCGGGTGTCGCGGGGGCGCACGCGGGCAGCTCCCAAACGGGCGAGGCGATGGTGGGCTGGGATGGAACGATGGGCGCGAGAGCGTGTACGCTGTCGCCGGCGGAGGAGCCGGGTGGGATGGCTGTGGAGGGGGCGATTGGTTTGGTGAGGCGAGCGGGAAGGAAGCGTGCGGGCGGTGTCCGGGGCAAGTTCAAGGAGAAGTTCGATGAGTGTGAAGCGGGCGGTTGACTGGCTTTCAGCGAACGAGGCGGGGTCGGTGGGGCGGCTGATCGAGTGGCTGCGGATCCCCAGTGTGTCGACGGATCCGACGTATGGGGCGGACTGCGGGCGGGCGGCCCGATGGGCGGCTGATCGGCTGGAGGAGGCGGGGCTGGCGGTAGAGATTTGTCCGACGGGGGACGCGGCACATCCGGGGGATTTGTCGAAGGGGGGAGGGCATCCGATTGTGCTCGCGCACTGTGCGGGGGAGGCGGGGTATAAGGGGCCGCACGTTTTGTTTTATGGGCACTACGACGTGCAGCCATGCGATCCGCTGGGCCTGTGGGAGTCGCCGCCGTTTGAGCCGGTGATCCGGGATGCGAAGGGTGAAGTGGTGTGGAAGTCGGAGGGGGGGAACGCGGGGCCGTCGCAACTGCCGGGGAGCGGGGAGCGTGTGGTGGCGCGGGGGGCGGTGGATGACAAGGGGCAGGTGTTGATGTTCCTGGAGTCGCTGCGCGCGTGGAAGGAGACGAGCGGGCTGGTGGGGGGCGGGGTGAAGTTCACGGTGCTTTTGGAGGGTGAGGAGGAGACGGGGAGTGTGAACCTGGAGAAGTTTGTGCTGTCGCGGAAGAAGGAGCTTGGGGCGTGTGATGTGTGTCTGATCTCGGATACGGGGATGCTGGGGCGCGGGAAGCCGGCGATCACGTACGGGGTGCGTGGGCTGGCGTACACGGAGGTGACGCTGCACGGGGCGAACCAGGATCTGCACAGCGGGCTGTGGGGTGGAAGGTGTCCGAATCCGATCACGGAGCTGACGAAGGTGCTGAGTCAGCTTTGGGACAAGAAGAGGCGGGTGACGATTCCGGGGTTTTATGATGACGTGGTGGCGCTGACCAAGCAGGAGCGGGCGAACTGGAAGGCGCTGAAGTTCAACTCCAAGGGGGCGTTGAAGAAGATCGGGCTATCGGGCGCGGCGGATGTGGGCGAGGCGGGGTTCACGGCGATGGAGCGCGAGTGGGGAAGGCCGACGGCCGAGATCAACGGGATCTACGGCGGGTACATGGGCAAGGGCGCCAAGACGGTGATCGCGAGCCAGGCGAGCGCAAAGGTGAGCTTCCGGCTCGTGGCGAATCAGGATCCGGCGAAGGTGACCAAGGCGTTTTTCAAGTGGTGCAAGGACCGGACGCCCGAGGGGTGCAGGTGGGAGCTGGTGGATCATCATGGGGGGATGGGTGTGACGACGCCGATCGACAGTCCGGCGATGAGGGCGGCGGCGGCGGCGATCAAGAAGGCGACGGGCAAGGCGCCGGCGCTGATTAAGAGCGGCGGGTCGATTCCGGTGGCGGGGATGCTCAAGGCGAGGCTTGGGATCGACACGATTTTCATGGGCTTCGGGCTGGATGACGACCGGGTGCACAGTCCCAATGAGAAGTTTGAGCTGGATTGCTTCCGGATGGGGGCGAGGAGTCATGCGGCGTTGATTGGGGAGTTGACGGGAAAGTAGTCTGGCCCGCTGTTTTTGGACCGCATAGAATTCGCCGTGAAATCACTGCTCCAGGAGTATCACGCATGATGGACCCAGGCGACATTCGACCGCTGACCGAGTTTCAACGAAACACCAAGGCGAGCATCGCAAGACTCAAGCGGACGCGGCGCCCCGAGATTCTGACTGTCAATGGGAGGGCCGCTCTCGTGGTTCTAGACCCAAAGACGTTTGCGACAATGGCAATGGGTGGAGTCGATCCGGAAGAAGCGGCCATCATGGAGGGGATCGCCGCGATCATGTCGGGGAAGACTGTGACGCTCAACAAGGCCGAGGCAACCATCAAGGCGCATCGGGCCTCGGCGAAAAGGCTTCGCCGCCGGTCGGCGTGATGTATGAAGCAAAACCGAGTCGTGATCATGTCTGACCCCGCCTTGCGGGATCTTCTCAAGATTGAGGAATACGTGGCGCTCGATTCGCCTACACGTGCCGCTGTGCTTGTTGATCGAATTTTGGCAAAGGCTCGTGGGCTGGCCAGGTTTGCGGAGCGTCATCCGATCAATCCGGGGCGACGCCCTTTGGAACTTCGAGCGATGATGGTTGGCCCTTACCGCGTCTACTTTCACGTGGGTCCCCATCAGGTCATGGTGGTGCGCGGGTGGCACGCTTCCCGCAGGGCGCCGCGGGCGGCAGATCTCACGTAGTCCTCGCCCCGTACGTTCCATTTCTGCTGGGAATCGGAACAACGGGAGAGATAGCGAAGTCAGTGATTGATGACAGGTGAGCATCAAGGCGGGAAGGCACCAGGGCATCGAGGCGGAAGAAAACTATGAAAGACCCCGAAATGCGGCGGCTCAAGGAAGCCATTGCCCAGGCGATGAGGGGTGAGGGGATGAAGACTGCGGATGTTTTTCGAGCGCTTCGAGCCAAGACAAAGCGGTCTCCTCGGCGACGGTCAGCTAAGTAGGCGCTCGCATTGGCCAGTTCCCGGTGCGACCCTATCGTGTGCGCCATGCCCACCCTTTACCTCATCGACGGATATGCGCAGTTCTTCCGGGCGTACCACGCGATCCGGTCGCCTTTGACATCGCCGGTCACGAAAGAGCCGACGAACATGACGTTCGGGTTCGTGGGGATGCTGCTCAAGCTGCTCCGCGGGCAGGGGAAGCTGGGGGGGAAGCCTGACTATGTGGCAGTGGCCTTGGATGTGTCGGGGGATCGGGGGACGTTTCGGTCGCAGCTGTATCCGGAGTACAAGGCGCAGAGGCCGCCCGCGCCCGAGGATCTGTTTGTGCAGGTGGAGCGGTGCCTGGGCATGATGCGGGAGATCGGGGTGCCGCTGCTGGGTGCGGAGGGGTTTGAGGCGGACGATGTGATCGCGACGCTGGTGACGAGGCTGCGCAAGGAACGGCCGGATCTCACGGTGCGGATTGTGAGCAAGGACAAGGACCTCAAGCAGTTGTTGGTTGAGGAGCGGGTGGAGCTGTTTGATATTCACAACGATGAGGCGATCACGGCGGCGACCTTGATGACGGATATCGGTGTGAGGCCCGATCAGGTGCGGGACATGCTGACGCTCATGGGGGACAACGCCGACAACGTGCCGGGTGTGGATGGGGTGGGCGAGAAGACGGCGGCACTCTTGCTCAAGGAGTATGACACGCTGGAGAATTTGATTGTGCACGCGGGGGAGATCAAGGGGAAGCGCGGGGAGAAGATCAGGGAATGGATTCCAAGGTCGGAATTGACCAAGGAGCTGATCACGCTGAGGCACGATGTGCCGATTGAGTTTGATCTGGAGAAGGCGCGGGCGGGGCGGCTGGAACTTGAGAAGCTGATTCCCTTCTGCAAGATGATGGGGTTCAATCGGTATCAGGATGAGGCCAGGGCGCTGATGGGTGATGCAGCGTCGAGGGCGGAGACGTCGCTCCCGGACGCTCGCGGCGCGACTGCGGCAAGGGGGACGACGCTCGCTGACGCTCGCGGCTCTGTGGAGCCGATGCCGGAGGTTGCGTTTGAGGCCAAACGGGCGCGGGAGACGGGGCGGACGCCCCCACCCTCCTCCGCGGGCGATTCGGGGGCGGGAGGGCTCTTTGCGGAGGTGGCGGCGGCCCAGATGCCGGCTCGGGAGGCGCTGGGCGAGTATCGGTGCATCACGACACGAGAGCAGTTGGCGGGAGTCGTCGAGGAGCTCAAGAGGGCGCGGGTGATCGCGCTGGACACAGAGACGACGGAATTGTCGCCGCTCTTGTGCAGGCTTTGCGGGGTGAGCTTGTCTACCAAGGTGGGGACGGGGGTGTACATCCCGGTGCGGTCGCCGACGCCCGAGCGACACTTGGATGAGGCGACGGTTTTGGCGGCGCTGCGCCCGGTGCTGACGGATCCAGCAAAGGAGATTACGGGGCACAACCTCAAGTACGACCTGGTGGTGCTGCGCAACGCGGGCCTGGTGGTGGCAAACGTGGCGTTTGACTCGATGGTGGCGTCGTACCTGATCGATTCGTCGCGGTCGAGCCATGGGCTTGAGGCGCTGAGCCTGGCGCTGCTGGACCGCGGCAAGTCGTCGATCACCGAGCTGATCGGGACGGGGAAGAACCAGCGGTCGTTTGAGACAGTGCCGATCGAGCTGGCGACGAACTATGCGGCGGCGGACGCGGACCTGACGCTGGCGTTGCGCGAGCAAATGGAGCCGCAGCTTCGCGTGATGCAGTTGATGGACCTGTTCGCGAAGGTGGAGATGCCGCTGGTGGAGGTCTTGGCGGAGATGGAGTTCAACGGGATCGTGGTGGATGGGGAGGAGCTTGAGCGCCAGCGGCGGCGGCTTTCGGGGAAGATCACGCAGATCCTGGACCAGCTGGACGCGGAGGCAATCAAGGCGCTGAATCGCAAGTTCGATCCCAACAGCCCCAAGCAACTGGCGACGGTGCTCTTCAACGCGAAGGATGGAGAGGTGCCGGGTCTGGGGCTCAAGGGCTCGAAGAAGACCAAGACGGGATTCTCGACGGACGCGGAGGTGCTCGAGGAGCTTGGGGAGGACGCGACGATCGAGACGCCGATCCCGCGGTTGATTCTGGAGTACCGGCAGTTTTCGAAGCTGGTGTCGACGTACCTGGTGGCCTTGCGGGAGGCGATCAATCCAAAGACGGGGCGCGTGCACACGAGCTTCCACCAGACCGTGGCGGCGACGGGGCGCTTGGCGAGCAGCGATCCGAACCTGCAGAACATCCCGATCCGCACCGAGGTCGGGCGGGAGATCCGCAAGGCGTTTGTCGCGCCGCCGGGGCATGTGCTCATCACGGCGGACTACTCGCAGATCGAGCTGAGGCTGCTCGCCCATCTGTCGCGCGATCCGGCGCTGATCGAGGCGTTCATGACGGGGCAGGACATCCACCAGCAGGTGGCGGCGCAGATCCACGGGGTGCCGCTCGACCAAGTGACCAAGGACCAACGCAGCGGCGCGAAAATGGTGAACTTCGGGATCGTGTACGGGATCACCGCGTTCGGGCTGGCGCGGCGGCTGGGGGTGTCGAACACGCAGGCCGACGAGATCATCACGGGGTACAAGAAACGGTTCACGGGGATCACGACGTTTCTGCACGAGTGCGTGGAGCAGGCCAAGCGGTTCGGGTATGTCGAGACGATCTTGAAGCGAAGGCGGCCGATCCCGGATATCGAGAGCAAAAACCCGAGCCACAGGGCGTTCGCGGAGCGGACGGCGATCAACAGCGTGGTGCAGGGATCGGCGGCGGATTTGATCAAGCTGGCGATGATTGAGATCTACCAGAATTCCCGAAGCGGGAAGGGGAGCGGGCCTGCGGCGAAGATGCTCCTCCAGATCCACGACGAGCTCGTGTTTGAGTGCCCGGAGGCGAGCGCGAAAGCGGCGATGGTGGACATCGTCGCGCGAATGGAGGGGGCGATGAAGCTGACGGTGCCGTTGAAGGTGGATGCGCACGTGGGAAAGAACTGGTTTGAAGGGAAGTAGCAGTGCTTTGTGCGATGATGTGAGGTGTGCGGGGCACCGCATGACGAGCTCGCGGTCGCAACTCATCTTCCGAGAGCTTGCGAGCTTCCCAGCGCCCTTGGGCCGACTCCTCCGGAGTCGAAAGGCACTTGCGCAACCATTCCGGGGGCTTCGCCCCCGGCTATTGACGTTCAGGCCTCCGGCCTGCAATGCAACGAACGGTTTGAGATGGGGAGCATGGACTTTCAGTTCATTGCGCTGCCCAAAGGGCTATTCTCTCGCGTGACCCAAGTTTCACCCGACATCTGGACGACGAGGAAGCTCCTGGTGTGGATGCGGCAGGCGTTTACGAAGGCGGAGCTGGACTCGCCGGGGCTGATGGCGGAGATGTTGCTCGCGCATGTGATCGGGTGCGATCGGATCAGGCTGCACATGGAGGCGGATCGGCCGGCGGCGCCGGGGGCGCGGGAGGCCTTGCGGGGGCTGGGGGGGCGGGCGCTCAAGAACGAGCGGGTGCAGTACTTGACGGGGGAGGGGTGGTTTTACGGGCTGGCGTTCAAGGTGGACAAGCGGGTGCTGATTCCAAGGCCTGGGACGAGCACGATTGTGGATGCGGTGCTGGGGCACAGCCGCGTGACGCCGGGGTTTGGGGGGACTGGGACGTCGGCGGGCGAGGGAGTTTTGATCGCGGATCTGTGCACGGGGAGCGGGTGCATCGCGGCGACGCTGCTCAAGAACCTGCCGGGGGCGAGGGCGGTGGCGACGGACATCTCGGAAGATGCGCTGGTGGTCGCCCGGGAGAACGCGGTGCGGCACAAGGTTGAGACTCGCGTGGAGTTTGCCAGGGGCGATCTGTTCGCGGGGCTTGCGGGGCATCCGGTGGCGAGCGCGGTGGAGTCGCTGCAGTATCTGGTGAGTAATCCGCCGTACATACCGGATCATGAGTGGGATGCGGTGGGGCCGAATGTGAAGGATCATGAGCCGCACTTGGCGCTGAGAGGCGGCAAGGATGGGTTGGACTTTCTGCGCCGGATCCTCAAGGGCGGGCCGGAGCTCTTGAAGCACGGGGGGATGCTGGCGGTGGAGATCGCGGACTCGACGGCCGAAGCGGCGCTGGCGCTGGCGAAGGGGACGCCGGGGCTGGTCGATGCGCGGGTGGTGAATGACTTTGAGGGGTTGGCGAGGGTGGTGGTGGCGATGAAGGCGTAGGAGTAACGCGAAGGCGCGAAGGGGAGCGGAGGGCGCGGAGGGGGAAGGGGTGAAAAGGCTGGGCGGCGGAGAGCGAGGGGAGGAGTCACCCGCAGGGCGTCAGACGCACCGCTCTGGAGAGCGGTGCCACCAAAGGCGGCTTACGCCGCTTTGCGTTCGTAGGTGGCGACGCGGTTGCCGCCGGCGGATTTGCAGGCGAGGACGGCCTGGGCGGCGGCCTTGACGACTTCGACGGGGTCGTTGAACGCGGCGGTGTGCGGGGTGCCGAAGTGGACCACGCCCACGCTGGCGGTGAGGCCGGCGACACCGGGTGAGGGCGGCATCATGCGGGCCAGGCCGGCGCGGAAGTCTTCGGCGCCGCGGACGATCTCCTGGCCCGAGGCGCCGACAGTGACGACGGCATAGATCCAGGGGCTGAGCAGGCAGACGGCGGCGCCCAGGGGGCCGAAGTGCTTTTTGAGGAGCGCGACGGTGCCCATGGCGGCGGTGGCGGAAGAGGCGGGATTGGGTCCGAAGCCCGAGGCGTCGACGACGACGTTGAGCAGGGACGCGGGCTCGCCTTCCTCGCGACCGACCTTGAAGGCGCGGCGGACGGCAAAGTCGAAGCCTTTGCGTCCCATGATGCCGGTCCTGGGATCGACGTCGGCGGGATCGATGAGGAGGAGCTCGACGCCGGCCATGGGCGGCGGCGTGCTGTCCTGGTTGGCGTTGATGGAGGCGAGCTGGGACTCGGCGCGGCGCTCGAGATCGGCGGCGGAACCGACGGCACCGATGTCGAGCTTGAAGAGGCCGGCCATTTCCTTGGTGGCGGCGCGCGATCGCTCGAGAACAGTGTCCACCGCGTCGGGGAGCATGTTGAGCCACTGCTCGGCTTTGGCGTAGAGGCGGCGCAGCGCTTCGGTAGGATCGGCGCTGGTGATGACGTCGTGGATCATGTTGCCAAGGCCCACCGCGTGGATGATCTCGTTGTGCTGCGGGGGCGCGGCGGTCGGGCGCTCGTGGTACTTGACGGGAAGGACCAGGGAGTCGGGCATCTTCCAGCGCTGGGCGAGCATGGCGCCGATCTCGGGGTGCTGGACCTCGTACGCAGTGAGCTCGCACTTGACGAGCTGGCGGTGGTCGCCCGCGGTGAGCTTCATGACGCGGAGGTAGTCGTCGCCCAGGGCCTTGTACATCGCCATGACGCCCACGTCCTGGAGCAGTCCGGCGAGGAAGACCTCGTCGCCGTACTTCTTGCCGGCGGCCTCGACGATGCACTTGCCGCCGACGGCGGTGTAGAGGCCGCGGCGCCAATAGTCCTGGTAATCAAAGGTGTCGCCGTCTTTGACCTCGACGGAGGAGACGAGCGAGAAGCCCAGGACGAGCGATTTGACGGGAGAGAGCCCGAGCATGACGAGGGCTTTGTTGATGGTGCCGCAGCGTTCGCGCAGGCCGTAGAAGCTGGAGTTGACGGTGCGGAGGACCTTGGCGGAAAGGGCCTGATCGTTCTGGATGGTGCGGGCGAGCTCGGCGATTTTGACGTTGGGGTCGGCACAGAGCTCGATAACCCGGAGGGCGACAGCGGGGAGCGACGGCAGCGACGGGCACGCCAAAATATCTTCGAGCATTTCGCTGTTCATGTATGGATTCTTCTTGGGTGTCCGGAAGCGGAGCGGCCGCGTCTGAACATCGGCAAGGGGCGGCGTCGACTTCAACCCCCACGGGTGAAGGAGGCGATGCCCGTGGGGCCTCCGGCGAGTTCTCGGAGGTCAAAGACCGCGGAGAGGGAGGGGACCTGCTCGCCCAGGAGTTCTCGGATGTAGCTGGCGAGGAGGCGGTTGGCGCGGCGGCAGGCCTGGGCGTCGATTTCTGCGCTGGTGGCGGCGAGAGCGCGGAGGCAGTCAACGGTCTGGGCGCGAACACCCCAGCTGGGGCCGTCGGGCGCGGACTTGGCCACCAGGCCGCCCAGTCGCGGGGAGAAGAGGTATCGGTCGGCAACCGGGAGCGGGCCGCCGAGTGCGGCGTCGCGATCGAGCACGGGCGTGTAACCGAGTTCGACCAGGAGTGCCCACTGGAAGCGGAGGAGGCAGGGCTCGATGGAGAGGGCGGTTTCTACGCTCGCTTCCAGACTCTTCTGGTCGCCCAGGGCGCGGAGGGCGGTGAGGGCGGCGTCGAAGAGGCCGGGGTGGGGGTCGCTATCGCGGACGGCGTGGTGGAGGAGGTCAGCGATGTACATCGCGGCGTGGAACCGATCGAGCGAGCGGCGGAGTGCGGGGAACAGTTCGACGAGGTCCCACTCGGTGAGGGTGGCGAGTTCGGTGTGGGGCTTGACGATCGCCTGGAAGGCGGCGAGAGTGAGGAGTTCGACGCCGCCGCTGAAACGGGCGTTCTCGCGCTTGGAGCCTTTGGCCAGGGCGCGGAGGGCGCCGTGATTGCGGGTGAGGATGGAGACGGTCTGGCTGGTCTCGGACCAGTCCCAGTGTCGGATGCAAAGGCCTTGGTCCTGGATGGTGGGCACGCGGGTGGAGCGTAGCGGGGGGCGCTGGAGAGGGGTATGCTGGGCGATGCATTTCAATCTTGTGGATGCGGTGCTGGAGCGAGGCGAGGGGCGGATCGTGACGATCAAGCACGTGAGCAGCGCGGAGGAGTACCTGGGGGATCATTTTCCGGGGTATCCGGTGCTGCCCGGGGTGATGATGCTCGAGGCGATGGTGCAGGCGGCGCGGCTGGTGGCGGACCCCATGGATGAGGCGGACCCGCCCCTGGTGCTGGGAATGGTGCGGGGCCTGAAGTACGGGAGGTTTGTGCGGCCGGGGGCGAGCCTGCGGGTGGAGGTGACATTTTTGAAGGAGACTCCAGGGGGCAAGGAGTTCAAGGCGGAGGCGCTGCTGGTGGAGGCGGGCAAGTCGACTGGTGAGATGGCGGGTGTGGCGGCGAGTGGGCGGATCACGTTGAGGCCCGCGAGAGTCCAAGCGTGAGGTCGAAATGGTCAAATTTTCAAAGCGTCAAATGGTCAAATGAAGAGGGGAGCGGGCTTAGAGGTGCCGGCGCGTGGGTGCGTCCGTTTTTGAAGTGCTAACATGGTGCCGACCCGCCCCCACCGGTTGGGTCTCGATAGGGGAATTTGCTTGATGACACGTGACGAGATTTTCAACAAGGTTCGCACGCTGCTGGTCGACGCTCTGGTGGTCGACGAGGAGGGTGTGAACATGCAGTCGCGGCTGACCACGGATCTTGGGGCCGAGTCGATCGACTTTCTGGACATCGTTTTCCGGCTCTCGCAGGTCTTTGGGATCACGATCGGGCAGGGGGAGCTGTTCCCTGAGAATCCGGCGCAACAGGCGGACATGGTCAAGGACGGGAAGGTGACCGCGGGCGGGCTGACGATGCTCAAGAGCAAGCTGCCGCACGTGGACTTCGCGGCGTTTGAGAAGGACCCCTCGGTGAAGCGGGTGGGCGAGCTTTTCACGGTGGAGGCGGTGGTGAACTTCGTCGAGCGCAAGCTGGCGACGAAGTAGACCGGACTGGCAAGCCCTATGCGATGGATGTGGATCGACAGGATCGTCGAGCTGGTGCCCCGCGAGCGGCTCGTGGCGGTCAAGAACGTCAGCATGGCCGAGGAACACCTGCACGACCACTTCGAGGCCAAGGGCAAGCGGGCGGCGATGCCCATCATGCCGGCGTGCTTCATCCTGGAGGGGATGGCGCAGACTGCGGGCATTCTCGTCGGTCACGCCGAGGAGTTTCGCGAGAAGGTGATTCTGGCCAAGGTGGGCAAGGCCGAGCTCCATCGCGAGGCGGTGCCGGGGAATGTGCTGCGGTACACGGCGACCATTCAGCACATGGACAAGTCGGGAGCGTCGACGGCGGGCGTGGTGGAACTGCTCGACCCGATGAAGGGATGGAGCGCCGAAACGATCGGGACGATCGACCTGATGTTCAGCCACATCGATCAGAACATGAGCGGCGAGGAGTTTCCCGAGCACAACTTCGTGTTCAGTGAGTCGTTTCGAACGCTGCTGCGAACCAGTGGCGTCCGGTAGCGAAAGAGAGTTGAACAGGACTGAGGACTGAGTGGGGAAAAGGCTGAAGGCGGAACTTGAAGGCGGAAGGCTGAATCAATTCCGCCTTCAGCCTTCAAGTTCCGCCTTCAGCCTTCTGCTTTCTACCTTCTTGCTCAGTCCTCAGTCCTGAGCCCTGTTGAACTGGCTCCGCAGAGTGCACGCAGGGGCACGGAGTTGGGCAGTGACGAGTGAGTCAGGTTACGTGCGTGTTTCGCAACCTGGGCGCACTCGAAGTCAATCTCTTGACTCTGCATTCCTCCGTGCCCCCGGGTGCACTGCGTGCTGCGTGCTGCGTGGGGAATTGTACTAGCGGCCGGCGACGAGTGTGAGCTGGGAGACGGCGACCACGACGGGAAAGGCGCTGATGGCGATGGCGGCGATGGCGAGGCGTTTGCCGATGTGGTGCTTGCGGCGGCCGACGAACTCGCAGACGGCCAGGACGAACGCGACGCCGATGAATTTGTAAGCGATCATGCCCGGAAGGCCGGCGGACTGGATGACACGGTTGGCGATGGCGTTCACTTCGACACCGCCGAGCACGAGGATGGTGTACGTGCAGAGAATATCGAGCGTGGCGGCGATGATGTACCAGCGGTAGAGCGTGGGAAAGAGCAGGGGCTTGGAGAACGAGTCGGCGTCGAGCACGGGCGATCTCCGGACGGGAACGAACTCAGACGGCCAGAGCCTCACGCACGACACGATCGAAGAGGCTTCCTGGAGCTAAGCGTCCAGTCCAGGCCTGAGACTGCACCTGCGCCTGGCGGACGAACATCTCGACGCCGTCGATCGAACGCCAGCCGGCCTGGCGGGCTTGCGTGAGCAGAGGGGTGTCGATGGGGTTGTACACGGTATCTAGTACGAGTGGCGAGGTGTGGCAGTTCCCGGAATTCGAGATGGCGAGGACGGGGATGGGGGACCCCACCGGATCGGGGCCGCCCTTCATGCCGACGGGCGTGCAGTTGATGAAGACCTGGGCCGCGGCGGCGGGAAGTGTGTCCAGCGACGCGGCGGAGACGACTCCCCCACTGCTGCCAGCGCGGTGGTGCGTGAGCGCCTGCGACAGGTCGGCGGCGAGGCGCTGGGCGCGGGCGAGGTCGCGGTTGTAGACGGTGACGCGGGCGCCGGCGGTCATGAGTCCGTAGACGACGGCGCGAGCGACGCCGCCGGCGCCGACGACGCCGACTTCAACGCCCGCGAGCGGTCCGATGGCCTCGACGATTGGAGCGATGGCAGCGCCCGAGTCGGTGTTGAGGACACGTGCGGAGGTGACAGCACCGGCGGAGCGTTCGATGACGAGCGTGTTGGCGGCACCGATGGCCAGGGCTGCGGGGTCGATCGTCCAGCTGCGCTCGGTCGCGAAGCGGACGAGGTTTTCCTTGTGCGGGAGCGTGACACTCGCGCCGTGGAAGTCGAGCGAGGGGTCGTCGACCAGAGCGCCGAGTGTTGCCTTGAAGAGGAGGTAGGTGTCGTCGGGGTTGCCGCTGGTGGCGGGAGGGATGGGGAGGGGCAGGTAGACGGCGTCGAATCCGGCGGCCTCGAACGCGGCGTTGTGGATGAGCGGTGAGAGCGAGTGCGAGACGGGCGAGCCGATGACGCCATACACGCGTGTGGTGGAGGAGATTGAGCGGAAGCGGTAGGTGCCAAGGAGTTCGCTGACAGTGGGCTGGCCGGGGGCGGTGGCGGTGGCCCGCTTGAGGGCGGCGAAGGTGAGGAACGCGCCGAACTTGCCGGCGAGAACACGGCTCATGAGGCCGAACTCACCCATGGCCAGGGCGATCATGGGCTTGGGCGCCTCGCGGAGGAGCTCGAAAAGCTCAAGGTTGTCGCGGAGGGAGCGGGCGCGGAAGGCGATCTTGGTGATCTGGGAGGCGGGCTCGGCGTGCATGGCCAGGACACGGCGCGAGAGATCGGCGGGGCGGGAGTCGAAATCGTGGGCCGAGAGGATGAGCGAGGGGGCGAGCTCGCGGCGACGGGCGGGGTGGTCGGTGGCGAGGTTGATCTTCTGGCGGATGTTGGCTGAGCGTGAGAAAGCGGCGAGCTCGAAATCGAGGAAGCGGGGCGGGTGCTCGTTTGGTCCGGTGGCGGTGCCGAGGCGCTCGTAGAGGGAGACGCGATCGGTTTCGTCGCCGTCGTATTGGCCGCCCTCGGAAGCTAAGCGGCAGGTGACGATGCAGGGGAGTGGGGACTGGGCGACGAGCTTGAGGATTGGGCGGGTTTCGTCGGAGTCGCCGGGAGTTGCGGGGTTTGCGTGGCCGGAGAAGAGGCCGTCGATGCGAAATTCGACGAGATCGGCGCCCAGGGAGCGGGCGGTGGCGGCATCGGCGAGTGCCTGGTCGAGGCTTTCGACGGTGATGGGGACGCAGAGGAGGGCGGGCATGGGGGAGGGTAGGGGAAGCAGTGTTGAGCAGGGACGAGGACTGAGGACTGAGGAGAACAAGGCCGAAGGCGGAAACTGAAGGCTGAAGGCGGAGTAGATGCCGAATTCAGGTTCAGCCTTCACACTCAGCCTTCGGCCTTTGTCTCTTGGATCTGGGTGGAGAAGCGGAAGAAAGGAATCGTGCTGCGTGCTGCGGATCAGTCAACAAAGGTATTTGCGATTTGGTCGAAGTAGGAGAGGCTTTGGGTGAGGCCGCCTTCGCGGGCGACGCCGAGCCAGAGGTGGCGGTGGGAGCTGACGAGTTGGTCGAGGCGAGCCTTCATGGTGGAGCGCCACGCGGGGTCGGAAGCGAGGCCGGTGCGGCGGCCGAGACCTCGGGCGGCGGCGAAGGAGGCGTAGGCGAGGGTGTGGTTGAGCTCTTGGTGGGTGCGCTGCGGGAGGCCTGGCGGAAGGCGGGCGGCGAGATCGTCGATTTTTTCGGCGGCGAGTTGCCAGTTGTTGGGTGTGCCCACGTCGGATTGTTCGTCCAGGCGTTTGAAGAGGTCGATGAAGAGTGCGGTCTGGTTGAGTAGACGCGGTGTGGTTCCTTCGGGGACGGGGCGCGAAAGCGCCAGCGATGTGCGACGGAGCCGCAGGTCGGCGTTGCCGAGCTCGTCGAGCCACGCGCCCAGTGTGAGGGAGCGGTCGGCGTGGGCGTGGAGCGACGCGCCGGCGGGATCCCAGTCGGCGGTGTGGTTCCATGCGGCGGCGAGTCCCTGGGCGATGCCCTGGGCCGCGATGGGCCATTGCTGATGGTGGCCCGTGTCGCCCCAGTCGCAGATCAGAAAGCCGGTGGCCAGGTGGAGGGCGCCCGCGCCCGCGGCGGCGGCGATGTTGCCGGTGCGCTCGCTGGTGCGCCCGGTGATCGATCGCCAGCTCGAGGTGCCGGGGCAGACCCAGAACTCGCGCCCGGCATCAGCGAGCGTGGTCGCCCACTTCTCAAAGGGTGACGAGAGCTCGTAGCCCCAGGCCAGAGAGATGAGATCGGGCGGGATGTCGGGAATGCACTCGGGATGGGAGAGTGCGATGTCGGCCCAGAACATCGGGCGCTTGCCGAGCTTGCGAGCTTCCGCGGCGACTTTGGCGACGAACTCAAGATACACGCCCGAGCGCCCGCGAGCCTCAACAGCCGCTTTGCTGCGGCCAAAGCCCACGTCGAAGGTTTCGTCGCAGCCGATGTTCACCAGGGGAGTTGAGAGACAGGGGAGGAGTTGGCCCAGGAGGTCTTTGACGAAGTCGAGTGAGGCGGGGTCGATGGGACAGAGGCTGAAGGGGCCGTTGCGGGGCCAGACATCGAAGATCCACTCGCCATGGGTTTCGGCGAGGTGCTGGTACTTGGGCAGTTTGAGCCAGGCGGCGAGGTGGCCGAAGCAGTTCTGGTTGGCGACGAGCCCAACGCCTCTGGCGGCGGCGTACTCGTCGAGGCGGCGGAGTTCATCGGGTGTGATGGGGCTGTGACCTTGCCATGCTTCTTCGTGCCCGGCGTAGGCGAAGGTGTGCTCGGTGTAGAGCTGGAGGTGGTTGCCTTTGAGTGCCGCGATCCAGTCGATGATGCGGGTGAGTTCGGCCATCGTCGGAACGCGGCAGCGAGAAACGTCGAGCATCAGCCCCCGGGTGGGGAAGGAGGGCTCGTCGGAGATGACCAGAGCGGGGAGCTTGCCTTGGTATTGCGTGAGCAGCTGGGCGAGGGTTGCCAGGCCGTGGGCGAGGCCCTGGGTTGTGCCGCTGGTGATGGTGCAGACGGGCTCGGCGAGGGCGTCGAGCGGGCTTGGCGAGGCGGGGGGCGTCATTTTGAGCACGTAGCTCTGGCCGGCGGTGGTTGCGGGGTCGCGCGGGCGATCGGGATCGAGGCGGCATTCGAGCCAGACGGGCTCGCCGACGCCGCGTCGACGCCCGCGAGCGACGCCGAGCAGGTGGGCGTTGACATCAAAGCCCATGGGTGCGCGCCAGGGGACATCGTCGGTGCTGGGGCGCTTGACGAAGGCGCCGAACGCGGCGATCCGTCTGGGGCGGGGGAACAGGAGGGGTTCGAGCGCGTCGAGTAAGGGGCGGGGCTCGATCACGGGGAGGTCTCCGCGAGGGGCTTGCGGCGTACGCCCAGGCAGCAGACCGAGGTGGCCACGATCGTGCCCAGGAAGAGGTGCCAGGGGAAGGCGATCTTTGTGGCGGCGAGGGATTCAGAGACGAGCGGCGTCCAGAGCTTCCACACCAGGGGCTGCATGAGCATGACGACGAAGAAGCCGCAGAGGATGGCGGCGACGGCCGAGGCGGAGTTGCCGCGGCGTGTGAAGATGGCGGTGAAGAAGACGCCCAGGAGCCCGGCGTAGGCGAAGTTCATGACGCTGAGGGCGAACTGGATGAGGGTCTGACCGCTCTCGCGCTGCCAGAAGACGCATCCGGAGGCGAAGGCGCCCAGGATGATGCCCCAGCCCACCACCGCCCAGCGACCGGCGATGAGGTAGGCGCGGTCGCTCTGACCGGGTCTGAGCTTCTTGTAGATGTCGTTGACGAAGGCGGCGGCCATGGCGTTGATGGCGGAGTTGCAGCTTCCAAGTCCGGCGGCGAAGAGCCCGGCCATCATGAGGCCGCTGAGGCCCGCGGGCATCTCGCGCAGGATGAACTCGAGGAAGGCCTTGTTCTTTGGATCGATCTGGTAGTTGGGTGCGGCGGCGCCCATGAGGTCCGGGCGACGGTAGAGCACGTAGAGGAGGAGCCCGATGAGCATGAAGAGCATCAGGACGGGCAAGTTGATGAGGATCGCGACGACGACGGAGCGGCTGCCCTGGACGGCCGACTTGCAGGTGAGCATGCGCTGGGCGAGGTCGTGGTCTGTTCCGTAGCTGCCGATCCCAAGGAGGGAGAAGCACACGACGGCGGTGACGAGTGTGTTGACCTCGGCGAGGTTGAGCCCGAGCCAGGGCTTTGAGAGGTCGAACCCGAGATTAAGGACGGCGAGCTTGGAGCCTTCGGTGTCGCCTTGGCCGATCCTGGTCTTGAGCAGCTCGTGGTAGAGATCGCCCAGGGGCATGGGGATCTTGCCCAGCACGATGAAGAGAGCGGCGAGGGCGGCGGTGACGAAGACGCCAGTCTGGATGACGTCGGTCCAGATGATGCTGCGGATCCCGCCCACGAGGGTGTAGAGGATCGCGGCGGCGGTGAGGAGACAGATGGCCAGCACGACGTGGCCGGGAGCCTCGTCGCGAAAGAGGATGAGCGAGAGGGGGATCGCGGCCATGTAGTGGCGGGAGCCGCTGGCGAAGATCCGACCGCCCAGGAAGGCCCAGCTTGCGGCGGTGCGGGCGCCCGAGCCCAGTCGCACGTCGAGCAGGTCGTAGACGGTGGTGACGTTGTGCCGGTAGAAGGCGGGGATGAAGAAGAGCGCAACGACCGTGACGGCGATGAACATGCCGATGTTGGTGGAGAGGTAGGTGAGGTTGCCCTCGAAGGCTTCCTGCGGGGCGCCGATGAAGGTCGCGGCGCTGGTGGCGGTGGCCAGGACGCTGATGGCGACGGCCCACATGGGCATCTGGCGGCCTGCGAGGAAGTACTCGCGAGCGCCCGAGACCTCGCGCCTGCTGAACCACCAGCCGGTGGCGGCGATGAGGACGAAGTAGCCAACGAGCACAGCCCAGTCGAGTGGCGCGAATCCGTCGGCCTTGGCGAGGAGCGGCATGGACGCGAGCGTAGCGGTGCAAATGGTCAAAGGGCCAAATGAAAGGCAAGGGGCGAAGCCGAAGATGAATGTGGAGGATGAAGGCGGAAGCCAGAAGGCAAAGACCAAAGGCACGGGCAGGATGCCCGAGCCACCTCGAAACACACGGGCTGGAAGCCCGTGCCACTTGAAGGCACATGGGCAGGATGCCCATGCCACGTTGGGAGCAAAAAAGAAGAAACTCGCACGCTGGCCTTGTGCCGCGGACGAGTTGCCGGAGGAAAGACTTGTCGAAGGATTCCGGTGCCCGGATTCCTTCAGTAAACCCAACTGCTGGTTTCCGCCCGCAGTCGAGTCATATAGGAGAGAGAGACAAGACTCTGGTCGAAGGGCCGGCCATCCGGATTCCTTCAGTAAACCCAACTGCTGGTTTCCGCCCGCAGTCGAGTCATAGGAGAGAGAGAGACAAGACTCTGTTCAAAGGGCCGGCCATCCAGACCTTTTGTAAACCCAACTGCTGGTTTCCGCCCGCAGTCGAGTCATATAGGAGAGAGAGACA
>CAYHQQ010000063.1:19195-22092 GCA_964358855.1 uncultured Phycisphaeraceae bacterium
AGACACCCACAACATGCCACCGATTTGTGCCAATGCCACCCAAAGGCAAGAAAACCCGAAAAAATATCGATCCAAAGTTGGAAGATGCTGTCAAATAGGGGATTACTGATTGTCTTGGTCCGAGAATGGCATGGCTATTTGCCCGATTATGTGTGGTGCGGACTTTCCGGTTCGAATGAGTTTGGCTTATGTGCGGGTACAAAAGCACCCTTCCAAGTGGAAGGGTGCGTTGGGGGGGTGCGTTGAGAATGCGTTGCGCTCGGCGCCGATCGGATGCTCGGATCGCTCAGCAGGGGGACTCGAACGCAACGACGAAGGCGTCGTAGTCGAAGAAATCGACGGTGCAATCTCCGTCGAAGTCGGCCGACTTGCCGGGGGGGCAGGCGCCACCTTCGAAGCAGATCACAAAGGCGTCGTAGTCGAAGAAGTCCACGGTGCCATCGGCGTCGAAGTCGGCGGGGCAAGGGGGTGTGCCCAGCGAGCCGCCGAAGTTGATGTTCTGCGCGAGGATGTCGCCCGCACCCGCCGAGCCGTCGATCCACGCGCCGATGAGCATGGGGCCGGTGGAGGAGCGGGCGACACTCAGGCGGCCCTTGGGTGTCGCGCGAATGCCGACAGGGAGGATGTTGGGCGTCCAGGTTGTGAGGCCGTTGAGATCGAGGGCGGCCGCCTGGATTTCAAGGTTGAGCGCGCTGGTGTACTGCATCCAGGTCAGATAGGCGGCGCCGCAGGAGCCGGCGTTGACGTTGATGAAGCTGGACTGGAAGGAGCCCATGGGGACGACGACGGCGCCCGAGCCGCCGCCCCAGTGCAGGACCCCGTCGGAATCGACGCGCTGGGCCGAGAGGCCGAACTGGCTCTGGCCGGTGTTGCTGCGCTGATAGGCGACGGTGTAGGCGTTTGCGGCGGCGTGATACGCGACGGTGGCGGAGAGGCGGAGCTCGCCGCTGGCGATGTTGGAGAGGGCCAGACCTTGGGGGGCGAAACGGCTGTTGCCGCTGGACTCGACGTGCTGGAGCCAGGCGTTGCGAGCCAGGCCATTGTCGTACCAGGCGACGATGCCGCCGCCGGAGCCGTCGGGGACGAGGGCGGGGAAGTAGCCGTTCTGAATGCTCTTGAGGGGCGTTTGCTGGGAGGTGTAGATCTCCACGGCGGCGCCGGCGTTCCACACGGCGGCGTCGGTGGAGTCAAACTTCTGCATCTGCAGGCCCTTGCGGGAGGTTTGGGCGTTGGTGGTCTCGCCGCGGACCCACAGGGCAATGACGTCGCCGCCGGTGGCGCCGGCCTGGAGATCGCTCATGGCGTGGTAGCGGCTGGCCTCAAAGACGGACCAGGCGGTGCCCAGGGAGGCGTTGGGGTTGACGCGCTGGAAGAAGACCGAGGTGCTGATCGCCCAGGCGACGACGTAGGTGCCGTCGGCGCAGACGGCGACGCGAGGGGCGAGGACATTGTTGGTAGCGGGCATCTGGATGCCGGTGGGCCCCCAGGGGAGCGAGCCGTCGGGAGCGACTTTCTGGACGGTGACGACGGTGGTGCCCGAGCTGTTGTCGTCGAAGGCGACGATGCAGTTGTCCAGAGCATCGACCTTCATGTCGTAGACGAAGGTGGCGGTGTTGGTGCGGTTGGCAAGGATGGGGCCATTGCCCGGGAACATGCGGACGCCGCCCGCGGAGAGTCGCTGGGCGCGGGGCTTGTATCCGTTACCGGGCCCATTGTCCATGAGCGAGATCCAAACGCCGCCATCGGAGGTTGCCCGAGCAAGGGGCACGCCCTGGTCGGCGTCGCCGTCGGCGACGGGTGTGCTCACAAGCGGGTCGGCAGACCATTGGGCGAGCGAGGTGCCCGCGAAGAGGGCGAGGCAGGCGGCGGCGGCGAACTGGAACAATCGGGGCTTGATCACTCGTGGGTTCCTTGAGAGGGGTTCGATCGGGGGCAAACGCCGGAAGGGCGCGGAAGGCTTGCCCAAGGCACAACAGGAACAAGCTATACGAAGAGGGTGCCGGATCGATGCACTATTTGAGTGTCTCGACGCGATTCGAGCGGAGGGGGCTGTTGGAGGCGTGGGAGCGTCTGCGTTCACAGGCAGACGACAAAGGCATCGTCGCGGGTGAGTTCGGTCGGATACGGTTTGCTCGTGGTCTGTGTGTGCCCCAGAGGAAGTCGTGAATGTCCGAGCAGACGCTCTTTTCGATTCCGGGATTTGCCGATCCGTTCAGCAGCCTGACCCATCTGGCCGGGGCGGCGGTCTTCGCGGTGCTGAGCGTGCCGCTTCTGCGCCACGGTTGGCGGGCGGGACACACGCCCTGGCGGGTGACGTCGCTGATGATCTTCGCGGCTTCTGCCGTGTTTTTGCTCGCGATGAGCGGCGTGTATCACATGGTGGAGACGGGGGGCACCGCCCGGGTGGTGATGCAACGTCTGGATCACGCGGGGATTTTCATCCTGATCGCGGGGACGTTCACGCCGATCCACGCGATTTTGTTCAAGGGGCCGTGGCGTTGGGGGATGCTGGCGTTCATCTGGACGCTGGCGATCGTCGGGGTGACACTCAAGACGATCTTTTTCGGCATCACGGGGACGACCTTGGGGCTTGGGCTCTACGTGGGAATGGGCTGGGTGGGCGGGCTGTCGATGTACGCGATCTGGCGGCGATTCGGGGCGCGAATGGTGCTCCACCTGGCGCTGGGCGGGGTGGTGTACACGATCGGAGCGGCGATCGAGCTCGTCGGGCCGCAGGCGGTGGTGGCGGGCGTCATTCGTGCGCACGAGCTGTTCCATCTGGCGGTGCTGGGTGGGCTGGCGTTCCACTGGCGGCTGGTGTGGGTGGTGACGGGGCACGTGGGAGTCCGGGGAGGCGATTTGACGTGTGAGCAGCCCCCAGGGGAGGGGGGGAAGGT
>CAYHQQ010000064.1:0-16915 GCA_964358855.1 uncultured Phycisphaeraceae bacterium
GGGGGGGCAGGAGCGTGACCATGAACCAGTTCCGAAGACGTCCCAAGCTCTGGCTCGGGGTCGGATTCATGTTCGGGGCGATCCTGGTGTGGGCGACTTCCATCTGGCGGACGGTGGGTCACATGCTGACGTTCCCCCGCGAGGGCGCCCCGCCGGGACAGATGGAGGCCTGGATGAACCGCTCGGAGCCCAGGGAGATCTTCGCCGGCATGCTGATCGCGTATGCCGTGAGCGGGATGATGCTGCTGGGTGGAGTCGTGCTGACGGTAATGGGACTGATCGACTACTTCGCGGAGGTGAAACGCAGGGATTGAGGTTGACTGAACGCGAGCCGTCGCATCGTGGCCAGGTCGCATCTGAGGCTTAGCCGTCGATCGCCGCGTTCAGTCGATCAAAGGCCGTCTGAAGTCTTGTCCGCACGTCCTTGGAGTATGGGTTGTGCTTCGCGATCGTCACGAACAGCGGCCAGGAATCGAGCGTGAGCACGTTCATCATCTCCCGCATCCGCGCGTAGGCGGTGGTCGCCAGCGAAGTGTCGGGCAGGCCGACTTCCTTGAGGGCGCGGCCGATGAGGTGGGTGAGGACCTGGACGTAGGCCATGGTCTGGTCGTGCTCGTGGGCGTCGCACTCGACGACGGTGAGGTGCAGCGACCGCATGAGGAACCGGCGCACCCGCTGGTACACGCGATCGTTCACGCGCCCGGGGCACATGACGGTGAGGCGGCCCTCGATGGAGTGTGGGGCGGAGACGGGGCCGAAGAGCGGGTGGAGGGAGATGAAATGGGCGGACTTGGGGAGCTTGGGAATCAGGATCTCCCCCGGGACGACCTTGACGCTGCAGACATCGACGATGACCTTGCCCTCGAGGGCTTCGCCCAGCCCGGCGAGCCTCGCCGCGAGATCTTCGAGCCCCTGCACGGGCACGCCCGCGATGATGATCCTGGCTGCTGCAAGACTCGAATAGTCGCCCCGCGTGACGCCCAGTCGCTGGCAGTCGGCGGAGATGTCCCGCTCGTCGATCGCGACGATGTCGAATGCGCGGCGGAGATACTTGACCATGTACTGGCCGAAGGAGCCGAAGCCGATGATGACCAGGCGGGGCTTCATCGAACGTCCAAGTGTACACGATCGCGCTGGGGTGCCACCACCCGCGCTTCGCGCGTGGTGATTGGGCATCGAACGTCGCGGACATCGCCGACGCAACCGACATCCCGCATCACGCGCTGCGCAAGGCCTTCGCGGGTGATGGCACCCGACTGTTGACGATCAGGCCATGAGGCGTGCTTCCCATTTGCGCACGATCAGGAGGGTGCCGCAAGCCCAGGCAAGTGCGGCGGCCGGGTAGAAGGGCCAGGTTTGAACGCGGGGCGCGACTCTCCACCGGCCACCCGACCCGCTGCCCCAGTACAGCCCGGCCCGGGCGGCCCTGGGAACCAGAACACCGGCCGGCGAGCCCTTGAGGGCGCCCGCGATGATTGTGCGGAGGTCGGCGGCGAGCGCGGCGCCGTCGGCGGGGTCGAGGTCCGGCGTTCGGTCCACGATCGACGCGAGGAGCTCATCGACGGGCGCCGGGGCGTCTGGGGTCGGCGCGGGCGGGGTCATGTCGCTGGCGGTCACGCGGCCGTGGATTGGCGTGACCGACGGGAGCGCCTTGGTTGGTCGAACCATGACCCGCACCGAGTCGGCATGAGGGTTTGTTCGAGGCTCGACGATGGTCCATTGGAACCTGATGTCGCCCGCGGTGGAGTTGAGCGTGAGCGACTGCCAGTTCGTTTCGATCGGCGGGAGGATCGCTTCGAACCCCGCGAAGGCGCCCCACGCGCCAAGGGCGACGCACGCGGTCCATCCCGTGAGCAGCAGGCCCAGCACGATCCGCGAGCGTCCCAGAGGCCTGGGCGCGATGAGATCGTGCGGGCGGCCGCACTCGGGGCACACACCAAAGGGGATGCCCGCCATCGAGTACCCGCAGGAGCAGGCCGTCGCGATCTCGACGATTCGTGTGGCGAAGAGTGCCCGCAAGGCCCGGCGGGCGACGCGAAAGAGCATCCAGCCCAGCAGCAGAACGAAGATCGCGCTGACCGAGGGGTGCATGGCGCGATTGTACGCGAGGCGTTTAGCACGCCTCGGAACAGGGAGGCGGCGGCACGATGTTCAGTCAGGTTCGTCCGTCGATTCCTCGTCGGGGCCCTCATCCCACATCTCGCCGTCGACGGGGTGGAGATCGAACTCAAACCCCTTGCCGTCGCAGCCCTCGTACGGGCACCACCACATGCCTTCGGTGGGGTCGTTGCCGTGCTGGCGCCACTCGATGAGCGACGAGAGACACTCTTGGCCGCAGTGGAGGCAGCGGCAGAGCACGGGGTCGTCGGGGGGACGGAAGAAGTCCTGGAGTGCGGGGTGATCCGGCGGGAGGTCCTTGAGGAGAAGGGTGAGCATGGGCGCAGAATACCGAGTAGCAAGGACGTCTGGCAAGCACCCGGGTTTCCAGGCCGTAGCCTATCGTCCGGTGCCCGCAAGGAGGGTCGCAATGTCCACTCTCGCCATGCTTGACGGACTGCTGAGCCCGCTGCACTGGGCAATTCTCATCGCCATCGTGGTCCTGCCGATATGTGCGATGGTTATCTTTGTCATCTGGTTTGTCCGGCGGCGCGACGGCCGCAAGTGAGCGAGATCGCTGACCCCAACGTCCCCGCCGCCGTCCATCCAGCGAGCGCTCAGCGGTTCTCGCGGCGCTTGTCGGGCATCGTGCGCTCGAACCATTGGTCCTTAAACGTCCGGTCCAGGAAGGACTCCAGCGTGGGGCCCTGGGGGATAGCGTCGAGCGCCCGACCGATGCCCGGGACCATGACGTACTGGCCTGTGTTCGTGTCGATGAGGAACCACTCGCCCGCGCCGTTGCCGCCGATCAGGACGTGGGCGGGGTGGAACTCGGCGATGGAGGCCCGGGCGTTTGCGGCGACGAGTTCGGTCGGGCCGAGCAGCACGAGGTAGACCTCGCCGATGATGCCCTCGAACCCGTCGGTGGTTGCGAGGAAGTCCTGGTAGTCAAGAGGGAGCGGGAGTCCAAGGGCGCTCTCGATCGCGGCGACATCAACATCAGCGGCGCTCGGCCGCCAACCCAGGACATGGCACAATTGTTCGATGCGGGTCATGCGCCTTGCTCGCCGATGTGAATCACGATCATCCACCAGACTTGAGCGGGCATGGACAGGCTCCTGAGAGAGTCATTCTATCGCGTGACCTGCCATTGAGCCCGCGGGTGACAAGCATCGGTGGCAGACGCGAGGTCTCGGCGCCACGATTCAGGTCAGTGCACGTCTAGGCTCTTCGCGTCAAAGAGCACACGAATGTCCGGCCGCGTCAGCACGCGATATTGCCAGACGGCGATCAGAAGGCAGAAGGCACACATTCCCAGCGCGAGGGCCGGCGATGCTTGGCCGGCGGGAATGAAAAAAATCGTCACCGTCAGCCGATCAGGGTTTCCCAGAAAGCAGGCGCCGGCCAAAAGCAAACCGACGATGCCAATCCAGATGCACACCAGGGCGCAGAGTCTCCAACCCGGGCTGAACCGCAGCAATCCAGGACCAATGAAGAGTCCCAGCACGCCAAAGTTCAGGCTGAGCCGACCCGCGACGAGCGCAACCAGCACTTCGAGGGCAGCGAGCACACCTCCGAGAATGAAAACGGCGGCCACCAACTTCAATGCAGTTGGAGCGGCTCCCCGAGCGTCCGTGTCCTCATCGGGTGGTTGGATCATTGGACACCACTTGCTGCCCCCTCACGTTCCGCCAGCCGCATCCTCGCCTTCTCGAGCTCGATCTCCAGCGACAACTGCGGGCTCACGCGCCGCTCGCCGGGGCCCGCGCGATCTGGCAGCAGCATCAGGACGATCCACGCCGTCAGGGGCGAGAGGCAGATCGCCAGCCAGAATCCCAACGAGAACGAATATCCCTTCGCATCGGCGTGGCGACCGGCAAGCCAGGCCACAAAGACCCAGACTAGCAGCATGACGCTCCTCATCGCGATCATCCACCAGACTTCTGCGGGCATGGGAGGACCTCCTCAGACCTTGAGCCGACTCTCCTGCTCCCGATCAAACTCAGCAAAGATCTCGCTGAAAGTGCGCTTGGGACGAGCCGCAGACTCGGCCCGGAAGGCCTCCGCCTCGCGCCGCGTGAATTCCATGAGCTGCGCGGGTGTCATGCCCTGAGTCCTTTGGGCAATGCGCTCCTGAATCTCATGTTTCATTGCCACACAGTCAAAGGTCTTCGACTTCGCCACCATACCGCACCTCCGCAGGGGAACAGATGTACACCGGCCCGTAACCAAGTCCGCCGTTAACAGCGTTGAATGCTCGGACCTTGTCAAACCGAACTATATGCTTGAAGTTCCACGACACCAGTACGTCGGCTCGATGGACGGTTGCTGTGGCAACCTGCGTCGCGTCTCCCTTCCACCGGGGACCAAGCACGCCCGCGCGCAAGTACGCGGCAGCAAGTTCTGCGATTGCGGGAGTGGTTGGGCACCGCAGACACGCTTCAGCCGAAAGTCCATCCAGCACTCCGCGAACTCTCTCCGGAGCGCCTTTGAGTTCTTGTTCGGTAGTCTCGCCCAAGAGAACGATGACTTCAGATTTTTCGACCCGACGAAAGAACCCGCGGCTGTGCTCCGCAAACTCAGCGTCGAAGACGCCGCCGAACACGGAAGTGTCAACATACGCACGAATGGGTTTGGCGGGCGGAGTTGAAACGCTCACAAATTCCCCCGCTTCTCCTGCTCCAACTCCAGCGCCTCAAACAACGCCTTGAAATTCCCCTTCCCAAAGCTCTGCGAACCACGCCGACAGATGATCTCAAAGAAGAGGGTCGGCCTGTCCTGCAAGGGCTTGGTGAACAGCTGCAGCAGGTACCCCTCGTCGTCGGAGTCGACCAGGATGCCCAGGTCGCGGACGCGCTGGTGGTCTTCCTTCACCGCCTGGTGGCCGTGGCTGGTGAGCATCGTGTTCACGCGCCCCCAGACCTGCTCGTAGTAGGCGTCGGGCAGGGTGAGGAAATCGACGCCGCGGGAGCGGAGGGCGGCGATGGAGTAGAGCTCGTCGTCGGTGCGGAGGGCGAGGTGTTGGACGCCGGGGGTGTTGCAGTGCCAGTCGAGGTATTCCTGGACCTGGCTCTTCTTCTTGCCTTCGGCGGGCTCGTTGATGGGCATTTTGATGAGGTTGTTGCCGCTGGCCATGACCTTGGACATCAGGGCCGAAAACTCGGTGGAGATGTCCTTGTCGTCGAAGTGTTTGAACATGCTGAATTCAAGCACATCCTCGTAGAACTTGACCCAGTGATTCATCTTTCCCATCTCGACGTTGCCGACGAGGTGATCCACGTACTTGAGACCGCAGGGGTTCTTCTTGTTGTACTCGTTGATCGCGAGCATCGAGGTGCCGACACCGCTCTGGGGGCCGCAGCCGACCGCTGGTGTGCATCCCACGCCGCCGTCGAGCCTGCGGAAGCTCGGCATGAACGTTCCGCCCTGCTTCACCTTCGTCAGCTCGTAACCGCCGGTGCGCGACACAAACGAGTGCACGGTTCGCCCGTACGTCCGGATGGTCGCGACTGTCACCGTGCCGTGCTCGTCGCGGTATGTCCGCGGCTCGCCGCCGACGGCCGCTGTGGCTCCGTTCTTCATCGCCTTCTCGAACGCCTTCTCGGCGTCAAAGACGTTGAACGCGACGTCCTTCACGCCGTCGCCGTACATCGCGACCTCGAGGCTCGCGGGGTGCTCGGCGGTCAGGCCGCTGGTGAGCAGGAAGCGGATGTTGCCCTGAGTGAGCAGATAGTGGGCGGCGTCACGGCTTCCGGTGGTGAGGTCGCAGACCTGCTCGATCTGGAACCCAAAGCAGTGGGCGTAGAAGAAGGCCGCCTGCTTGGCGTTGCCGACATGGAAGCGGACAAAGTCGACGTCGATGAGCTGGAGCGGGTCGGTCGCGGTCTGGATCTTGGCGGCGGGAGTGGGGGAGGCGGTGGAGGGCGTGATGGTTGCCATGCGGGGTCTCCTGTAGACTCACCATTGTAGAAGCCGAACGGACCAAACGCGGCATGCAAATGCGAACGCGAAGGTTCGAAGGGGAGCGGAGGTAGACGGAGGGAAATCATGGGGGGGCGTCTGGGGGGTCTCATTTCAAGACCCATTTCCCCCTCCGCGCCCTCCGCTCTTCCTTCGCGACTTCGCGTTCGCATTTCCTCGTCCCACCCCAAGTCTCCGTATGCTGCCCTCCCCGATGGCCCCTCCCGACACCAAACCCAGCCCCAAGCCAGCGCCGATTGCCTGGGTGGTTGTCGTGCTGGGCCTGGGCGCGTGCGCTGCGCCTTGGGCCGACCCTGGGCTCATGCTCGCCATCGGCGTTGCGGCAGCGCTCCTGGGCCTCGCCGATCAATCGACGATGCCGTGGACCAAGCCCGCCTCACGCCTCATCCTTCAGGCGTGTGTCGTGCTGCTGGGCCTGGGTATGAATCTCGCCGAGCTCGCCAGGGCGGGCGGCACCGGCATTCTCTTTGCCGTTGGCACCATCGCCCTCACCTTCGCCGCTGGGCTGGGTCTCTCGCGCCTCCTCAAGACCTCACCCAAGCTCACGATCCTGCTCTCATCGGGCACCGCGATCTGCGGCGGCTCGGCCATCGCCGCGGTCAGCACTGTGATCGCCGCCCCGGCGGCGGAGATATCTGTCGCGATCGGCACGGTCTTTCTCCTCAACGCCGCGGGGCTGTACCTGCTGCCGGAGATCGGCTACGCCCTGCACATGTCGCAGGAGCAATTCGGCGTGTGGGCGGCCGTCTCGATCCACGATATATCCAGCGTGGTGGGGGCCGCCAAGCGGTTTGGCGATGAGTCGCTCCAGATCGCGACGGCGGTCAAGCTCTCGAGGGCTCTGTGGATCGCCCCCATCGCGTTCATCGCCGGCCTTTGGTACCGGCGCACGCAGGAGGCAAGAGAGGCCAGCGGGTCTCGCCCCGGCCTTGCGTTCCCGGTTCCCTTGTTCATCATCCTTTTCATCGCAGCCTCGGCCCTGCGCACGTACGTGCCCGCGATCGCCCCTTATCACGAGAGCTACTTCAAGCCCATCGCGACCCACGGCATGGCGGCCGCCCTCTTTCTCATCGGCCTTGGGCTCTCGCGCAGGGCACTTAAGGCCGTCGGTTGGCGGGCGCTCACGCTGGGCATTCTGCTGTGGGTGCTCATCTCGGTGACCAGTCTTATTGTGGTGCGGCAGACCATCGAATGATCACCGATCCCAAGGATCCCCGGCTCGCCGACTACGCCGACCTTCGCGACGCGACGTTGCGCCACGCCGCGGATTCACTCTTTGTCGCCGAGGGTGAGACGGTGGTCCGCCAGTTGCTCGCGTCGCGCTATCGCACGCGGTCGGTGCTCGTCACGCCCGTGCGACTTGAGGCCATCCAGAATGCACTGAAGCCCGGCGTCGAGGTGTTGGTTGCGACGCCGGAGGTCATCGAGGCGGCCGCGGGCTTTGCGTTCCACCGCGGCGTCATGGCGGTTGGCGAGCGAGGCACGCCGCAGGACCCCTTCGCACTCGCGGGCCAAGCCACGGCGCTGGTGATCGCCGAGGATCTCACCAACGTCGACAACCTGGGGAGTCTTTTCCGGTGCGTGAGTGCTCTGGCCCCGGCCGGCACCGGCGTGCTGCTCAGCCCGCGGTGCTGCGATCCGTTCTACCGCAAGGCGATCCGCGTGTCGATGGGGCACGTGCTCAATGTCCCGTGGGCACGGTTCGCCCCAAACGATGCGGGCTGGACCGCCGACCTGACCAGACTTCGCGAGCGGGACTGGCGGATCGTCGCGCTGGCCTCGGGCGGTGAGTTTGAGCTGCGCGAGCTGCCGGTCACATCGCGTGCGACGGCCCTGCTCGTCGGTTCCGAGGGCCCGGGGCTCAGTGGCGCCGCCCTTGCCGCCGCCGACATTCGCGTCCGGATCGACATGCGTCCGGGCGTCGACTCGCTCAACGTCGTCATCGCCGCCGCCATCGCCATGCGGGAGGCCCTTTCTCCCTCGGAATAGCCTCCACACACAGACGTCTCTTCCCGCGTTTTGCCCCGCGATCCCCCGTACCCTTGCTCCACATGGACCCGGTTTTCGACGAGCGCCGCTATCTGATCCCCTTCCGTTCGGGGCTTTTGCCGCAGATTTTCACCGACACACTGGTGATCGGCGGCGGGGTCGCGGGGTGCCGTTCGGCGATCGCGGCCGCACACCACGGCGACACGATCCTGCTCTCCAAGGGCGATCTCAAGAACACGAACACCGCCTGGGCCCAGGGCGGTGTCGCCGGCGTCATGCACGCCCCGGACACCGTGGAATCGCATATCGAGGACACATTGGTCGCCGGTGTGGGCCTCTGTGATCGCGGGGCGGTCGAGCTCGTCTGTCGCCAGGCCCACGTCCGACTCGAGGAGCTCATCTCGTGGGGCGCCAAGTTTGACCACAAGCCCGACGGCTCGCTGAGCCTTGGACGCGAGGGCGGCCACTCCGCCGCCCGGATTCTCCACGCCCAGGGCGACGCGACGGGGCGCGAGATCCAAAGGGCGATTCTCGCCAAGGCCCGGGCGACTGAGGGCCTTCGTGTCTTTGAGAATTGCTTCAGCCTCGACCTCATCACCCCAAGCCGCGAGGTCGGTTCCCCCGTGATGGGCGCGATCACCCATCACGCCAAGTACGGCTTGCAAGTCATCTGGGCCAAAGCCACCATCCTCGCCACCGGCGGGGCGGGCGTCGTGTACCGCGAGACCACCAATCCGCCCTTGGCCACCGCCGACGGGCTTGCGATGGCGTATCGCGCGGGGGCCTCTCTGGCCGACATGGCCTTCAACCAGTTCCACCCCACGACGCTCTATCTGCCCGGAGCCTCGCGGTCGCTGATCTCCGAGGCGGTCCGCGGCGAGGGGGCGTACCTGCTCGACGCCTCGGGCTATCGCTTCATGCGGGACATCCACCCGCTCGCCGAGCTTGCGCCGCGTGACATTGTCGCCTCGGCGATCGTCCGACAGATCGCCAAGCAGGGCGGCTCGAGCGTCTGGCTCGATTGCCGGCATGTCCCCGACTTTGCGACGCGCTTTCCCAGCATCGCCGCGCTGCTCAAGCGATTTGACCTTGACCCCAAGGAGGACCTGATCCCGGTCCACCCCGCCTCGCACTACATGGTCGGCGGCGTTCGCACCGATCTTGTCGGGCGCACCTCGGTTCCGGGCCTCTACGCCGCGGGCGAGGTCGCCAGCTGCGGGCTCCACGGAGCGAACCGCCTGGCGAGCAACTCGCTGCTCGAAGGGCTGGTCATGGGTGAGGTTGCCGGAAGGCAGGCCGCAGAGATGAAGTCGCCGGCGGTCACCGACGGGAGCGCTGGCAATCATTGTGGGGGTGGGGGTGGGGGCGGGGGCTGGGGCGCGATCGGGCGAACGGCACCGATTCCGATCATCAGCGACATCCCGCCCAGCGACCACGGCGAGCTCGACCTGGCCGACGTGCGCTCGAGCCTGCGATCGGCGATGTGGAAGAACGTGGGGCTCGAGCGCACCGGCTCGAAGCTCAAGGACGTCGCGTACATGCTCGATTTCTGGGCGCGGTACACGCTCGACAAGGTGTTCGACGAGCCCGACGGCTGGGAAGTCCAGAACATGCTGCTGGTGGGGTCCCTTATCGCCAGGTCGGCACTCTGGCGTGAAGAATCCCGCGGCGGGCACGCCCGCGCCGACCATCCAGACGCCGTCAAGGCATTCGCTGTCCACGACCTGTGGCGCAAGGGACGCCTGGAACCCGAGAGGCTCGGCGTCGTCTGAGTTCAGGAGTATGCCGTTGCGATTGGCCATCGCCATCCTGGTTCTCGTGCTCGGTGGATGCGCCACCGAGACGCGGATCCTGACGCCCCCACTGATGTCCAGGATCCCGGGAGCGACCACCTCGGGCGAGTACGAGCGGACGACCAAGCCCGGCGAGCAGCAGGCGGTCCAGGCGAGCGAGAAAACGCTCCTGGAGAAACCCGACGGCTCCAAGTACATGGTGGCCCACAACGGGCGTGAGCTCATGCTCAACATCCTCAAGTGCTTCGAGGACGAGTTGCCCGAGCTCTTCGTGCGGGACGTGCTCTGCTCGGTCACCAAAGCGGAGTATGCCGATCGTGGGCTCGATCCCGTCGAGGCCTACCACACCCTGCGCAAGCGGCGGGCGGACATCATGCTCCTGTTCGAGCGAATTCCCGGAGGCGAGTTCACGCCGGGGATGCTGGTCAAGACCGTCGGGCGAAATATGTTCCGCCTGGAGCTCACCGGAAAGTTCACCTCGGGCCTGCCCTACACCGGCATGGACATGATGTACGAGAACGGCAACTACCGGCTTCGGTGGTTTCTGGGTCGATAACCGCGCGATTCTGGCCCGCCTTTGCCAAACCGCGCGCCGCCAACCGCGGGTACTATCCCCCCGATGTCCAAGAGCCTCTTCAAGTGGGTCGATTCGCTCCTCGTGTTCTTTGTCGTCGGCCCTTTGGCCGGCATGTTGATCGCGTCGCTCAGGGCTGTCGACGGAGATCGCGAGACCACACCCCTGACAAGCGCCACGCCGTTGCTGGGGGCTCTCTACCTTCTTGTGGCCGGTGTTGCCGCTTGCCTGTGCGGGCTTTTGGGCGGGCGGCTCTTTGGTCGTGGGCGCGGGTACACGCTCGCGGGGCTGGTCTTTGGCTGGGTTGCGTGGCGCACGGGGAATGCCCGCATGGTGCTAGGCGATCTGGACAGCGGTGCGAACCTGCTTCTGCTCGCCGGCGAGGGAGTTCTCGCGGGCGCGATCGCACTGGGCGCCGCGATGGTGATCGAACGCTTCTGCCACCTGTCCGCCGAGGATCAGGGGCGGCCTGGAAACGCTGATTTGCCCGCGCCGACCTGGGCTCAACTGCTCAGGCCCGCGCCCGTGCCGGCGATGCTCCTGGCGATGTTTGCGGCCGCGCTCACCGCGAGCGTGCTGGCCTGGCTCTTTGCGTTTTCGGTCGTCAAGGGACAATGCCTGCTGGCCGCCATCATCGCCGGGGTCGGGGCGGGCGTTGTGTCTCAGCTGATACTCGCCCCCAAGTTGCCCGATCGCCCCGCGCCGATCTGGATCCCGCTCGCGGCGATGATATTGGTGGCTGTCGCGAGCGCTGTGGTTGCTCGCGTGGTTCTGGGCGCCGACGTGATCGCCGCCGCCAGGGGCACGGGATCGATCGCCCGGCTCCAGCTCTGGCCTTTGAATCGGATTCTGCCGCTGGACTGGATCGCCGGCGCGCTGCTGGGGGCCCGAATCGGCACCGATTGGGCCGCGTCCATGCTCGAGCGCGGCGTCCACCATGCCGACGGTGCGCAGCCCCACGCCAGCTGAGGGATCGTCGGTGAGGGCGAAGAAGGCGTTCCGGATGGGCGAGGGGCGTGATACCATCTGGGCATGGCAACGACGCACATCAAGCCGGGCTGCGACGCCGCGACCGCCTGTCGAAAGTTCCCCAAGCTTGCGGAGTTGATCCACTACCTCGACGGTCTTTCCGGACGTGCCGACCTCAGGGTGCTCTCGGACCTTCTCGCCAGAACCGCCGTCACGCGCGCGGACATCGCCGACGCGTGCGAGTTTGGACAACGTTCGTATCGTCGCAACACGATCGCGTCGTCGGCGTACTTCGAGCTTCTGGCCCTTTGCTGGCGCAGCGGGCACTGCACGCCTATTCACGACCATCACGGGTCGTCGTGCGCGTTCAGGGTCGTTGAGGGAGTGGGAACCGAGATTCGCTTCGAGCACACCCCAAGCGGGCAGATCTGCCCCACGCACAGGCTTGTCATGCAGCCTGGCTACATCTGTGCGGCCGAGGACAGCGACGTCCACCAAGTCGCCAATCTCCAGGAAGCCGGTCGAGACCTGATCACGCTCCACATCTATTCGACGCCGATTCTGGCGATGCACACGTACGCCGGGCTGAGCTCGCCGGGCGCCGAACAGGTCTGCTGAGCGGGACTGCAACCATCAACACGGGGACCGAGGTCGCTACGCGAAAGCGAGGTTGGGTCGTCCTGCGCGGCAGGGCCTGGCACGGTTCTTGGTGCCGGTTGTAACGGATGGGCCGGGCTGTTCGAGGTTTCGACGGGATTCGGATGGACCGGGGCGGGCGTTGGAGCGCTCGTTCGTTCTATCGGACGTGGCGTACAAAGGCCAACTTCGCCGTTAAAGGCGAAAAAGTCGGATTCTTCCGACCAGATTGATTGCAATTCCTCGGGCGTGAGGCATCTTTCGACTGCGTCCGGAACGAAGTGGTCGTTCGTAACTGGTTCTGGTCTGACGCGCGGTTCGCCAGGGGTCTTCCATGAAGCAGATTGTCGCCGCACTCCTTGTTGTATCGGGTATCGCGGCCGGGGCGAGCGCCCAGTCGGCCAGCATGACGCTCAAGGTCCGCATTGCGGGCGAGCAGGGGTGGTCTAGTTCGGTCAGCGTGTCCAGCGGCGTGGTCGAGTGTGCGATGTTCCTGGGCTTCGATCTTGCGGGTGCGATCGGCATCGCCGGCGCCGTCTACAACATCCAGGGTTCCGGGCTCAGCGGCGACACGGTCGACATCGGCTCGGCCGGCCTGGACCGGCAGATTCCGTTCGCCTTCGGGGCGGCGAGCGACGCGGTCTTCACTGTCGGCAATACCTTCCGCATCGACAACGCCGACGATGCGGGCAACGTGAGCGACCTTGGTATTTCGACCGCACAGAACACGCCCAGCGCGCTGGGTGCTGGCTTTGACGGCAGCAACCCCGCACTGGTCTTCCGCTTCAACATCGTCATCAGCGGTGACGCTGATCATGTCATCCAGCTCAATGCCCCGCTGAATCAGCTCAAGCGCAACCTGATCGGCGTGTACGCGAGCGCGGGGGCGACCCACGCGACGAGCATCACCACAGGATTGTCCACGACCGGCGCCACCATCAACGTGGTGATTCCGGCGCCCTCGAGCCTGGGCATGCTCGGCATCGGCGGGCTTCTCGCCAGCCGGCGCAGGACGCGCTGAACCGCCAGGAATCTCCGCACGCGTCTCAACGCAAACAACGAACCGCCCGATCGCCTGCCGCGGTCGGGCGGTTCTCTTTCGTCCTTGGGTCGTGCCAGGGGGCGGCGATAGTTCAAACGCCCTGTTGGTTGGGTGAACCCTCATGGCCCTTGGAGCGCCCTCCTGCCCATGGGCATCTCGAACCGATCCCGGGTGGTGCAGTAGCCCAGGCCGCCCATGCGCCCCACGGCGTCGAGGGCGGCGGGATCGGTGTGCAGGCGATCGTTCACGAGGTTGCCCGCGAGGTGGATATGGACAACCTGTCCGAGAACCACGTTGCCTCCGGCGGGCACGCCGGGATTCGTCCGAATGACCTGGAGAGTCCGGCACTCGAAGCTCACCGGGCTCAGGGCGACGCGCGGCGCCCGGACCTTCACCGATTCGGCCATCTCGAGCCCCGCCAGGGCGAACTCGCTTTCTCCGTGGGGCAGGGGCTCGGCGGTCGCGGCCATCTGGCGTGCGAGGGCGTGCGGGACGACGTTGACAACGAACTCGCCGGTTCCCCCCTGGGAGACGGGCTTGGCGTTGGCGAGCGTGTCTTTCTCGCCTCCCTGGGGTGTGTTGGCCGGACAGAACAGGAGAGTCATCGGGTCGCTGCCCACGCCGGCGAAGAATGAGAATGGCGCGAGGTTGGGAAGCCCGGCCACCGAGACGGTGGAGACCCAGGCGATGGGCCTGGGCACGATGCATCCGATGAGGAGCTTGTAGCGGTCCGCAGGGGCGAGGGAGGCAGGATCGAGGTCCATGCTCGGACTGTAGATCCGGACTGTCGATCTGGACTGTAGATCAGGGCCGTAGATCAGGGCCGTAGATCAGGGGCGGGTGATGTCGCTCTCGATGAGGCCATCGCGAAGGCGGACGATCCGCCTGGCACGCTCGCCGATCGCGGGGTCGTGGGTCACCAGGATGACGGTCATGCCGCGGGCGTGCAGCTCGTCGAAGAGGGTGAGGATCGCCTGGCCCGTCGCGGTGTCCAGGTTGCCGGTGGGTTCGTCGGCAAGTAGGATCGCGGGTTTGGTAATCAGTGCGCGGGCGATGGCGGCCCGCTGCTGCTGGCCGCCCGAGAGCTGCATCGGGCGATGGTCGCCGCGATCGTCCAGGCCGACGAGCTTGAGCATCTGGCTCGCGCGGGCGAGGCGCTCGGCCGGCCCTACTCCCTGGTAGAAGAGCGGAACCGCCGCGTTCTCCAGGACGGTGTGCTGGGCGATGAGATTGAACGATTGAAAGACAAAGCCGATGGTGCGGCCGCGGAACCGGGAGAGCTCTTCATCGTTCATGGTCCGCACGTCGCGCCCGCCCATGTCGAAGCGGCCGTCGGTCGGGCGGTCGAGGCACCCCAGGATGGAAAGAAGGGTCGACTTGCCCGAGCCGCTGGGGCCCATGATCGCGACGTATTCACCGCGGTGGATCGTGAGGTTGATCCCGCGAAGCGCCTCGGCCATGACGCTTCCGTCGGGCTTGTAGTAGACCTTGCGGAGGTCGCGGATATCGACCTCCGGCGGTGCGGCGGCCTGGTGGACCTGGGGGGGTGTTCGGGCGACGGCGGTCATTGTGCAGTTGGTACCCGCCTGGGGCGTGACGGATGCACTGCCGGCCCGCCGGACCCTTTGGGGTCAGGGCGCCTGTTCGTCGGCGATCTGGAGGCTTGCCAGGGCGGTCATCGGGTCTGGCGCGAAGCGGAAGACCTTGTCGAGACCGGTGACCATGAAGACCGACGAGACCTCTTCGGAGAGCGTGCATAGCTTGAGCTGACGCCCGGTTTCCGCCATGAACTTGCGGAGCTTGAGGAGCTGGGCGAGGTTGGAGCTGTTGACGTACGAAACGGCGGCAAAGTTCAGCACGACGTGCGGAACGCTGCCTGCCTTGGCCTTGCGCACCGCCTCGAAGACGCCGTTGAGCTCGTCGGAGAGCGCCGGTTCGTCGGAGAGGTCGGTGATGCTGATGGTGTCGGACCAGTTCGAGGACATGGCCGGATTATATCGCGGATCGGGCCCAAGCGCAGGACGCGTGGAAGGCCGGCGGACGGGTACACTTTCGCATGCCACAACTGGGTGTCAATATTGACCATGTCGCCACGCTCCGCCAGGCCCGCCTTGGAGATGAGCCCGATCCGGTGCGGGCGGCGCACGAGGCGGAGCTGGGCGGGGCCGACGGGATCACGGTGCATCTGCGGGAGGATCGGCGGCACATTCAGGACCGGGATGTGCGCTTGCTGCGACAGCTGGTGAAGGTGAAGTTCAACCTGGAGATGGCGGCGACTGGGGAGATGATCAGGATCGCCCGGGACCTTCGGCCGACCACTTGCATGCTGGTTCCCGAGGGGCGGCTCGAGGTGACGACCGAGGGAGGGCTCGATGTCGCGGGGCAGGCCAGGCGGTTGCGTGGGGTGGTGAGGAAGCTGAAGGACGCCGGGTGCATTCTGTCGGCGTTCATTGATGCGGACGCGGAGCAGGTGAGGGCGGCGGGGGAGGCGGGGTTTGACGTCTGCGAGATCCACACCGGGCCCTATGCCGCACTTTGGGCAAAGCATGGGGGTGATTTCCTCAAACGTCCGCTGGAGTCGGAGCTGCGGCGGATCGATGCGGCGGGGCGGCAGATCCGAGAGCTGGGGATGCGGTTCAACGCGGGGCATGCCCTGAACTACCACAATGTCGGCCCGGTGGCGGGCTTGCCGGGGCTGGCGGAGCTGCACATCGGGCACGCGATTGTGAGCCGTGCGGTGTATGTGGGACTTCGGCAGGCGGTGCGGGAGATGAAGGAACTGCTGGGCGGGCGGGGCGAATCGCGGTAAACTCGCGGGATGCGAGCGATTTTCATACTGGCGTGTGCGGCGGGTGTGGTGGTGCAACCCAAGGCACCGGGTACCAAGCCGCCGGCCAAGGCGGTCACAACCCCACCATCCATGACGGAGGTGCTCTACGACGCGCCCAAGGACCAGGCGGGGGATGCGGATCAGGATGGGAAGCGGAACGCGACGGGTGATGAGTTCGTGGAGGTGTGCAACACGACGGGGGGCGCGATCGAGCTGAAGGGGTACGCGCTCATCGACTCGGACGCGTGGTGGTTCCGGACCGAGGAGGGGAAGAGGACGCTCGACCTGACGCGGTACAAGCACGATGGAAAGGACTTTGTGTTTGTGTTCCCGGCGTGCTCGCTCGCGCCCGGGCAGTGCGCGGTGGTTTTCAACGGGTACTCCCGCGCGGGGGGCAAGTCGTCGGGTCTGGGCACGCACGAGAAGGCGGGGGGGAAGAATGATCGGTTTGGCGGGGCGTTGGTCTTTGACGCGGAGATGAAGACGCTCAAGGCGTCCTTTGGCAATGACGGCGACTGGGTCGCGCTGGTCTCGCCGGAGGGAGTGTTGATCGAGGTGGTGAGCTGGGGCAAGCCCGACCGGAGCGTGCCCTCGGACGTCAAGAAGAAGTCGGAGACGCCGGCAACCTCCTGGGGGAGCGTGGAGCGCATGGCTCCGGGCGGTGAGTTCGTGGACTCGTCAACGCTGGGCGACAAGAGCAAGCTCTTCTCACCCGGGTTGTTTGGGGGCAAGCCTGAAGCCAAGAAGGATGAGAAGCCCACGAAGGGCGGGGATTCCAAGAAGTCGGAGCCTGCGCCGGCGGACCCTGAGCAGAAGAAGTGATCGAGCGAGTCCCGGCGTGAGCTAAAGGGGGGCGGATGCGAGATTGAGCGACGAGCGGCCTGGGACGGCGCTGGAACGCCGCGGCCGACCAGTGCTTAAGTCGTTGTTCAATGGCAACTTACAGCGGTCTCTGGTGGTGCGTGCGGTGGTGTGAAAAACGACGGCGGGGTAGGCCTTTGAAG
>CAYHQQ010000064.1:16925-21928 GCA_964358855.1 uncultured Phycisphaeraceae bacterium
CCCAAAAACCCGGGGGGGGGGGGGGGGGCGGGGGGGGGTTAAAACCCCCCGGGGGGGGGGGGCTTTCCCCCCCCCCCCCCGCGTCAATCGGTCGCGAATGGTCATTCTGGATCGTCGGCGGGCCTGCTCGCGGGTCGAGAGCGACGGGGAGGCCTCAGCTTTGGGCCTCGGTTTGTTCCTGACGTTTGCGGCCGGCTCGGCGTGCCGCGGTGCGGCTGCTGGCTCGGCGTGGCAGGTTCGTCAGGGCCGTCGGTCGTCCGGAACGGTTCCCACCGATGTCTTGGTCGTCCAAGGAATCCGGGGCACTCACATTGAGCGGCCTCGAGCGGACCGGACGAGCGAGACGGGTGAAGGAACGCTTGGAGCGGTTGGAAGGACCTGGGCATCGGCCCTTGGGCCAACCTTCCGCTCGGGTCACATGGACATGCCCGTGTTAGCGGGAGCGGCTGGGGCGGCTTTTCGCCTGGCGGCCTTCTTCTTGGATTTCTTCTTGCCGGCTTTCTTTGCTGCCTTCTTCTTGGACTTCTTCTTTGCTTTCTTCGCCATGAGTGAACTCCTGAAAGGATGCGTGGGGTTCGGGGAAGCGTCGCGACACGCTTCTCACCGATCACGCTCCATCAATGTACATCATGGTTCGGCATTCGCGCGCGCGTTTCGTGAGTTTTCCACAATCATCGCGCGAAGTTCCATGAAATTCTTTCATGAACAGCGCGAGCGCGTCAATCGGGTGCGTCACTCTCGATGACTCCGGCGTTGAAGCGGGCCTTGGTCTCGGCGTCGAAGGGTTGAGGCACGACGAACAACGCGGTGATGTCTGATCCGTTGAGTTGGTTGTAGAGCAGCACCGAGTCGTACTCGGTCTGCAGGAGCGGAACTCGGGCGCGAACGATGCCCAGGTAGGGGTTGTACCACAGTCCGCTGAGCGTGCCTGTCATGTCGCAGCGAAGGGATGGGTGGGTCAGCATCTCCTCCGAGGGCAGGGCGATCTCGATCCATTCCTTGCCGAAGGGCAGGAGCGGATTGGTCGGGTTTTCCTCCCCAAACCACTCGGATCTGAGGGTCATGGGCCATCCACGGGGGGAAAGTTCACTGCTCGCCAGTGCGGCCCGGGCCTTGATCTCCTGGCGGATACGCGAGAGGGACTGGAGGCACTGACGTTCGCCCTCCGCGATCATGTGCTTCTGGTACTTCTGCCACCCCATGTAGCCACCGAATGAGGCGGCGCACACGACAGCGGCAAGATTGACGAAGAGTTTCATGGGTTGGTCGGTCATGAACAGGGACTTTGCGATCTCGAACATGGTGTTGTCGGCACTTTTTGGCCTCTCTCACGCACGAAGTTGCGCATTGGGCCGATAGTCGGACCGGGTGTGACGGGTATGACGGATGGGAGGGTGGGGGATCCCATAGACTCTGGTCGGTGTGAGGGCATGGAGACGGGCCGACATGAGCGAGATCCAGACGCTGAGACTGAGGTGCGGGGTGCCGTTGATCGTCGAGAAGCTCGACGGAATGAGGTCGGCCGCCCTGCAGTGGATGATCCCCGGGGGTTCGGCCGAGGATCCGGCAAACCGGCTCGGGCGTGCGGCGATGTGGTCTGAACTCCTCATGCGCGGCGCCGGGAAGCTCGGATCGCGCGAGCAGGCCGACGCGTTTGATCGCCTGGGATGCGGGCGTTCGGCAGATGTTGGCGGGTACTTCATGCGTGTGGCGGCGACCATGCTGGGCCAGCGGCTTCCCGACGCGCTGCCACTGCTGGCGTCGATGGTCCGAGAGCCTCTGATGGCCGAGGACGCCATCGGGCCGTCGCGCGACCTTGCCATGCAGGCGATCGAGTCGCTCAAGGATGATCCACAGGAGCGGGCGAGCCTCGCGGCCAGGCAGCGGCATTATCCGTCTCCGATCAATCGTTCGGGCATGGGGACCCTTGAAGGGCTCGAGGCCCTGTCGCGGCAGGAGCTCGCGGAGCAGTGGGGAGCGACGGCCGGGCCTTGGAGGTCGATCTTCGCGGCCGCGGGCGATGTCCATGCCGAACATCTGCGGGACCAGCTCGACGCCCTTTTCGACGGGTGGAAGGGCGGTTCGGCCGAACCCCGGCCCTCGGGAACCCCCCCTCGCGGGTACGACCATGAGGTGGATCAGAGCAATCAGGTCCAGATCGTGCTGCTGCATGATGCGCCGACGGAGGTGAGCGCCGACAGCCTTTTGGAGAAGATCGTCGTCTCGGTCCTGTCGGGCGGGATGGCCGGGCGGCTGTTCTCGGAGGTCCGCGAGAAGCGGGCGCTGTGCTACTCGGTGAACGCCGGCTACCGGGGCGAACGCGACACCGGCGCGGTGTCGGCGTATGTCGGAACGACGCCTGAGCGTGCCCAGGAGTCGCTCGATGTGCTGGTCGCGGAGCTTCGCCGGATCAACACTCCCGCGGGACACGTGACCGACGCCGAGTTCCGCCGGGCGGTGGTGGGGATGAAGAGCAGGCTTGTGTTCAGCGGCGAGTCGACCGCGGCCCGGGCGGGCGCCCTGGCGACCGACTGGCACAGGCTGGGGAGAGCCCGAAGTCTCGTCGAACTGGCTGCAGAGATCGATCGAGTCACGCTCGACCAGGTGAACGCGTATCTGTCGCGCCGGACCCTGGGGCGATTGACGATCCAGACGGTCGGGCCCACGGTGCTGGTCCCCCCGGCGGAGTCGTGAGTTGGGAGATAAGTGGGCCGGGCGTGGCGCGGGCCGGCTTCGTACACTCCGCCTCATGCCCTCCCGGACTTTCAGAGGTTTGTTCCGCAACATCTGGCAAAGCGTCACGCTCTGGTGCGTGCTGGCGCTCTTGCTGGTCTTTCTGGTCTATCCGATCGGACTGACGGTGCGCGGCGGATTCGCGCAGGATGTGGCCACCGGGCGTGGGTTCACGTTCAGGCACGTGGCGGCCGTCTTCCAGGACCCGACCCTGGTCGCCGGGCTCTGGAACTCGGTGAAGCTCGCGACGTGCACGACGCTTCTCACCACGTTGATCGCACTCCCCCTGGCGGTGCTCTCGGCCGGGTACCGGTTTCCCGGCAAGTCCTTTTTCAATGCGGTAGTGCTGGTGCCCATGATTCTGCCGCCGTTCGTCGGCGCCATCGGGATCAGGGCGATTCTGGGGAGATATGGGGCCCTGACAACCTTGCTCGGCTCGCCGCTCGATCTTCTGGGCGATGCCAAGTTCTGGGGAGTGGTGCTCGTCCAGGCCTTCTCGCTGTATCCGATCATGTATCTGAACGCGACGGCCGCCCTGGCGAACCTCGACCCGGCGCTCGATGAAGCGGCCGAGGGCTTGGGGGCCTCGTGGGCACGGCGTTTCTTCACCATCACGTTGCCGTTGATCCGCCCGGGGCTTTTTGCGGGCGGAACGATCGTCTTCATCTGGAGCTTCACCGAGCTGGGCACGCCGCTCATGTTCGACTACTACACCGTCACGCCGGTGCAGATCTTCTGGGGGCTCAAGGAGGTCGAAACATCTGCCGAGCCATACGCCCTGACGATGGTGCTCCTCACCGCGGCGGTGGGTGTATATATGGTGGGCAAGGTTCTCTTTGGCGGGCGGGCCCATGCCATGTACTCGAAGGCCGCACGGGCGGGAAGCGAGAAGGAGATGTCGCGCTGGGGGCGATGGCTCGCGGCGGGGGCTTTCCTGGTGGTTGCGGCTCTGGCGGCAACGCCACATCTGGGTGTGATTCTCACAAGCCTGTCGGCGCCGGGTCAGTGGTACAAGTCCGTGTTGCCCCAGGCGTTTACGGGGGCGCACATCCGCCAGGCTCTGTCGGCCCCGGATTCGTTCGGATCGATCGTGAACAGCCTCAAACTCGCGACGGCCGCCACAATGCTCGACATCGTGCTGGGCGTGGTGATCGGGTATTTGCTTGTGCGGACCAAGGTCCGAGGGCGCGGCCTGCTTGATGCGCTGTGCATGCTCCCGCTCGCGGTGCCGGGGCTTGTGATGGCCTTTGGATACGTGGCGATGACGATGCGATGGCCGTTTGGCAAGGGCGGGCCGCTCGAGGGCGTCGTGTCGGTGATGGCGGCCGACCCCAGCCCGTTCCTGCTGCTGATCATCGCGTACAGCGTGAGGCGTTTGCCCTACATCGTGCGGTCGACGGTCGCGGGGCTTGAGCAGACGTCGGGGGAGCTGGAAGAGGCCGCGGTGAATCTGGGCGCCTCGCGGTTCACCGCGGTGCGTCGGATCATCGTGCCGCTGATCATCGCGAACCTGATCGCGGGCGGGCTTCTGGTCTTCAGCTTCTCGATGCTTGAGGTCAGCGACTCGATGATCCTGGCCCAGCAGCCCCAGCACTTCCCCTTCACGCGGGCGATCTTCGCGTTCACCGAGCGCCTCGCGGATGGCTCGTCGATCGCCAGCGCGATGGGCGTGTGGGGGCTCGCTCTGCTGGGCGTGACCCTGTTTGCGGCCTCGAGCCTGCTCGGAAAGAAGATGGGCTCGATGTTCCGGGTCTGATCCGGGCGCGCCGGCGGACGCTGGTCAACGAGAAACGGCATGGCGATTCGCCATGCCGTCTGATCGTTTGACGATTCCTCAACTCAGGCGGTTAGTTGACAGCGGTGAGTTCGATGGAGAAGACCAGGTCGGCCCTGGGCGGGATATCACCGCCCGCGCCGCGCTCGCCGTAGGCGAACTGCCACGGGATCGTGAGGCGGCGGACGCCGCCGACTTTCATGCCCGGGATGCCCAGCTGCCAGCCCTGGATGAGCCGGTCGAGCGGGAAGGTGGCGGGCTCCTTGGCGCGCGTGGAGTCGAAGACCTTGCCGGTGCTGGCGAGCGTGCCGTGGTAATGGATCGTGATGGTGGAATTGGCCTTGGCCTCGGCGCCGTCACCGAGCTTGAGGTCTTCCATGACGAGCTTGATCTCGCCGGTCTTGATGACCTTGTACAGCGTGCCGTCGGGGCCTTCGTACTGCACCGGGGCCTTGGGGTCGATCTTGACGGCGGGCGGCTTGATCTCGGGCTGTTT
>CAYHQQ010000065.1:0-15417 GCA_964358855.1 uncultured Phycisphaeraceae bacterium
CTCATCCGTCCCCGCCGCTTCCTCCACGACCTTCAACTACGGGCGGGACAATTTCCGAAAATGTGAGATCTGAGCATGAACATCACTTGTTCTTTGCCTTCCTCCGTGCCCCTCCGTGCACTCCGTGTTTCACTGCCTTCTTCTTCACCGCCTTGACCTTCTTGCCTTTGAGTTCGATGGCGCCCGCGCGTTCGATGACGTGCCCGCAGGACTGGCAGGTGCGATTCTGGGCTGGCCCGCCCCAGAAGGCGTTCATGATGATCTTGAGGTCCTCGTCGATCTTCTTGAGAATCCAGCTCGCCTCATGGACCAGGTGATCGCACTTGGGGCAGTACCAGCGAAGCGCATCCTTCTGCGGGTTGCCCGCCTCGTCGCTGCCGCGGGGAAACTCGACGATGAGTCCGAGCGTGCCCGCGGGCCTTTGGGGGCGATGCGGGACCCAGCGGTCAAGACAAAAGAGCTCGCCCTCCTTGACGACCACATCGTGGGGCTTGGAGCCGTCGAGCGGGCGGATGCGGACGGCGATGTTTCCCTTGAGCTGAAGAAAGAGCTCTTCGGTGGGGTTGACGTGGTAGTCGTTGCGGGTGTTGGGCCCGCCCGAGACAAACAGCACCATGTCCTTGGCGCCGGCGAAGAGCTGCTTGTTGCTCACGGGCGGCGTGAGGTTCTTCTTGTTGGCCTTGACCCAGCGCTGGAGGTGGATCAGGGGGAACGTCAGGCCACGGGGGACGGCGGGTTTCTTCGTGCTCATGGCTCCATCCTACCACCTCCGACTCGATGCCTCGATGCCCCTTGCCTTGATGCCCTCTTTGAGTCGAAACCGGGTACTGAGAAGGCATCGCGTGCTACCATCGCCCCCGGAGACTCCATTGCCCGAACCAAAGGCACCTTCGCGACTCACCGGCCTCCTGCTCATCGTCCTCACCCTGGCGTGCTGGACGACGATCCCGCTCTACCTCTCGCACCTGCAGAGCATCCCCAACGACGCCGGCCTGACCGACTCGACCGGCAAGGTCGTGCCGATGGTCGATCCGTGGACGGCCAACGGCTGGCGATACGGATTCTCCTCACTGCTGTGGATCCCGCCGCTGCTCTGGGCGTGGTCGCGCCGGTCGATCCCCGCCGGACTCTTCACCGCGGCCCTTTTGCCCAGCGTGTTCAACGCGGCGGCCCAGGTCTGCTTCGGCATCGCTCCCTACTACGTGAGCCCGGGGCTCATGACGTTCAGTCTTCGCCTCAACATCGTCTTCGTGACCGTCGGGGCGGCGATCCTCTTCGCGGCCGAGCGGCGCATCATCAAGGCCCCGGGGTTCTTGATCGGCCTGGGGATGCTCATCGCGGGCACCGCCCTGACGATCGTCTTCCAGGAGGGCGGCCTGGGCGGCGGAACCGGCTTTGGGATCTTTGTCAGCTTCATGTCGGCGGCGCTCTACGCCGCCTACGCGCTGGCGGTCCGAAAGTGGATGCACGGCATGCCGCCGATGCTCGCCTTCGCGGCCGTGAGCCAGTACACCGGCATCGCGCTCGTCCTGCTCATGCTGTTCCTGGGTCGCGACATGGGGCGCCACGCCGTCGAGCTGCCCGGGGGCGTCTTCGGGCGCGAGTTTGGGATGCTGCTGATCTTCGCGGTGGTCGGGATCGGCCTGGGGCACACGCTGTACTTCCACTCGATCCAGCGCCTGGGGCTGGCGGTGTCGGCGGGCGTCACCCAGCTTCAGCCCATCACCGTGTCGATCGGGGCGATGCTGGTCTTCCCCGACAATCCAAAGGCCCACCTCTCGGGCTCGCAGTGGGCGACGGGCGTGCTGGCCATCGCCGGGGCGGTGGTGATGCTCTACACGCAGCACCGGATCGCGAGCAGGACCGCAAAGCCCGTCGACGAGTTCGACGACCTGCCCGTCGATGGCGATGTCGCACTGGTCGCCCAGAGCAACGAGAGGCCGCCGAAATAACAGAGCCCGCGCACGAGTCGCGGGCTCTGTTCCGGAAACTCCCCTGCTCGGGATTGATCAGCGCCTGCGGCGCAAGCCCGCGAGCGCCGCAACGCTCAGAACGCTCAGCGAGCCCGGGACGGGCACCTCACAGAAGGTCGCTCCGCGAAGGAAGATCGTGTAGGCACGAAGGGGCTCCTCGGGCATGCCCGTCCAGCGCCTGATGATGTTGGCCGCACCCGGACCATCGGGGGCGCGTTCGCCGATGTACGGCGTGTCGTTCCACAGCAACCGGCCGTCGCCGTCGAGCGCGTCGTTGTTGTACTGCGTGATGGCCAGCATGTACACCCCGCCCTCGTGCAGGAACTGCCCGCTGATCGTGGACTGAAAGACACCCGACGCGGCATCGTCGCAGAACGCCCTGCCGCGCCCGACGGCGTTGAACAGCCAGAGCTGCGAATCAAACTCCGCCCCGTGCACCGTCGAGGCCAGGAAATCGTGCACATTCGTCACGCGGATGCAGTACATGTCCTCGGCGCCCCCGATCGTGCCGCGGATCTCGTGCAGGGGGCCCACGCCCGTGGTGATCTGGGCGGTGCCGGGCAACGAGCCGGCGTCGCCATGCTCGTTCCAGATCTGGGCGTGCGACGCACTCGCCAAGGCCGCGCAGGCGAGGCCCACCATCGGAATCACAACTCTCATGCTCTCTTCTCCTCCTTCTCCGGTCGGGTGCCATGCAACCCCTTGGCGCAGGCAATCACGCCGGCCCCGGTGTGCACTCGCACGCCGGGACGACAATCGATCAAGGTCGGAGTGGGTCTTGTCTCTCCGCCTGGCGCGGCCCGCCCTCCTACAGGCATGCCGCACCCCTTCAACGGAGGAATCTAGCCGACATTGCCCGCGCGCACAAGAAAAACCCGCTGCGAAACGTTTCGCCCCCGGCAACTCACGCGGATTCGCCTCCCGCAACCCTACCATCGCCGCCTCAAGGAGCTCCTGCATGTCAGCCGATCTGGTCTCGGGCAACGCGATTATCGGTCAGTCGGGCGGACCCACCGCCGTCATCAACCAGTCTCTCGTCGGCGTCGTCGAGGGTCTGAGGCTGGGCCTGCACGCCGCCGGCAAGGTCAAGTCCATCTACGGCATGCGTCACGGCGTCAAGGGCTTCGTGAAGGGCGATCTCGTCGACCTCACCACCATGCACCAGGACCGGCTGGACCGGCTGGCGGCCACGCCCTCGGCCGGGCTTGGGTCCACGCGTGACAAGCCCGACAAGGCGTACTGCGAACGCGTGCTCGAGGCCTGCCGCAAGCACGACGTGCGGTACTTCTTCTACATCGGCGGCAACGACAGCAGCGATACCTGCCGGATCATCTCCGAGATGGCGGCGAGCACCGGCTGGGACATGCGGTGCTTCCACGTCCCCAAGACCGTCGACAACGACCTCATGGAGAACGACCACACCCCGGGATTCCCCAGCGCCGCGCGATTCGTCGCTCTGGCGGCGATGTCGGACTTCCTGGACAACGTCTCGCTCCCGGGCATCAAGATCAACGTGGTGATGGGACGCCACGCGGGATTCCTCACCGCCGCGGCCGCACTCGCGCGTCGGCACGACCGCACGCTCAGCCCGCTTTCCGACGCCCACTCGACCGACGGCCCCCAGCTCATCTACCTGCCCGAGGTCGCCTTCGACCTCGAGCGGTTCGTGGCGGACGTGGACACGATCTACTCCAAGCGCGGTCGATGCCACATCGTCGTTTCCGAAGGGATCCAGGACAAGGACCACGTCGCCATCGGCTCCAAGCTCATCAAGGGCGGGCAGGTCGACGCCCACGGGAACGTGCAACTCTCGGGCTCGGGTGCGCTGGGCGACCTGCTGTCGGACCTGCTCAAGGAGAAGCTCACGCCCGCGGGCGGCAAGCCGCCCAGGGTGCGGGCCGACACCTTCGGCTACGTGCAGCGGTGCTGGCCCGATTCCTCGCCCGTCGACCGCCACGAAGCGCGGGGCACGGGGCGATTCGCCGCACGCCTGGCCCTCATGGGCGAGCGTTCGGGGAGCGTCGCCATCGAGCGAACCGGCTCGGGTTCGATCTGCTGGAAGGGTGTCTACGACGGCACGCCCTACGCGTCGGAATACCGAAAGGTCGACCTCTCGGCGGTCGCGGCCAAAACCCGGCATATGCCCGCCGAGTTCATCCGCGGGACAAGCGACGTGAGCACGAAGTTCATCGAGTACTGCCTGCCCCTGGTGGGTGAGTTGCCGGTGTTCGAACGGCTCTGATCCGGGGCGCCGTGACTAGACCAGAACCCGCAGCGTCTTAGACGCGCTGGCCGCGCCCTGCGTCGCGGTGAACATCAGCTCGGTCAGCCCACGCGTGCCAGAGATCGCCCCAAACGTCGTGGTGCCGCCCGCGGAGGTCGTCTGCGATGGACGGCTCGTCCACGCTCCCGATCCGACGGGACGCACGCGAAGATCCACCCTCACGCCCGACATCGGCGTGCGGTTTGAATCGATGACGCTCACGGTGTGCGGCAGGTTCGGGTCCGGGATCGGGATGGTCTCCATCCGCAGAACCGCCGGGGGCGTCATGCCGGGCCTTGGGACAATCGTCGTCAGCTGGATGATCACCGGACTGGCCCCGCTGCGAAGCGAAGGGGCCGGCGGACGCGGAACGAACTTAGGGGCCGGCGGACGCGGAACAAACTTGGGGACCGGAGGCTTCATCGGATGCTCCTTGCGTCGCCCGGGCGTCGGCATCGGCGCGAGCCCTGGGCGCGAATCCACCGAGGAGTTGTCGCCGGCCCCCTCATCGAAGTCGAATGCGACAGTGACAAAGAAAGCGGCGCCTCAAGGTTTGAAGCGCCGCTTGCGAGAGCCTTCTGCAAAGAAAGAGCGGCCGTCCGTGCCCTTGAGCCAAAGCCGCCCCGCCGCCCGGGCCCCGCTCACGAACATCGGCCGATCGGGCCGGTCAGTGGATCTTGATCAGACGCGTGCCCGAGAGCCCCTGGGCGCCGTTGGCGATGAATTCCTCGCTCGCCGCCTGGCCCTTCTTCAGCGGAAGGGCGGAGAATCGCGTCTTGCCGCCCGCGTCGGTCAATTGCGGCGGGCGCACGATCCAGGTGTTCCCCTGGTGCGGTTGCCAGCGCGCCGAGACGCGGGCGCCCGCAACTCCCTTGCCGTCCTCGGTGACGACCGCGACGATCAGCGAGGTGTTTCGACAGGTCGTCCTGAGCTCGTGCCGGACCTTGGGAGGGGTGATGCCTCGCGGGCTGATCGGAGCGGTGAGCACCACCACCACGGTCGTCGACCCCCGGTTACTCGTATCATCATCCGAGTCCTTGGTCGTCGTCGTTTCGTCCTTCTTCGCCATGCCATCCTCCTTCGGTCGTTCAAGGCTGGATCGGTCGAGTCCTGCCGGTCAAGCTCACTTGCTGGTGGCAGACCCCTGATCTTTGGCCGCTCCCGGGTCCGGGGCGCTTGGGTCTTTGGCTTCCCCGGGGGCGGGCGCCTCCGGCGGCAGCGGGGTGGGAATCCCGTCGAGCAAAGGCACCTTGCTCGGGTCGCCGCCCGCCTCCCGCACAACGTCTCTGAGCTGCGCGGCCAGGCTGATGGTGCCAATGTCCTTGGGGCCCCGTGACTCCTTCCACGACTCGAGGATGGGCTCGAGCACGCTCCGCGCACCGGCGTAGTCCTTGCGCTCCATGAGCAGTCCCGACAGGATCAGCGCCGCGTCCCTGGTGGACATGTCCAGATCGCCCAGAGCTCGCCGCATCGTCAGGAAGGTCGGTGCGATCACCTCTTCAGCTTCCTTCACCCGCCGCCGGGCCGAGAGGTACGAGGCCTGGTTGCTGCGGACCTCCAGCGCCGAGCGGGTTGCCTTCCCCTCACTCGCCTCAATCCTGGCCGCGAGTGCGCCCAGCAACTCGATCGCACGATCGTGCCTGCCGACGTAAAAAGCCACGATCGCGGCACTGCGCTCGACCGACTGCGTCGTGGCGTGCATGGGTCCGAACACCTTGGCCGCACGCGGAGCAACCTCGTCAAGGATCACCGCCGCCGCGTCGTACTGCTGCGTGTTGGCCAGGAACGCGCCCAGGCTGATCGTCGCCGAGATGGTGGTCTCGTGGTCCTTTCCCAGGAGCTTCTCGCACTCGGCGATGGCCACGCGCAGCGCCGCGATCCCTTCCACCGGCTTGCCCGCAAGCCCCAGATACGAGGCAGCGTCCACCCTGGACTGAACAGTCTCCTCGTTCGATGCTCCAAGGAGCCCCAGCCGAAGAGCCGCCACCCGATCCGCGACCGCCAGCGCGTCGTCGTACCGGCCCGCCTTGCGATACCCCGACGCGATCCAGAGCCCCATCTGGGCGGCCTGCGCCGGATCCGACCTCTCCATCGTGTCCATCGCCGCCCGGGCCTTGGCCAGGAGCGGCAGCGTGTCGACCTCCGACCCCGCACCCGGATCAAAGAGCTGTTCCAGCAGATCGTTGGTCACGCCGGCCGTCGCCTGCGCCCGCCGCAACGCCCGGGACTCAAGCACCAGCGCCCACGCGGTCGACACCACCCCGGCCAGAACGATCGCCGACATCACGCCCGCGACAAACAGGCCCAGCCGGTGACGCCTCGCGAACTTTCTCGCGCGGTACATACCGCTGACCGGACCGGCGACCAGGGGCTCGCCCCGCAGAAAGCGCCCCACGTCATCGGCCAGTTCCTGCGGCCCGCGGTATCGCTCGCGACGATCCCGCCGCATCGCCTTGAGCGGGATCCACTCCAGCTCACGCCGTAGCGCCTGCTGCAAACCCTCGCGGGCGAGCTGGCGGTTCCTGGCGATCTGCCGGGCCGTCTCGTCGGCCAGCTTGGTGAGGCGTCCGCTTGGCGTCGGCGGCTCGACCTCGCGGATGATCCGCTGGATCTCCGCGTACCCCTTGCTCCGAAGTTCCCGGGGATCAAACGGCAGCACGCCCACGAGAATCTCGTAGAGCAGCACGCCCAGCGAGTAGACATCGGTCCTGGTGTCCACGTCGACCGCGCCGCTCTCGGCCTGCTCGGGCGACATGTACTCGGGAGTGCCGATCAGCTGCCCGTACTCGGTGAAGATCGTCTTCTCCGTCAGCGTCCGCGTCGTCGCCTTGGCGATGCCGAAGTCGATGACCTTGACCATCGCCCCCCGCACCACGCCCTGGTGACTCTTGCCCGCGGCCTCCTCGCTCACGCCCGCCATCGCCGTGTCCCGCTCGACCAGTCGCACCAGCACATTGCTGGGCTTGATGTCGCGATGGATGATCCCCTTCTGGTGCGCGTGCTGGATCGCCTCACACACGGGGATGAAGATCTCAAGACGCTCGCGCAACGTGAGCTGCAATCGATCGCAGTAGTCCGTGATCGGCTCGCCCTGGACATACTCCATCACGAAGTAAGGACGCCCCGAGGGCGTCATGCCACCGTCGAGCACCCGAGCCACGTTGGGGTGGTCCATCACCGCCAGCGCCTGCCGCTCCTGCTCGAAGCGCGCCAGGACGCTCTTGGAATCCATCCCCGGCTTGATCACCTTGAGCGCCACACGCTGGGCATAGTCCTCGCGACGCTCGGCGAGCCACACCACGCCAAAGCCGCCCTCACCGATCATGGAAAGGAGCTTGTACGGCCCGATCAGATCGCCCGGATGCTCTCCCGGCGGGCCGAAGATATTGCCCCGGCCAGCTCCGCCCATGACCAAGCTCGCCGCCGGCGCGTTGGGCGGAAGCGGCGAGGTGGGCGGCGTCGTGTAGGGGTCTTGGGCGGGCATTGCCTGGTTCCGGCGGGCATGGCAGTCTACCACAGCCGTCGGCGCCCGCAAAGGAACGACCCTCAGGGCACCAGTACAGCGACGGTCAGCACCGTCGACTGCACCGCCGCCAGGCCCGCCTTGGCAAACACCGAAACCGCCTTGCCCGCCGCGGCGCCCCCGCCGGCGGCCGCGGACTGCTTCCAGGTCTTTTCGGTCGTCCCGCGTTCGACCGCCACGGTCGAAAGACCCGCGCCCAAAAGGGCCCCGGTGAGCGTGCCCACAACCGGAATCGGAATGAAAATGGTCCCCGCGATCGCCCCGGCAAACGAGCCCACCACCGCCGCGGTCATGCCGGCCTTGCTCGCGCCAAACTGCTTCGCCCCGGCGGCCGAGGCAAACGTCTCGACAATCTCGCCGATCGCCGCGATGAGGGCCGCCACGCCGATGGTCCACCACGACATGAGCGGCTCGTGGGTGAGGAATTGCCCCACCATCGCCACGAGCACGGCGATCCACATGCCCGGCAGGAGCACGAGCGTGAGAAGCACGCCGAGCCACGCCGCCGCGATGATGGCCGATCCGATGAGGTATCCCATGCACTTCCTTGTTCGGAATCCGCACGCCGCCCATTCACAGGCGAACGGGCCCATAACCCTATCGGCTCGCGGGCGAGGGCGCGTCCTGTCGCCCCCACTCCTCGATCTGGTCCCCCAGGGCGGCCGCCACCCTTGAGATTGTGGTGGCGGGCAGATGGGCGAGAGGGTCGTCGATGAGCCTGAGTCGCCCGAGCCGGGCGGCCGGAAGCGTCGACGGCGCCGCACGCCCTAGAGCGGCCGCGAGTTCCGCCGCGGTGGGGCTTGCCGGGCGGGCATGGCGGGCCCGCGGCTCGACGACCACGATCGCGTCGGGCTTGAGTGCGATCACGTCCTCGGCATCGAGCGACTGGTACGCGCCCCCGGCAGCAATCGCGGGCGTCCCTCCGATCGCGATGAGGATGTCGTGGTGGAGCGACCCAGGCCCGAACGCCGCGATGGGACGCAACGACGCGAGCAGCAGGACTCGCCCCGCGCCCGCAGCGCGGGATCGCGGCGCCAGCGATGCCTCCAGACGAGCGATCGCCGCCCTGGCCGCATCGGTCGTCACTCCCGACGTGCCAAGCTCCTCGATCATCGCCAGAGCGCTCGCACGCACATCCGCCAGCGAGAGGGGCTCGAAGCGACTGATCTTCCATTTGCGGGCGCCCGCGAGCTCCGCAAGCCTGGGCGGGATGCCCGCGGCACCAAACTGGGCGAAGATCGCGGTGGGTTGAGCCGCCACGATCGCTTCGTAGTCGATCTGACCTCCAACAGTCTCGCCGCAGACGGGCACGCCAGGATCAAGCGCAAGGTCAAAGGCGTGCCGTCCAACGACCAGGGAATCAAGCGCATAATCGTGCAGCGTCGCTCCCAGAGCTGGACTCAAAGCGACAATGCGGGGCAACGGGCCCGTGGCCGGCGTTGGCACCTTGGAGCGGCAGCCCGTCGGCAGCATCACGATCGCCAGGCCCAGGAGCACCCGGCCCACGAAACCCTTGCATCCTGGGATCGCGCGGCTCAACGCCCGCCACCCGTGAACCGCGCCCGGACACGATCGCGCAGCGCCACCAGTTGCTCGGCGTCATACAACGCAAACGCCCACGTGCGATCTCCCGCGACCTTGGCGTCGGCCAGCCCCTGGCGAAGCTCCTGCGCCCGGCGCACAAGGGCGTCGAGCCCCGCGGCGTTCTCGATCCTGACGCGCGACAGCAGTCGGTGCAGCTCGTCGAACGATGGAGCCGGGTCCTCGCCCCGCCGTCGGTGATCGGCAATCTCCGCGACCAGATCCTGCTTGCGGCGCCTCGCCCACGCGTCGCCCAGAACGCCCGGGTCGTGACGGGCGTGATGCGCCTGCCACACCGCCCGCCCGACCTCAAGGTCGCTGGGCGGGGGATCGCTTCGCAAGGGAAGAACACAAGTGCCCGTCGCGACCACGCTGGGCGCGAGCGCCCAGCCGAGCCATTCCCCCATCCAGCGTTCGGTGGCGTGGTCATAGATGCCCCCGCCCAGGCCGTGAATGAAGAGATCACACCCAAACTCGCGAAGTATGGCGGTCATCAAGAGAGCCCGCGGCGCGAGTTCGGCGATGGGAATCTCTTGGAGCTGTGCGGCATACACGCGCCGTCGCGGCTGGCCCGCGCCCAGTCTCCACAGGGGGAGCTCGCCGCGATCGATCGCCAGGGGCTTGAGCCCCGCGCCCGGCGAGGCCGCCGCCGCGTCGTTGTACGCCCTGGCGCACACGGCCCAATCCGAGCGCATGCGCTCGACGATATCGGCGAACGCGCCCGTACGGGCGATGGCCGAAGCCATGCACATCGTCGGCGCCTCGCCGCCCTCGCCCGCGAGCGCGGCCGTCGCGGCGGTGAGCTGCGCCGCGAGCGTGGGCTGCGCGGCATTGCGGCGCAGCGCGTCCCTGATCCGCGCCAGCCCGCAGGCAACCCCCGGCGTCGCCGCCGGACGATCGCCCCAGTTGGGGTCCAGATCGGCGTCGGTCCAGGGCGAACGGCTCGCAGTTGGAATGTCGGCCGCTCCCATGAGCCTTCCCACGTTCCACGTTGCCGAGATGAGGCGTCCCGGTCCGCCCGGACCACCGCCCAGCCGTGACGGATACCGCACAAGCCCGGGCTCGTTGGAGTCCTGATCGACCACAACCCACGCCACCGCCGCGTGCGTCCGGGCGGCAAACTCACGCAAGGCGATCATCTTCGTGAGAATTCCCGGGTGCCAGATCTCGGCCTGGTGCCCCGACATCACCACGGGCCCCTGGGCCGGGAGCCCAAGCTCCGATCGAAAGGTCGAGGCCCCGTCGGGCGCTTTGCGGGCGGCGAGCAGCCCAGCCCAAAGCGATGCCTCGGGTTCCAGGCGAACCGTGGGCGCTGTCCAGGACGAGGCCTGCGGGGTGGTCTGTGCCGTGCTCACCGCCCAGTGTATTGGGGAACCAGACCCCACGACGCGGCGGGCGACAATTGGTCGCGGTGCCGGGCGATCTCGCGGTGCATCACCTCGCGGTAATGGGCCAGTCGCACGCCGGCATCGTCCAGGTGCGCGCCAAAGCTCCGGTTGGGATCGTTGTAGATGAGATCGACTGGGATTTCGGCGATTCTCAATCCCGCGGCCGCCGCCTGGACCCAAAGCTGCATCGGGAACGCATAGCCGGTCTCGGTAAGGCTCAGTCGCTGCATCGCCCCCACGCGGTGGGCCTTGAAGCCGCAGAACGCGTCGGTGAGGTCCAGACCCAGCCGATCGTTGAGCTCGCGCGTGATCTCCGAGTTGACGCGGCGCCGCTCGGGCGGAACGGTTCCCACGCGCGGGCCAGGAACTTTGTAGCGCGAGCCGCTGAGAATGTCGGCGACGCCGCGATCCGCCGCCGCGATGAAGTTGGGAATCTTGTCGGGCTCGTGCTGCTCGTCGGCGTCCATCGTGACCACCCAGTCGTACCCCTCGTTGTGCGCGAAGTGGAAGGCATCGATGAGGCTCTGCCCGTACCCGCGATTCACGCAGTGCCGGATCACGTCCACCGGAAGCTCGCTCACGATCGCGGGCGTCGCGTCCGTCGAGCCGTCGTCGACCACCAGCACGTTCCCGGCGTGACGCAGCACGCTCTCGAGCACCCGCCGAACGGTCTTGGCCTCGTTGAACACGGGGATGGCGATCAGGGTTCGCATGGGTGTCTCTCTCTCGTCGATCGCTGGCGACCGATGCTTCGATCAACGTCTAAATGATAGGCGGGCAAAGGCGGGCGTGCTGGGTGCTGCGTTCTGCGTGCTGCGGGGCCCGATCTGGCCCTTTCCTCACCTGCCCGGCACCTCGGTCCACTCACGCCGGGGGATGTCCCGGAGCATCCCCTTCATCCAGGCGTCGTTCTTGCCCTTCCCCTCGAGCCACTCCTGGGCGCTGAACGAGGACTGGTCGGGAAACCCGGCGATCGCCCAGAACGAGAGGTTGGCCGCCATGGCGGCCGTCGTCACCTTCGCGTTGGTCGCGCCATGAGCTTGAGCGCCCTCGCCCAGGTCGCCCCGTCCGCACAGCGTGTGCCCCGTGGCTCCCACCTGCCCGTTCCGCTGGTCGACCACGTCGCCCATGAACGCCCGGGCCATGGAGGCGTCGATCCTGCCGGCGTTCTGTGTGAGCAACTCGGCCCATCTCCTGCGCCTTGTCTCGCACCCATTGTTCACATCAAGAGGGTTGTAGCCCGGCGCATCCTCGCGGAGCACCTTGGCGTCCTCGGCGATGTTCGACCCGCTGTACCACCCCTGCTTGGAGCGGCTGAAAACCACATTCCGCAGCGCGAGCTCGAGCTTGCCGATCTCGTTGGCCTTGAGGTCGCCGATGAGCCAGGTGTTGGAATACCCGCCGTTGTTCCCCCTGAGAAACCACTGGTACACGTCGTCGAGATTCTCAGAGTACTGGGCGGCCGAACGGGCCCGGACGAACTCGGGCGTCCCCGCCTCGTCGAATCCCTCGCAGGGCGTGGTGGTCTCGGTGATGAGGATCCCCGCGTCATTGATGAACCAGTCGGTGCCCGAGTGGATGAACCCGGGCAGACAATCCATGACAAACCTGTGCCCCTTGGCGGGCGTGATATCGAGGATGAAGCTGATCCGCTGCCCCGTGAGAAAGCCGTCCCACATGCTGTGGGCCATCACGATCTTGCCGTCGGCGGTCGCGGGCCCGGTCGCGATGAACGCGCTGCAGTGGTCTCCCTTGGGAGCCGGCTTGACCGCCTCGCCCGCCTTGCCCGCGTCGCGCTTCTTCTTCACCTCGGGGGCGTAGGTCCACGCCAGCTCCATGTACGCGTTGTACGTGACCAGCTCGAGATAATCGTGCTTGAACCCCGCCTCGTTCAATCCCTTCACGATCCCCTGGATCTCATCGCGGTACTCCGGCGGCATCTTGGGAACACAGATCCGCCGCGCCGCGTCGCGGTAGAACGCCCAGTCAAACCCCTGCCCGTCGTGATCGAGACTCAGCTTCACCGCCCGGATCGAGTCGTCGATCTCGTCGGCCAGCGCTCGCCCGTGCGCCAGGCCGATCTCCCGGGGCGTGCCCGAGAGCGTCACGACCTTCCAGCCCCCGCGCTCGACGACTCCCGGATTCCGCCCAAGCTCGCCCATCCGGGCAACCGAACGCTCCACCGCCAATGGAGCGCACGAAGCACACCACGCGGCCGAGGTGATCAGGGCAATCCGGGACAACAGACGGATTTTCATGCGGGCAGTGTACCACAGGCCGTCCTCTCTACACTTGAGAACATGTCCCATCCGAACCCAACCCCAACCACCTCCTCCACGCCTCAGAACGAAACCCCCTTTCGCTACACCGCCGTCCTCGCCGACACCCTTGAACGCAAGTGGCAGGACAAATGGGACAGCACGGGCACCTTTGTTCAGCCCAATCCCGGCGACGCCCGCTTCGATGCCGCCCGCCCCAAGTTCTACTGCCTCGACATGTTCCCGTACCCCTCGGGCTCGGGCCTCCACGTGGGCCACCCCGAGGGCTACACCGCCACCGACATCATCTGCCGCTACAAACGCATGAAAGGCTTCAACGTCCTCCACCCCATGGGCTGGGACGCCTTCGGCCTGCCCGCCGAGCAGTACGCGATCCAGACGGGCATCCACCCCGCCATCACCACGCGCACCGCCATCGACAACTTCCGACGCCAGCTCAAGCGCTTCGGCTTCAGCTACGACTGGTCACGCGAGTTTGGCACCATCGACCCGGGTTACTACAAGTGGACCCAGTGGATCTTCCTCAAGCTCTACGACGCGTGGTTTGACGGGACCGTGAAAAAGGCCCGCCCGATCTCGGAGCTCGTTGAGCGTGAGAAGGCCCTGGGTGCAAGCCGTCCGGGCGGGGCGTGGCCTTTGCTGACCGACACGCAGCGCCGCGAATTCATCGACGCGAGACGCTTGGCGTACATCGGCGAACAGACCGTCAACTGGTGCCCCAAGCTCGGCACCGTGCTCGCCAACGACGAGGTCATCGACGGCAAGAGCGAACGCGGAAGCTTTCCAGTCCTCAGGAAGCCCCTCCGCCAGTGGATGTTCAGAATCACCGCCTACGCCGACCGCCTGCTCGATCAGCTCCAGTCACTCGACTGGCCCAGCTCGACCAAGGCGATGCAGTCGGAGTGGATCGGCCGCTCCGAAGGGGCCGAAATCGACTTTGCGATTGGTAGAATGAAGGACAGATCCCTCCGGGTCTTCACCACCCGACCCGACACACTCTTCGGCGCCACCTACATGGTCATCGCCCCTGAGCATCCCCTGGTCGAAGAGCTCCTCGCACGCCAGACCGATCCCGCCATCGCCTCCTCCGTCCGTGCGTACGTCGCCAAGGCCAAAAACCTCTCCGACATCGAACGCATGGAGAACAAGAAAAAAACCGGCGTCTTCTCCGGCCTCAGCGCCGTAAACCCCGCCAACGGTGAGCAGATTCCCATCTGGATCGCCGACTACGTCCTCATGGGCTACGGCACCGGCGCAATCATGGCCGTGCCCGCCCACGACCAGCGCGACCACGAGTTCGCCACAACATTCAACCTGCCCATCCAGGAGGTCGTCAGCGGCGGAAAGGACTGTCAGCGCGAGGCCTTCACCGGAGCCGGCGTCGCGGTCAACTCCTCAAACGCGGAGGTCTCCCTCGACACCCTGGACACCGACGCCGCCAAGGCCCGCATGACCGCCTGGCTCTCGTCCAAAGGCCTCGGCTCGCCGCGCGTCAACTACAAGTTCCGCGACTGGACCTTCAGCCGCCAACGCTACTGGGGCGAGCCCTTCCCAATTGTCTACACCGCCGACGGCAGCCCCTACCCGGTCTCTCCAAGCGCCCTGCCAGTCACACTCCCCGAACTCGCCGACTACGCGCCCATCGAGTCCGACGATCCCCTGCCTCTGCTCGCCAAGGCAACGCAATGGGTCAACACGACCGCCGGCCAGGCCGGAGTCGACCCCAGCCTCCTGCCGCCCCAAACACCCGTCCGCCGCGAGACCAACACCATGCCGGGCTCCGCGGGAAGCTCCTGGTACGCCGTCCGCTACTGCGACACGAACAACGCCGCCGAATTCGTCTCCAAAGCCGCCGACACGTACTGGATGGCCGGCACCGGTGGCGACGCGTCCAAGGGCGGCGTCGACCTCTACCTGGGCGGCTCCGAGCACGCCGTGGGCCACCTCCTTTACTCGCGCTTCTGGCACAACGTGCTACACGACCTGGGCTATCTCTCCACCGCCGAGCCCTTCCACAAGCTCTTCCACCAGGGCCTGATCACCAGCTTCTCGTACCAGCGCCCCGACAAGTCGCTCGTGCCCTCCGACATGGTCGAGGAAGTCACCGAGGGTCAGTTCATCGAGAAGGCCACGGGCGTGAAGCTCACCCCCGTCACCGCCAAGATGTCCAAGAGCCTCAAAAACGTCGTCAACCCCGATGACGTCATCGCCGAGTTCGGGGCCGACACGTTCCGCCTCTACGAGATGTACATGGGCCCCCTCGAAGCCAGCAAACCCTGGAACCCGCGCGACATCACCGGCCTTTTCCGGTTCCTCTCTCGCGTCTGGCGTCTTGCGATCGACGAGAAGACCGGAGCCCTGCGACACGCCGGCGCCGGCGCGGCGCCCCACGCCCAAACCGAAAAAATGT
>CAYHQQ010000065.1:15427-21874 GCA_964358855.1 uncultured Phycisphaeraceae bacterium
TTTTTGCTATGCCCTTCTACCCGGGAGCCCTGCGACGCGCGGGGGGCGTCTTTTGGCACCTCGCCCAAACCGAAAAGTTGCTCCACCGGGCGATCGCCAAGGTCGCCGGCGATATCGAGCGCCTCAGCTTCAACACCGCCATCGCAACAATGATCGAGTTTGTCAACGCCCAGCCCGCCGGAGCCGCCATCGCCAAAGACCAGCTCGAACGATTCCTCCTGATCCTCGCCCCCTTCGCGCCCCACATCGCCGAGGAACTCTGGGCCAAGCTCGGCCACACGTCGTGCATCTCGCTCGCCGCGTGGCCAACGTTCGACCCCGCGATGCTCAAGGACGACTCAGTCGAGCTCGCCGTTCAGATCCAGGGCAAAGTCAAGTGCAAGGTGACCGTGCCCTCGGACGCGGACGCCAAGGCGATCGAGGAACTGACCCTCGCCGACGCGGAAGTGCAAAAGCATCTTGCCGGCAAGACGATCAAGAAGATCGTGGTGGTCCCCGGCCGCCTGGTGAACATTGTGGCCGTGTGATTGTCGACATGGAGTAGTCTCATGGGTGTCACGATCGACTCGTCAGGAAAGAAGCTCCCAAACGCGGCCGAAACGCTCCGTATCACGCCGCTGATGATCATCGCGCTCATGACCGGACTCACCGTGCTCACCTGCGTCGCCCTGGCCATGGGCCCGATCTCCCCCACGACGACACCTGGGAGCTCGCCCGGGGCCGCAAAACCTCCGCTCCCTGAGACGGCGTTGTACGTGTTCCTCGGCGCTCTGGGCGTGGGCTGCGTGCTCGCCTACTTCGTGCAAAGCGGCATGTGCGTCAAAAAATCCAAAGAACTCTGGAATGCCCGGACCAGCGACGACGAAGGACACGACGCCGTCGCCCGGGCGCTCATGACCACCACGATCCTCAAGGCCGCCCTGGTCGAAGGCCCCGGACTCTTCGGAGCAGTCCTCATCCTGCTGACGGGCTCCCTCATCGGGCTTGCGGCCCCAATCGTCGCCCTGCTGCTCCTGGCGGTCATGCTCCCAGCCCGCTCTCGCCTCGAGTCGCTCATGGCCGAGTGCAAAATGTGATCAGCGTGAACGCCCCCGACGCCCCGATCACGTTCGAACTGACGCCCCACGACCTCGACGTCGCCATGCGCGAACTGTGGGAGAGCGCACCGCGTGGCACCGGCGTCGCGGCCTCCCGGCGCAACTCACGCCTTGGGCCGATCATCTTGCTCGCGGGCGTCTGGCTCGCCGGTGCGATCATCATCCTGGGAACAATCCTGCTCCACGACCCGCGCAGGCCCCCGCCCCACGCCGTCGACATCGTCACGTCGTCGATTCCATTCGTCGTGCTGGGCGCGCTTGGCGCCTGGGCCCTTCGCTGGAAGCTCCACGTCTCGCGGTGGGTCGCCCGAACGCTCCGCGCACCGCAAACCAGAACGCTCCTGCAGCCCCAGCAACTCGAGCTCACCGACCAGGGCCTCGCCCACACCATCGGCGATCAACGAGCCGTCTACGGCTGGGGTTCCATTCAAGAGGCGGTTGCCGGCAAGGAAACCGTGCGAGTCGTCCTCTCCCACGAACGCCACGTCTTCATCCCGCGCCGAGCCTTCGCCAATCCCGGGGCCGCCGATGGATTCATCACTCGCATGAACACCCGTCCATCGCGACTTCAGAACGACTCCGTGAACTGAAGCCCGATTGTTTGCCTTCGAGCCCGCTTCAGCGGGCTTTCTCGCTTTTAGGCCAGGCCTTTAGGCCTGGTGAAACGCCCCGAAATCCCTTTGTCTTGCTTCCTGTCTTCTCATGCCGTTTCAACGGCATTCCCTTTCGGCGGCTTCAGCCATCTGATTTCACCTTCCGCTCACTGCGCTTCCCGGCAGGATCTCTCGCAAATGCCTCAAACCCACGTCCGCCTCCCCGCGAGCGACCCGCGGAACGTGTGCTCCAGCCGTCGCACCGCCGACTCCTCGGGATCGATCTTCAGCGGAATGATCAAGCTGAACATCGAACCCCTGCCCCCACCACCAGTCTCGCTCACCAGCTGAATTTCCCCCTGCAAAATCGCCGCCAGCTCCTTGCAGATCGCAAGGCCCAGCCCCGTCCCCGCGTGCTCCCTCGTGTGCCCACGGCTCAGCTGGTAGAACTTCTCAAACACCTTCTCGTGCTGCTCGGGCGGAATCCCGGGCCCCGTGTCGATCACACTCACTCTGATCCGCTCGTCCACGCCCCCGCCCGGAACGCTCCCCGAAAGCTTTTCGGCCCGCAGCGTCACCTGCTCGGGCCTGCCGCTCTTGGCCGGACTCTCGGTGAATTTCACCGCGTTGGAGAGGAAATTGAACACCACCTGCTGGAACTTCTTCACGTCCGTCTCAACCAGCGGCAAATCGTCCGCAACCTCCAGCTTGAGCGTCAGCCCCTTCTTGTCCGCCAAGGGCGAGATAAGCCCCAGGAGCCCCTCGCACACGTCGTGCACGTTCATCCGGTCGACATGCAGGTCCAGCCGCCCCGACTCGATCTTCGCCATCTCAAGCAGATCGTTGATCATGTCGAGCAGGCCTTTGGCCGCGGTGTGGATGTTCTCCAGGTATCGCAGTCGCCTGGCCACCGGCGCCGGCACCTCCGCCAGCCCTGCCGCCTCCGCCTTCGCCCCCTCCATCAACAAGTCCGCAAACCCGATCATCGAGTTCAACGGCGTCCGCAGCTCGTGGCTCACGTTCGCCAGAAAGTCGCCCTTGATCTTGGCCGTCTCAAACAACGTCGAGTTCATCTCCGAGAGCTCGGTGAGCTTCAGATCCAGCGCCCGATTGATCGCCCGCAGCTGATCCTGCGTCCCCGAGAGATCCGTCAACATCAGATTGAACGTCGCCGCCAGCTCCTCGAACTCATCCCCCGTGTGGATGTCAGACCTGATCGCCAGGTCCCCCTCCCGCACGCGCTCGGCCGTCACGCGCAGCGCGTGCACCGGACTCAGCACCAGCTTGTGCACGATGAAGTAGAAGAGCACAATCGCGATCGCCATGACGAACATACCCGCCGAAAGCAAGTACCCCGAGTTCACCAGCAACAGGGCCGCCGCCTCCACGCTCCGGCGATCCAGCAAAATCACACCCTTGAGCGCCCCCGCATCCTCGGCTCCCGCCCCCGCCCGCACCGCCTTGGCATACCGATACTCCCGCTGCGTCCCGATCCAGCTCGACGCCTGATAGTCGCCCAAGCCCGGATCGTCCGTCAGCGCCTCGACCGCATCCTTGAGAAAGCCGTCACGCGCCGCCAGCACCCGCACCTGCTCCACCGTGAGCCTCGCGGCCTCAACCCCCGCCAGATTCCGCGGCACCGCCATCGCCCCGCCCACACCGGTGACGTTGGCCGAATCATCCGGCCCCTCTCGCTTCTCCACCGACTCCCACCCCGCCACCATCGCCCGCGAAACATCCAACTGCCCCGCATCCACCAGCGTGCTCATCCGCAGCCACGGCACACTCATCGCCACCAGCACAACAAGCACCACGGCCCCGCCGAAGAGCAACAAACACTTATTCGCCAGCGAAATCCCTCGCCACATGCCCCAATCATATCAGAGCCCGATGCCCCCATAATGTTCTCCACTCAGTCCCATCGGTCCCATTCGTCCCCTATGTCCCATTCTTCCCTCTGTGGTGACCAAATGACCTCAATCAACTCCAACGTCGCCGCCGAACCCCTCGGCCCCTACGCCCACGCCCGCCGCGCCGGCACTCTCCTCTTCCTCTCGGGCATCGGCCCCCGCAAGCGCGGCAGCAAGGACATTCCCGGCGCCGTCCTGGACGCCACCGGCAACCTCGCCGACTACTCCATCGAGGCCGAGATGCGCTCGTGCTTCGAGAACATCCGCATCATCCTCGAAGAAGCCGGCAGCCGCTGGGAGAACATCGTCGACGTCGCGGTCTACCTCACCGACATGCAGCGCGACTGGAAGGACTACAACCGCGTCTACGCCGAGTTCTTCCGCCCGCCCAACCTCCCCACCCGCACCACCGTCGAAGTCTCCGCCCTCCCCACCGGCGGCAACACCCCCATCCACTTCGAAATCAAAATCATCGCCACGGCGTAACAGAGCCGCGAGCGTCAGCGAGCGAAGCACCCGTCGCTCCCTGCCGCTCGTGGCCCCGCTTCGTCCCATCAACCGCCTCCCCAAACCATGCCGCAGGCCCCCACCAACCCCACCTGCCCCTGCGGCTACAACCTCTCCGGCCTCCCGGGCCCGCCCTGGACTTGCCTGGAGTGATCCCAGGTCACCCGGCGGTGGCCGCCGCAGCGCTCACCGCTCATGGTCACACCCCACGAGCGCTGGGCGTGGCGATGTTCGATGACCGCGATTCTGCTCCTTCCGCTGGCCGCACCATGGGCCGGTGCAGCAAGCGTCGGGGTGCTCGCGGGCGCCGGACTGGGCGTCCTGGTCCTGGGAGCCACGACGTGCCGCTGGATGATCAAGGGTGAACGGGGCTGGGCACGTCTTGCCGGCCTCGTGCCGCTTCTGTTCACGCTCCTCTGCGGCGTCCTCACCGTCGCCATTCTCTTCGCGATTGCGACGATCGTGCGCGGGCGTGCATGACCACATCGTCACCGCCGCTTCCGGCAGAGCCGCGAGCGTCAGCGAGCGATGCGTCGCTCGCTCACGCTCGCGGCTCTGTCACCGCCTCAGCACCGCCCGCACCGGACTCGCGTCCGCCCCCTTGATCTTCAACGGCACCGCAATCAGCTCATACACCCCGGGCTCCACCGCCGCGAGCCGCAACCCCTCGATGATCGCGATCTTGTGTTTCAAGATCGCCCGATGCGCCGGCAGATCCTTCGAGTCCTGCACATCCACGCTCGGCGTGTCGATCCCGATCGTGATCACACCCCGCGCCGCCAGCGCCTCGACGAGCTCCACCGACAGCGCATCAAAGTCCGCGTTCCAACGCTCGGGATCCGGAAAGCTCCCCGTCTTGAGCAGCACGCGAGGCTCTTTGATCTTGTCAAAGTCCACGATGTCCGCGGGAACGATCCGACGCCCGCTCAAGGTGGCACCGCTCTCCAGAGCGGTGGTCGGTGCCACCACCGCCACCACGCGGCACGCCCCCACGTAGTGCTCCAGCGGCATCGCATCGATCCCCACCGCCCCCTCCGACGCCTTCCCATAGTGATTCGACGCGTCGGCATGGCTCCCAAGGTGCACCGTCGCGCGGATCGTGCTCAGCGTGATGTTCGCACCCTTCTCCGTATCCGCCAACACCTCACGCGTGAAGGCGTTGTCACCGGGCCACACGCACAGCGCCTCCGAAATCGTCGGCGAGATGTCGATCAAAGCCCTCTCCCCATCCACCCGACCTCTTCCAAGCCCAAGCTCCCTCACCCGCGCCGCCCACTTCTCCTCCCCCATCGCCTCGCGCTGGCCCATCGGCAGCGCCGCCGCCACCACATCGATCACCCGCGCCAGCTCCTCCCCCCGCCGCCGCGCCTCGACGTATGGCACATTCGAAAAGCTCACCAGGTTGTACTGGGGCTGAAACCGCTCGGGGTCCGCCGCGTGCAGCGTCTGCTCGATCTTCTTGCGATACAAAAACTCCGGATGCCCCACCTTGTCCCGCATCTCCACAAAGTTGTCCAGCGCCATCTCCGCGATCGCATCCGCATTGGACTTGCGCTCCGCCTCAAAAGCTCGCAAGGCCTCGGTCTGATCCGCATGCGCCGCGAGACACCGCACCAGCGCCGTGCAATCCTCAAACGCCGCGTTCATCCCCTGCCCATAAAACGGCACGATCGCATGGGCCGCATCACCCAGCATCACCACTCGCCCCTGCGACTGCCATGGCCAACACCGCACCGTCACCAGCGACGACGCCGGATTCGCGAAGTAATCGTGCTCCAGCGTCGGCATCAAAGGCACCGCATCGCCATACTGGGCCGCAAAGTGCCGCCGCACATCCTCCGCCGTCTTCAAACTCCCAAACGACCCCGCGCCCTCCCAGGGCCAGAACAGCGTGCACGTGAACGACCCATCCCGATTCGGCAGCGCAATCATCATCGACCCGCCGCGGGGCCAGATGTGCAGCGCGTTGGGCTGCATTTGGTGGCCCGCCTCTCCGAGGCGGGCGCTTCCGATTCTCCCTTCGCTCGCTGACGCTCGCGGCTCCGCCGGAATGTGCAACTCCTTATACCCATGCCCCAGGTACGTCTGCGAAAACTCAAACCGGTCCAGCTTCTGCAAAACCCCCCGCACCGCACTGAACGCCCCATCCGCCCCCACCACCAGATCCGCCTCCACCCTCACCCGCGACCCGTCCGCCTGTTGAAACACTGCCGCACCCTTCGACGGCTCGACATCCACACAAAGCTGATCAAAGAACAGCTCAACCCCCGGCCGCGGCGCCGGGGGGGGGCGCCGGGCGGGGGTCGGGGGGGGGGGGGGGGGGGGGGGGGGGGGGGGGGG
>CAYHQQ010000066.1:0-21456 GCA_964358855.1 uncultured Phycisphaeraceae bacterium
ACGTGGGAGACTTCCAAACGCGCGTGGGAGGTTCATATTCCTACGTGGGAGACTTTCAAACGCGCGTGGGAGGTTCATATTCCTGCGTGGAAGGTTTCCAAACGCGCGTTTGTGAACTTCTGCCGAACGGCGGGGTGGGGGTGGCGTTGGCATGGGTGAGGGCGGCAAACGTGAGGTGCCACTGACCGCCCCGCGGTGATCAACGAAAACCATTGGGGTGACGGGCGGTCAGTGTCTTGGGCGTGAGTTGAATCGCGGGTGTCGTGAGACCCAAGACACTGACCGCCGTGATGCCTTTGGAGTTCGTGCGTTAACGAAGTGGCGGTCAGTGGCACCGGAAAAGAAGCCGCACTTCCCCAGACCCCAAGAACCCTTGCACCCTCACAACGCTCCGCAAGGATGACCCGAAGCGGGATCATCCTTGCCACCGACGCTCGCATCAATTCTCTCTGTCTCTTCTCTGCGCTTTCTCCGCGCCCTCTGCGTTAATTGTCTTTCTTCGCGCCTTCGCGTTCGCATTTCACGCCTTCACCTCAAGCGCCTTCTTCACCAGGTCCACCAGCTGCTCCACCTGGAACGGCTTGAAGAGCACGCTCTGCAGGCCCTCCTGGCTCGCTCTCACGATCGAGTGATTCGGGTCGTATCCAAAGCCCGTCATCAGAATCACCGGCACGCCCGGCATGATCTTGCGGGCGGCGGAGAAAACCTCGTACCCATTCGCGTGCGGCATCATGATGTCGCTGACGATCAGCCCGAAGGGCTGGATCTCCCCGCGCGCGACCGCGCCCACGAACTCGATCGCCTGCCCGCCGTGCTCGCACAGCGTCACATCGCACCCGCGGTTCCGCAGCACATCGCCGATGATCCGCCGGATGCGGCTCTGATCGTCGGCGATGAGAATACGACGGCCCACAAGAGCCGGATCCACCACACGCTCTTCCATCGCCCGCTCAACACCAAGCAGCGTCGTCGGCCCGTGGGCGACGTCGTCCATCCGCTGGCGGATCGCCTCGACATCCGCCCTGATCTTGTCGATGTGCCGCACGAGCTCAAGATTCCCCGCCGCCACGCCGCGGAGCACATCCACCTCGTTGCAGATGTCCTGCAACGGCTCCGACAGCTCCTCGGCAAAGCGCCCGGCGATCGCCCGATTCGTCGTCGTCCGCTCGACCACGAGCAGATCGAGCGTGTGCACCGCCATGGCAATGTACCTGGCGAAGATCTCCCCCAGCCGCCGATCGTCCTCGTCGAACGCCGCCGCCGCCTGGCTCTCGACGTTCATGATCCCCACGACCTTATCGTGCAGCTTCAGCGGCACCGTCAGGCTCGACCGCGCCCCGTGCAGCCCCGGCAGGAACAGCTCATCCGCCTGCACGTCGCGGCAGACATAGCTCTTGCCCGTGGCCGCCACCCAGCCGCTGATCCCATTCCCCTCGGTCTTGGGATAGATCTCAAACGCGTCGTACTCCGCCGGCAAGTTCCGCTTGATCACAAGCTCGAGCTTGCCGGTCTTCTCATCCAGCAGCCGGATCGCGAAGTGATCGAAGTGCAAGAGCGTGTGGGCGTACTCGACGATCCGCTTCTCCAGAAGCTGGAGCCGCTCGATCATGTTCTTGTTGCGGACGGCATCCGACTCGATCTGCACGAGCTCCCCGCCCGCCCGGTCCACCGCGTCGATCCGCTGACGCAGCCGCTTGGCCTGCGTCACGTCCCGCACCACCACCGCCACCGCCCGCGGCCATGCCGGCTCGCCCGGCGGCGTCTTGCCGACCGGCCTGGCATCCACCGGCGAGATCATGACATCAAAATACCGCGCCAGATCGGTCGAGGTCACCTCGCCCCGCCAGACGCTCGCCTCATGTGGCACCTCGTCCCCCACACGGAGCAGCCGCCGTGCGGTCCCCATCACCGTCGCGGCCTCGGCGGCACACCCCGCCACGTGCTCCTGCGTCCTGGGATCGAGCCCCTTGTACAAGTCGTTCGCCCACAGCGACGCCCCCGAAGCATCCGAGAGCGACACCCCCTCACCCGTCGAGTTGAGCACCGTTGCGAGCGCGTCGGGCCCGCCGACAACCGGCGTGATCGCCGGCGCGATGACCAGGTCGGGCAACTCTCCCTCGCCCACGAGCTCGAACGCCTTCGAGAGCGACTCGCGCAGCACCGACCCCGGGGCGATTTCACCCCCGACAATCAACAACCTGGGCCTGCGCTCCGCCATGCGTGCCCCCACCCCCCCACACCCCCGCCAACTCCGGGCGTCAGTGTAGCAGAGGGTCGCGCGCGGGCGTGCCCAAACGACAGGCCGGCAAAGGGCCCCTCCACCGTGCGCAAACCGCGATCCGGCCCGCCCAGAGCCCCCTTCACACCCTCACCACCCGATTCTCCCGCCGACGCCTCCTATCGTTTGCGACGTGACTTCGAACCCACACGCATCGCCCATCGAGCTCTCGGTCGTCGCGCCCGCCCACAACGAGCAGGAAAACGCCGCCGAACTCGTCCGACAGGTCGAGGCCGCCCTCGGCCCCCTGGGCATCGCCTGGGAGTTCGTCATCGTCGACGACGGCTCCACCGACCAAACCCGCTCCATCGTCCAGGAACTCATGGCCACCCGCCCCTTCCTCCGCTGCGTCGCCATGACTATGACGCCCAAGGGCAAAGGCAACGGCCAGTCCGCCGCCTTCCACGCCGGCTTCCGCGCCGCCCAGGGCCGCCTCATCGCCGTCCTCGACGCCGACCTCCAAAACGACCCCGCCGACCTCCCCATGATGCTCGACACCATGCGAACCACCGGCGCCGACCTGGTCCAGGGCGACCGCTCGCATGCCCGCAAGGACAACATCGTCCGCCGCTACGGCTCCATCGTCGGGCGGGCCTTTCGCCGCATGATCCTGGGCGACACCGTCCGCGACACCGGCTGCTCCCTCCGCGTGATGAAACGCGAATTCGCCCTGGGCCTCCCCCTCGAATTCCGCGGCATGCACCGCTTCATCCCCGTCGGCATCGCCCACCTGGGCGGCAAGGTCGTCGAAGTCCCCGTCCACCATCGCCCGCGCCTGGCCGGCGAAACCAAATACGGCATGGGCATCACCAAGCGAGCCCTCCCGGGCCTCATCGACTGCTTCGCCGTGCGGTATATGAGAAACCGTCGCAGGCCGACAACCTCCATCGAGATTGGCGCCGCTCGTGCTCCGGAGGTTGACCCGACGCAGGTGGTCGTCACACGTCAGGCGCAGGAGGCCTCACGTTGAGCTCCGCCCAACCGGAATCCAAGGCCGCCACGACGAGCGCGATTCCGCCCGCCCCAAGGCCCAAGGGCCGCTTCAAGTGGGAGCCCTTCGCCGCCATCCTCGCCCTGGTCGCCGTCTCGCTCTACATCGTCTACGAGCCCGGACAGCCCAAGGGCGAACCCGTCCGCATCGCCAACTCCCGCGGCGTCATCGCCTCTGAGATCGACAAAGACTCCAAGCAGGTCATCTACCGCCTCGTCCTCCGCGACGGCTTCAAATCGCCGCCGATGTCGGCCCGCGACGTCGAGCAGACCTTTGGCCCGCGCGTGATGGAGGCCCTCACCGCCGTCAAACCCAACTGGCTCTTTCGCCTCTGCAACGTCACGACATGGACGAGCTTCATCTGGGTCGCCGTTGGCCTCGCAGGCCAGGCGGCCTTCTCGGGCCGCATGCTCATCCAATGGCTCTCCAGCGAGAAGCGCCGCCAGAGCGTGATCCCCGCGTCGTTCTGGTGGCTGAGCCTCTTCGGCGCCACGACCCTCTTCGCGTACTTCGTCTGGCGCCAGGACGTGGTCGCGGTGCTGGGCCAGGCCCCGGGCCTGGTGATCTACGCCCGCAACCTGCGCCTGATCTCCAAGCAGACCCGCCGCGAGGCCGAGCAGGCCGCCAGCGCAACCGTCACCGCCATTCCGTGAACCGGGCACGAAACAAACAAGCGTGACGCCAGGCGCCACGCTTGTGAATTTGTCAGTCTGTCGAGCCGGATCTCAGTTCCGCAGCCACACCGGGCACGGAGCAGCCTTGTCGTCGGGCACCACGTGCACCTTGCGCCCGCGGAACATGACGCGCCCGTCGGCGACGGCAAAGAGCGAGTCGTCCTTGGCCCGGCGAACATTGAAGCCGGCCATGAAAGGCGTGCCGACCTGGCGGATGATGATCGAACCGGGCTGGGCCACCTCGCCGCCGTAGAGCTTCACCCCGCGAAATTGCGGGTTCGAATCGCGGCCGTTCTTGGTTGAGCCCTGACCCTTTTTATGTGCCATGACGAGTAGCCTTCTGTATCGGCCGCACTGGCCGCAAAATGAACGAACAAGTTGACTTCAAACACCCCGCCAGCCGGGGGGCTGTGGGGGAGGGAAGAATAGGAGGCCCACCCTCGGGCGTCCAGACGCCTCCAAAACCTCGGTTACCGGGACAGGAGACCGCTTACCGCCCGTTCAACGCCCACTCAACGCCCACTCAACGCCCACTCAACGCCCACTCAACGCCCACTCAACGCATGATCCACTTGGTCTCATCGGGGGCAAAAGGCTCCGAACCGTGCGAATCCAGGTCGCCCGGAAGCTTGTACCGGATCATCATGCTCTTGTACAGCGGAAACGCGACCGACTCGCCTGTTTTGGGGTCCTTGGCGGGCTGGACCTTCACTTCACCGCTGAAACCCGCCGCGTACACCGTCACCTCGCTCAGGTGCATCTGGTTCGCCGGCCAGATCACAATCCCTTCCTTGGCGTTCTCGTCGCCCTGCAGGAGCATGCCCAGCACGCTGATCTGATCCTCGAGATACGAGTTTTGCAGGTTCTGCTGGATCGTGTTTGCGGCCTCGATCGAGACGCCGCGACCCGAACGGATCACCTCGCCCTCGCCATTGGCCAGCTCAAATCCCGGAGCGAACAAAATGTCCTCCCCCGTGTGATTCGTCACGCGATAGGTCAGATAGAAATACGCCTTGGTGGAGCCGTCGGCCTGCTTGAACTGTGCCAGACGAAGGCCGCCCATCTTCACGTCGACCTGCCACCGGCGCGGAATCGCGTCGGGCTCGGGCGCCAGAAGCATCGCAGACGCCCCCGCGAGCGGCAAAAGGCCCACGCCCGCAAGGGCGACGAGGCGACCGAACATTCTTGAAACCCGGCTGGTCATCTGTTGCATGCGGACTCCTCGGACTGAAGGGCCCCCTAGTCTACAGCATCCCGTCCGTCGGTCAAACGGCCCGGCGGCAGACGACCAGAGATCCGCCCCCAAGCCCCCACAAGTTCCACTTTCTTTCACGATGGCGACCCCAACCTCCAGCCAGACTGCACTTCCAACCCGCAAGCTCGGGCCCGAACTGCACCTTTCCGCCGCCCGGCGGCTGGTCGCCCAGACCGGACAGAACACGGCCGACGCCGCCCTCAAGCTCCTGGACGCCGCCGCCGGAGGCAAGATCGACCTTTCCTTTCTCTTTGGCACGGTGGGCCCCCTCAGCGACGGCTCTCAAGGTGTGCGCCAGGTCGCCATGGCCGTCCCCGCCGTCGGTCGAACCGCCGGCGTCTTTGTTTCCGAACCACTCCCGGGCGGCGACCCAGGCGGCCCTGAGCTTGGCCAAGCCGAGCGGATCGCCTCCATCCTGGCCATTCGCGACCACCTCGCCCCGGGCCATCGCCTTGGCGGAGCCGGCTCGGTTCAGATGCTCCAGGCCCTGCCCACGCCCACGGATGTCGCGGTTTTGCAGGCCTTGCGGGCCGCCGGGTTCATCCAGGTCGGCGAATTGCTGTACATGCAAAGATCGATCCGCAAGTCCGCCGCCGGGCTCTTGCGGCCACCGCCGGTCCCCTCGTGGCCCAAGGACGTGCGTGTCGCCAGTCTGGCCGCTCTGGGCGGCCCCATCCAGAACCACCGCAAGGCCCTGGCACTGGCCCTGGAACGCAGCTACGAGTCGACGCTGGACTGCCCCGCCCTCTGCGGCCTGCGAGCCACGAGTGACGTGCTCGACTCGCACCTTGCCGTCGGAGAGTTCGATCCGGCCCTCTGGTTCCTTGTGATGAAGGACGACGCACCGCTGGGGTGCATGCTGCTCAGCCGATTGCCCGATCAGCGCGCTGTGGAGCTCGTGTACTTCGGCCTGGCACCCCAGCTCCGGGGAATTGGTTTGGGACGATCGCTGCTCGATCTTGGACTTCGGGCGATGCCGCAATCGGGCTACGACTGGCTCTTGTGTGCCGTGGATCGGCTGAACGAACCGGCCGTCCGCGTGTATCAGCGCGCGGGGTTCCGGGCGTTTGCCGAGCGCGTGGCGATGGTGCTTCCCCTGGACGCCCAGAAGCCCTGATTTCCACACGCTTTCATGCTCTTTGAAGGCCAAGGAAGCGCGTGGGCGGGCGCCCGATTTGGCGCGGCGCGGCCCGAGCCACCCACACGCCAAAATCCGGCCCATCCCGATGCTGATCAACGAGTTAGCGGCAAATGTCAAGTGGTTTTGCACAGGTTGTTCAGGGCGCGCGAGCCGAGGTGGGAAACTATTTTTGCGCGGCGCTAAGGTGCTGCAAACGCGAGTCAAACGCCATGACCGAAAAGTGACACGACACAATCGTGATTGCTCCCACGCTCGATGCGCCGTAAATTTGTCCCGGATGGCGAGTCCTTCGCCGTTCAAGGTCAAGGACACGACCACCGGCCGCTTCGGCGACCGGACCCTTCGAAAGCTCAGGCTCGTTCGGCGGCGGTTCGCGATGAACCGCTCGAACGGTGTGACGCGCGCGGGGCCCGGACAAAGGAGCGGAGGACGGCCCAGGACGGTCAACGTGGTCGCCGACGCTCTTCGTCGGGCCTGATTGCCGCGCAAGGTCGCGAGGGGTTGTGTTCACTTGGACGTTCTTCAACGTGCCGTCGAATCTCCATCCCGCTCTTTGAGTTCCTCCGACCAGTCGGACGCGCTGCTCGCTCGCGTCTCCGCAGAGGTCGGAGAGGAACGTTTCCGCAGATTCTTCGACTCCCAGACCCGCGTCGAGATGCACGGCGGCCGCGTCGATGTCACTGTCCCCACCGGCTTCCTCGCCGACCTCCTCGGGCGTCGCTTCGGCGAGAGCCTGAGGCGCGCCGCCGGCGAAACCCTGGGCGAGAGCGACCCCACCAAGGTCGAGCTGGCATTCCACGTCGATGGCGGCGCATTCGCCGCCTCGCCCTCAACAGGCGTCGAGACCGCTCGCCACGCCGCCACTCGTCCTGGCGACTCCCCCACCGCTCCCTCCCGCGCCCCCGCCGCCGCCCAACCCGCTCGCCGCAAAAACGACCACGCCCTGCGCCACCGCTTCGAGGATTTCATTGTCGGCGAGTCCAACAAGCTCGCCCACGCCGCCGCCCGACGCCTCGCCGAGGGCGACGATCTCTCGCTCACCGGCCCCGTCTTCATCCACGGCTCGTGCGGCCTGGGCAAGAGCCACCTCCTGCAGGCCGCCGCTGTGCGATTCCTTGAGCTGCGTCCGCGAGCGGTTGTCCGCTACACGACTGCCGAGGCCTTCACCAACGAGTTCATCACCAGCGTCCGCACGTCGAGCGTCGACGCCTTCCGCCGCATCTACCGCGGCGTCGATCTTCTGTGCATCGACGATGTGCACTTCCTCTCCAACAAGGACGCCACACAGCGCGAGCTCCTCCATACCTTCGACGCCATCGGCGTGGGCGGCGCCCGCGTCGCCCTGGTCTCCGACGAGCACCCGCGCGACATCCGCAAGCTCTCCCAGCAGCTTGTCTCGCGGTTTGTTTCCGGGGCGGTCGTGCGGATCGACCCGCCCGAGCCGACGCTTCGCGCCAAGATCGTCCGCCAGGTTGCGGCCCGTCGCGGCATGATGCTCGAGGACGCCGCCGTGCAGCTCCTGGCCGACCGCTCGGCCCGCGGCGGCGCATCGGTCCGCGAGATCGAGGGCATGCTCTCACAGATCGAGGCCACGCTCCTGGTCCGCCCCGAACTCGCCCCCCGCGGCTCCATCGGCCTCGCCCTCGTGCACTCGGCCCTGGGCATGGGCACCGGAAGCGCCGACGCCTACCGCATCCGCCGCCCGATCCCCCTCGCCCAAATCCTCGCCGAAGTCTGCCGCCGTCTGGGCGTCGACCAGGGCGAACTGCTGGGCAAGGGTCGTCACAAGTCTGTCGTGCTGGGGCGCGAGATGACCGTCTACGTCTGCCGCAAGCTCACGACGTGCAGCTTCCCCGAGATCGCCCGCGCGATGGGGCGCGGCAACCACTCGACGGTGCTCACCGCCCACAAGCGCCTGGAAACCCAGATCGCCGCCGGCGCCTCGCCGCGCACCGACGTCCCCCCGGAGTTCGCCGGCCTCACCCTCGCTGAACTGGCCTCAAAGCTCGCCGGCGATGTGCAACGCGCGTCAGCGTGACAGAGCCCGACGCGCCAGCGAGGGAAGGCGCACGGCGTTTCGGCGTGTCACTTCGCCGTTGGCGCACATCGCTCTCCCACGTCGATGTTCACTTGCAATCGAGACATGAAATCGTGGCGGCAATTCAGACTACTGCGGCGGCGCGGCGGCCTCGGGCTCCCTTGGCTTCTCAGGCGGGAGGTTCAAGGCTTCCCCGATTGTCGCAAGTGCTTCAAATCGTTGAGGTCTTTCGCGCGTCCCGCGGCCAGCTTGTTCGCCATCAGATCATCCCGGCCGATGATGCTCACCGCAACGCCATCGATGACGGCATCCACCCTTCGCGCGTGGCACGCCGCGAATTCAACTCCCGAAATCGAGTTCATCACCTCAATGCGAACCGGCGGCACACCCATTCGAACGATTCGCCCGGGAATCAAAAACATGTCCTTCGTTGCTCCGGCCGTCGCAAACCCGAACTTGACCAGTGCGTCCGCCATTTTGGCAGCGGTATCCGGATGGATTGCGACCCAGACATCGAGGTCGCCCGTTGGGCGCGCGTATCCGTGGAAGCTCACGGCGTATCCGCCGACGAGAAGATACTCAATCTTCTCCGAGTTGAGCAAAGCTAAGAACTCTTTGAAGTCTTGCTGAAGCAGCAGGTCCATAAGCCATCCTGCGGAGGTATTCCGTGGCCGCCAGCCGCTCCAGCGGCGTTTTGGTCTGCCAGTAGGCGCCGTCGTCATCCTGATCCGCCACCCACCCTACCGAGAACGCCGTGCGGTCCAGGCGGAACTGAGGCGGCTTTGGTTCATCGCTCTTGCTCACGCCAAAGTATAGCGGCGTCGGGCATTCCCCGGCACCGCAGATCCTGCTCGCGTGGGCTCCCAGAGGGCGCGGTTCGTCGAACCACCCTCACCCGATAAACTCGACCACAAAAGCGTCATAGTCAAAGAAATCGACTGTGCAATCCTGATCGAAGTCCGCCGACGGATCGCCCGCCTCAAACGCCGCGACAAACGCGTCGTAGTCGAAGAAGTCGACGGTGCCATCCCCATCGAAGTCCGCCGCCTCTCCCACCCGCACATCCAGCGTCAGCGTCGCGGTGTAACCGGGCGTGCCTTCTTTGGTCGAAAAGACGGGATAGGTCGGGTCGCCCGTGCCGCCCCCGGGGCCGCCCGAGGCCGGCTCCAGCGACGTGACCACCAGGTTGATCTTGCCGGCGTTGAGCGAGCTCGCAAAGTGACGCCCCACCTCGGCATTGCACGCCAGGAGATCAAAGGTGATCACCGTTCCCGCGGGGATCAGATCGCCCGGCGCGACATCGGTCGTGGTCCCGATCGCGAGCGGCATCGCGTCGAACCGCAGGCGCACCTGGCGGGAGACGTCGGTGGCGACGCCGTTCTCGTCGATGGTCGCCGCAAAGACATTCCGTGCCCCCTCGGCCGGCGAATTGATCGGCGCCCCGCCAAAGGGCGAGGTCTCGATGAACCCCGCGAGCGACTGCCCATTGCGGTACCCCGCGGCAAAGACCTCGATCGGGCGTCCGGCGTCGGTGTCTGCGACGTACTGCGGATCGCCCACGTCGTAGAGCGATGTCACCGAATCCCACGACTCGTCGTACCTCACCTGCAAATCGTTCATGACCACCACCGTGAGCCGGGCCGAAACCAGGTGGTAGCTTGCCGCCCCCAGTCCGGCGGGGACCTGGCCGCCCGAGTTGAACCCGACGATGAACTGCGCATCGCGGTCGTCGAACCCCGTCTGCAAGATCGCGCCGAACGAAGGCGCCAAGGTCTCGCGCCCGGGAGTCTGGTTGAACGGGTACATCCAGCGATCGAGCGAAGGCTGGGCGAACGCCGCGTGCAGATTTTGCGCCAGGGCGGACCCCGAGAGACCCAGGAGCGTTCCAGCCGCAAGAACTTTCGTGAACATGGTCGATTCTCCCTCTGAAAGGCGGTGAGAGCTTAAGGGTACCGGGTGACTGGGCGAAAACCATGAGAAGCGGACAAAAACATGATAAAGTCATGTTCTCAGACCCCAAGAACTCTCGTCCCGTCACACACCCCTCCTAGGATTGAGCCGCAAGATTTCTCGTTCTACAGGATTTTGCCTCGGATTCGCCCCGTTCATCGACTCGATGTAGGATCGCCATGCCAGCCCACATTCAACTTCTCACCCGTTTTGTTCGTACTTCGATCGGTTCCGAACCGGTCGGCGATGCGCCTCGCGGGCCTTCCCGGTGCCCGGTGATGCGGCTTTCGCGAGCGGTTGGAACGGCCGGGTTCACGCTGATCGAGCTCCTGGTGGTCATCGCGATCATCGCCGTCCTGATCGGGCTGGCGATCCCCGCCCTGGGACGCGCCAGAGCGATGGGACGCCAGTGCGTAGAGCTCGCCGGCGCCAAGCAACTCATGACCGCCTTCACGACCTACGCGACGAGCAACAAAGACTCGGTGCTCCCGGGCTATCCGCCGCGAGCGATGGTCAACGGGCCCATCACCGTCACCAACGACGTGGGCGAACGCCTCTTCAATGAGGAGGCCCAGCGCCACCCGTGGCGCCTCGCCTCGCAGTTCAACTACGAGTTCCGCGGCCTCTACGGCAACGACAAGCTGCTCAAAGAAATCCGCGAGAACCGCGCCGCCTGGGCACAGGCCGGCGTGTCCTACGAGTACGTCGTGAGCCTCTACCCCAGCCTGGGCATGAACGTCGCCTTCGTCGGCGGCAGCGAGAAGTTCGGCGGTTGGGACAAGCTCTTCCAGCGCTCGTACGGCAAGCCCCACATCGATCGCCTCGACCAGCCCGCACGCCCCGCCCAGGTCATCGCCTTCGCCTCGGCCCGCTGCGAGCAGATCGACCTGGCGTCGCAGCTGGGCCGCCCCGAGGGCTTCTTCCGCGTCGAGCCGCCCCGCTTCACCGCCGCCGCCGGACCTCGCTGGAGCACGACCTACGACACCAACGCCGAGAGCGTCGGCAACAATTCGGGTTTCGTCTCGCTGCGTCACTTCAACAAGGCCGTCACCAGCATGCTCGACACCCACGCCGAGATGATGGGCTGGGAAGACTTGAACGACATGCGTCACTGGTCCGACAAAGCGACCGCCGCCGACTGGGCCATCGGCGGGTAAAGTCCGGTGCGTGCGGTACCACTGACCGCCGCACCCAGGTCAACGAAAGCCCAAAACCTCACCCGGCGGTCAGTGCTCCTGCGTCTCACGTACGCCAACGCGTCGGCGCAACAAAGAACCGACCACCGGGATCTCCGATGGTCGGCAAAACCGAACTCGCTGATTCACTCCGTCCTCACATCCCGCACGAATAGAAGAACTTGCCCTCGGTAATCTTCCCGTTCTTCACGGTGTAGAGGGCCGTCTCGCTCATGTTCATGCGCTGGTTGGCCATGGGCCCCTCGCTGCACGTGCAGTCCATGGTCATGTTGCACGTGAACTGATCGCCGTTGACCAGCGGCTTGCCGCACGAGGCGCTGTGCACGGTCGTGATCTTGCCGAACTGCTCGGCCTTCTGGAGCAGGTTCGCCTTGCCCTCGGTGATCCGCGGGCAACCGGGGCCTTCCATCGACTCCACGTGCCGAGCGTTGTCGGCGTAGAGCTCCTTGATCGCGTCTAGGTTCTTGCCCGTCGAGCAAAGCTCGACCAGTCGCGTGGCGACCTTCTGCGTGGCCGAGTGCTCGGGTGAGGGTGCGGGAGGGGTAAAGCCGGTGGGTTTGGATGTGGTTGCTGTGCTCATGCGAAAATTCTACCACGCGAGCGGGCCGCTCTGCAAGAGCAATTCTCCCACGTGATTTCCCCAGTCCGGGGCGTCAGGCTCGCCGATTCCGCGCCAGCATGTCCGAGATCCGCCGCCACGCGTCGATCGGCCGTCGCGGGTTGTACGCGCGGAACGCGCCAGTTGCACCCCGCTTCGCGTCCTCGACGTGGTGCTCCTTCAACACCGCTCCGCTGGCCAGCAGCAGCGCAAAGACCTTGGGCGACCCGCCGACGATCGCCCAGCCGATCGGCTCGTTGTGGTGCATAGGCCCCGACACGGCGTTGATGTCGGCGCCCGCGTCCAGCAGCGCCGTGGCCGCCTCGGTCTTGTCTCCCCATGCCGCCACGTGCAGCGCCGTCGCGTGGTCGTACCCGCCCCGCACGCCCATGTCGGCCCCGTGTGCCGCCAGCCAGGCAATCGACGCGGGCTGATTCGCCTGCGTCGCCGCGTGCACCAGTCCGCACCCCTCGCCGATCGTGTAGATATAGATATGCCCCGCGGCGGGCGGGGCGGCGGGAAACCGCTCGCGCGTCACGCGCGCCTCCAGCCCGCCCGGCTCGCTCCGCACCGTCTTGTCCAGAAGAAGCGGGTCTCCGATCCTCGCCGCCATGAACGCATCGGCCTTGGCCCCGCGCCGGACCAGATAGGCAGCCACCTCCGGACGCGACTCGCCCAGCCACTGCGCCGGCGTGCTCGCGTGGTCGCGATCGAGCGCATCGATCTCCGCCCCGCGCGACAGCAGCAATTCCGCGATCTCAACCGTCCTGGCAAAGTGCAGCGGCATCTGCCCGTCGCCGCCGCGGGCATGAACGATCGAAGGGTCGGCGTCGAGCATCGCCCGAAGCTGGTCGATCTTGCCCAGGCGTGCCGCGGCGTGCGGCGTCAGCGTCGCCCCGCGGCCGAGCAGATACTCCGACATCTCATCGTCCGCGCTGTCGAGCACCCCAAAGCTCCCCGCCCACCACTCACTCCGTTGATCGATGTCGGCCCCGAGTTCCAGCAGGAGATCCACCATCGATCGCTCACCCGTTCCCACCGCGCAGATCAGCGGCGTGGTGCCAAAGCAATCCGGATCCGTGGCACTCACCAAACCCGCATCGCCCGCCGCCATCGACCGCACGCCCGCGCCATCGCCCGATGTGATCGCACGCATGAACCTCTTGACGTCGGTGACGCTTGGCATGATCAAGGATATGTTCGCACCCGGCGAAGAGGTCATAGACGCCTAAGGTCGCCGATAGAGGAGAAATCCATGTCCAAGAAGGACCGAACAAGCAAAGACAAGAGTGGCGCCCAGATCTCACGCAAAGAACTGATCCGCCTGCTCAACGACGACCTCTCCCGCGAGTACCAGGCCATCATCGCATACGTCGTGTACTCCCAGGTGCTCAAGGGCGCCCAGTACATGAACATCGCCAAAGAACTCGAGGTCCACGCCGCCGAAGAACTCAGCCACGCCCTCATCCTCTCCAAGCAGATCGACTACCTGGGCGGCATGCCCGTGGTGACCCCCAAGCCCGTCAAGACCTCGCCCAAGGCGACCGACATGCTCCGCTTCGACCTCGACAACGAGACCGAGACAATCCGCAACTACCGCGAGCGCGTCCGCCAGTGCGAAGCCCTGGGCGAGTACGCCATGGCCGAACAGATCCGCGACATCCTCATCCAGGAACAGGAACACCAGATCGACCTGGCAACGGCCTTGGGCGTCGAGGTTCCGGACATGAGCGACAGGGATTGAGACGTGGCACCGGGCTTCTGCCCGGTGTTCGGCGACCTGGAACATCCCCCAGAAGGGCGATGCCACGATGGGGCCTCCGGCCGATACAATGGTTGAATGGCCAGGGTGTACCTCGAAACCAGCTTCGTCAGCGCCTGCGTCTCTGATCGCCAGGATACTGCAAGCCTCTACCGGCGCGAAGTAAGCAATCGGTGGTGGGCGGAGCAGCGGCATCGCCACGAGTTGGTGATTTCCGATGAGGTCGTGTTTGAGCTGTCCCACCCGGACTATCCACACAGCGCGAAGGCATTGGCCTTGGTGGAATCCATTCCATTCCTCGACATCGACGAGGAAGCCACCGGAGTCGCGAAAGTTTTCGTGCGCGAGCGTGTGATGCCCCAGCCCGCGCGAGGTGACGCACTGCACATCGCCGTGTGCTGTGTACGGGCCGTGGATTGCGTGCTCAGCTGGAATGTCCAGCATCTGGCGAACCCGGCGAAGGTTGACCACCTTCGCCGCATCTGTGCGCGATTGGGCCTGGTGCCCCCCGTGATTGTGACGCCCGACAACTATTTCTGGGAGGACACATGAACTCAAACCCTCAACCGCCTTCTCCGCGCCCAACACCCCCAACCACTCCCTCCGTGGCGCCGGACCCTCTCATCGATGAAGTCCGTGAAATTCGCCGCAAAATTGACGAGCAGTTCGGCGGCGATATCGACAAACTAGCCGCGGCCCTGCGTGAACGTCAGCAAAGGAGCGGGCGCAGAATCATCTCGGATCGCGGAACACCGACCAAGCGGGCGGGATGAGAGTTCGCATGGCGGCAGCACTCAAAAGACATACGATTTGAGTCATCTTGAGAAGCCGGGGCAGAACCGGCAGGTCGGACTTTCGGCCTTGGTCAGGAGACTGGCGCTTGATGATGCGACCGGCGCGAAAGCGTCGGTTGCTTTGCTTCACGGTCGCTGCGAGCATGAATTGACCCCGACAGGAGTCCTTGGATGACCCAGTCGCCCCCGATCTCTTCCTCCATCCTCTCCCGCATCGGCAACACCTCCCTCATCGAGCTACGTTCGCTCGTCCCCAAGGGCTACGCCCGCATCCTGCTCAAGCTTGAAAGCGAAAACCCCACCGCCAGCATGAAGGACCGCATGGCCCTCGCCATGATCGAAGGGGCCGAAGCCAAGGGCCGCCTCAAGCCCGGCGGCGCCGTCGTCGAGTACACCGGCGGCAGCACCGGCGTCTCCCTCGCCCTGGTCTGCGCCGCCAAGAAGTACCCCCTCCACATCGTCTCCTCCGACGCCTTCAGCCAGCAGAAGCTCGACCAGATGCGTGCCTTCGGCGCCAAACTCACCATCATCAAGAGCCTCGAAGGCGGCATGAACGCCACCCTCACCCGCATCATGATCGAAACCGCCCGCCAGATCTCAGAGTCCACCGGCGCCTTCTGGACCGACCAATTCAACAACACCGACCAGCTCACCGCCTATCGCCCCATGGCCGCCGAAATCTGGGAACAGACCGGCGGCCACGTCGACGCCTTCGTCCAATCCGTCGGCACCGGCGGCTCCCTCCGCGGCGTCGCCGAGAACCTGCGAGCCAAGCGATCCAGCCTCCATATCACCGCCGTCGAACCCGCCGAGTCCGCCGTCCTCTCAGGCGGCCACACCGGCTCGCACAAAATCGAAGGCATCGGGGCCGGGTTCGTCATTCCCCATTGGAAACCCGGGCTCGCCAATGAGATCATGCCCGTCTCGACCCAGGACGCCATGGAAATGGCCCGCCGCCTCGCCCGCGAGGAGGCCATCATGGCCGGCACCTCCACAGGCGCCAACCTCGTCGCCGCCCTCAAAGTCGCCCAGCGCCTCGGCGCCGGCGCCACCGTCGTCACCCTCATGTGCGATTCGGGGGCCAAGTACCTGAGCGGCGAGCTATATAAGAGCTGAAAGTTCACCCCGGGGGTGCCATCGCCCGCGCAGGCTTTGCGCAGCGCGCGATGCGGGCACACCAACGGTCCCGGGCATCTCAGCCCGACCCGCACCCGAGGCACGACGCGCCGAAACGGCGGGTCGTGGCACCCAGCGCGTCGGGCCCCGCTCAACCGCACTACCCTTGCGTCCAATCCCATGCCCCGCAGCAAGTCCGACAGTTCGCTGACCAGACACGAGATCGACGCCTTCAAGTTCCCGCTGGGCGTCTATCCGGTCGAAGAACTTGCGCCCAAACCCGGCTACACACTCGATTTCGAGGCCGGCGATGGCGACGAATCCGACGGCGACTGGGAAGAGTGGCCCGACCGCTACGTCTTTGACGCCGTCCTCTCCGCCGAACGCGTCCCCGCCCTGGTCCGCACCATCCTGGCCCTCATGCCCAACAAGGTCTACCCGATCCTCGACATCCTGGGCCACGACGCCTTCCGCGAGATCGACCCCTACGTCTCCTACGAGCTCGTCGGCCTCGACCGCCTCGTCGAGGCCATCCGCCAGGTCCCCGACTTCTTCTTCGAAGACGGCCTCTGCGGCTTTGGCGCCATGAGCCAGGAGCCCTTCATCTACTTCTTCGTCGACGAGCACAAAATCGTCACCATCCGGGCCGAAGCTCCCCTGCGAGAGAAAATCGAGAAGGTCCTGGCCGCCTTCGACCTCGAACACCGCGAGGACGCCGCCGGCGTCGACGCCGCGGCCCACGAACACCGCACCATCCTGGTCGCCCCCGACACCGAGGCCCACCTCATGAGCTTCGACGAGATCGTCGAACAGCTCCACGACGACTGGCGCCTCGTGCTCAACATCGATCCCGAAACCAACGTCGACGAAGAAGGCAAAGAGCTCGGTGTCTGCGCCTGGTGGTGCCGCGTGCGGGTCTCCCTCCCGCAAAACGCGAAAGATTCCCCACATGACCCGGCGGGATCTACCGACTCCCCCGAATCTGGGCCGCCCTCTCATCGGCGCCCCACTCGCGCCCTGCCCCCCGCCGCACACGACGGCCCCAAAGGCGAAGAGGTGGAGAAAGAGGAATCCCAGGACGACGACCCCCCACCGCCTCCGTGGGAGCCTCGGTACATCGAAGTGCTCCTGACCGCAGAGAATCTGCGGGAGGCCGAGGACACCGCGGTCGAATCAGCCCTCAAGCTGGCCGGGCCCGAGGCCGACGTCGAAGGACTCCCACCCCCCGTCGCCGTCTTCACCGATCGGTTGACGCCCGAACAGCTCGAAGAGTCGCTCACAAAGGTCGGAAAGAAGAAGATCCCCAAGGGCCCGATGGTCCCCGGCAGGGTCCTTTCGGCCCGTTGGCTGCGATAACAGTGTGGTTTCGAAGATCCACGCCGAGCTTTCCAGGGATTGAGAACGCAAAAAAGTGGCTCCCACGTTTGATAGAGTCGAGATTTTCCGGAACCAGTGGCAGATCGAGCGTCGAAAGGGCTTCGCACACGGCGGTTGCGTTCTTGGTTGGAAATCTGTATTGTTCGCGATCCTGAGGTCCACGAGAGGTCCCAGGGCTACGGAGTACCACCCAGAGGCGGCCAAACGGGCTGTCGACAACTCGATCTCTTCCGGATTGCCCGTCGAAAACCGGATCGGCGGGCCAAAGCAAACCGGCGACCAACCTCGTCGGCCCATTGAGATCGACCAGTGAGATCGATTCGTGCCACACGTTCGGCCAGCACTTGAGTCAGTGATCGACAGTTGAGGCCGTAACGGGCCCCGAAAATCTCGAAGCCATGGCGAAAGGGCCGGGTCTTCGAGTGCGTCAGGAAGCCGGACAGCGATCGGGCCACACCGCCGATCTTGTCCCCAAAGGGTCCCCCAGGGCCCCCACCCGACGCGAAGTTCGCGAAATCATGGTCGGGAGTTGACCCCCGCGGTTTGCCCGCCACCATTGCCCTCCCCCTTTGTTGCCACGTCCACTCGGAGATGCCCATGCAGAATTGCCACCCCCAGACGGTCCGCACGCTCATGATGGCCGCCGGCCTTGTCGCGGGTTCGAGCGCGTTTGCCGCCCCCGTTGCCGCCCAGACCACCCAGCCGGGCTCAAACGACCAGTCCTCCCAGAACGTCAAGCAGCAGCTTGAGCAGGCCACCGAGATGCTCGCCGTGAGCAAGGTCATTAAGGCCAAGGCCCTGCTCAGCCAGCTCGCCACCGCCCCGGGCGTCACCTTCAGCGACACGGATCGAGCCCAGCTCTCCACCCTGCTCAAGAGCGCCGAGGCTCGCCTCAAGCTCCTGTCGAGCATCGAGATCTCCCTCCAGAAGGCCGACCTCGCCCTCGAGTCCAGCGACCTCTCGCTCGCCGAGCAGCACGCCAAGGCCGTCGCCACCTCCTCCAAGGCTTCCGCCCTCGATCAGAAACACGCCGACACCATCCTCGCCTCGGTCGATGGCAAACGCCGCGAGGTCGCCGCCAAGGCCCCCGGCGCGATTCGCTCGGCCGTGAATCTCTTCGATTCGGGCAAGTTCGTCGAGGCCAAGGCCGTCCTGGAGACCATCTCCCGCTCGGGCGTCACCCTCAGCCCCGCTCAGCAGCAGAGCATGGGCGACGACCAGGGTCGCATCCTGGCCCTTGCCCAGACACGCGGCGAGCTCTTCGCCAGCGCCGGCATGCTCCAGCCCGGAGTGATCAAGCCCCTGGCCCCCAAAGCCCCTGACCCCGCACCCGCCGCGCCCGCCGAGCCCGCGCCGGCTCCCGCGGCTCCAGTCCCTGTCGCTGCCGCTCCCGTCGCCGAGCAGCCCCCGGCCGCTCCCGCCGCCCCAGCCCCCGACCCCGTCGATGAGGCCAAGAAGAAGGCGGCCGCCGAGCTCCTCACCAAGGCCGACGCCTCGTTCGCCGCCAAGAAGTGGAAGGAAGCCCACGGCGCGTACACCGAGGCCCTGGGCCGCTTCGGCCCGGTGCTCCCCCCCGAGCAGACCGCCTCGGCCAACTCCAACCTCGCCCGCGCCGCGATGGAGATGCGCCAGAACGTGCCGCCGCCCAGCCCCGTTCTCGAGGACCACATCAAGGGCCTCAACGTCCAGATCCAGCAGTTCTACGCCGAATTCAACAACGCGTTGATGGAAGCCAACAACGCCATCGCCACCTCCAACACCGACAAGGCCCGCGGCCTGGTCGCCATGGCCCGCCTCCGCCTCAGCGAGATGAGGGGCAAGCTCTCTGAGCCCCAGGTCAATGAGCTCACCAAGAAGGTCGACGCCGTTTCGGCCGACCTCGACAAGGCCATCGAAGTGATCCGCAAGGCCGAGGCCGACGCCCGTGAGAAGAGCCTCGCCAGCATGAGCGAGGACGAGAAACGCCGTGACCAGCAGGGCAAGGCCCAGAAGATCCGCGAGAACATCGACCGCGTCCGCGCCCTGCAGCGCGAGCGCAAGTACAGCGAGGCCCTCCAGGTCGTCGGCCAGATCCTCTTCCTCGATCCGCTCAACCCCTCGGGCCTCCTGCTCAAGGACGTGCTGACGGACATGAAGGTCTACAGCGAGTACAACAAGGGCGAGGACGCCATCGGCCGCTCGATCCAGCAGCTCAGCCTCGACAACCTCGGCGCCCTCATGGTGCCCCACGCCATCGTTGACTACCCGTCGGATTGGCCCTCGATCTCCGCCCTCCGCAGCGAGGCCCTGGCCTACCAGGAGTCGCCCGAAAACCGCCGCGTGCTCGCCACCCTCGAGAACACACGCCTTCCCAAGGTCGATTTCCCCGACACCACCGTCAAGGCCGCCCTCGAGTATCTCCGCACCGTCGCCAACTTGAACATGGATGTGGACTGGAAGTCGCTCGAGGCCGTCGGCATCCAGCAGGACGCCACCGTCTCCCTCTCGATCACCAACCCCACCCTCAAGACCGTCTTGAACCGCGTCCTCGACAAGGTCAGCAACGCCCTGGACCCCAACAGCCGCGCCGGCTGGACCGTCGCCGACGGCGTCCTCCAGGTCGCCTCGTCCGACCAGCTCAAGCGTCACAAGCTCATGATCATCTATGACGTCAAGGACCTCCTCTTCGACGTTACCAACAAAACCAACGTCCCCGAGTTCGACCTCCAGCAGGCCTTCCAGGGCAGCGCGGGCGGCGGCGGTGGCGGCGGCGGCGGTGGCCAGAGCCCCTTCAACAACCAGAACAACCAGAACCAGGACACCCAGCGCCCCCTCGAGGAACGCATCAACGACCTCCGCAAGATCATCGTCGAGCAGGTCGACCGCGACGGCTGGAGCGACAACGGCGGCGACACGGGCACCATCCAGCCCTTCCGCGACAACCTCATCATCAACACCACCCCCGCCAACCATCGCGACGTCGAAGGACTCCTGGGCCAGCTCCGCCGCGTCCGCAACATGCAGATCAACGTTGAGGCCCGCTTCCTCACCGTCTCTCAGGACTTCTACGAGAAGATCGGTTTCAACGCCAACGTCTACTTCGGCGCCAACGGCTCCCAGTTCACCACCCTCCGCGCCGCAGGCAACTACGACGTCCTCCCCTCCGACTTCTTCTCGGGCGGCAAGTACAGCCCGCCCCGCACTCTCCCCGGCGGCAGCCAGACGCTGTGGATCCTGGGCGCCAACGGCCTGCCCATCCCCACCGCCCTTCAGGGCCCCCTCTTCCCTTACACCGTCAACCCGCCCCCCCCCACCGGCTTGGGTCCTGTCGGCGCCATCAGCAACTCCAGCTCGCTGGTCAACACCCTCCTGGGCGCCAGCACCTCGAAGTTCGGAACCCAGGCCGCCCTGGGCATCTCGGGCACCTACCTCGACGACATCCAGGTCGACTTCCTCGTCGAGGCCACCCAGTCCGACAAGCGCAGCGTCTCGGTCAACGCACCACGCCTCACCTTCAGCAACGGCCAGTACGCCTACGTCGCCGTCGCCGATCAGCAGGCTTACGTCTCGGCCCTTCGTCCCGCCGCGGGTCAGGGCACCATCGGCCTTGAGCCCCAGATCAACTTCGTCAACGACGGCATCACCCTCTACGTCGGTGGCGTGATCCTCGCCGATCGCCGCTACGTCCAGCTCGACGTCAAGATCGTCGTCTCCGCCCTCAAGGCCCTCATCTCCCGTGATATCACCGCCGTCGCCGGCGGTGCGGGTGGTGTGGGCGGCGGCGGCGGCGGTGCCCCCGGCACCGTCACCGGCCAGATTCAGCTCCCCGAAGTCGTCGTCCAGACCGTCGAGACGACCGTCACCGTCCCCGACCAGGGCACCGTCCTCCTGGGCGGCCAGCGCCTGTCCAAGGAAGTCGAGGCCGAGTCGGGCGTGCCCGTCCTCAGCAAGATCCCGATCTTGAACCGCTTCTTCAGCAACCGCGCCATGACCCGTGAAGAGTTCTCACTCCTCATGCTCATCAAGCCCACCGTGCTGATCCAGGACGAGACCGAAGACACGGCCTTCCCCGGCCTCCGCGACGCCCTCCGCACCGGCGGCCTCTAAACCCCTCGCGGCCTCAATATCCAACGCACCCCACGCGGCCCGCCTTCAAAGGCGGGCCGCTTTGTTTGACGAGCGTGAACCTTGCCTTGGACCCCGTAGGGCAACGCCGTGAACTGAAGGTGCGACTCCTCGCATTGGACCCCGGAGGGCAACGCCGTGAACTAAACGATGAGGGACGGATGGGATTTCTTCGCTTTGCG
>CAYHQQ010000067.1:0-20990 GCA_964358855.1 uncultured Phycisphaeraceae bacterium
TCACCCGCGAGGCCTACAAAAAACGATTCCAGCAGGCTAACTGAATGGCATTCCCGCACCCTGATCTACAAACTCCCAACGCTCCCATCGGCGGTCAGTGTCTTGGGCCACGCCCACCCATTCGCCTCACCCCTTGCCTGAACCCGTCGAATAAATCTCCCCCAGCGCCCCCCGCACCTCCGGATACCGAAACTCAAACCCCTCCGCGAGCAATCGCGTCGGCACCACAAACCGCCCGCACAGCGCGAGGTCCGGATCCGTCCGCATCACCAGCGGCGCCCCCAGCTTCACCATCCAGCTAAACGCCGGCAACCCGATCCCAAGCCCGCCCAATCCACCCGCGGCTCCTCGCAGTTCCTTCATGAACTCCCGATTGTTCACCGGCGAAGGCGCCGTCGCGACATACATCCCGCGCATCGACGCGTCCGTGAGCCCTCGCTCAAAGATCCGGTTCATGTCCAGCGCGTGAATCCAGCTGATCCCCTGTCGCCCGCTCCCGACCGTTCCCCCAAGCCCCACGCGCGCCAGGAACCCGAGCTTTCCCAGCGCCCCGGTCCCGCCCTCGTTTGGTTTCCCGACCACAAAGCTGGTCCGCAAGACGACTCCACGCTGCGACGCGAGCAGTCCCGCATTGAACGCCTCCTCCCACGCCTTGCCCACTGTCGGTGCAAGCCCATACCCCGGCGGCGAATCCTCTTCACATCGCACCTCCAGCGGATCCCCATAGATATGGGCCGTGCTCATCTGCACCCACACCGGCGGCGGTACTCCCCCAGTTTCCTGAATCTTCCGCATCGCCATCCCCAGCACCCGCGTCGCCTCAACCCGCGACCGCAGAATCTCGTCGCAGTGCTCGGGCGTCTTCACGCAATCCACCGACCGCCCCACCAGATTCACCACCCCCGCCGCCCCATCCAGACACGCCGCCCACTCTCCCAGCGTCCGCGCATCCCACACCACATGCTTCCACGCACCCTGGGCCGGCTTGCGTCTCGACAGAATCACCACCTCCGCCCCGCACTCGGTAAGATGCCGCGCCAGCGACACCCCCAGGAATCCGCTCCCCCCCGCGATCACAATCCGCCCTCGCAGTGTGGTTGTCATGCTCCAAGCGTACCGCACCGGGTGGCATGCTTCCCCCTCAGGGAAGCATGAAGGGCGCCCGAAGTGCTCATGCAGTTCGGGACTCTCCTCATGCTTCCCTGAAGGGGAAGCATGCCACCCTCTCGACGCCGAAAACCCGAAGGCGATATCCTGATCCCTCAGGAGCCCCGCCATGCTGAGCGCGTTCATCCTCGCAACCCTTGCGACCTCTCGCCTCATCGCCACCGATCCGCCCCCGCGCCCCAAACTCCTCATCGTCCTCGCCGACACCCTCTCTCCCGACAAGGACTCTGCAGACCTCACCGCCTTCCTCGCCCAAAAGCGCGAGCGCTACGACACCGAGCTCGTCCGCCTCTCCACCGCCATCGCCCCCACGCCGTCAACAACATCCGCCGACGACGCCGAACGCCTCAAACGCTTCCTCTTCACCCGCTGGAAGTCCGGCACCTCCAGCGTCCTCCTCATCGGCGATGCCGACATCATGCCCGTCCGCTACATGTGCCTCGACCGCGTCACCGCCCCTGCCTTCGACTACGCCTTCTACCCCTGCGACCTCTACTACGCCGACGTCGCCAAAGCCGACGCCTCCTTCGACGACTGGAACGGCGCGACGAGCGACTTCCACGCCGCCTACTTCGGCGAAGTCCGCGGCGAGAAAAACAAGTCCGACCCCATGAACTACGACCAGATCAGCTACATCCCCGAGCTCGCCCTGGGACGCTGGCCCGTCAGCACACCCGCCCAGCTCAAGACCGTCATCGACAAGACCATCACGTACGAGAAGGCCGTGCTCGCCGAGAAAGACACCCCCAAGGCCGCCGTCGCCATGGTCGCTGGCTGGATCGACGCCAGGCCCCAGCTCGACGCCTTCGCAAAGCTCCTCGAAGCCCCCACGTCAAGCAAGCCCTTCACCACCGCCCGCTTCTTCTACAAAGACGCCGACACCCGCTGGTCCGCCGCCAATCCACCTATAGAACCCCCCACCGAAAAAACCCTCCTCGACCAGCTCAACTCCGGCGCCCGCCTCATCCTCCACGCCGGCCACGGCAACGACAACGTCTGGGAGCACTGCCTCTCCACCAACTCCATCGCCAAGATGACTAACGCCGCCTGCCCCGCCGTCATGATGTCCGCCGGCTGCTCCACCGCACGCTTCGCCACACTCCCGCCCTACGAGGCCTACACGGACATCCACGGCCACGAACACAAAGGCACCGACGCCGGCGAAGTCTTCACCGCCCCACCGCCTCCCCCAGCGATCTACGCCAAAGGCCCACACAACCGCAGCGGCCTCGGCGAGAGCCTCCTCCGCGACGGCCCAAACGGCGCCGTCGTCTACATCGGCTGCAACACCGGCAGCCAGCCCGCCGCCCTCACCCTCATGGCCGGCTTCGTCGACGGGCTCTCAACCAAGAATTCTTCTGCCACCGTCCCAGCCACCGCTGGCGACTGCTGGAAACACGCCATCGCCTACTACTACCAGCACGAACACCTCGCCACCCTCAAGCCCTCCCCCGACTGGTACCCCGCCAGCATCTACTTTCAGGGCATGAAATTCATGTTCTTCGGTGACCCGACCGTCCCAATGGCCCCCACAGCCGCCGCAAAATGACCGGGCTCGCCGTTCCGCTTCGCGAATGGGCAACGGAGGCATCCGGTCACCTTCGGGCCTCTTTGCCAACTCGAGCCCCGAGAACTCAACATTTCTGGCACGCTTGCGCAATTGGCCGAAACCCCTCTCGCCAAACGCTCGAACCTCTCCCTGCGAGCCCCATCACAATCTCGATGGGGTTCCTTTGCACCTCGACTCAAAGGACCACTATGCCGACCGCCAGATCGCGCCCCGGCGCAACCTCCGGAGCAATCGGTACCTTCCTGGCCACAGCGGCGTTGGCGAGCGGCCACGCCTTGGCTCAGTCCTGCGTGACCATGCAGGATCTGGGCACCCTTGGGGGCACGTACTCCGAGGCTCGCTCGATTTCCGCCGACGGTAGCGTGGTTGCCGGCTACGCCTTCAATGCCGCGAGCCAACACCGCGCCTACCGCTGGACCGCCGCGGGTGGGATGCAGAATCTGGGCACGTTCGGAGGTCCTCACTCCGACGCCGCCGCAGTTTCTGCCGACGGCACCGTGGTTGTGGGTACCGCACACGACGCCACGGGATCGATTCGAGCCTTCCGCTGGACCGCCGCCGATGGAATGCAGAACCTGGGCACCTTGGGCGGAACCTACTCGGGCGCTCGATCCGTTTCCGCCGATGGCGGCGTCGTGGTGGGAAGTTCCTACAACACTCTCGGACAATTCCGAGCCTTTCGCTGGACCCAAACGGGCGGCATGCAAGACCTTGGAGCACTCGGGCTAGTCGGCTCGGACGCAATCTCTGTCTCCCCCGACGGCAGCGTGATCGTCGGTCTTGCCTACAACGGTGATGTCACCGTGCTTCGCGCCTTCCGCTGGACTGCCGCGACCGGCATGCAGGACCTGGGCACCCTGGGCGGAACCGACACCCGAGCGTTCGCGATCTCCGCCGATGGAAACGTGATCATCGGCTGGTCCTACAACGCCGCGAACCAGCGCCGGGCCGTGCGCTGGACTTCCGCTGGAGGCATCCAGGATCTCGGCACGCGAACAAACCAGGGCTCCTACTCCACAGCCGTCTCCGCCGATGGCAGCGTTGTCGTCGGCGATGCACCCCAGGCCAATGGCGATGACCGCGCCGTCCGTTGGACCGCGGAAGGCGTCCTGCAGGACCTGGGCACCCTGGGCGGCTTTGGATCCCTCGCCAACGGCGTTTCCGCGGATGGATCGGTCGTCGTCGGCGTGGCCGACCTCGTCGCACGTCAGCAGCGTGCCTTCCGATGGACCGCCGCATACGGCATGCAAGACCTCGGCACTCTGGGTGGCTCCACCTCCTACGCCCAGGCCGTCTCAAGAGATGGCCGCGTCGTCTCGGGGTTCTCACGCTTCAGCAACGCTCCGAACATCACCCACGCCTTCCGAGCCGTCGTCACCGATCCGATCCGGGCCGTCACCGGCCCCCTCGCGGCCACCACCTGCCCCTGGGGCACTCCCTCGTTCACCGTTGCCGCAGAGGGCAGCGGCCCGCTCACCTTTCAATGGCAGTGGCGGCAAGTCGGCGCTTCCGATGCCTGGACCAACATCACCCAAGGCCCCAACACCGACTCAAGCGGTGTCACCCGCTTCACCGCGTCCGGCGCGCTCGCCCAGACCGTCACCCTCGCGCGCTTCGGCAGCTCCCAAGGCTCGCTCGAGTCGATCCATTCCCTCCGCTGCATCATCTCCAATTCCTGCAACAGCGTCACCAGCTCCGCCGCCGCGCTCACCGTCTGCATCGCCGATTTCAACTGTGATCAGACCATCGATTTCTTCGACTACGACGCCTTCGTTGTCTGCTACGAGGGTGGAATCTGCCCCCAGGACGCAACCGCCGACGTCAACCATGACGCCAACGTCGACCGCTTCGACTACGACGATTTCGTGGCGGCCTTCGAAACGCCGTGCTGAATGACCGCCGGTTTGCGCCCCATCGACGTAGGCTCGAACGCCAACTCTCCACATCCCGGCGCTGAGTTCGCACGCGGGCGCAAGATCACCCGCTCCCACGCGGATGCAAGTGAGAGCGTCGCACGCCGCCGGAACGTCCGGCCGCCGCGCGACGGTTGTGCCCTGGTCCCGCCGCGGCCTTGCTGACCGCCACCGGACCGCATGTGAGGAGCCAAGCCATGAAACGCGTTCTTCATTGGATCGGTGCCGCAGCCCTGCTGGCCGCATCAGGCAACGCCTCCGCCAGCGTGCTCTACGTCTACTGGAACGCCCCGGGCGCCAACACCGGCGTCGACTGGGGCAACGCTTACCTGGACCTGCAAAGCGCCCTGGCGTACGCGCGCACCCACCCCGGCGTCACCGAGATCCGCGTCGCCTCCGGCACTTACACCCCGGGGAATCTCACGACCGCGACCTTCTCCCTCCCCTCCAACGTCAAGGTGCGCGGCGGATTCGCCCCCGGTGCCGCCACCCCCAATCCCGCCGCAAACCCCACCATCCTCTCGGGTGAAATGGCAACGACACGGGCCCGTCATGTCGTCACCTCCAGCAGCACCACGAGCGCGACCATCGAAGGCTTTGTGATCTCAGGCGGCTCCTACAACTATTTCGCCAGCGGCGAAGGCGCCGGCCTCTTCATTGTCGACTCAACCTCGCTCATCGTCCGCAACTGCACCATCAAGGACAACAACGCCGACAGAGGCGGCGGTGTCTACGCCCTCGATTCCACCATCACCTTCGACGCCTGCGCCTTCAGCGCCAACAGCTCAAACTACTGGGCCGGCACCTCCGGCGATGGCGGCGCCGTCTACCTCGAGAACAGCGACGGAAGCTCCACTTTCACCCGTTGCACCTTCGACGACAACTTCGGCACCGACGGCGGCGCCATCTGCGCCCTGCAAACCATCTTCGTCTACAACTCAACCTTCCGCGGCAACACCGCCCAGACACTCGGCGGCGCCATCAGCGTCTACCAATCCGCCTACATCTACGACTGCGCCTTCAGCGGCAACGCCGCCACCGACTACGGCGGCGCCATCTACGCCTGGACACCCGACGTCGTCGACGTCGCCAACTGCACGCTGGCAGGCAACACCGCCGGCACACGCGGCGGCGGAATCGACCTGAACGCCGCCACCTTCACGCTCGACAACTCCATCCTCTGGGACAACAACGCCCCCACCTTCGAACAGTGCTTCTCCGTCTATGTCTACACACCCCACAACAACTGCATCGAAGGACTCTCCGCAACCACCGACGCGAACGGCAACTTCGGCCTCGACCCCGGCTTCGCCGCCGCCACCGGCGCCGACGGCGTGTACGGCACCCCCGACGACAACCTGCGCCCTCGCCGCACATCGCCCTGCGCCGGCAAGGGCAACAACACCTACGCCCACAGCACCATCCCCGACCTCGATGGCCGCCCCCGCATCTCCAGCCACATCCTGGGCCTCTGCAGCCCCCCGAGCATCACCGTCGACATCGGTGCCTACGAAATCCCCTGCACCTCTTCCCCCCTCTACCCCGGCCTCCCCGCCTCCCACGTCTCGTCAACCGACGAACCCACGTCGTGATCACCGCATCCTTCAGAGCCCGAAGCGCGAGCGAGGGTGAATAAACGTCGACCCTTCGTGTCATTCAACACCAATGGCGAACTTCGACAAGCCGTTGCCCGCGCGTCGGGCGACTTGTACTCCCTGGCGCGCGATCGCACCGTGCGCCCCTGGTATCCAAGCTCGCTCAACACTATTGCCTCGAATTCGCTCATGCCTCCCGCAGCTCGTTCCCGCACTCCGGGCAACGTGAGATCACCGCGTCGCGCGGGTAACCGCAATGCGGACAGAGGTGAGACGTGTCCTTCGACCAGTTGTTGATAAGCGAGCGAGCGCTGAAGATCGCCCAGATCCCCAGCCCTCGGGCGATCCAGATCAGGATGCTCGCGATCACATTTCGAACACTCACGGTCAACCGGTGAGTGCCGCCTCGCACCATGGCATCTCGAATGTGCCCGCCTTGCACCAACTGAGTCCAAAACGCAGGATCGGACACCGAAGCGAGACGCCCCGCCTCGACCTCCGTCACAGCCAGCGCCAGAATTGCGTCCTCTTCCGACGCCGGAAGACTCGTATATCCCCACTTCTTGACATCGGAGTTGTAGAAGTGATCCCGTCCGTATCCGGCGGGAATGATGAACTCGCCAAACCTTGAGTTCGGCACGACGCTGGAGATGTCCCCCAAAAGGATGATCATGACCTCATCGCACTGGTTCCGGTCAGCGACCTTGAATTGCCGTGAGGTCACGCCATCCTGAATCGAAGACGAAACTGTCACAAACAGCTGCAGTGAACAATAACTCGATTGGGAGCGCTGAGTCTCCCTGAATCGGATCAACGAAGCTGCGAACATCGCCAGTATTGCGCTCCCAACGATAGCGCAAAGCCTCCAACTCCTGGCCCGCCTCAACTGCATGTCTTGCTCGTGTACCAAGTTTCTCTCGTGTGCCGCGCGGACAATCGTTGATAGACCCGAGCGCCAAAGACCAAAGTGAGTTCATTCAACCTGGTGCCTTGCGCCTCACCTGGTCCAGCCCCACCGCCCCCACGATGATCACACCCGTGATCACCATCTGCACCCAGTTCTGAAGCTCCAGCTTCGTGCACCCGTTCGCCACCACCGTCATCAAAAGCGCCCCCACCATCGTCCCCAGCACGCTCGCCGACCCACCCGAGAGGCTCGCCCCGCCGATCACGCACGACGCGATCACGCTCAGCTCAAGCCCATTGGCCGTCCCCGGATCGCCCCCCGTCAAGTACGAGTACTGCATCACCGCCGCAACCCCGCCGCAACCCACGCCCGCCGCGTACACGATCACCTTCGTCAGATCCACCGGCACCCCCGCATACCGCGCCGCCGTCGCATTGTCCCCGATCGCCAGCGCCCGCCGCCCCAATACCGTCCGCCTCAGCACAAAGCTCATCGCCACCGCCACCAGCAAGAACAACCACACCCCAGGCGGCAACCACACCAGCACCCGCGGCATCCACGCCGGCGGCGGCACCGACGCCATCAAATGCGGCAGCACGCCCGAATCCGCCGGATACATCGGCCGCTCCCCACCCAGCCCCTGCGCGAGCCCGCGCACAATCCCCAGCATCCCCAGCGTCACAATGAACGCCGGCATCTCCAGCTTGGGAATCGGGCGCGGCAAGAGCCGCCCCGTCACCATCCCCCCGATCAGCGCGCCCACCACCATCGCCACGCCCACGCCTCCGACCAAGCCCGCCAACCCCGACGCCCACCCCTGATTGATCAGCCACGCGATCACCATCGTGCAAAGCGCCACAGTGGACCCGATGCTCAAATCGATCCCCCCCGACGCGATGATCAGCGTCGCCCCCATCGCCGCCGTCCCCACCACCGCCGTCTGCAAGAGCATCAGCCGTTGATTGTCCAGCGACGTAAACCGCCCGCCCGGCACGAGTGCCGCAAACAACACCCACACCGCCCCCAAGGCCGCCAGCGGCCCGAGCGTTCTCAACAGTTTCTGTGTCGTTGTTGAGGCCATGTCCCCTGCCAGTTCAAGTCCCCGGCAGCAGCCCCTTCACCTCAGGCGTGTCCATGTTTTCCTTCGTCACCAGCACCGCGCCTGTGTCCACCTGCTTCTCTGTCGCCTCCCCCTTGAGCTTCTTCACAACCTGCCGCACCCCCACCTCACCCATCCTCTCAGGGTTCTGCACCACCAGCGCATCGATCTCGCCCTTGCGCAGCGCTTCCACCAGCGGCGCCGACGCATCAAACCCCACAAACTTGATCTTCCCCGCCAGCCCCGCCTGACGCAGCGCCAGCAACATCCCCAGCGTCGTCGACTCGTTGACGGTGTAGATCCCCGCCGCACCCTTGATCGTGTCCATCATCTGCAGCGCTTTGGTCTTGGCCGACTCGGGCGTCACTCCGCCCTCCTGGTTGTCCGACACGATCACCGCTCCGCCCGCCTTGAGCCCCTCGATCCCACCCTCCTCTCGCATCACCGTGCTCGCCGACCCCGCGTTGTACCGCAGCACGACCGCCTTGCCCTCCTTCCCGATCAGCTTCGCCAGCGCCTCTCCGCCCACCTTCCCCGCGGCCCTGTTATCCGTCCCGTAGTACCCGATGTAATCCGTCCCCGCCTCGCCCTTGAGCCCCGAGTCCACGATCGCCACCGGAATCCCCCCCGCCGTAGCCTGCTTGACAGGCCCCAAGAGCGCCGTGTCGTCCAGCGGCGCCAGCACGATCGCCGACACCTTGTCGGTCACGAACTGCTGCACCAGCTGGATCTGCTGCGCCCGATCGTTCTCAAGCGCCGGCCCCTTCCACACGATCTCCACGTCCAGCTCCTCGCCCGCCTTCTTCGCCCCGCGCTCCACGCCCTTCCAGAAATCGTGCGTTGTCCCCTTGGGAATCACCGCGATCCGCAGCTTCGCCCCCGCGGGGGTGGGGGGCGTTGGCGCAGGACCAGGCGTCGTCCCCGTCACCGGCTTGCCCTTGGGCGTGGGGGCATCCGCCTTCTTGTCACACCCCGCAAAGGACAACAGAGCCATCACCGCGAGCGTGGAAACCAGTCGAAGCTGTGTCATAAGTATCCCTTTCGTCGTTCCTCAACCACCAAAGACCCGCTGGCGATACGCCTCGTCGCTCCGCCCATGGATCCGATCGATGTCCGCCTGCCCCATGAACCTCGCCCCCCCAAAAACCATCGCCCCCGCCAGTATCCGGTGCGCCTTCACCGACATCGCCGTGATGTTCTCCACCTCGCGGCTCGTCTTGCCCAGCGCAATCAACCCGTGCCCCTGCAGCAGCACCTCCTTGGGCCCGCTCCCATACCGCGCCGTATACGCCAAGAGACCCTTGTGCAGCGCCCGCGCCAAGGGCACTCCCGGATCAAAGTACCCCACGAGCAGCGGCGAAGGCCCGCACACCACCACATGATCCGGAAACAGCCGCCCCGTCGCCAGCTTCTCGAAACTCGCCGAGCACGCCAGCGCATTCACCGCCGTCGGATGCGTGTGCCCCACAAACCTCACCCCGGGCGACGCAAGACACACCGCGTGCAAAAGCGCCTCCGTCGACGGCCTCACCTTGGCCTTCGCGTCGCACTTGCACGCCGTCAGCCACGCCGTCACCTGCTCATCACTCGGCTCCGCGCCCTCCAGCATCGCCAGCACCCGCACCGTGCTCAGCCTCACAAACGACGCCGCCGTCGCCGTCCGAAGCTCGCTCCCGCTCGCCTTCACCCAGAACGATTCGCCATCGGCCACCGTCGACGTGTTCCCCTCCCCGATGATCGAGTAGTCGTTCTCCCGCGCCCCAAGATGGTTCGACATCGCCACCAGTTCGGCGAGCACTGCGTCGGGCTTCGAAGCAACGGCGGTCATGGATCGATGTCCTTGGCTTTGGTGATGAGACTCTCAAACCGGGCGCTCGCAGAATACCAACTCTCGTGATCCCCTGGTTTCACGCTCGTCGTCACCACCGACACACCCGAAATCCGACGAATATCCCCGATCCCACCCACGAGCCCCATGCCCATCGCCTGCACCAGAATGTTCCCCGTCGCCGTCGCCTCAACGGGCCCGACGATCAGCGGCACGCCGCACGCGTCCGCCGTCATCTGATTCAAGAGTTCATTCTTCGACCCGCCCCCGATCACGTGCAGCACATCAATCCTCCGCCCCGTTTGCACCCGCAGAAATCCCAGCACCCTCCGATACGCGCACGCCAGACTCTCCAGACAGCACCGCACAAACTCGCCGGGCGTCCTGGGCTCGGGCTGCCCCGTCGCCGCCGCAAAGCGCCGAATCTTCGCGAGCATGCCCCCCGGAATGCCCAGGGGCCCCCAGTCCGGATCGATCAGCGTTCCAAACGCCTCCGCCGCCCCCGCAAGCGCCGTCAATTCCGGATAGTCCGCGTGCACCCCCATGCGATCCAGGTCTCGCTTGCACTCCTGCACAAGCCACAGCCCCGCGATGTTCTTCAGAAACCGAATCTTCCCGCCCACCCCGACCTCATTGGTGAACGGCACCGCCCTCACCGCATCATTGATGATCGGCGCATCGAGCTCGACGCCCAGCAACGACCACGTCCCACTCGACAGATACGCCCAGTCGCTCCCCTCCACCACCGGCACCGCCGCGATCGCGCTCGCCGTGTCGTGCCCGCCGGGCGCAATGACCAAGATCGGCCGCATCGCGCCGCACTCCGCGAGCAGGTCCGCCTTGACCATCCCCACGCGGGTTCCCGGCGACACAATCGCTCCCAGCACGCCCTCGGCAAACCCGAGCCCTCCCGCAACCGCCCTCGACCACGCCCCCGCGCGCGGGTCGTACATCTGGCTCGTCGACGCGATCGTCTCCTCGTTCGTCATCTCGCCCGTCAGCATGAAGTGAAACAGGTCGGGCATGAAGAGCAACCGCCTCGCCCTCGCGATCATCTCCGGCTCGTGCTCCCGCATCGCCCCCAGCTGAAAGAGCGTGTTGAGCGCCATCAACTGGATACCCGTCGCGTCGTAGATCGCCTTGCCCCCATCCCCCGCCGTCATCCGCCTCATCACCGCGATGTTCCTGGGATCGCGATAGCACCGCGGTGCCCCCAGAAGCTCCCCCGACGCACCCACCAGCGCGAAATCAACACCCCACGTGTCCACTCCGACCGAATCAAGCCAAAGCCCCCGCCCACGACACCAGGTTGCCGCCGCCCCGAGCCCATGGCGGATCTCCCGCCAAAGCCCTTCGAGATCCCAGAAGAGCCCACCATCCTTCTCAACCGGCCCGTGCGTAAACCGATGCACCTCGTGCAGTGTCAATCGCTCATCGGCCAGCACGCCCACCATCGCCCGCCCCGATTCGGCGCCAAGATCGATCGCGAGATGGACGCTGGTGCTCATCGCTCACCGCATGAAGGCTTCGTGCAGCCCGCCATCCACGTGAATGATCTGCCCCGTCGTCCGCGACGACCGATCAGACGCCAGGAAGAACGCCGCCTCCGCCTGATCCGCGGGCGTGATCGCCGCTTTCAAGAGCGTCCTTTGGGCGTAGAAATCGGCCAGCTTCGACCTCAGCGACTCGGTCGTCTCCCCCGCGTCGTGCGCGATCGCGTACTTCGTGAGCGACGCAATCACCCGATCCCTGGGGAACATCGTCGACCCCTCCACCACCGTCGCCGGCGCAACCCCGTTCACCCTGATGTTCGGCGCCAGCTCGATCGCCAGCTCCCGCACCAGATGGTTCGCCGCCGCCTTGCTCGTGTCGTACGCCAGGCTCCCCTTCTTGGGCACCACACCATTCACACTGGTCGTGAGCACCAGCGACCCCTTGAGCCCCTGCCTCGCCCAGACCTTCCTCGCCTCATCCGCCACCGTGTGCATCCCGATCACATTCACGTCAAACGTCTTGCGCCACAGCTCCTCAGCCAAGGACCCATCCGAATTGGGCGCGATGTAGATCCCCGCCGTCACCACCACCGAATCCACCCCGCCATACGCCAGCACCGCGTCCTTGAACATCGCCCGCACGCTCTCGCGCTTGGTCATGTCCACTCCCAGACCTATCGCCGGCCCACTCCCGCTGATTCCCGTCCCAGATACGCCGATCCCCACCCCGTGCAGATCGGTCAACTCCTTCGCCGCCGCCCTGGCCGCCTCCTCCGACAGGTCCGCGCACACCACGTGCGCCCCCTCCTTGGCGAGCCTGTGCGCCGTCGCCTTGCCGATCCCGTTGCCCGCCCCTACCACCACCACCACGTGCCGCGCCATCTCCTTCTCCGCCGGCATCCGCTTGAGCTTCGCCTCCTCGAGCAGCCAGTACTCGATGTCAAACGCCTCCTGCTGCGGCAGCGCGATGTACTCGTCCATCGCCTCCGCCCCTCGCATCACCTCCACCGCGCACGCGTAGAACTCCGCCGTCACGCGGCTCTCGCTCTTGGTCTTCCCAAACGCCACCATCCCCACGCCCGGAATCAGAATCACCGTCGGATTCGGATCCCGCATCGCCGGGCTGTCGCTCCTCTTGCACCGCTCGTAATACGCCGCGTAGTCCTTGCGATACTGCTCCAAGCCACGCGAGAGCGCCGCCTTGAGCGCCTCCACACCCTGCGAGGGCGCCCAGTCCGCGAGCAAAGGCTTGATCTTCGTCCGCAGAAAATGGTCCGGGCACGACGTGCCCAGCTCCGCCAGCCTCCCCGCGTCCTTGCTGTTCACAAACCGCACCACCGACTCACGTCCATCGAATGTCGCAAACTGTCTCTTGCTCTTGGACACCATCCCGCGAAGCCAAGGCACCACCTCAAACAACAGCTCATCCCGCGCCGCGCCCTCCATCGACGCCACAGCCGCCCCGCCAAACGTCTTCTCACCCTTGTCACGCGTCGCGATGAACGCCGCCGCCTGCTCGATCAGATCCAGCGACAGCGTGTAACACCCATGGTTCGTGTCCGCCCAGTTGATCAGCCCGTGCTGCCCCAGAATGATCCCGCTCAAACCCGGATTCGCCGCCACCACATCCCGCAGCTTGAGCCCAAGATCAAACCCGGGCCTCTGCCAGTCCGTCCACCCCACCTTGCCCCCCCAGATCTCCTTGGTCAGTTCCCGCCCACGCTTGGACGCCGCCACCGCGATCACCGCGTTGGGATGCGTGTGGTCCACGTGCGGCGACGCGATAAACGCGTGCAGCGGCGTGTCAATCGACGCCGCACACGGATTCAGATTGTGCGTGCAGTGCGGATACGCCCCCACCATCCAATCCTCAATCGGCGACTTCACCCCCCGCGCCTCCGCCCCCTTCCACTTCCCCTCAAGCCCCAGCACCTTGCCCAAAGAGAGCGACGCGAAATTCCCCTTCGTCGCCGTCCGCAGGTCCCACCCCGAACCCTTCACCCACAGCACATCGCCCGCTTGCCCCGTCAACGGATCGGGTTCCCGAAGTTTCGCCGACGTATTCCCCCCGCCGGTGTTCGTGATCCGCTGGTCCGAACCCAGCAGATTCGACCGATAAATCAACGCCGCCACAGGGTCGAGTGTGGCCGCCTTGTTGGAGTCCCACAGGTTTGAAACATGTTGATAGGTCATGGTGTTTGAATTCTTGGAACCAGACACAGGAATCCCCCGAAATACCAAGCGAGTCGCTTCCGTTCATGAGCATACCGGATAGAATCCATCAGGTTCAAGCGGCAAGCATACATTTCCAAAGATTCCAGCTCCTTCTGTCCCCCTGTACAGGATGTCCGGTCACATGTTGGCTTCGGAACGACATCGCGAGATTCTCAACCGTCTCCAGGCCAGCGGCGGCGTTCGCGTCGCCTCGCTCGCCTCCGAGCTCACCGTCACCCAGGAAACCATCCGCCGTGACCTCGAACGCCTCGACGCCGAGGGCAAGCTCATTCGCACCCACGGCGGCGCCATGGTCGTCGAGACCGATCGCCGCGAACTCCCCCTCGATGTCCGCGAGACCATCAACCTCGACAAGAAGCGGGCCGTCGCCCGCCGCGCCGTCCTGGAGATCTCCGCCGGCGACGTCATCGGCCTCGACGCCAGCTCCACCGCCCGCGAACTCGCCCGCCTCATCCCCGACATCCCCGTCACCGTCGTCACCAACGCGCTCCCCGTCGCCTCCGCACTCCTCGACAAGCCCGCCGTCCGCGTCATCATGACCGGCGGAATCCTCGACCGCCCCAGCATGTCGCTCGTCGGCCCGCTCGCCGAGCAGGCCCTGGACCGCTTCCACGTCCAGAAGCTCTTCTTCTCCTGCCGGGGGCTCGACCTCGCACGCGGCCTCAGCGTCACCGCCGACGAGCACGCCGGCATCAAGCGCCGAATGATCGATCTCTCCGAGAAGGCCTACCTCCTCATCGACAGCAGCAAGCTCGGCGTCCGCTCCGTCGAGTTCTTCGCACCCATCGACGAGATGGACATGGTCATCGTCGACGACGCCGTCAGCCAGGCCCTCGTCGACGAGATGCGCGCCCGCTCAGTCCAGGTCGAGCTCGCCTGATTCCCCCCACCTCCCTCACGGAGAGCCGGCACATGCGCGTCGCCCTCTTCGTCACCTGCCTCACCGACCAGTTCTATCCACGCACCGGCATCGCCGCCGTCAAGGTCCTCGAGCACCTGGGCTGCCACGTCGAGTTCCCCCTCGAGCAGACCTGCTGCGGACAGCCGATGTACAACAACGGGCTCCACGCCCAGGCCGCCGCCCTCGCCCGTCGCTTCGTCACCATCTTCGAACCTTTCGAAGCGATCATCACCCCCTCGGGCTCCTGCGCCGCCATGGTCCGCCGACACTTCGCCGACCTGCTCAACTCCGACCCCGCCTGGCGAGACCGCGCCGCCGCCGTCTCCGCCCGCACCTACGAATTCGTTGAGTTCCTCGATCGCGTTCTGAAATTCAACTCCGTGACCGCCGGGGTCCGTTGGCCCGGACGCGCCACCTGCCACTGCGCCTGCCACCTCCGCGAGCTCGGCCTCTTCGATCTCCCCCGCCATTTCCTGAGTTCCATCCCGGGACTCGACCTGGCCCCTCTCGCCGGCGCAGAACAGTGCTGCGGCTTCGGCGGCACCTTCTCCGTCAAATACGTCGACCCCTCCATGGCCATGGTCACCGACAAAGTCGACGCCCTCATTGCCTCGGGCACCACAACACTCGTCTGCAACGACGCCGGTTGCGCCATGAACATCGAGGGCGCCTGCCGCCGCCGCGGCGTCAACGTCGACATCAAGAGCATCGCCGAGATCCTCGCCGAAGGCCTGGGCCTCCTCCCCCGCGAGGGACACGGATGAGCGCCCATCACGCACACGACATCCTCTTCCCCGCCCTCCCCTACGACATGAAGCCGCGCTCGACGCGCGCCGCGGGCGACATCCAGCTCCAGCAGTTCGTCAACAGCGCCACCCGCTCCAAAGACTCCGGCCGCCGCTCCACCTGCCGCGAAACCTTCGGCGAACGCTACGACGACCTCCGCAGGTACGCCGGTTCCATCAAACAGCAAACCCTCGACCACCTCGACACCCACATCAACCGCTACATCGACAACGCCCAGAAACACGGCGTCCACGTCCACTTCGCCAAAGACGCCGCGCAGGCCAACGCCATCTGCCTCGAAATCGCCCAGTCACGCCATTGCCATGTCTGCGTCAAGAGCAAGTCGATGGTCACCGAAGAGACCGGCCTGGTCCCCGCCCTCCAGGCCGCCGGCATAGAAACCGTCGAGACCGACCTCGGCGAGTTCATCCTCCAGCTCGACGACGACGCCCCCAGCCACATCGTCACCCCGATGATCCACAAGGACCGCACCGCCGTCGGTCGCGCCTTCACCCGCGAGCTCGGCACCCCTTACTCCCAGGACCCCGCCGAGCTCACCAAAATCGCCCGCGACCACATGCGCGCACTCTTCCAGAAGGCCGACCTGGGCATCAGCGGTGCCAACTTCCTCATCGCGGACGATGGCTCCCTCGTCCTGTGCACCAACGAGGGCAACGCCGACCTCTCCGTCGGCCTCCCCCGCGTCCACATCGCACTCGTCGGCATCGAAAAACTCATCCCCGCCCTCTCCGACCTCCCCATCTTTCTCAAACTCCTCGCCCGAAGCGCCACCGCCCAGCCCATCACCGTCTACACCACCATCGTCAAAGGCCCTCGCCAACCCACCGAGTGCGGCGGGCCCGACGAGGTCCACGTCGTCCTCCTCGACAACGGCCGCACCGGCCTCCTCGCCTCAGACGCCCGCGAACTCCTCCGCTGCATCCGCTGCGGCGCCTGCCTCAACGCCTGCCCCGTCTACCGCAAAGTCGGCGGCGGCCACGCCTACGGCGCCGTCTACTCCGGCCCCATCGGCGCCGTCCTCACCCCCGCCCTGCTGGGTCTGGCCAACTACGCCGACCTCCCCCGCGCCAGCTCCCTCTGCGGCGCCTGCCGCGAGGCCTGCCCCGTCGACATCGACATCCCGGGCCAGCTCATCCGCCTGCGCGCCAAACTTGTCGATCAGCGCTCCATGCCCTGGTCCGAACGAACCATGATGAAAGCCTGGACCTGGACGCTCAAAACCTCCGCCCGCTACCGCCTGGCCTCGCGCCTTCTCCGATGGGCCGCAACCCACATGTCCGACTCCGTCGACGCCCAAGGCCGCGCCTGGCTCAAACGCGCCCCAGGCCCCGCCTCGGGCTGGACCGTCGGTCGCGACCTCCCCGCCCCCATGCCCCAGAGCTTCCGCGAATGGTGGCTCCGCGAACACGGGAGCCACCGCCCATGAACACCCCCACCGCCGGCGAATCCCGCGCCACGTTCCTCTCGCGAGTCCAACGAGCGCTCTCAGCACCCGGCCGCTCCCCATCGCATCACGCCGCCGACCACACTCCACCCGCAACCGCCGAGCTCGCCCGCCTGGTCTCGCCCCAGGCCGACCTCCCATCACTCTTTGCCGCCAATTCCGCCAAGAGCGGCATGCACGTTCACCGGGTCGACAAATCCGCGATCGTCTCGACGCTCTCCGCCCTCCTGGCCCAGTCTCCCGGCGCCCAGGTCGCCCTGGCGATCACAGACTCCGTCTTGCGAACTCTCGCGAGCCAGGCCCTCCAGGCCGCTGGCAATCCCGGCATCACCTGGACCGCACAGCAATCCGCCCGCGTCTGGTTCGACGTCGACATCGCCATCACCGACGTCACCGCCGCCGTCGCCGAGACCGGCTCACTCGTGCTCGCCTGCTCCCCGCTCCTTCCCCGTGCCGCCTTCATGGTTCCACCCGTCCACATCGCCCTCGTCAGGACTTCCCAGATCCTCCCCGACCTTCTCGATCTCCTCGCGGGCGACCACTCGACCCCGCAGGGCACCCTCACCATCGTCTCGGGCCCCAGCAAAACCGCCGACATCGAGGGCATCCTCGTCACCGGCGTCCACGGCCCCGGACAACTCCACGTCGTGCTCACCCCCTGACCCATCATGAATGAGTGGCATGCTTCCCCTTCAGGGAAGCATGATCCCCCCCGGAGCACAAGCCCCCTCCGCAAACAGACGCGCCAGGCAGTCTGTGAGGTCCGTCGGCGAGAACGGCTTGGAAAGAAACACCACCCGCTCCAGCCGCGTCAGCCCCTCGACCACACGCTGGTCGGCCAGCCCGCTCGCGATGATGATCGCAAGCCCCGGCACCACCTCCCGCAGCCCCGCCATCGTCTGCTCCCCGCTCATCCCCGGCATCCTCCGATCGACAAACGCCGCGTCCACCGCCAGCCCCGACCGGACCGCCTCGATCGCCTCCGCACCCGACGCGAACGCGAAAGTCTCACACCCCACGCTCCGCAGCGACAACTCGACAGTCTCCCGCACCAGCGTCTCGTCGTCGACGACCAGGATCCGATGCGCGCCGGCTTCCACCCGCTCCGGCTTGATCTCCACCGCCGCGATCGTCGTCGCGCTCATCGGTATCATCACGCGGATCTTCGTCCCGCGCCCCTCCGCCGACTCCACCCCGATCGCTCCCCGGTGCGCCCGCACAATCCCCAGCACCGCCGCAAGCCCAAGCCCGTGCCCCGTCGCCTTCGTGGTGTAGAACGGATCAAAGATCCGCGCCCGCGTCTCGTCATTCATCCCCACGCCGTCATCGGTGACCTCAAGACACACAAAGCGCCCTGGAACCGCCTGCGGCCCCAGCACCATGTGGTTCAGCTCCGTCCGCGTTATCTCCGTCGCGTACGCCGCGATCGTGACCCGCCCGGCGCCCATTCCCTCCCGACCGGCCCCGCACGCCTCCACCGCGTTGGAAATCAAGTTGAGCACCACCTGCGACATCTGCACCTCGTCCGCGTCCGCCACCAGCGCCCTCGCCGAAGGAATCACCTCCACCAGCGCCCCCGCGGGTGCCATCCGCGACGCCAACGCCGCGCACTCCACCACCACGCGCGACAAATCCACCGGGCGCGGCGCAATCGGCTGCCCGCCCGCGTACGCCAGCATCTGCCGCGTCAGATCCGCCGCCCGACCCGCCGCCGTCACGATCAACGCCGCCGCTCGACCCTCCTCACTCAACGGCGCCAGAGTCCTGCCCACCAGGTGCGCGTTGGCCAGAATCCCCACCAGCAGGTTGTTGAAGTCGTGCGCAACCCCGCCCACCAGCACACCAAGACTCTCCAGTCGCTGCGACTGCCACAGCTGCCGCTCAAGCTCGCGCCGTTCCGCCTCCGCCCTCCGCAGATTCGTCTGGTCGGTCACACACCCCTCCAGGTGCGTCGTCACACCCGCCGCGTCACGTACCAGCGCGATATACCCATGCACCCACCGCGACTCACCCTCCCTGGTCCGGATTCGGTAGTCTGTCTCGATGCTCGCCTCAAACGCCCGCTCCGCTCGGGCGATCTCTCCAATCACACGCTCTAGATCCTCGGGATGCACCAAAGATTCGTTCGCCACCTGCCCCGACACAAGCTCCTCCACCGTGTACCCGAACTGCGCCACGTTCGCCGACACATGCTCGATCGGATAGCCCGGCGCGTTCACCCACCGGCACACCACCGTCGGCCCGCCCAGAAACACCCGCCGCTCCCGCTCGGCCGCCTGCCGCTCTCTCTTCCGCTCCGTCACATCACGCGTCAGCGACAAAATCGCCGGCTGCCCGTCAAACTCCACCACGTGCCCGCTCACGTGCACATCGATGATCGTCCCGTCCTTGCGACGCTGTCGCCAGTCAAACGACTCGTACCACCCCGTCTTCTCCGACCTGCCCACCAGCTGCTCGCCCGCCTTCACATCCACCGACACCGCCCGAAGCGACATCGACAGCATCTCCGCCCGCGTGTACCCGTACAGCTCGCACGCCCGCTCGTTCACCTCCAGGATCTGCTCCCCCTGCGCCCGGAACACCACAATCGCGTCGTGACACCCCTCAAAGATCCGCGCGTACCGCTCCCGACTCTCCCTCAACTCCTGCGCCGCCCGATAGCTCTGCGACAAATCCTGAATCAGCCCCTGCCACAGAGTCCCACCCGGCTCCGCGAACGCCGTCAACGCCGAGTGGATCCACCGGTACTGCCCCGTCGAGTCCTTCAACCTGAACACCACATCAAACGGCGTCTTGTTCGCGCCCGCCCTCACCGACGCCTCGTCGTACATCGGCCGATCCTCGGGATGGATGTCCTCGGCGATCGTCCCCTTGTAGTACAGCCCCGGATCCAGCCGCGGATACCGCTGCCTCCACTCCTCCAGCTGCCGGTTCGCAAACCGCCTCTCCCGCCTCCCGTCATCCCCCACGAAGTACGAGTACACCAAGGCCGGCACCGCCTGCGTCACCGCCGCCAGCTGACTCTCCTGCGCCAGCATCAGCCGCGTCCGCCGCGCAAGCCTCCGCTGCGAGACCGCGTACATCCCCAGCAGCACCAGCACCAACGCCCCCACCACCCCGCCCGCCCACACCACCGCCGTCCTGGACACCTGCTCGGGCGCCTCCCGCGGCTGGTACTTCGCCATCAGCCGGTCGTACAGCTGCCCAAACCGCCCGTTGTCGCGAAGAATCGCAAGCCCCGTGTCCAGATCCGCCGCCAACGCCGCGTCCTCGATCCGCACCGCCACCCCAAACGCCCGCACGATCCGCTCGTCGTCGATCGGAGTCTCCACCAGCCCGCTCACCTTGGCAACCTCAAGCTCATACCGCGCCGCCGGCATCGTCGACACCACATAGTCCGCCTCGCCCGCAAGCACCGCCTCAATCCCCGCGCGCAGCGACCGCACCGGCTCCACCGCCACCGCACGCTCGATGCACCATTGATGCCCGATCCCGTACTGCGCCGCCACCACCCGCTTGCCCGCAAAGTCCGACGCCACCCGCGCCACCGGCGTCCCTGGCATCGAATACACCGCGCCCCGCGAGATCATCAACGGCGTCGTGAACGTCACCCTCCCAATCCGCCCATCCACCACCGACACACCCACCACCGCATCCACCATCCCGCGATCCAGCGCCACCACATCATCCTTCAGATCCAGCAGCTCAAACTCAACCTCCAGCCCCACCGCCTCCGCCGCCTCCTTGATCACCTGCGGCCCAAACCCCTCCACTCGCTCATCAAACCACCCCGTACCAATCAACCCACGCGCGTGCGTCGGATTCGGAACCCCCACAATCACCGTCGCCTTCGTATACCGATGCCCCACCGACTTCGAAGGTCCCCGCCCCGCTCCCGTTCGAGGCGGCAACCCGCCCTCAACCCCCGGCGCGACTCCCGGTGCAGCCCCACCCCCACCAACCCCACTCCCACCAACCCCCATCCCACCAATCGCCGCTCCCACCGCCGCAGCTCCCACCACCAACGCCAC
>CAYHQQ010000068.1:0-20988 GCA_964358855.1 uncultured Phycisphaeraceae bacterium
GGGCGGTGGCTTGGGGCGGCGGGGGGCGGGGCCGGTCGGCTGTGTGTGTGGCCGCGGGCGTGTGATGCGGTGTCGGATCTTCCGAGTTGTCTGTCGATGCTGAGAAGGTGGGAGGGGCGTGGGGTTGAGTGTGTGTGCGATCCCTGGGCGATGATGACGAGGGCGATGGTGGGGGCGGGGGTGGGGGATGACTTTGTGGAGCGGGTGCTTGAGACGCTTGCGCCCAATCCGTGGGCGGCGTTTGTGGTGATCCAGGCGGGGCTGAGCGCGAAGCAAGTTGAGATTGCCACACGGTTTGCGGTGCTTGCGGGGAAGCGGATCGTCTCGAAACCAGTTGGTTTTGGTTGCGAACAGATCCCTTGAATCGATTCGGCGTACCATGTGGCGATGTCAACCGCAGCCACAGCGTCGTCGGGTTCTGGCCCTGCCCATGGGCCGAATCTTGACCATCCGATGTTCAAGCTTGTGAAGGAAGCTTTTGCGGGGAAGAGCCTGCGGGCGACGGAGTTTCGCGGGATGTCGACCTTGGTGGTCGAGCCTTCGGACCTGCACGAGGTGCTGGCGTTTCTCAAGAACGATCCGCGGGCGAACTACGTGATGCTGTCGGACGTGGGCGGCTTTGACTATCTGAATTATCCGGCGCCGCAGCCCGGGCGGTTCGCGGTGGTGTACAACCTGATCTGCTTCGACCGCGACGAGCGGTTCTTTGTGAAGACGTTTTTGAATCCGTCGCTTCCGACCGACGGGATTGTCGAGGATCCGGCCTTGTGGCTTGATTCGGTGTGCGATCTTTGGCCCGGGGCGGAGTGGCCCGAGCGTGAGGTCTTCGACATGTTCGGCATTCGCTTTCGCAACCACCCCGATCTGCGGCGGATTCTGACGTGGGAGGAGTACCCGGCGCATCCGCTTCGCAAGGATTACCCGGTGCGGGGGCGTGGCGAGCGAGAGGCGTACAACATTGTGGATCGGACGTCGACGTGAGGTGTGCTGCGTGCTGAGGGCTGCGTGCTGCGGGGGGAGTGCAACGAGCCCCGAGCGTGAGCGAGCGGGTTGACTTCCGGCGAACTCTGGAGTGCGACCAAGACCATGTGGTACGACCAACTCTTTGATGGCGGGGCCGCGGTGTTTGGTGTGCCGGCGGTGGTTGGCACGGCGTTCTTTATACTTCGGATCTTTCTGTCGGCGCTTGGGAGCGTGCTGCAGATTGGTGACGGGCACGACGTGGACCATTCGGTGGGGCACGACCTTTCGCACGGCGCGCACGCGGGGCATGGCGATACGCACGCATCGCTGAGCGTGCACGAGCTGTTTTCGCTGCAATCGATCGGCGCGTTTCTGGCCGGCTTTGGGTGGACGGGACTGATCGGGCTGGTCACGCTTCACTGGGTGATGGTGGCGAGCGCGGCGATGGGCCTCTTGGGCGGAATTGCGCTTTCGGCGAGCGTGATCGCGGTCTACCGCGGGTTTCGGCGGCTGGAGTCGGCGGGGACGGTGAGTCTGTCGAGCGCGGTGGGGCTTGAGGGCGATGTGTATCTCACGGTGCCCGAGCGTGGCAAGGGCGTCGGCCAGATCCGTGTGGTGCTGGCGGGGCAGCTTAAGGTTGTCGATGCGATCTCCCGCGACCGGGCGGTGCCGACGGGCGAGAAGGTGCTGGTCGTCGGGACGGGCGAGGGAAATACTGTTATCGTGCAGGCCGAGGTCCGGTGAGCGGGCGGTCACGTGCGTGACGGGCGCCGCGCCGGGTTCTGGGCTTGATCGTGCGGGAAGGAAGACATGGCAAATCTCGTGCTTGGTGCGGAACAATCCATCGTGCTCTGGGGGGCCTCGGGCACGCTGGGGATCATCGCCCTCAGCCTCTTCATCTACCTGCTCTCGCGGTATCGTCGCTGCCCGCCCAACAAGATCCTGGTGATCTCGGGTAAGGTGGGGGCGGGGCGGGCGAGCAAGTGCCTGCACGGTGGTGGTACGTTCGTGCTGCCGATCATCCAGGACTACATGTACTTGTCGCTGGAGCCGATGGTGATCGACATTGCTCTGGAGGGGGCGCTCTCGCAGAACAACATCCGTGTGAGCGTGCCGTCGACGTTCACGGTGGGCATCTCGACTGATGAGCACATCATGACCAACGCGGCGGTGCGTCTGGGCGGGCTGAATCAGCAGGCGATCCACGATCAGGCGCAGGACATCATCCTGGGGCAATTGCGGCTGGTGGTGGCGACGCTCACGATCGAGGAGATCAACAGCAGCCGCGAGAAGTTCATGTTGCTGGTAAACGAGAACGTGGCCAAGGAGATCAACAAGATCGGGCTGGAGCTCATCAACGTGAACGTGCGGGACATCACCGATGAGAGCGGGTACATCCAGGCGATCGGAAAGCGTGCGGCGGCCGAGGCGATCAACCGGGCCAAGGTCGAGGTCGCGCAGCAGGAGCGTGACGGTGCGACGGGCGAGGCGCTGGCGGTGCGAGAGCGGACGGTGAGCGTGTCGCGGGAGACGGCGATGGCGGCGGAGGGTCAGAAGGACGCGGAGCAGAAGCGGCGTGTGGCGGTGGCGGCGATGGAGGCGTCGGCGGTGCAGGGCGAACTGCAGAGCCAGAGGGATATCGAGATCTCAAGGGCGCAGCGGGACGCCGAGGTGCTGTCGGCCAAGAAGCAGGCGGAGCAGGAGCAGCGGGTGCGGGTGGCGCAGGCGGAGGCGCAGGCGGTGATCGGGGAGAACACGTCGAGGGCGACAACGGCGGAGAGCCAGGCGAAGCTGTCGGAGATCCAGGCGGAGAGCCGTCGAAGGTCGGAGGTCGCGGCGGCGGAGGCGTCCAAGCAGATCATGGTGGCGGAGCGTGACCGGGAGATGGCGAGGCTGAACAAGGATCAGATCGTGCCGCAGGAGATCGAGCGGCAGCGGGTGTCGCTTGCGGCGACGGCGGAGGCGGACAAGCGGCGGATTGAGGCGCAGGGCGAGGCCGACGCGGTGATGGCGAAGTACGAGGCGGAGGCGGCGGGCGTGCAGAAGGTGATGGAGGCGAAGGCCGAGGGGTATCGCAAGCTGATCGAGGCGTGCGGAAGCGACCCGCAGGTGGGGCCGACGTTGCTGTTGATCGAGCAGTTGCCCAAGCTCGTGGAGCAACAGGTCAAGGCGATCCAGAACCTCAAGATCGACAAGATCACGGTATGGGACAGCGGCACGACCAATGCGCAGGGGCGGGGGACGACGGGAGAGTTCTTGTCGGGGCTGATCGGGAGTCTGCCGCGGCTGCACGAGCTGGCGAGCCAGGCGGGGATTGAGTTGCCGCCGGCCTTGGGAAAGCTTTCGCCGCGGCGGGAAGAGGTCAAGGTGAAGGCGGAGGCTAAGCAGCCGGGGTGAGAGGGCTTGGATGGGGGTTGTGGTGGCCTGTGGCACAGGACGCACCGCTCTGGAGAGCGGTGCCACCTATGGAGTGCCCGTGAGGAGGATCACGCGTGTCGAGTACGGACGAAACCAACAAGCTGCTTTACTGCATCATCGCGGTCCTTTTGCCGCCCCTGGCGGTGGGGCTCAAGAAGGGCGTGGGCTTTCACCTGGTGTTGAACATCGTGCTGCTGTTTGTCACGGTGTGGGTCGGGGCGCTAATCCATGCGCTGTGGTGCGTGCTGAGCGATCCGGGCTCTTAGTGCGAGAGGTCGATGAGTTCGATCTTGCGCCAGCGGACTTCGAGCGGGGCCTTGCGGGCGCCGACGCTGTGGACCTGGAGGCCGATGAAGCCCTGGGGGGTCATGGCGTCTTTGAAGTCGACGACGGCGGGGACGCCATTGAGCCAGGTGTTGAACGTGTCCCCCTGGACGCGAATGCGGAGGGTGTTCCAGGCGCCCTGCTTGAAGGCGGCCTGGGCGGTGGGGTTGGCGGCGAGGTCTTTGAGCCAGCCGCGGCGGCCTTCGTCGTAGAGACCGGCGGTCCAGGCGCGTGGGGCGGGGTCGATCTCGATCTGGTAGCCAAAGACGATCTCGCTGGAGCCTGAGGACCTGGCCTGGCTGCGGATCTGCACGCCCGAGTTGAGTTCCTTGTCGACCTTGAACTCCAGCGAGAGGTCGAAGTCGCCGAAGGTCGCGTCGGTGCAGAGGAAGCTGTTGGGCTGATTGGGAACGGTGCGGCCCACGATGGCGCCGTCTTCGACGGAGAAGGAAGCGTGGCCGCCGCGGATGGTCCAGCCGGTGAGGTCATGGGCGTTGAAGAGGGGGAACGCGTGCCCTGTTGCGGACGCCTGCGCGGTGGGGCTGTCGGGCGAGGTGGTGCAAGCGGCGGCGAGCGAGAGGAGGCCTACGGCGACGAAGCGGGTGGCGATGTTCATTCGTTCTCCAGTTCTGAAACGCCCCAGGGGCGGGTGCGGTAGCCGTACTTGCGGCGGGTTTCGGTGACTTGTGCGGGGGAGACGGGGGAGGCTTCGTTGCCGAAGGATCGGCGGACGAAGGTCATGACGGCGGCGAAATCGGCGTCGGACTTCATGGGGGCGGAGGGCATCTGGCCGTTGAAGACGGCGCCGTTGATGTCGTAGGAGCCGTCCATGCCGTGGATGAGGATTTTGGCGAAGCGGGCAGGGTTGCCGGTTGCGCGCGGCGAGCCGGCGAGGGGCGGGATCTGTCCCGGCGTGCCCTGGGCGGTGGCGCCGTGGCAGCCGGCGCAGTAGGTGAAGAGCTCGCGGCCGCGGTCGAAGAGGGCCCGCTGGGGCGGGGTGAGCGGCGTGAGCTTGGAAGCGCGGGCGTCTTTGGCCAGGGGCGGGCGTCTTGGCCAGTCCATCCAATTGGCGGACTCGGCGATGAGTTTGCCGACGGGGGAGGTGTCGTTGGCTGCCTGGAGCCATCGAGTGGGCTCCTGGTCGAGGGCGATGGGCTTTGGATGCTCGGTGTGGAGGAGCTGGGCGGATCGGACTCGATCGATGAGCCAGCGGGAGACGGCGGGGTTGAGGTCGGAGGCGGCGAACTCAACGAGTTCGCGCAGGCGGCGCTTGTCGGAGCTTCGGAGGACCTGATCGGCGAGGTCGTTGATGGTTGACTTGGTACCGCCCGACTTGGTGTCGAGGTCTTTGGACGCGACGATGCGCTGGAGGAAGTCGAGTTCGCGCGCGTTGAGGCCGCTGAGGATCGCCGAGCGCACGGAGCGGTCCTCGCGAGCGGCGGCCCAGCGTGCGGCGAGGAGCGTGAGCGAGGAAGGGGCGGGCAGTTCGCCGATGCTGAGAAGGGCCTGGAGGCGGACCTCCTGGTTGGGGTCCTTGGTGAGATTGTCGAGGAGTTGGAGTGCGGAGGGGTCGTTGATGTGGCGCTCGGCGAGGCGAGCGGAGGCCTGGCGGATGAGGGGCGACTTGTCCTTGCTTGCGGCGGCGATGTCGGCGGGCTGGGTGATTGCGAGGCCATCGAGGGTCCACAGGGCGTGGAGGCGGGTGAGATCGGACTGAGCGGAGAGGGCGAGGGATTGGAGCGAGGCCTGCTGGTCGATGGCGCGGCGTTCGACCAGGAGGCGCTGGGCGGTGTCGCGCCACCAGCCGTCGGGGTCGGAGAGAAGTTCGACGAGGCGCGAGTTTGAGGCGGAGGAGAGTCGTTCGGGCTTGCGGAGGGGGACGCCCTCGCGGGTGATGCGATAGATGCGGCCCATGGCTGTGGGGGCTTCGAGTTTGCGGGCGGCGATCTGGCCTTTGAGGTAGGGGGTGAGGTAGGTTTTGTGCTGGATGACACCCCGGGAGAAGTCGGCGATGTAGAGGGCGCCGTCGGGGCCGATGCAGGAGTTGACGGGTCGGAAGCGTTCGTCGGTGGAGGTGAGGAATTCGTCCTTGGAGTAGACGTTGGTGGCCAGGGGGGGCGATTTGGTGTCGTCGATCTTGAGGCGGCGGACCAAGAAGCCTGCGGGTTCGCAGACGAAGGCGTTGCCTTTGGCGTCGGCTCCCAGGGTGCCCGAGCGGTTGATGACTGGGCCGCAGGCGGCGGTGTGGGTGGCGAGTGTGCCGTCCTTGCGGAGGACGCCGGGCTGATAGCCGCGGTTGACGCCGGGTGTGGGGCGAGCGGGCCAGACCGAGTCGTTGCGGGAGGCGAGTTCGTTGAGGCCGGCGAAGTTGCGCTGGGCGGGGTTGCGTGAGGCGTAGATCTTGGGGACGAGGTCGACGCGCAGGGCATCGGAGTTGGGTGTGTACCAGAGGCGGCCCTTGTCGTCCTGGGTCAGGCCCCACTGGCCGTGGCCGGGCGTGGAGAACTTCTCGACGGCATTTCCGTCGAAGCGAAAGCCAATGTTGTGCTGGGAGAACTGGATGGAGTTGTCGAGGCACCAGCGTGGGCAGTTGGGGGCGTGCTCGGGGTTTTCGAGGCCTGGGACACCGGTCAAGAGAGTCTGGCGAGCGGCGGCGGCGCCGTGCTCGTCGAGCTTTGCGAACCAGGCGCGTGGGGGCTCGATGACGATGGCGCCGCCGAAGCACGGGAGGACGCCGCGGGGGAGTGCGAGGTCTTTGGCGAAGGTGTGGTGGGACTCGAAGGTGCCGTTTTGGTCGAGGTCTTCGAGGACGACGATGCTGTTGGATTGTGCTTGTTCGCCGGCGGCGGAGACGGTGGGCATGTAGGACGGCATCTGGACGACAAAGAGGCGACCATCTTCGTCGAAGTTGAGTTGGACGGGGGCGACAACGATGGGTTCGGCGGCGACGAGTTCGACTTTGAATCCGGGTTGGATGCGGAAGAGGCGCAGGGCGGCGTCGGGCTCGTACGCGGGGGCTGGAGGCTCGGGCTCAACGGCGTCGTGGCGTGGCGAGGCGATGATGAGGGCCGTGCAGGCGAGGAGAGCGAGGGCGGCGGTGGAAAGGAATTGGGAGGAGGTCACGGGCGAGTGTACCCCGTGGGGGCTTGTTATGGGCCCGTGGCGGGAGGCGGGCCTGACGGTTTCCTGACGTCTTGGTGTGACCTGGGTGGGTGCGGGTGTCGTTTTCTCGATTTGGAAGATTTGTTCTCGGATTACCCGGCCGTCATGGGAGCGTTTTCGCATTACGGGTCGAGGCGATGCCATTCGGGCTCGTCCACAAGGAGATCGAACGTGCGGAACAGCAAGAACATGAGCATTGTGGCCTTCGTGGGGACCGTCGCGGGCGTCGTTGGAATGGCCGGGCTGGCCCAGGGCCAGGTTGTTGTGAGTCCGGCGAGCGGGCTTGCCAAGGCGACGGCGGGCAACGGAACGGGCAGCAACCAGCAGACGTCGACCAACACCGCGGGGATGAACCTCTCGGCGTCCAAGTCGTTCACGGGCGGAAACGCTTCGGCCCACACGCAGTGGAGCCTTGCCAACTGGAAGCTCTCGGGCTCGTGGGATCTCGCGTCGTTCGCTCCCTCGCAGGGCGAGGCCGGGTTCGCGGAGACCGAGCTCCACGTGACGATGACGGCCGACGAAGATCTGGACATCGAGTACAACGGCGGGTACGGCGCCAACTCGCCGTTCGCCTCGATCGCGCAGGAGCTGCGCAACCTCTCGAACAACAACTACGTGCTGGGCGGCAACTCGCCCAATCAGGTGCACATCAACGCCGGCCAGTACATGTGGACGGTGGACACGTCCCTTGGCTATGGTGACGCCAGCGGCGGGTACGAGCTGCAGTTCCGTCCGGGCAACGACCGCTGCCAGTTTGCCCGCCTGGTCGGCAACGGCACGTTCACCGGCGACACGACCCACGCCACCAGCGACGGCACGCCGAGCTGCGGCAACAACACCAGCGCCAAGAGCGTGTGGTACAAGTATGTCGCTCCCAAAACGGGCACGCTGCGTGTCGACACCTGCGGCTCGAACTTTGACACGGTGCTCTCGATCTATCAGACCAACTCGTGTCCCAACGGCACGGGCACCGAGGTCGGGTGCAACGACGACGCGCCGGGCGGGTTTGGGTGCGGGGGGCTTCAGAGCTACCTCAGCCTCGGCGTGACGCAGGGTGCGACCTACTACATCCGCGTCGCGGGTTTCAACGGGGGCTCGGGGCAGTACGAGCTCAACGTCGGGCCGGTGAACGACCACTGCGAGGGCGCGACTCCGATCGGAGCGGGCTCGTATCCGTTCGACAACACGATGGCCGATACCGATGGGCCCGTGCTCAACACCTGCACCAACGGCGGCAACGACATGCAGGTGAACGGGGATCTGTGGTGGGTTTACTCGCCCGTCCAGTCCGGGTACGCGGACATCGACACCTGCGGGAGCAGCTTTGACACCAAGATCGCGATCTACCAGAATGCTCCGTGCATCGGGCACTCGTCCTATCTGACGTGCAACGACGACTTGTGCGGGCTTCAGTCCAAGATTGAGAACCTCGAGGTCGTCGCCGGGCGTGACTACTACATCCGCGTGGGCGGATACCAGGGCGCTCGCGGCACGGGTACCTTGCACGTGAACTTCCAGGGGCCCTGCCCCGCAGACTTTGACGGCGACGGCACGGTGGACTTCTTCGACTACGACGCCTTCGTGACGTGCTTTGAGGGCGGGGCGTGCCCCCCCGGCAAGACGGCCGACTTTGACGGCGACGGCACGGTGGACTTCTTTGACTACGACGCGTTTGTGGTGGCCTTTGAGACCCCCTGCCCCTGAGCCGGCCATAGCTCTCGGACCTTTGATTTGATCTTGCAACAGGCCCGCCATCGAGTACGATGGCGGGCCTGTTCCATTTGTGTTTCGGTGGAGGTCTCCATGAAGTGCAAGACTTTTGCAGCGTCGCTTATCGCCAGTGGTGCTCTGTGTGGGGCGGCGCATGCCCAGCCTTGCACGGGGCTTGTGGGACAGTGGTCCTTTGAGGGGAATCTGCTGGATGCCTCGGGCTTTGCGAATGACGGGGTTGCGGTGGGAGCGCCCGGTTATGTTCCTGGGGCCGCCGGAAGCGGGCTCTCACTGGACGGGTTCAATGACTTTGTTCAAGTCGCCGATTCGGCGTCGCTCAATCCGACGGCGGCGATCTCGATCAGCGCCTGGTGGTTCAGCACGAGTTTCTCGGGCAGCGGCTCGGACCCGATCGTCGACAAGGGCGCTTCGTGCCATTGCTACCCGTACTACCAGTATCAGCTGGGCGTGAGCGGTGATCAGTACCCCTATCCGTCGAGTTTCTCGTTCATCGTGGCGGCCAACGGGGCGCCGGCGGGGGCGGGCAGCGATCTTCGTTTCTATTCGACCGGGCGGTGGTACCACGTGGTGGGCACGTACGACGGCTCGACGATGAGCTTCTACGCCGACGGGGTCCGGCTCAGCCACTATCCCGCGACGGGCTCGATCGTGTCGTACGCCAGGCCGGTTCGCTTTGGGTGCTTCAACAATCTCCCGCAGTTCCACCTTCCGGGAGTCATCGACGAGATCCGCATTTATGACCGGGCGCTGTCGGCCGACGAGGTGAGCGTGCTGCACGAGAGTCCCGATGGGCGTCCGGTGGTGAAGCCGGCGACCGCGCGGCTCTGCCGCGGCGGCGACGCGACCTTTGAGGCGATCCACCTCGACGCGCCGGGCGCTACGTATCTGTGGTCGAAGGACGGGGCGCCCATCCCGACTGAGACGGGCAAGGTGCTCCTGGTGCCCGGGGCGCAGGGCTCGGCCCGGTACTCGTGTCTTGTGACCACAGCCTGCGGCGTGCACCAGACGCCCGAGGCGGAGCTTTTGATCTGCGCCTCGGATTACGACTGCGACGGGACGGTGGATTTCTTCGATTACGACGCGTTTGTGAACTGCTTCGAGGGGATCGTCTGTCCGCCGGGCAGGACGGCGGACTTCGACGGCGACGGCTCGGAGGATTTCTTCGATTACGACGCGTTTGTGGTGGCGTTTGAGACCCCTTGCCAGTGAGCGGGGGCGCACCGAACGAGGCCCGAGCGACGGGGAGTGGGGCAAGCCGGAGGTGGATTTGAGCACCCGCTCGCTCGAACTTTGGGCTCGTATCATTTCGCCGTGACCACCGCCCCCACCGCCCCCATCGCACCCACCACGCTCAGGTCGTTGCAACGCATGGCTCAGGCCGGCCAGCCCTTTGCCTGCCTCACGGCGTACGACGCGACGACGGCCCGGTGGCTGGCGCGGGGCGGGGTGCACGTGCTTCTGGTGGGCGACACGGCGGCCGAGGTCATTCTGGGGTTTGATCGCACGGTGGACATGCCGCTGGAGATTCTGATCGCGCTGACGGCGGCGGTGAAGCGTGGGGCGCCGGACGTGGTGGTGATGGCGGACATGCCGTTCATGAGCTACCAGGCCGATGAGGCCGAGGGCATTCGCAACGCGGGGCGGTTCCTGGTCGAGGGGCATGCTGACATTGTGAAGGTCGAGGCGGACGAGTCGTTCGCGCCGTTGATCGAGAAGATGGCTCGGGCGGGAATCCCGGTGTGCGCTCACGTGGGCAGCTTGCCCCAGAGGGCGGGATTGACCAGCGGGTACGTCGCGGCCGGGCGGACGGCGGCCCAGGCGGACCAGATCGTGCGGGATGCGGTGGCGCTGGAGCGGGCGGGCGCGGTGATGCTGTTGGCGGAGGCGGTGCCCGACGAGGTCACGGCGAGGGTGATGGAAGCGACGAGCGTGCCGCTGATCGGCATCGGGGCGGGAACGGCGTGCCACGGGCAGGTGCTGGTGGTGCACGATCTTCTGGGGCTGAGTGATAAGCCGCCGCGGTTTGCGGCTCCGGTTGCGGCGATGGGATCGGCGGTGGCGGACGCGGCGGCGCAGTGGGTGGCGCGGGTGGCGTCGAGGGACCTGGGCGGCGTGCGGTACACGATGAAGGTCGGCGAGGCGGGGAGGCTGGCACCGACTGGAGCGAAGGTGGGGCTTGCGCCTGGAAACGGCCGATAGTCGGCGGGCGAACCAACAGCGGAGGTTCTGATGCGGAGGTTTGTTGCGTACGGGCCGGCGTTGGTGGTGCTGCTGATCGCGGTGTGCGCGATGTTCGTGGTGCCCGACGTGCTGCGGCGTTCGGCGGCGATCCGGACGGCGGCGCTCATCGAGCACGCCGAGGCGACGCTGGATCAATCCAACGTTCTCACGCAGTTTGACGTGGCGACCCGAGCTGTGGCGCAGGCGGTGGAGCCGTCGGTCGTGCATATTGACATCAACGGCGGGCGTTCGTCGGGCTCGGGGTGGGTGTACGACGATGCGGGGCACATCATCACCAACGCGCACGTGGTTCGCGGGGCGACGTCGATCAAGGTGCAGTTCTTTGACGGGCAGGTTGTGGAGGGGACGCTGACGGGCTCGGACGCGCTGACGGATGTGGCGGTGATCAAGGTGGCGGTGCAGCCGGGGCTCTTTGCGGCGCGGAGGGCGTCGGACGCCAACCCGCAGCAGGGGGAGCACGTCTTTGCGTTCGGCTCGCCCTTTGGCTTCAAGTTCTCGATGTCGCAGGGGATTATTTCGGGTCTGGGGAGGATCGCGGGGCCGGCGGCGGAGCTTGGCGGTTTTTCCAACCTCATCCAGACCGACGCGGCGGTGAATCCGGGCAACTCGGGCGGGCCGCTGGCGGATGTGCGGGGGCGGGTCGTGGGCATGAACGTGGCGATTGCGACGGCGCGGACCGAGCGAGGCGGCGGGGGCGACGAGGGGCAGTCGGCGGGCATCAGCTTTGCCATTCCCATCGCGACCATCGAGTACATTGCCGACCAGCTTATCGCGGGTGGGAAGGTGCTCCGCGGGTATCTTGGGATCGAGTTTTCGCCCGACGACGAGAGGCAGATCTATGACGGCGACCGCTACAAGGGCACGGGGTTGCTCCTGGGAAGGGTGTCACGCGGCGGGCCTTCGGACGCGGCGGGGCTGCGGGGAGGCGATGTGATCATGGAGATCAAGGGCAAGCCGGTGACCCGCCGGCAGACGCTTCGGAGCATTGTGGCGACGATCAAGCCGGGCGAGGGCGTGAACATCCGGTATTGGAGGCCGGTGCGGGTGGGAGGCGAGGCGGGCGAGTTTCGCGACACGACTGTGGTTCTGGGCCAGATGCCTCCTGAGGCGCTGATCGCCGGGCCGCCCAACATCTTCATTTTGACGCAAACCGGGATTGAGTTCTCGCGGACGGAGCTTGGATTGATGGTGGTGAGCGTGTTTCGCGGCACGCCGGCGGAGGCCGCGGGCTTCAAGAGCGGGATGATCTTGACGGCGATCGGCGGGACGCCGGTGAGCACCTTTCGCGAGGCGGCGACGGCGTTGATCGAGCATGGGTGGCTCAACGATCTGGAGGTGTCGTTCAGCATCACCGAGATCGACGGCGATCGGCTGAGCGCGAGCAAGACGCTGAAGGCACGCATGGGCGATGCGTGGCCGGGATTCCGGGTGAGGTAGGGCGGGTATGGGCGGGCTCGCGAGGCGGAAATGTGGTATGCTGTTGGAGTCCGGCCGGTCCTGCCTTGGGATCGTGCCTGATTCTCACCCCTTACTTGGGATTCAACATGCAATACCTCCGCCCCGCCGCACTTTCGATCGCCGCACTGGTGTGTTCATCGGGGTTGCCGACGGCGGTTTGGGCGGATGTCAGGCTGCCGCACGTGATCTCGAGCGGGATGGTGCTGCAGCAGCAGTCTGAGGCGGCGTTGTTCGGCTGGGGCACGCCGGGGGAGACGATCGAGATCACGTCGAGCTGGGGGAAGGCGCTCAAGGTCGCGGTGGCGGCCAGCGGGCGGTGGGAGGGCAGGATCTCGACGCCCGCGGGGCAGAACACGGCCCAGACGCTGACGTTCAAGGGTGACCGGAGCACCGAGGCGATCACGCTGGACAACGTGTACATCGGGGAGGTGTGGATCTGCAGCGGGCAGTCCAACATGGAGATGACGGTGCAGCAGGGCGAGGGGGGCGAGGCGGATGCGGCGGCGGCGAACGACCCGTTGATGCGGCTGTTCATGGTTGAGAACGTGATCTCGCTGCACCAGCGGTCGGACAACGGCGGGACGTGGGAGGGCGCGACGACGCAGCCGGTGAAGGGGTTCAGCGCGGTGGGCTATTCGTTCGGCAAGGAGCTGCGCAAGAAGTTGAATGTGCCGGTGGGGCTGATCTCGTGTGACTGGGGCGGGACGCGGGTTGAGGCGTGGATGAGCGAGACGGCGCTCTCCAAGTTCCCGGATCAGAGCGCGACGCTCGAGAACATTCGGATGATGAAAGACCCCAACCAGCGGGACATGCTGGCGAACAAGGCGGGGGAGGCGTGGTGGGCTGGGCTGGACAATCTGGGGCCCAAGGTGGGCAAGGGGTGGTCGGGCGCGGCGCTGGACGACGCGGCGTGGGGCGAGATGGTTCTGCCAAGGACGCTCGACGGGGCGCTGGCGAACTTTGACGGCGTGGTGTACTTCCGCAAGAAGGTGACGGTCGCGGCGGATCAGGCGGGCAAGGCGGCGACACTCTCGCTGGGCCCGATCGACGATCGCGACGATGTGTGGGTGAACGGGACGATGGTGGGGGCGACGCACGACGACGGGCACTGGTCCAATGCCCGCGTGTACCAGGTTCCCGCCGGGCTGCTCAAGGCGGGGGAGAACGTGATCGCGGTGCGGATTCTGGACACCGCGGGTCCGGGGGGCATCAATGGGAAGCCCGAGCAGATGACGCTCAAGATCGGCGAGACGGCGCCGATCGCGCTGGCGGGCGGGTGGAAGTTCAAGGCAGGGGCGGAGGCCAAAAGCCTGCCGGCGATTCCCGGCGGGATGAATCTGCATCCCAACGTGCCGACGATTCTGTTCAACGGGATGGTGACGACGATCAGGCCGTTCACGCCAAGGGGGGTGATCTGGTACCAGGGCGAGTCCAACCGCGACAATCCGATCGCGTACCGGGACCTCTTTGGCGGGATGATCCAGGACTGGCGGTCGCAGTTTGGGCGGCCCGACATGGCGTTTGGGTTCGTGCAACTCGCACCGTTCCGGTATGGGAACGACATCGGGCAGACGTCGCTGGTGCGTGAGTCGCAACTGGCGACGCTCGCCTTGCCCAACACGGGCATGGCGGTGACGATGGACATTGGCGACCCCAAGGACATCCATCCGCGTCGCAAGGCCGAGGTGGGTCGGCGGCTGGCGTTGTGGGCGCTGGCCAAGACGTACGGCAAGAGCGGATTCGAGTACAGCGGGCCGATCTTCAAGGGGGTGAAGTTTGATGGCGGGGCGGCCCGCGTGACGTTCGATCACGTGGGCGGAGGGCTGATGGCCAAGGGCGGGGAGCTCAAGGATTTCTTTGTCGCGGGCGATGACAAGAAGTTTGTTCGTGCCACCGCGACGATCGACGGCGACGCCATTGTCGTCAAGAGCCCCAGGGTTGCCAAACCCGTGGCGGTGCGGTATGGGTGGTCGGACGACTGCGATCCCAACCTGTTCAACAAGGACGGGCTGCCGGCGTCGCCTTTCCGCAGCGACGACTGGGCGATGGGCACTGAGAAGGTGGACCTGACGGCGGTGATCAACCTGGGCACGCCGCTCGCGGCGCCGACGATGATCGCAACGGACAAGGGCTGGATTGATCTCTTTGCCGGCGAGAGCTTTGCGGCGTGGAAGTTCGAGGCGGGGCACAAGGACCACTGGAGGGCGGCGGGCAACGTGATCGACTACGACGGGAAAGCGACGGACCTTTGGTCGCTCAAGTCGTACAAGGACTTTGAGATGATGGTCGACTGGCGCTTGCCCCGCGAGCCGGTGATGGAAGACCACGCGATCGTCTTGCCCAGCGGCGAGTACGCGAAGGATGAGAGCGGGAAGGTCAAGACGCTCAAGGGCAAGGACGCGGGGGACAGCGGGATCTACTTCCGTGGGAGCAGCAAGAACCAGGCGAACATCTGGTGCTGGCCTTGCGGGAGCGGAGAGGTCTATGGGTACCGCACGGATCCCAAGATGCCCGCGGAGGTGAGGGCCGGGGTGACGCCCAAGGTCAAGGCGGACAACGCGCCGGGGGAGTGGAACCGCTTCCACATCACGGTGAAGGGCGACCGGCTGACGATCGAGCTCAACGGGAAGCAGGTGATCACCAACGCCCAGCTTCCGGGGATGGCGGCGGAGGGGCCCATCGCGCTGCAGAACCACGGCGATCCGGTGCAGTTTGCCAATTTGTACATCAGAGAGATCAACTGAGGGCGGCGGCGCTCTTGTAGAGCGGAGGGTTGGGGGTTGGAGGTAGGGTGTGGGGGGATTCAAGTCGGGCTTGTGACTCGATGCGGCGTCTGGTATTCTGAATCCAAACCCCACCGGCATGGTTGCCGGTCTTTGCCCAGAATGTGAGCCAATCATGAACGATCAACCCGCGTCGAATTCCAGCGATGTCTCCCGTCGCAATTTCCTCAAGACCACAGCTGTCGCTGGCACGGCGGTGGCGGCCGCATCGCTGGTGACGCCGATCGCGCGGGGCGCGTGGGGCGGTGGAGGGCGAGCGGGGCGGATCAAGGTTGGGGTGGTGGGGTGCGGCGGGCGTGGGATCGGGGCGGCGGGTGATTGCTTGTCTGGGAGTCCCGACACCGAGATCGTGGCGATCGGCGACGTGATGAAGGATCGGGTGAACGAGGCCAAGCAGCATCTGTCGGGGCTCGACGGTGGGCTTTCCTCGCGGGTGAACCTGGGCGATCGGACGTTCACGGGCTTTGACGCGTACAAGCAGGTGCTGGCGAGCGGGATCGACATGGTGATTCTGGCGACGGCGCCGGGGTTCCGGCCGATCCACTTTGAGGCGGCGGTGAACGCGGGCAAGCACATCTTCTTTGAGAAGCCGGTGGGCGTGGACCCGACGGGCATCCGCAAGGTGCTGGCGGCGGGCGAGCTGGCCAAGACCAAGGGCCTGTCGGTGGTGACCGGGACGCAGAGGCGCCACGAGACGTGCTATCTGGAGGCGATGAAGCGGATCCAGGACGGGGCGATCGGCAAGGTGGTGGCGGCGAACGTGTGGTGGAACCAGGGGCTCTTGTGGGACAAGCCGCGTCAGCCCGAGTGGAGCGACATGGAATTCCAGATCCGCAACTGGCTGTACTACACGTGGCTGAGCGGCGATCACATCGTCGAGCAGCACGTGCACAACATCGACGTGATGAACTGGGCGATGGGCACGACTCCCAAGCGTTGTATTGGCCTGGGCGGGCGGCAATCGCGGACGGAGGCCAAGTACGGGCACATTTTCGATCACTTTGCGATCCAGTATGTGTACGACGACGTGCGGGTTGGCAACAGCCAGTGCCGCCAGGCCGACGGGTGCGCCAACAAGGTCTCCGAGCAGATCATCGGGACCAAGGGCGTGGCGACCTTGACCTCGGGGTACGCGGAGATCAAGGGCGAGGTGAACTGGAAGCACGAGAAGAGCAAGAACAACGCGCCGTACGTGCAGGAGCACACCGATCTGGTGAAGAGCATCACCGATGGCAAGCCGATCAACGAGGCCGAGCGGATCGCGCACAGCACGCTGACGGCGATCATGGGTCGGATGAGCGCGTACACGGGTCAGGAAGTGACGTGGGAGCAGGCGATGGCGAGCAAGCTCGACACGATGCCCAAGGAATTGGCGATGGGTCCGATGCCCACGACGCCGGTGGCGATCCCGGGCAAGACTCAGTTCGTCTGACCGAGACTATCTCATCGAAGTCCACTTACGGTCGGAGCCCGCGCTCTCGACCGTTTTTTCTATGAACCGCACGCCGCGGGCGCCGTCGATGAGCGTCGGGTAATCCCACGTCTGCTTGCCGTCCTTCGCCCCGCCGGCCTCGCGGGCACTGATGTGGGCGCAGGCCTCGGCGTACATGTTGGCGAAGGCCTCAAAGAAGGCCTCGGGGTGGCCGGGCGGCAGGCGCGAGGCGCTCTTGGCGGCGTCGCAGAGGTAGCCGTTGCCGCGGCGAAGGACGCGGTCGGGTTCGCCGATTTGTCTGTGCCAGAGCTCGTTGGGTTCTTCCTGGCGCCACCCCAGCGTGCCCTTGGTGCCAAAGACGCGGATGGAGAGGTCGTTCTCGTGGCCGATTTCGATCTGGGAGGCGATGAGGACGGCCCGGGCGCCGCCGGAGAGGCGAAGGAGCACGTTGGCGTCGTCGTCGAGGCGGCGGCCTTCGACGAAGCTGGTGAGGTCGGCGCAGAGGCTCTCGATGTGGAGGCCTGTGATGTTGCTCACGAGCTGCTCGGCGTGGGAGCCGATATCGCCGATGGCGCCGCCAGCGCCGCTGCGCGAGGGGTCGGTGCGCCAGTCAGCCTGCTTTTGGCCGCTGGCTTCGAGCTTGGCGGCGAGCCAGCCCTGGTTGTACTCGACGATCACCTTGCGGATGGTGCCCAGCTCGCCATTGGCGACCATGTGGCGAGCCTGCTTGACCATCGGATAGCCCGAGTAGTTGTAGGTCACGGCGAAGACCACGCCGCTCTTCTTCTGGGCGGCGATGAGCCCCGCGGCCTCGGCGGAGTTGAGGCACAGGGGCTTGTCGCAGACGACGTTGACGCCGGCCTCTGCGAAGGCCTTGGCGACGGGGGCGTGGACGTGATTGGGCGTGACGATGGAGACGAAGTCGATGCGTTCGCCGAGGGGGAGCTTGAGTTCGCTGCCGAGCATCTCCTGCCAGGTGCCGTAGTTTCGGTTGGCGGCCAGGCCGAGCTCGCGCCCGCTGTCGAGGGCCTTGGCGGGTGAACTCGACAAGCACCCGGCAACGAATTGCACACCTAGGTCAAAGCAGGCGGCACGACGGTGGACGGCCCCGATGAAGGCGTCTTTGCCGCCGCCGACCATGCCCATGTTGAGGACTCGTGACATTCGGGGACCCTTTGCAATCGGTTTACGTGAATAAGGTCGGATGGTTCAGACGTCTGGCAGCGTAGACCAGCGCCGCTCGGACGTCGTCGGGTTCAAGGTCGGGAAGTTCGATGACAACCTCAGCGGGTGAGAGACCTGCGGCGAGCAGTTCGAGGATGTCGACAACGCGGATGCGAAGGTTGCGGATACAAGCTCTGCCACCACAAAGTCCAGGCGTCGCTGTGATGCGGGCCAGCAGGGCGGCGGTTTCTGTGGTCTGGGAAGTCACGGCGAGTTCATTTCTTCTCAAACGCCGCATCAAAGGCGACGTTGCTGGGTTTGAACTGGAGGCGGCGTACGAACTCGCAGCTTTCCTTGGCGCCGTGCTCGCGTTCCATGTCGGGGTCTTCCCATTCGACGCTGAGGGGGCCGGTGTAGGCGGCGCGGTTGAGGGAACGCATGATCTCCTCGAAGTTCACGTGGCCGCGGCCGACGGAGCGGAAGTCCCAGCCGCGACGGGCATCGCCGAAGGCGAGGTGGCTGCCCAGGACTCCGGTTTTGCCGTCTTTTTGGCCGTAGTAGACGGAGACGTCTTTCATGTGGCAGTGGAAGATGCGGTCGGCGAAGCGGTCGATGAAGGCGTGGGGCGAGACGCCTTGCCAGAGGAGGTGGGAAGGGTCGAAGTTGAGGCCGAAGGCGGGGTGGTTGCCGATGGCGGAGAGTGCGGTTTCGGTGGAGTAGTAGTCGTAGGCGATTTCGCCGGGGTGGACTTCGAGGGCGAACTTCACGCCCTCGGCCTTGAAGACATCGAGGATCGGCCCCCAGCGCTTCGCAAAGTCGTCGAAGCCGCGTTTGACGTCGTCCTTGCTGGTGGGTGGGAAGAAGTAGAACATGCCCCAGATGGACGAGCCGGTGAAGCCGTTGACGACCTTGACGCCGAGTTTCGCCGCGGCGCGAGCGGTGGCCTTCATCTCGTCGGCGGCGCGGCGGCGGACGCCCTCGGGCTCGCCATCGCCCCAGACTTCGGGCGGGAGGATCAGCTTGTGGCGGGCGTCGATGTTGTCGCAGACGGCCTGTCCCACGAGGTGGGTCGAGATCGCCCAGGTCTTGAGGTTGTGCTTGGCGAGCAGGTCATGGCGGCCTTTGCAGTAGGCGGGGTCGGAGAGGGCGGTCGTGGGGGAGAAGTGGTCGCCCCAACAGGCGAGTTCGAGGCCGTCGTAGCCGAAGGACCTGGCTTTGGCGGCCATGGTGTCGAGGGTGAGGTCGGCCCATTGGCCGGTGAAGAGGGTGACGGGTCGGAGTGAGGTGGTGGTGGCCATAAGCCAGAGAATACCACGGGAGGGGCGGGGAGATTGGGCGGGGAAATGGGCGGGTGCTGGTCCGTAGGGGCAGGTGGGGGCCGCACAGGCGGCACAGGCCCACTCGGCGAGCGGCAATCGGGGTGAGGAGGTTGCCCGGGGCGTGGGTGAATTGGAAGGTGAGGGTGCGGCGGGATTGAAGGGCCTCGGCTCGAGGCGGCCCGCTGCGTTGCACGATGGCGTGCCAGCGTGGAGGACTGAATATGCATCGTCACATCGCCTCGATCGCCATCCTTGCCGGGGTTGCCGGGGGTCTCACCAGCGCCGCCCGGGGCGACGACTACACGTTCAGCTATTCGAGCATCAGCGTGTGCGGGCACGGAATGTTGTCGGCGATTTCCAATGGCGATGGGTCATTGTCGGTGATGAGCGGTCAGCTCTTTGTGACGTCGTCGAGCGCGGCGGGCTCGTACGACCTGATTCCCAACAAGAACGGGAGGGCGGCGGTCTTGAGCCCGTCGGGGTTCTTCATCGTCGACAACCAGCTCTTCCCGATCCAGAACACGAAGATGAACGTGTACGGGCTGCTCTTTGGGAACGGGAAGACCGAGGTGAACATCTGGGGCAATGGCGACGGCAATCCGTACACGTTCTACGCCCACGGCAAGAAGAGCGGCGATGTGTCGTCCCACGGTTCGTTTGCGCTGAGCTCGGTGCCGGCGCCGGGTGCGGCGGTGCTGATGACGGCCGGGTGCCTGACGATGGGCCTGCGGCGACGGCGTGAGTGATGCGGGCGACGCTCGGGGCGTCACGCTCGCGTGTGATGAGTTTGGATCGTGTGGCATGCTTCCTTGGGGGAAGCATGTCGCGTTTTTGGGGTCAGAGGTCGAGCTTCTTCCAGGCGGCGAGGTCCACGATGCCAGCGGGATTGTCGAGATAGAGATGGAAAAGGGTCGAGAGCAGCTCGGGCGTGACGTTCTCGGTGCACTCGAAGTGCTGGTCGGTGTCGTCGAACTGGTACTCAAGGACGAAGCCTGTGGGGCGTCGGGCGGCCTGGAGGTAGGTCTGCGGCGTGATGGTGAGGATGAGGAAGGCTGAGGAGTCGGGCGGCTCCGCGATGAATCGGGTGAGGATGGGGTCGATGGAGTCAGCGGTAGCGGATGTGCGCCCGCTGAAGGGGCGCGAGGTGAACTCATTCCATTCGAGGGAGGGGGCGGCGGGTTGTTTGCGGAAGAGGGAGAACATGTGAGGATTTCAAATCTGAAATTTCAAATCTCAAGTGCTTTATTTCTTCATCGGCTCGGTGTACTCGGCGGGCCTGACGCCAGCGGTGGGGCCCGGAATCCCGCCAAGCTTGCGAAAGCGCTCCGACAGCGCGGGGTGGCCGGGGGAGATGAAGAGGGCGTTGGCGATGGCCGCCCGCTCGGACTGTTTGTCGCCGATGCTGGCGAAGAGGTCGGCCTGGGCGATCCAGGGGAGGGTGCTGCGTCCGGCGTCGAACCTGGCGGCGGTCAGGAGGGAGGCTTTGGCGCCGTCGAGGTCGCCGGTCTTGCGCTGCAGGTCGGCCTGGCGGATCCAGTCGCGGACCGAGCCGCGCTGGGAGCACATGCGGGCGAGGAAGGCGGCCAGATCGGCGTTCTCACCGGCGGCGTAGAGGGATTCGACGTGCCCGTCGATGAAGCGATCGTCGGTGGGGGCGAGGTCGACCAGGAGGGAGAACTGCTCGCGGGCCAGGCTCGTTTCGCCTGCGCCCAGGAGAGCCTTGGCGTAGCGGTAGCGGACCTCGATGTCCTCGGGCTTGCGGACGAGGTACTCGCGGTATTCGGCGCGGGCCTCGTCGTAGCGTTCGACTTCGAGGTTGTAGTCGCCCTTCTCGCGGATGGAGTGGAGGGGGCGGGCCGTATCGCAGGCGGTGAGGGTGGCCAGGAGGAGGAGGGAGGCGAAGATCTTGACGCGCATCGGGGAGGCTCCGGTCGAGGTGCGGCACGTCATGCGCCGCGTGGCGGATGATAGAGGGCTATCGGGCCTTGGGGTG
>CAYHQQ010000069.1:0-20203 GCA_964358855.1 uncultured Phycisphaeraceae bacterium
CAACCCGGAGCCGCTTCCGGGGCCTTAACCCTCAACTATGGCTGGGACAATCTCCCTTCTTCTTCGTCGTCTCCTCCTCCAACTTCTTCTTCTTCTTCTTCTTCTTCTCTCTCTCTCTCTCTCTCCTCTGCCTTCCTCCGTGCCCCTCCGTGTCCTCCGTGTTAAAAATGCCTTTGTCTTAAACGATGTCCGAGCAAGCCAAAATCTCCAACCTCGACGTCTTCCGCGACGTCAAAGCCGCCTTGGCCAAGTTCGCCGAAGAAGTTGGCACGACCCTCTCGGGCGTCGATGCCGATGTGCAGCGCGTCAGCCAGTGGATCTCGCAGGAACGCCCCGCTTACTGGAAGCACGAAGTCCGCCGGCGCGAGGACAAGGTCGCTTACGCCCGGGCCGCCATCGCCAAGAAGCAAATCTCCCGCGCCCCCGAACCCGCCTCGGTCGTCGAAGAGCGCCAGGCCCTCCGCCGCGCCCAAGCCAAGCTCGAGACCGCCCGCGAGAAGGCCGACGCCGTCCGCAAGTGGTCACCGGTGTGGGACCGCGAGGCCCAGATGTGCAAATCCTCGTGCTCGGGCCTGGTCGAGACGCTCCAGCGCGATATCCCCGCCGCCACCGCGCGCCTCGAGCGTATGTGCACCGCCCTGGAGCAGTACCTCTCGATCACCCCCGAGAACGCCGGCGATTTGCCCGTCGACGCCCTCACCGATCCGGAAGTCGTCCCTTCTGCAACGCGCCACGCCGCCCACCGCGCCTTTGCCCCATCGCCCGCCGATCGCGACGCCATGTCACTCGACGGGATCTCCAACCTCTCCTGGAAGGCCGGCTTTCCCACCGATCTCGACGCCCAGGCGATCGCGCGGATGGCCGTCTATGGCGAGGCGCCCGCCGACGGCGACTCCATCGTTTTCGCGTGGCGCTCGATCGAATCCACCGCCGTCGTTCTGACCCGCCTTCCCACGCCGTCCAAAGGGGACAGCGGGTGGTACATCGGCCCCCTGGACCGCCCCGAGGTCACCGGCGGCCTCCGCAAAACGACCATCGCCTCCTTCAGCACCTGCTTTCCCGCCCTGGCCCCGCTCCTGCCTCTTCAACCCGGCTCGGTGGTCGTCCTCACCGCCGGCATTGTCCGGGCGGTCATCGACGCCGCCGATCGGGAGGTCTGGAACGCCGATTTGTTCTAGTGGTGGCACTGCTCTCCAGAGCGGTGAGTCCCAAGCACTGAAAGCACCGGTCTGGAGACCGGTGCCACCAGGGATCTCCATGAGCGTCGCCGTAGCCAAAGCCAACCTGATGGACGCCCAGAAGAAGCTCCGCGCCGCGTGGGACCGTGCCCGTCAGCACTGGGACGACGACACCGCCAAGCTCTTTGCCAAAGAGGTCCTCGACCCTATCGAGCCGCGGATCTCCGCCGCCATCAAGGCCATCGATCACGTGCAGGAACTCATGGTCAAAGTCCGCCGCGAATGCGGCGAGGATGCCTCCGACTAAGATGGCCCCCACCCTGCCTCCAGGATCGGATATCTTTCCGCCTTCCGCAGACTGCCCTCCGCCCTTTGAGAACCATCGCCCGATGCAACCCTACACGTCCAAGGCCAAAGACCTTCTCAGGCACCTCACCCCGCTGGTGGAGTGGCGCGGACGCGAGGAGACGGCCGTCGCCCAACGGCTCAAGGAACAGTCCTCCCAGGCCGAGCGCGAGCTCCGTTCGCGAGCCGACGAGCTCACCGGAACCCTGGGCGAGGCGATGCGCATCGCCGACGCCTCCAAGTCCAAGGCCGTCGACGACATCCGCGAGAAGCACGAGCGCGAGATGATGGAGGCCCGCAAGGACATGGAGACCGAGGTCGGCCGGTTCTCCGAAACCACCGATCGTCTGGAGACCAAGGCGGAAAAGAAACTCGAGAACTCCCACTGGATGGCGTCAACGCTTGTTGAGTCCTCCGAGGGCAAGGCCAAGAAGGAGTTCGATTCCGCCAGCAGCGAGCACAAGTCCCGCACCGACGAGCTCGGCAAGCTCCAGTCGCAGGCCGCCGAACTGCTGGCCCGCTACAAGCACGCCCCGCTGCCCACGTACCCGCCCGCGACGCTCCGTGAGAATCCAACGCCGCTGGCCGCCGTCACCGCCGCCCGCACCAGCCTCACGCATCTGGCGTCCCGTGTCGAGCCCGGGCTTTTGCGTCTTTCGTCTGTTCTGATCTTCGCCTTCATCCTCATCGCCGGGGGAGCGGTTGGGGGGGCCATGCTGCTCAAGGACCAGCGTCCGCCGACTGCCGCCAGTCTCGGCGCCGGGGCGGGCCTGGTCGCGGCGCTCCTCCTGTTTGTCGTGCTGCGTGCCGCCCTTCGCACCCGTGTTGCCGCGGCCGCCAAGTTCCACGCCCGCACCCTCGCCACGGCCCAGGACGCCCTGACAACGTTCATCTCCTCCGCCGAGGCGATCCGCGAGGCGCAGCTCGCCGAAGGCCTCCGCCGGCGCGACGAGGAGCTGGCCAAGGGCCAGAAGCGGTTTGACGAGCTCCAGGAGGAGATCACCGATCGTCGCAACAACAAAGAGCCCGCCCTGCGCGCCAAACACCACGCGTACCTCTCGCGCGTGAATGCCAAGACCACCGAACGTACCGGGCGCGTCGAGACCGAGTACAACCGCCTGATCGCCGCCGCCAAGGAGCGCCACGCCTCCGACCTCGCCGCCGCGACCTCCGCCCGCGACGCGCGCGTCGCCGCCGCCCGAGCCGAGTACGACGCCGCCCTGGTGGGCATCGCCGCTCGCTGGGTCGATGGCATGGCCCACGCCAAGCGCGAGATCGCCGAGATCACTGAGTTTGATCGACCCCTCTCGCCCCCATGGAATGGCCCCGACTGGCAGAATTTCACGCCGCGCGATGCCGTGCCCACCGCAACACGCTTCGGCCTCCTTCGCATCGACATCGCCCAGATGGCCGGGGGCGTTCCCAGCGACCCTCAGCTCGTCGCCGCCACGCCCCCGCCCTTCGACCTCCCCGCCATGCTCGACTTCCTGGGCACGGGCTCGCTCTTGATCCAGACGGCCCCCGAGGCCCGGGCTCAGTCGATCGCGACCCTGCAGGCCGTCATGCTGCGTCTGCTCACCACCTTCCCCCCCGGCAAGATGAAATTCACGATCATCGATCCCGTGGGCCTGGGCCAGAATTTCGCCGGCTTCATGCACTTGGCCGACCACGACGAGACGCTGGTGTCGGACAAGATCTGGACCGACACGCGGCACATCGAGCAGAAGCTGACGGACCTTACCGAGCACATGGAAGCGGTGATCCAGAAGTACCTCCGCAACGAGTTCGCCACCATCCAGGCGTACAACGAGAAGGCCGGCGAGGTCGCCGAGCCCTTCCGCTTCCTGGTCATCGCCGATTTCCCCGCCAACTTCAACGAGACCGCCGCCAAGAAGCTCGCCTCGATCGTCGCCAGCGGCCCGCGCTGCGGCGTTTTCACGCTCATCGCCACCGACACCCGCCAGCGACCCCCCGCGTGGGTCCCACTGGCCGAGGTCGAGCACGCCAGTCTGACCCTGGTCACCAAGGACGGGCGCCTCACGCTCAAGGACGCCGACTTTGGCCCCTGGCCCTTCACACCCGAAGCCCCGGCGAGCGACGAGATCGTGACCCAGATCGCCCACTCCGTCGGCAAGCACGCCAAGGAGGCCGGAAAGGTGCAGGTGCCGTTCGACCTCGTCACGCCCAAAGGCGACCAGATGTGGTCGATGAACTCCGCCCGCGAGGTGCGTGTGCCGCTCGGGCGCGCCGGCGCCACCAAACTCCAGAACCTCTCGCTGGGCCTGGGGACCGCTCAGCACGTGCTCATCGCAGGACGCACCGGCTCGGGCAAGTCGACGCTGCTCCACGCCCTCATCACCAACCTGGCGATGTGGTACAGCCCCGAGGAGATCGAGTTCTATCTGCTCGACTTCAAGAAGGGCGTCGAGTTCAAGACCTACGCCAGCCACAAGGTGCCCCACGCGCGCGTCGTGGCCGTTGAGTCTGAACGCGAGTTTGGCCTTTCGGTCCTGCGCAGGCTCGACGCCGAGCTCACCAAGCGAGGCCAGACTTTCCGCGAGCTTGGCATCCAGGACCTCAACGGCTACCGCAAGGTCGGCCCGACCACCCCCACGCACCCCGCGATGCCTCGCACCCTCCTGATCGTCGACGAATTCCAGGAGTTCTTCACCGAGGACGACAAGCTTGCGCAGGAGGCGATGCTGCTGCTGGATCGACTCGTGCGTCAGGGGCGTGCTTTCGGCATGCACGTCGTGCTGGGCAGCCAGACCATCGGCGGCGCGTACAGCCTGGCCCGCAGCACGCTGGGTCAGATGGCCATCCGCATCGCGCTGCAGTGCTCCGAGGCCGACTCGTACCTCATCATGTCCGAGGACAACTCGGCCCCACGTCTGCTCAACCGCCCCGGCGAGGCGATCTACAACGACGCCAGCGGCATGATCGAGGGCAACAGCCCGTTCCAGGTCGTCTGGCTCCCCGACGAGACCCGTGACAAGTGCCTCCAGGCCGTCGAGGATCGCTACCAGGCCGCTGGTTTCACCGTGACGCCGCCGATTGTCTTCGAGGGCAACATCCCTTCCAAGCTCTCCGACAATCACACGCTGGTGGCGCTCCTCTCGGGCAAGGCTCCGGTGCCGCAGATTCCCACGGTTTGGCTCGGCGAAGCGATCTCGATCAAGGAACCGACCAACGTGCGACTGCGCCGTCAGAGCGGGTCCAATCTGCTCATCGTGGGTCAGCAGGAGCACGCCGCCCTGGGCGTCGTGCTCGCGTGTCTCATCGCGCTGGCCTCCCAGCAGCCCGCCGCGGCGGGCGCTTCGGGCGTCGTCCCGATCACCATCCTGGACGGCGGCTCGGCTGATTCGGAGCGCACGAGCGAGCTCTACGAGCTGGCCGCTGCTCTGGGTCCCGTCGCCCGCGTCCACCCGCCCCGCGAGGCTGACGCCGCCGTTGCGGCCCTTTCCCAGGAGCTCGAACGCCGGCGCACGGGCTCGGCCGCGACCGACCCGCTGGTCTTGGTCGTGTGGGGTCTGCACCGTTTCCGCTCGCTGCGGAAGAATGACGCGGATTTCGGGTACGAAAGCGATTCGGACGCACCGGCGGCGACGGCCGACAAGCAGTTCGCCAAGCTGCTGCGCGAGGGTCCGCTCTTTGGCATCCATGTGATCGCTCGGGCCGACACAGCGACCAACCTGGACCGCGTCATCGACCGGCGCGCGATCAAGGAGTTCGACCACCGAGTTCTCTTCCAGATGTCAGCCAATGACTCGAGCAATCTGATCGAGGGAACGCAGGCCGCCGCCCTGGGTCAGCACCGCGGGCTTCTCTACAGCGACGAGACCGGCACGGTGGAGAAGTTCCGCCCGTACGCGTTGCCGACGATCGAGTGGATCAAGACGCATTCAATCCACCGGCCTGTCGCGATCTCGGAATGACGCAGTTCAACGCAAAGAAACCATGCAAACCGGGTCTCCCGGCTTGCATGGTTTTTCTGCTCCAAAGCCTTCTACTTCTTCCCGCCGTCCTTGGGCTCGGTCCGAGTCGGGTCGGCGGCCCACTTAGCCAGGATTTCTCTTTCCTTGTCCTGGGGGATGCCTGTTCTCAAACCGGTTGGAGCCGCGGGCCTTTCGGGTTTGCCGTCGCGCTTGGCCTCTTCGCGCTGCTGCCCGTCGACCTTTGCTCGAAGCGCCACCGCCTCGGGCCACCACTTGAGGATGGCCTCGCACGTCTCCTGCGGCGTCCTGAACTTGAGCCCCGCCTTGATCGCCTTGGACACATCCCGGGAGTGGAACCCGGCCTCGTCGCCCGTGCCGGGAAGCAGGATCGGGAGTGTTCCTGGTGGCAGACCGGCATTCTTGAGCCATTCCCACGGCACATAAGTGAACGTCGCGTCCGCTTTGCCGCCTGTTGCCTTGCTCGCCGCGAGGCAGGCCGCCATCGTCTCGCCGTGCGTCAACGGCTTGGCCGGCCCCGTCGCGTTGAAGATGCCGAATGTCCTGTTCTCGACGCAGCGCACCATGAACTCGGCGAGGTCGCGCACGTCGATGATCTGGACGATGTCCTGGGGCGTTCCCGGCACCAGCACCTCGCCACCCTTGCTCACCCGCACGGGCCAGTACGTGAAGCGGTCGCTGGTGTCGCGGGGTCCGACAATGTACCCGGGCCTGATGTTGGTCACGCGCCCCGGCATCGCCTTCTCGGCCGCCTGCTCGCACAGCGCCTTGAGAGGGCCGTAATTTTCGAACTGAGACCCCATCTCCTCGACGCTCTCGTCCTTCATCACGCCGATCTCGTCGCTTTCATCTTTGTTGGGCTTGTCGTTGTTCTTGTAGACGCTGATCGAGGAGATGAACACGTACTGACCCACGTTGGGCGCCAGGAGCTCGGCCGAGGCTTTGACAATCCTGGGCACGTAGCCCGAGTTGTCGATCACCGCGTCCCATTTCTTGCCCTCGAGCTCCTTGAGCCCCTTGGGTGACGTCTCATCGTCCACATCCTTGCCATCGACGACCTTGCTCTGAGCATACTTGAGCGGGTCGCGGTTGCCGTACAGCTTCTCGACGCCGTCGGGCGAGCCCACGTACTTCTCGCGCCGTCCGCGATTGAACAGTGTCACGTCGTGCCCGCGAGCCTTGGCCGCCTCGACGACCGCCGGCCCCAGAAAGCCCGTGCCACCCAGGACCAGAATGCTCAGTTTCGCCTTGCGGTGGATCCCGCCCGACGCGTGCGGCGCCGCCAACGCTCGGGCGTTGCCCAGGCCTCCGGCGAACGCGAACGCCGATGCCGCGGCGGATACCTTGATGAACTCTCGACGACTGTGGCTCATGTGCTCTTTCCCGGAAAGGACGCGGCCCCGCCCCACGACCAGTTTGGGCGGTGCAACGCGATTCACGGTCTACAGGCACGCCAAAGCCGCGGTTGCAACCCGGGCTAGGGCACCACCACCGAAGCATTGAGCCTTGCTCCGCCATCCCGATCCGTCAGGCTCACGATCACCCGCTGCCCCCGAAGCGTCGCTGCCCCGCGGGGAAACACGAAGCGTCGGATCGCCTGGTGTCCCGGCAGGAGCCCGCCGATCGCCGCCCCGGCTCGCGGCTGCTTGGGCGCAAAGGCCGTCAACTCGATGTCCACGCTTGTATCCCCCACGTTGGTGATCTGCGCCTCGACGACCACGTCGAGCCCGTCGGATCTGGGCGACTGAGCGGCCGAGAGCTCGAGCTTGAGATTCCGGAGCCCGATGTCGATGGGGGACCTGATTTTGATCGCCGTCACGCGGCGTTCGCCCGCGATGTCGAGTGAGAAGACAAAGTCACGGCGACCCGCTTCCTCAAGCCCGCCGAAGGCGACCGAGACGGGCAGCGACACACGCTCGCCGGGCCCCGCAGCGAACCGGTGCACCCGAGGGACGATTTTCCAGCTCCGATCCAGCCCGTCGTTGGACACGGCGCTTCCCATGGGCTCGACGATGCTGAGCTGTCCCGAGATTGGGTAAGGCCACGGGTTGTCGAACTGCACCGACACGTCCTTGCGCTGCGTGGTCGATGCCAGGAACTCGGGCGTCACGCGGAACGAAGCCACCAGCCTCGCAAACTCGACATCGATCCCCTCGATGAACACAGGCGATGGGCCCGCGATCACCCGGACCGTCGCCGACGGCGTGTTCGACGCCTCGACGCCCGTCCCCGTTGCGCCTCCGGCAACCACCGTCCCCGGCGACGACTTGGCTTCCTGCTCGGTGGCCTCCTGGAGCTGGGTCCTGTTTCCAAACTTGTCCACCAGCCACATCGCCCCCGAGCCCAGGTGAGCCTCGAGCACAGCGTCCGTCGATGTCGCCGACTCGTTCCACAGCGCCAGCATCCCGCCCGTGCTCTCGGGCGCGTCTCGCGACGGCCCCAGGATCAGGCATCGAACCCCCGCCCGAATCGGCAGCTCGCCCACCACCACGCGGTCGGAGAGCAGCGAGATCATGTTCCGCCACACCGCGTACGTCGCGGTCGGCACCGGCTGCCCGCGCCGACCAGGCGTCCACGTCCAGGGCTGCTCGATCGCGGTCCTTACCCGAGGCGCGTTGGTTCGGGCACCCTTCTCCGCGGCCGCCTCCCAGATCTCCAGCAGCTTGCGGCACACATCATCGGTCGCCGCCTCCTGCCCGAACTGAGCACCCCCGGACTCGAGCACGATCGTGATGTCGGCCGCAAGCTCGGGCGTGCTCGCCTGCGCCGCGGTCCGCCAGTGGTTCACCACCGCTCCCGCCCCCGCAGGGCTGAGTTCCGCCGGGAGCAGCGTGGTGACGCCTCCGCTTCGGTTCGCGTCGGCGACGTCCGCGGGTCCGACCCAGTATTCCGCGCGCGACGCGACGGTCAGGATGGGCCCCGAGACCAGCGTGCTGATCTGCCTGTCGAGGCGATCAAGGTCCCCGCGAAGGTTGGGCCTCCACGCGGCTGTCTGGCTCCCGATCTCTCCGATCTGCCACCGCCGGACGCGCTGGCCGAACCGGTCGAGAAACTGGTCCAGGTAAGGCCACCAGACGCTGCGATCTTCGCGCAGCACTGCCCAGGGATCGTCCCGGTCGAGCTTCTCGATCGGCAGCGCCCCAGTGGGCGGCGTGGCGAGCGAGAGCGTCACCTCGCGCCAATCAGCGCCGATCGACTCCACCAGCGGCACCAGCTCTTTCGCGCGGTCGGCCACTCTCTCGCGGGTGAGATCCCGCGTCCAGATCGGGAGCGTCACGGCCCCCGTGCCAAGCCGCGACACCAGCTCGGGCAGGAGGCCCGCCCGAATCGCATCGGCGTCATGGATCACCACGCCCATCCGGCGCGTGTCGGCCGACCCGCCCGGGCGCTTGTCGATGGCGCCACCAGTGCGTTGGGGCGGCAGGTACACGTAGTCCACCGACGTGAACCCGACGGCCTGGTTCCCGCTCATCACGTCGAGCGTCGCATGGAACCATCCATATCGAGATAGCGCCGGATTAAACTTGATCCCGCCGCGCGACGAGGTCACCGGCCGGTTGATGCGGTCCACCACGCGTCCGGCGTCGTCGGTGATGGTGATGTGCGCGATGAGGGCCTCACCGGTGAGGTCCTGCACCGTCGCGACCAGTTCGGGCACGCACGGCGCGACGATCACGTTGGTAGGTTCGGTCGTTGTCAGCGAGATCCGCGCCAGCTGCACCACGGCAACATCGTCAAACCACGCCGCCCCCGACACGTCCTGGGCCAGGCTGGTGTACTTGGGCTTGGCTCCGCGCAACTGCTGCGCGGGCTGCAGCAGGAGCAGCTCGATCTGCAGGTACGCGGCGTTCTCAAACTCGCCGGGCACCTCCACCCCGATCTCCCTCCAACCGCTCTCGGAGGTCGTGAGCGCCGCCAGGCGCTCCGATCCCGCCACCGGCTGGCTGTGCGCATCGAGGAATCGGGCGAGCACCGTCGCCCGGGCGTTCTCCAGCCCGCTCGTTCTCACTTTGGCCGTCACCCGATAATCCGCGTCGTTGAAGACCGGGATCACTCCCGAGGAGAGCGACGCTCGCGTGCTTCCGCCGCGTGTGGGCAGCTTGAACGAGACTTTCCCGCTCGCCGCCACGGTCTCGTCGAGTTCCGCCTGATTGATGGGTGGGAATCCGCCCTCCGCGTGGGCACTCTCGCCGGGACTCGTGCTGACGGGACGGCGCGATTCCTGCGCCCTCACCCAGTGGTCGGGCACCGGGTTGGGGGTGTCCTCTTCAAAGCCGAAGAATTTCGTCAGCCGACCGGCCGCACCATCCAACTGGGTCGCACCGGGAACTCCGGTACGCTGCGGCTCGTCAGGCCCCTGCAGGCCAATCGCCCCGGCGCCGACGACGCTTGACGCCGTCGACGCGAGGACCGCGGCAAGCGCGAGGCCACGGCGAAGTCCGGGCGCGGAACGGGCCGATCTGGTGATGTTGGGCGTTGGCACTCCGGTGATATCGGGAGGGCGCGAGCCGCGACTTGTACTCTGCCACCCTGTTTCCATTGCTCTCACCAAGCGCCCCCGGATCGCTCGTTATCCGGTCGTGAACGCCTCCGGGCGCGTGGTTGCTTGGCGTGTTATCCGGTCACAGCCCCAGGGTCGTCGCCGAGGTGCTTCGCACGCTCATCGGATGCGAGGGTGCCGAGCCCTCGCTCGAGCCCAGCACCATCTGCTCGGGGGGCAGGTCGCGGTTATCACGCCAAAGCCGCGCCCAGCTCGTTTCGGGCAGGCTGATGGGGGCGTGCACGAGTGGTGCGGGCGGCCCATCACCCGGCCCGGGTGCGACGGTCGTCGGACCCATCGGGAGCATCATCGCCGTCACGACCGCGACGCAGATCACCGCCGCCAGCGCCATCGTCCGCACGATTCGCCGGCGCACGCGCCTCCCCTTGACCGCTGCCAGAAACGCCCGCGGCGGCTCGGCGGGAACCATCGCGGCACCCATCCGATTCTCGAGTTCTTTCAGCACGTCGTCAGACATTGGTGACCTCCGGCTTGACGCGATCCCCCGCCGACTGACTCCCGAGAAGTTCCTTGAGCATTCGCACGCCCGAACTGTATCGCGATGCCAGCGTGCTTCGATTGCACCCCAGCGCCAGGGCGATCTGGTCAAAGCTCAGCCCCGCGGAGTGACGCAGCACGACCACCTCCCGAAGCCTTCTGGGGAGTTGCTCCAGAGCCGCCGCGATCGCGTCACGCTCGGCGATGGAGCGTGTGGCGCTCGTAGCCTCTTGCGCCGCCGCTCCGGCCTCTCGGGAGGTTCGTCGCCGCTGCTCGCGGATCCGATTCAACACCTCGTGCCGCACCGCCGTCGCGAGATATGCTCGCCAGTCGGCGACCTCGCCGGCGGTTCGCGTCTTGAGATTCAGGAGACGGCAGAACACCGACTGCACGGCGTCCTCGGCGATCGCGCGGTTGATCGAGGCGGCGTACACGAGCAGGGATGGGGCGTGGCGCCCCCAGAACTCCCGCGCAGCGACATCGTCGCCGCGAAGGATCGCGGCGACGAGTCGTCCGTCGAGCTTGTGCTGGGTGTCGTCCATCATCGCGCGACTCCGGTCAGTTCTCTTCCTTGAGGCGCTTGGCCAGGTCCCTGACCTTGGACGTCTCGAGGCTCAGGTTGTTGCGTGCCTTGGTCAGCGACGGGAACAGGACCTGCGCGATCAATCCGAACTCGCCTCTTTCGACCCGTTGGGTGATGTCGGTGAGCGTCTTGGAAGCGTCGGGGCTGTCCCAATCCACCAGGGCCAGCTTGTACGCGTCCTTGGCCTTGGCGATCTCGGCTGAAACCTCGGCGTCGGTCATGTTCGTGATCTTCTGATTTCGTGTCTTGGCGCTCGCGTTCTCCTCGTTGCCGCCCGCGAGCCCGATCACCACCGCCCTGTACTTGGGCCCCCTGGCAAACTGGGTCTGGGTCCAGCCCAGAAAGATGTCCCGCTCGCTCTCGACCGCCGCTTTGCCCAGGAACGGGTCCGCCGTGAGCACTCTTTCCATCGCCTGGGAGATCATCGCCCGCCCGCTCGGCGTCAGCAGCTTCGACGCCAGCAGCGTCTCGGCTTCCTCGCGCGCCGCCGCCGAGATCGCAACGCCCACCAGCGAGCTGATGAGGATCCGGTCGTGCGTCGCGTGCTCGGCGACCCTGAACATCGCCGCCACGTTGGCCGCCGCCTCGTCGCCCTTGCCTTGGGTCAGAAAGTGCCGCGCCTCGACCCGCATGATCCGGACCACGGTTCTCACCCGCCCCAGGTGGGGCAAGAGGGCCCCGATCCCCGCCTCGTAGCGCACCTCAAAGTCGCACTTGTTGACCGTCGAGCCGATGAGAACCTCCTGACGCAGCCAGCCCGATTCGGCGACCATCTTGGCCGCGTCCCGGAACTCCTGCGGCATCTTGGCGGCGTCGGTCTCTCGGCCGACCTTCTCCCAGTCGACCTTGCTTGCCGCCTCCATCAGCTCCTTACTGATCGAGGCGATCGCCGACCAGTAGTTGAGGGCCGCGTTGCGATCCGCGGGCCTGGTCGCCCATTCCGGCAGCGCACGCACGTCGACGACGAAGTCCGGCTCCTCGGGCTGCATGCCCGGCGCAGTCACCCGCGGGGGCGTGGCGGCGGGCTGCCACCCCGCGGGCACAGCCGCCATCGAGGTTCCCGTCAGACAGACCAGTGACAGAATGAAAGTTCGCATGTGTCAATCCTTGTGCTTGAATGGACCGAGCGGAGCCGGGCGGCCGCACGTTCACCGCGGGGGCCCCGCACACCAGTCTGAACCCGCGCTGCGGCTGCGGTGTGACCCCCTTCCTCAAATCGATCAAAGAATCCGCAATTTGTCGTTCCGTCTCCCCTCCCCAATCCCGAACGATACAGTCAAACGGTGTCCTTTCGCGTCATGCATCCCCAGTGGATCTACGCCGCCTGCTTCGCGGTGCCCTTCATCCTTCTTGCCCTCCGCTGGTTCGCGTCCATGAGCCTTTTGCGAAGGTGGTCGGCGGTCCTGCTGCGTCTGGTGCTGTTCGGCCTTCTCGCACTTCTCCTGGCCGGCACCAGCGCCGTCAGGACTACCGACAAGTTTGCCGTCATCTTCGTCGTCGACGTCTCCAAGTCGATGGATCGCCCGATCAATTCCATCAAGGGTTGGGAGAGCGTCTCCGCGACGCAGCTCGCAGCACCCGGCACGCAGCACGACCTGTCTCCCACCAAGCCCGTCTCCGCCCTCATCCGCCGGTTCATCGACGACACCGCGGCCCGCCGCGGGCCCGACGACATGGTGGGCATCGTGGCCTTCGCCCGCCAGGCCGCCGCTGTCGTCAGCCCCACCCGCTCGACCGATCTGGAATGGTCTCCCGATCTGCCCTTGGGCGACGCGACCAACATCGAGGACGCCATCCGACTCGCTCGCGCCATGCTCCCGCCCGATGCCGCGGGACGCATCGTGCTCTTCAGCGACGGCGTGCAGACCACGGGCGACGCGCTCGCCGCCGCGTCGAGGCTCGGAGCGGTCAACGTCGGGGGCCAAGGGAGACGCGACGCGGAGGGCGGTGGGGGGGATGGAACCGGATCGCGTGGGGCCGTTCCTATCTGCGTCATTCCAGTTGAGTACGACGTGCGCCAGGAGGTGTACGTCGAGTCGCTCGATGCCCCGCCGCACGCCGCCGCAGGCTCGACCGTCAGTGTCCGCGTGGTCCTGGTGTCGACCTCGGCGACGTCGGGCACGCTTCGCCTGCTCGACGAGCAGCGCCCCATCGATCTCAACGGCTCTTCGCCCGGCGACGGGCGTCGCGTGAGCCTGGTCCCGGGCCAGAACGTCATCGTCCTGGATGTCCCGCTCCCACCCGGACGAATCCACCGCTTCCGTGCGATCTACGAGAGCGATGTGGATCCCGCCTCGCCGCCCGATGCCCCCACACTGCTGGGCGACACGCTCACCCAGAACAACGTTGCCGAGGCCTTCACCATCACTCCCGGGCAGGGGGCGATCCTCCACCTCAACGCCGTCAACACCGGCGAGGGCACCACCCTGAGCCGCACGCTTGTCGAGGCGGGCTTCAACGTCGAGTCCGTCCGTCCCGACGCACTTCCCTCGGACCTCCTCACCCTTCAGACCTACGACCTGGTTATCTTCGAGAATGTCGGGGCCGACGGGCTCTCGCCCGACCGCCAGCGACTTTTGCTCTCGTACGTCAAGGATCTGGGCGGCGGGCTTCTCATCGTCGGCGGACCCGACGCCTTTGGCGGGGGCGGCTGGCGCGGCAGCGAGCTCGCCACGGTCTTTCCCGTGGAACTCGAGCTCCCCGACCGCGTCGTCACCCCGGACTCGGCGATCGTCTTTGTCATCGACAACTCCGGCTCCATGGGCTTCCACGTCCAGGGATCGGTCCGAAGCCTTCAGGAGATCGCCAATGAGTCCACAGCCCTGGCGATCAAGAGCCTTGAGAAGAACGATCTCGTTGGCGTCATCTCGTTCAACGACGGCCTCGCCATCCGCATCCCCCTGGCCCCCAACACCAATCCCGAGGCCTCCGCCGCCATCGCCCGCTCGATCCACGAGGGCGGAGGCACCGTCGCCGGCCCGGCGCTGGAGGAGGCCGCAAACCAACTCGCTCCCATCCAGGCCCGCAGCAAGCACATCCTGCTCCTTTCCGATGGTCGTTCGCAGGGCGCCGAGAGCCTCGCGGGCCTGGCGGCACGCATCAACGCCCGAGGCATCACCGTTTCGGCCATCTCGCTGGGCGATATCGCCGACCGCACGACGATGCAGGCGATCGCCGTTCGCGGGGGTGGCGAGTACTACGAGGTCATGAACGCGCAGCTGCTTCCCCGCGTGTTCATGAAGGCGATCCGCGTCATCCGCAGCCCGCTGGTTCGCGAGGGAAATTTCACGCCGCGTTTGGGCCAGCTTGGCTCGCCGCTCCTGGCCGGCGTCGGGCGGCTTCCCGATCTGGCCGGCATCGCCCTCACCGCTCCGCGCAAGGAGATCTCGGTGACCACACCGCTGCTGAGCGATCACGATGAGCCGCTCCTGGCCCATTGGCAAGTCGAGCTGGGTCAGGTCGCCGCGTTCACTTCGGATGCTTCCAGATGGGCCGCGGACTGGATCAATCATCCCAGCTATCGCAGGTTCTGGGTGCAGTCGGCGCGCTCGATCTCGCGGGCATCTTTGGTCTCCCAGGGTGTGCAGGGGCGGGCGATGATCGTCGATGGCAAGCTCACGCTGCGCCTGGACGCGAGCAGGCCCGACACGCAGGGTGGAGGTGGGGGTGGGGGTGGGGGGGCGAGCCCGATCGATCAACTTGACGTGCAGGCGACGGTTTATTCGCCCTCGGGCGAGACGAGCGTGGTTGGTCTGCGTCAGACGGGACCTGGAACGTACGAGGCGGGCGTGGATGCCGGTGATTCGGGCTCGTACATCGCGGTGCTCAAGCCGCGCATGGGCGCGGGAAGCGTCGGCGGGGTTCGTGTTCCACCCGTCGTCGTCGGCGCTTCGAACCTGGGCGGGATCGAGTACCGACAGCTGACCTCCAACGCTCCGCTTCTACGGCAGATCGCCTCAACCAGCGGGGGCGAGGTCCTTGCGTTCGACGATGCCCGGACCGCGCGACTCTTTGATCGCGGTGGAATCAGGCCGCTCGAGGTTCTCTCGCCCATCTGGCAGCCGCTGCTGGTGTGGACGCTGATCATTCTCATTCTCGACATCGCCACCCGTCGCGTGGCGTGGGATCGCTGGCTCGGCGGGGAGTTCGGTCGCACGATCGCCGACTCGGTGAGGGACCGCGGCATCGCCGCCGCCGCCGCACTCGACGCCCTGCGTGGCCCGTCCACGGGCGAAACCGCTCAGGACGATCAAGACACGCTCTCGCTGCCGGACGGGTACCAGTCCCCCATCCGCACTCCCGGCGAGCAGTCGTCGACCCAGGCGTCCATGCTCGACCGGCGCCGCGCACGGGCGCTGCGGGAGTCGGGCGTGGAAGCGCCCCCACCCAAGGCGGATTCCGCGACCGACAGCGGCCTGCTCGCCGCCAAACGCCGCGCCGCCGACCGATTCAAGGAGTGACCCGTCGCGATCGAACGCCCAAACGATACACTGTGGCCCTTCGGAGACCTCTCGATGACTCTTGCTCACGTCTCACCCGCGCTCGCCTCGTGCCTCGCCCTGCTCCTGGGCGCCAACCCCGCCATGTCGCAGCCGACCACCAACCCCGTCGCAACGCCCAAGACCACCATCGTCGTCGAGAAGGTCAAGCCCGATCTTGACGCGTGGTGGAACTCGGCGGTCTTCTACCAGATCTTTGTTCGCTCGTTCGCCGATTCCACCTCGGGCCCGCTCGCCAACGACGGCGTGGGCGACCTCAAGGGCATCATCGAGCGCCTCGACTACCTCAACGACGGCTCGCCGGGCGCCGGCGAGTCGCTGGGGATCAACGCCTTGTGGCTCATGCCCATCATGCAGTCCCCAAGCTACCACGGCTACGACATCAGCGACTACAAGAAGGTCCAGGACGCCTACGGCACAAACGAGGACTACAAGCAGCTCCTCGCCGAGTGCAAGAAGCGAGGTATCCGAGTCATCCTCGATCTGGTTCCCAACCACTCGTCGTGGGAGAATCCGTGGTTCAAGGAGGCTGTTGACCCCAAGAGCGAGAAGCACGACTGGTACGTCTGGAGCGAGAAGGATCCCGGCTGGAAGGGCCCTTGGAACCAGGAGGTCTGGCATCCCTGGCCCGCGACGGGCGCCAAGAAGGGCAGCGTGGGCCACTACTACGGCATCTTCTGGAAGGGCATGCCCGACCTCAACTTCCGAAACCAGGGCGCGACCGACGCCATGAACGACGTCGTCAAATTCTGGCTCGACATGGGGACCGACGGCTATCGCATCGACGCCATCCGCCACCTCATCGAAGACGGCCAGCAGCAGGAAAGCACGCCCGCCACGCACGAGTGGATCAAGAAGTTCCGCACCTTCTACAAGGGCGTGAGGCCCGACGCCTTCACCGTCGGCGAGGTCTGGGCGCCCACCGAACAGGTCGTCCCCTATGTGGGCAAGGAACTCGACTCGGCCTTTGAGTTCCACACCGCCTTTGCCACCATCGATGCTCTCAACGAAGGCAAACGAGACAAGCTTGAATCACAGTGGAAGGACAATCTCGCCTCCTACCCCTTCGGCCAATTCTCAACCTTCCTGTCGAATCACGACCAGGACCGGGTCATGTCCCGCTTCGGCGGCGGCAAGCTCGACACCGTCAAGACGCCCGCAGACTCCTGGGCCAAAGCACGCGTCGCCGCCACCTTGCTGCTCACCAGCCCCGGAATCCCATTCATCTACTACGGCGAGGAAATCGGCATGGTGGGCGTGAAGCCTGACGAGGACATCCGCACTCCCATGCAGTGGACCGCCGGCAACAATGCGGGCTTCACGTCCGCCGACAAGTCCTGGCGCCCCGCCAACAAGGACGCCGGCGTCAAAAATGTTGCCGTCCAGTCCAAGGACCCCGGCAGCCTTCTGGCCCTCTACAAGAAGCTCATCCGCCTCCGCGCCCAGCACAAGGCCCTTCGCACCGGCGAGATGACCATCCTCGAAACCGCCGACCCCGGCGTCTGGGCCTTCCTGCGAAAGGACGAGGGCACCACTCTTGTTGTCCTGGCCAACCTCTCCTCCAAACCCGTCAGCGCCTACGGCCTCCGCCTTCCCACCGAACTCACCGAGCGAAAGACGGTCCGAGATCTTCTGGGCAAAAAGGACCTCCCCAAGACCCGTCCCGGAGGCTACAAGCCCGGCGAGACCCTTCGCCCGTACGACGTCTTGGTCCTTCAGATCGGCGACTGAACCAACGATTCCTGATCCCACTGTGCGCTTGAAGCCCCGTCGACCGATCTATCCTCCACAGTGCTCATCCTCACCGTGATCCAAGGCCCTGACAAGGGCCGAAAGTATGAACTGCCAGACCATCAGCCCCAGCTGATCGGGCGGTCGAGCGAAGCACTGCCCCTTGCCGACACCACTGTTTCCAGGCGTCACGCCGAGCTCACGCCCGACGACGGCATCTGGTACATCCGCGATCTGGAGAGCCAGAACGGCACGTACGTCAACGGCGTGCGGATCACCGATCGCATCCGCCTGCGCCCGGGCGACCAGATCCGCACGGGTTCGTCCCTGTTTGTCTTCGGCCAGACCGAGCTGCGCGATCCCGACGTCATCCGAGTCATGCGAACAGACCAGATGGACGCGGCGATCGAGCGGACCATGGCCAGCAACGCCGATTCGGTGGTCATGTCCGAGCCCGAGCCCAGAGCGGCCGCGATCGATCACCTTCGGGTGATCTACCGCCTGACGACGATCACGACCCAGGCATCTGAGCGCGGCGAGCTCCTTCGTCAGGTGATGGAAGTGGTCTTCGCCGAGTTCAAGCCCGAGCGCGGCTTCATCGTTCTCATGGGCCAGTCGCCCGACGAGCCGCCGACCCCGGTGGTTGTCAAGTACGCGACCGCCCCCAAGGACCTTGTCGACGCCAAGATCCACGTCAGCCGCACGATCCTCCAGCACGTCGTGAAGCAGGGCGAGGGCGTTCTCTCGAGCAACGCCATGACCGACCCACGCTTTGCCAAGGGCGACAGCGTCCAGCGCGGGCACGTTCGCTCGGCCGTCTGCTCGCCCATCAAGTTCCGCGATCGTATCTTCGGCGCCATCTACGTCGACAGCTCGATGGCCAACTACACCTACACCGCCGAGCAGCTCTCGCTGCTCAACGCCATCGGCCAGCACACGGGCCTGGCCCTCGCCACCGCCGAGCTCTACACGCAGAAGCTCCAGACCGAGCGACTCGCCGCCATCGGCGCGACCGTCGCCAATCTGTCGCACTCCATCAAGAACATCCTCCAAGGGCTCCGCGGCGGGGCCGACGTGGTCGAGCTGGGTCTCAAGAAGGACGATCTCAAGGTCGCCAAGGGCGGCTGGACGATCCTCAAGCGAAACCTCGACCGCATCGTCAGCCTCACGCTCAACATGCTCGCCTTCAGCCGCCAGCGACAGGTTGAGCCCGAGATTACCAAGCTTGGTCCGTTGGTGGCCGAGGTGGTTCAACTCGTCGAAGGCCAGTCCAGGGCCAAGGAAGTGGCCGTCATCGCGGACATCGATAGTGAGATGCCCCCGGTCATGCTCGACCCGCACCTCATCCACCAATGCCTGGTGAATCTTCTCACCAACGCGGTGGAGGCGGTCGAGCCCAAGAAGGGCGTGGTCACGATCCGCGCTGCCTGGACCACGGGCTCGATGACTCAGTCCGCCTCCGGCTCGTGCGTGGAGATCTCCGTCAACGACAACGGCCCGGGCATCCCCAAGAACAAGCAGGGCTGGGTTTTCGAGCCCTTCAACACGACCAAGGGCGTGCGCGGCACCGGGCTGGGCCTCGCCGTCGCCAAACGCATCATCGAAGAGCACGGCGGGCGCATCACCGTCGACAGCGATGAGGGCAAGGGTGCGACCTTCCGCATCATCCTCCCCGGCGATCTCCACGCCGTCGTCGACCCCTCGGCCACGACTGGCCAGAAGCCCGACGCTCCCCGCAAGTTCTGATCCCTCCTCCCTCGCGCAGCGGGGGAGGTGGCCGAGTCTTCGAGGCCGGAGGGGGTGTCTCCCGTGCGCGTCACTGCAACCAACTCGCTCGCACTCAGATCACACCCGCTCCAATCGCCATCGCGACCAATAGCAGGCACACGCCGATCGTGAGGCGCACGCCGCGGAGTGTGACGGATTTGAGCAAGAGGCTTCCGCCGAACGTGCCCACAAACGCCGACCCCGAAGCCGCGATCAGAATGCCCCAGCGCCCGTGTTCTCCGATCGTCCGCCAGTGCGACGACATGAGCGAGCCATAGACCGCGAGTCTCGTCACATCGACGATCACTGCGCACACGCACCGCGTCCCCACCATCGCCTCCTTGGTCATGCCGCTCCGCGCCAGGAACGCCGATCGCAGCGCCCCCTGATGCCCCGAGAGCCCGCCAAAGAACCCCGACACGACTCCCCCCAGCACCATCATCCGTGCCGGCAGTTCGATGGCTTCCAGCGCGGGCGTCAATTCCAGCACCGCAAACCCCAGCATGACCACCGCGATCACCAGCTTGAGCACCGTGACCTCGCAGACGTGACCCCAGGCGGTGTAGGTCGCCAGCACCCCCACGTCGGCGATCATCGACAGCGCCCAAGCTCCGGCGAAGGCCCCGACCGCAGATGCGAGGCCGAACGAAATAGCGATCCGGCGATCGGCAAACCGGGCGACCAGGGTCAGTTTGAAGAGGTTGTTGGCCAGGTGTACGACGGCGGTCGCCGCAACGGCAACTTCGGCCGGAAAAAACAGGGCCATCGCCGGGAGCAGCAGCGTCCCAAGGCCAAACCCGGAGAAAAAGGCAAGCCCCGCCGCAAACAAGGCTACCAGGCACACGACCGCATAGTCCATCGCCCACGATAGCGGCTCGCGCCGTCCAACCTCAGACCCTTCCCACACCCAACCATCGCCCCTCGCGAAACTGGCCTCCCCCCCTCCCGGGCGCTATCCTTGGACCCCGTTCCCCGGACCCTCCGGACCGGGTCGCCCAACCACGTTTGAGAGGCCACGAAGCATGTCCACCAACGGCACAGTCACCCAGGTCATCGGCTCCACCTTCGACGCCCAGTTCCCAGACGACCGCCTCCCCGAGATCTACAAC
>CAYHQQ010000070.1:0-20051 GCA_964358855.1 uncultured Phycisphaeraceae bacterium
AGGCGGAAGGCTGAATTGATTCAGCCTTCCGCCTTCAAGTTCAGCCTTCTGCCTTCTCCTTTCTGCTTTCTGTCTTCCGTCTTCACTCAGTCCTGTTCAACTCCCCCTACGCTCACAGATGCCCGCCCCGCCTGCCCTCGCCCAGTTCCGCCTCGTCGCCCGCGACATCAAGCTCTCCCACTCGGTCTTCGCCCTCCCCTTCGCCGTCCTGGCCGCGTGCATCGCCAGACCCGTCGACTCCCCCTGGCCTCGCTTTGCGGCACAGCTCGGACTCGTCGTCGTCTGCATGGTCGCCGCACGCTCCTGGGCCATGATGGTCAACAGGCTCGCAGACGCCGCCATCGACTCCAAAAACCCCCGCACCGCCCGACGCGTCTTCGCCAGCGGCGAACTCAACGCCCAAAGAGGATGGTTCATCGCCGCCGCTTTCGCCGCCGCCTTCGTCGCCGCGGCCTCACTCTTCGGCCTCCTCATGGGCAACTGGTGGCCCGCCACGCTCGCTCTCCCCGTCCTCGCCTGGATCGCCCTCTACTCGTGGACCAAACGCTTCACCTGGCTCTGCCACATCTTCCTGGGCGGCGCACTCGCCGCCTCACCCCTGGCGGCGGCCCTGGCGGTCGATCCCGCCGCAGTCGGCCTCTCGCCGCTGCCGGGCCAGCCTCTCCTGGCCACCGCCCACCACGCCGTCTGGTGGCTCGCCGGCATGGTCCTGACGTGGGTCGCCGGCTTCGACGTGATCTACGCGCTCCAGGACGTCGAGTTCGACCGGCGCGAGGGCCTCTTCAGCATGCCCGCCTCGCTGGGCGCCAGCGCCGCGATGTGGGTTAGCCGGAGTCTCCACCTTGCCGCCGCCGCCATGCTCTGGATGGCCCTTCGCGGCGACCCCCGATTCGGCCCCATCTTCATGTCCGGCGTCTTCGTCGCCTGGGGCCTCTTGCTCATGGAACACCTGGTCCTGCTCCGCCGCGGCATGGCCGGCCTCGACATGGCCTTCTTCACCCTCAACGGCATCGTCAGCTGCGCACTCGGTCTCGCCGGCTGCATCGACCTCCTGAACTAGCTCTCCCGATCGCATCACCCAAAAAAAGACACGAGGCCCAATGGCCTCGTGTCAATGTCTCATGCTTTGCCCTAGTGCCTAGTGCCTAGTGCCTAGTGCCTATTGCCCAGTGCCTTCTCTCTCAGGACCTCTTCCCAATCAGCCACCCGATGAACCCGGCAAAGATCGCGAGGCCGGCAAAGCCGCCCACAAACGCCCACAGGTTGTCACCCATGAGCCCCAGGAATCCGGCGCCCGTCGTCGCGCCCGAGATCGCCAGCAGCACCGCAAAGGCCGTCACGCCCAGGCAGATCAGACTTCCAAGCGCCAGTCCGCCCACAAGTCCCGACCCGGGCCCGTCGTACGCCTCGGCGTACGCCGCCATCATGGGGGTCATGCCCGCGCCCTGATCGCCGCCCGCGGGCGACTCAAACAGTCCGCCGCCGCCCAAGGCCGCATCCGCCGAGCCCGAACTCCCCGCCGCCGACTGATCGGCCGAACCGCTCGCCGAGTACGCGTCCTCAAGGGAGGTCACACCCAGCGAGGTCTCGTCGATCTCACGCGTCAGATCCAGCAGCCCCGAGCCCGACTTGCCCGGATCCTGCGACAGGATCGACTGCGTCGGCGTCACGCGCGTGACGGCCGAGGGATCCGACTCGTCGGTGCCGTCGGTCTCAAGCGCGAAAATGTTCACGCCCGTCTGTTCCTTCGCGTCGGCGTTGAAGCTCCCGCCCGAACCCGAGGAGGAGGCCGAGATCGGCTCAAGCTCGCCCGAATCCGAGGCCAGAGGAATGATGTCCTCGCCCGTCGCCTTGCGTCCGGGCTTGCCCGACGCCAGGAGATCCACCTGCTCAACCTTGAGCATGATCCGGTCGCGATCCCGGAAAACCTCCAGCTCCTTGCGGTCGGCCATGGCCGATACTTCCTGCGTGGACCGCCCGAGCTTGGCAGCGGCTTCTTCGAGCGAGTAGAACATCTTGGCCATTTGCGACTCCAATACCAGAGGACGGTCGATGTTTGGGAACCAGATACTATCGGCGGGCGAGCCCGGGGGCGACAACCTAGCCGAAAGTCCCGACACTTTCAAGCCGAGGGAGGACCTGTGACCCTCGAACCAGCCCCCATCCCCCCCGATCGCACAAGCCCACGCCTGCCCGCGCCGCTGGAACAGTACGAGGTCGTTCACCCCGATGTTCCCCCCGCCTGGGAAGGGGCCACGATTCTACACCTCACAGACCTTCACGTGCGACGTGCACGCCCCCGAACTCCCGTCATCCGGGATTTGCTCCGCATCCTCCCGACCATCGAGGTCGATCTCGTCGTGCTCACCGGCGACTACCCAGACAAGCCTCGGGATGAATCCGCAGCCTTGGAAGTCCTCAAAGCCCTCGCCGCCGCCTGGCGCACCCGGCGCGGTGCCTTTGCCATCTGGGGCAATCACGACAGCGCCGGCATCATGGGCGCCGGCCACCAGGTCCCCGGTGTGACCTGGCTCGACGCCGACGCCCGGGATCTTGGCGGCTCATTCGCCGTCGCCGGAATGTCCTTCCCCGAAGACCCTCTCGCCCTCGCCGCCCGCCTGGATCTGGCCCGCATCACCCCGCGGTCACACTTCATCCTCACCCTTGCGCACTACCCCACCGAAGCCTACAGCGCCGCGGCCCTTGGACTCCAGCTCGTCCTGGCCGGGCACACCCACGGCGGCCAGATCCGCTTCTCTTCGCGCTCGGCGCCTCATACCTCGGGCGACATGCCCAGCGACCTGCCCTCGGGCCTGTTCATGCTGGACAACGCCGCCAGTGCAGCGGGTGGGGTGGGGGCTCTTGGAGGAGTGGGGGGGACGCTCGTCGCCGTGAGCCGTGGGCTTGGAGAGGCGGTCCTGCCCTGGCGAGTCAATTGCCCGGCTCAGGTTCCTGTGTATGTGCTCAGACGAGGAGAGATTCAGCCAGGGCCCAGCGGCGGCTCGCGCACGCTGCGTGCCTTGCGGCGATGGTGAGCCGGTCTCACAAGGGCATCGTCGACCCGCCGGCCCGCGATGCCCTCGAGCACCGCGAGGTGCCCGATGTTGGCGAGAGTTTGACGCGGCTGGGCTCAAATCGGCACGCCGATGGAGGTTTGACGCCACGTTCCTGGTCGCCTGCCGACAACCGTCGGCGACACGACGCATCCGCGCAGAGCGCGACAAACTTGCGCACGCCGGCGAAGATTTGGATCAGTTTGAGGTGAGTCGGTCCGGCACGCCCCCGCGGCCGAGCACCAACCGGAAAAACAATAAAGCCCACGACTCACCCGAAGGGCTCATCGTGGGCTTTGGGGGTGGGGGCAACTTGTTGGACGAATAATACCCGAAGAGCCCGCCATGTCCAGCCAAACATCAACCGGAATTCAGAAATTTCTGGGATTTCGTCCGTTTGTATCCCGTAAGTATCCGGATCGAGCGCGCGATTCGACCCGATCCTGTGGTATCCGCAGCGAGTCTTGGAGCGGCGACGCTTCGACCACGCCACCGGCACTTCAAGGACACCCTGCCTCAAACGCAACTACAAACGCGTCATAGTCGAAGAAATCGACGAACCCGTCCCCATCGAAGTCCGCCGTCACCCAAGGCGGGCAGAAAGTTCCCTCGAAGCAGACCACAAACGCGTCGTAGTCGAAGAAATCAAGGCTGCCGTCCTGATTGAAGTCCGCCGCACACGAGCGGATCGGATTGATGCAGATCTGGCTGTACCCGATGATCTGGCCCATCGCGTTCCTGATCGCCACGAGCTGGTACACGACCAGGGCGGCCTCCATGGACTCGACAAACCCTGCGTCGGGCACAAACCCCCCGATGAACGCATCGTCGTCATAAAAGCCGTTGGCGTCCAGATCGACGTCGTCCCCCTCGCGGGCGACCACGATCAGATTGTCCAGGATCAGCACCTCATCCCGGTTGGGATCGGGATTGTCGGTGTACCCGCCCACCAGCACGTGCCCCGACGCGTTCACCGAGATCTCGAAATAGGTCGGCTGGAAAAACTGATCGCTGAATCGCTCGCCCGACGGATCATTGGGAGTGATGTCCATCCCCCGGCGGCTGAAAATATTCCCGTTGAGAACCACCCAGTCCTCGTCCTGCAGCACGTTCTGCCCGCGGGCCACCCAGTCGCCGCACGAGGCCAACCGGATCCGGTCGATGTGCCCCGGCGCGATCGGGCTGGAGAACCCCGGGATCGTGTTTCCCACCCGCAGCACCACCGCGTTGTTCACCGCCGCGATCTGGTTCAAAGGCGGCGAGTTCCCGTCGATCCCCTGCACAACGTACAGCCCGTTTGTCGGCATCTGGAACGTCATGTCGGAAAAGCCGGCCCAGGGCGTCGACCCACCCGACGGATGCGACACGCCCTTGCGCAGCAGCACCGCGTGATCGAACTCCAGCACCGCGTCGTTGTTTGGATTCACGCCCGCCCCGATGATCGACGCCAGCGCCGCGACCTCCTCATCGTCGGTGACGCTGGGAGATCCCAGAAACGTCGAATAGAACACCCCCGGCGGCAGCCCGTCGGCCGGCTGCCCCTCCTGGTATGGCACGTCAAAGCTGTTGGTGGCGAGCTTGTACCGGGCGATGATCTGGTCGTCGGCCGGGTTGCCGCTGAGGTTGGACACCAGGGCGACCGAGCCGCTCTCGTTGACACTCACCTGCACCCCAAAGTCGCCCCAGTTGCGCGCGGGCATGAGCGGCATGGGCTGCCCCTCGATCGCGATCACCCGGGTGTTGATGTTCTGCCCGCCCAAAAGCACCACCCGCGAACCCGTCGGCCCGATGCTCACCCGTGCCGTCATCGCCCAGAAACTCTGCGAGTTGCTGGCGACGGGCAGGCGAAACACGTCCGGAAAGTTGCCGGGGAAGAACTCGATGCCCGCCAGCCCCGGCACCGCCGCGGTGGGGTTTCCCGGAACGTTGCACAGCATCGACCAGATCTGAGACTGAGCCAAAGCCCCCTGTGCGAAACCGATCGCAAGGGCGGCCGAAAGAACTTTGGTCCGGGAGGGCTCCATGGTCTGTCTCCAAGGTCTGCTGGCCCACAGGCTACCAGAAACCGCGCGGGGAATCCAGAGGAATCATCCCACAGGGGATACGCCGCCGCCACCAGAACCTTGCGCCCGGTGCTTGCTCTCCCGCGAATCTTCGGTATCGTTCGTGGTTATCGTGCACGTCCGCCCCCGGCCTAATACGATTGGGACTCCAGAATGACCCGGCCCGACCGACGGACCGGTGGAAACTCCGGGTTCGAGCACCCGGACAACGCCGCAGACCCGTGAGTTCCCGGCGGGCAAAAAATGTTCAACGCCCGGGGCCAGTTCGCGAAGCTTCGCCCCGATCCAGGCCGCCCGACCAGTGCTTTCGCGAAGGACCGACGACCGAGATGACAACCTTGACACCCTCCTCCGCCAGCGGCCATCAGCCTCCCAATCCCTCGCCAAAGGGTGAGGAGGGTCCGCTCGTCGATCCGCCCGCCAAGACTCACTGGAGCACCGCCGACGCCGCCAAGACCTACGGCATCCGCGACTGGGGCCTTGGCTACCTGGGCATCAACAGCGAGGGACACCTCACCGTCATGCCCGAACGCGACGAGAAACGCGCGATCGACCTCTACGAAGTCATGGAAGGCCTCAAGGACCGCGAGATCTCCACCCCCGTCATCATCCGCTTTCGCGACCTGCTCAAGCACCGCCTCAACGAGATCCGCCAGGCCTTCGACCAGGCCATCGCCGACCACGGCTACACCGGCCCCTACAGCTGCGTCTACCCCATCAAGGTCAACCAGCAACGCCAGCTCTGCGAAGAGGTCCGCGATATCGGCAAGGAACTGGGCTTTGGCCTCGAGGCCGGCAGCAAGCCCGAGCTCCTGGCCGTCCTGGGCCTCACCGAGAACCTCCCCGCCATGCCCATCGTGTGCAACGGGTTCAAGGACAGCGAGTTCATCGAGACCGTCATCCTCGCCACCAAACTCGGGCGTCACATCATCCCCGTCGTCGAACGCTTCAGCGACCTCGAGTGGATCGTCCACCACGCCAAGCTCTACAACGTCCGCCCGCGCATCGGCGTCCGCGCCAAGCCCAGCTCCCAGGGCACCGGGCGCTGGGAATCCTCCGGCGGCATGCGCTCCAAGTTCGGCCTCGCCGTCACCGAGCTCCTCCAGGCCCTGGAGTACCTCAAGCAGCACGGCATGGCCGACTGCCTCAACATGATCCACTTCCACATCGGAAGCCAGATCGGCGAGATCCGCAACATCAAGGCCGCCGTCAACGAGCTCGCCCACATCTACTGCGAGCTCAAAGAACTCGGCGCCGGCCTCGACACCATCGACGTGGGCGGGGGCATGGGCATCGACTACGACGGCTCCGCCTCCAGCGGCTCAAGCTCCGTCAACTACTCCGTCGCCGAGTACGCCGCCGACATCGTCTACCGCATCAAGTCCGTCTGCGACGCCGCCGGCCACCCCCACCCGCGCATCATCTCCGAGAGCGGCCGCGCCATGGTCGCCCACAGCTCACTCCTGGTCGTCGACGTCCTGGGCCGCACCGACTTCCCCACCGAGCCCGGCCTGGCCGAGGTCGAAGCCCTCATGACCCTCGAGGAAGAACGCCCCCAGCCCGTCCTGGAGCTCATCGACGCCTACGAAGCCATGACCCAGCCCCGCGTCAACCTCGTCGAGGTCTACCACGACGCCCTCCAGGCCCGCGAAGAAGCCATGAGCCTCTTCAACCTGGGCTACCTCTCCCTCTCGATGCGAGCCGCCACCGAGCAGCTCTTCTGGGCCATCGGCAGGAAGGTCCTCACCCTCGCCACCGCCAAGGGCGAGCTCCCCGACGACCTCATCGATCTGCCGCAGGTCTTGAGCGACATCTACTACGTCAACTTCTCGGTCTTCCAGAGCCTCCCCGACCACTGGGCCATCGACCAGCTCTTCCCCATCTGCCCCATCCATCGCCTCAACGAAGAACCCACCCGCCGCGGCATCCTCGCCGACATCACCTGCGACAGCGACGGCCAGGTCGACAAATTCTGCGACAAACGCCTCACCAGCAAGCCCACCCTCGAACTCCACGAGCTCAAACCCGCCGGCCCAGGCAAGAGCGAGCCCTACTACCTTGGCGTCTTCCTCCTGGGCGCCTACCAGGAAGTTCTTGGCGACCTCCACAACCTCTACGGCGACACCCACGTCGTCCACGTCTCCTTCGACGATTCCCCCGGCGTGGGCGACTGGGACCTGGACGAAGTCGTCGAGGGCGACACCGTCAAGGAAGTCCTCTCCTACGTCCAGTACGACGTCGACGACCTCATCAAGGCCATGCGCCGCGACGTCGAACGCGCCGTCAAGGCCGGCACCATGAGCGTCCCCGAAGCCCAGAGCCTCCTCAAGTTCTACGACCAAGGCCTCGAAGGCTACACGTACCTGGAGTAGGCCCCAGCCACCACGTTGGGTACCACCACGCTCCGCGTGGTTTCTTCCCGCCTTTCGACCCCCAACGGACGCCCCGGGGATTCAGAAGCAAGTGTCCTTGCCTTGGAGCCCGGAGGGCTCAGCGTCAGTAGCCGGGGGCGCAGCCCCCGGTGAATCGGTGAATGGATCTGCACCCCGGAGGGGTCCGCCGTTGAGCGTTCGGACATCGCAACGCGTTCGGCGCGCTCCACCCCCGACTCGATGCGCTGTGGCGTGGGCTCAACTTACACCCCCGCCCTCCCTCGGCTCCTCACGAATCTGCCCCGGCCCCGCCGGCTCCACCTCATCAATCGTCGTCCGCCGCAACGTGATCGCCCCCCGCGGCGTCTCAACCGTCTTCTCCTGCACATCCTTCCGCACCACCGTCGCGGGCGTGCTGGGGGGCTTGCTCACATCCGTCTTCGCGGCATCCCACAGGATCCCGAAAAACTCACCCAGCGACCTCGCCAGCGGCTTCTTCTTCCCATCTGCCATGCCCCATTCTAGTTCACAGTTCCAAGCCCCACTCTCTCCCTCTCCACCGCCTCTCCGCCGCGTCCCTCTGCGCCCTCCGCGCCCTCTGCGTTAAAAACGGCCTCTCCTCTTCGCGACCTCCGCTCCCCTTCGCATCTTCGCGTTCGCATTTCTAGCAGCCAGCCTCAAACGCCACCACAAACGCGTCATAGTCAAAGAAATCGACCGCCCCATCGCCATCGAAATCCGCCGTCCGCGAAGGCGGGCACCCCGCTCCCTCAAAGCACACCACAAACGCGTCGTAATCAAAGAAGTCCACCGCTCCATCCCCGTTGAAGTCTGCCGGATTCTCCCCCCGGTGCAGCACCGCAAAGTTCCCCGCCGCCACACTCCCGCCTCCCACCGACGCGAACGACCCCGTGAGCACCAGCTCCGCCGGTAGCACCCCCGATCCATCAGGATCGTGCGCAATCATCGCGTTCACCGTCCCCGCCGGCAATCCCCCCGCCGGACACGCCGACCAATTCGCCCCATCCCACCGCGCCAGTCTCGCCGCCGTCGTCGCCCCCGCACGCGTGAAATCACCCGCCGCGTACAGCTTCATTCCAGACCCGTCATCAAACGGAGCCAGCGCCCGCACAATCCGATCCGTCCCCGTCGAAAGTGCCGCCCACCGATGCCCGTTCCACTTGGCGATGTTGGCCGCCTGCACCGACGGCCCCGTCCCAACCCGCGAGAACGACCCGCCGACAAACAACTCGGGCCCCGACCCATCGTCAAACACCGTGCAGCACTGACCAAACCCGTCGCCGATTCCACCCACGCCCTCCCAGTGCGTCCCCGTCCATTTGCCGATGCCGATCGAACTGGAAAGCGGCAGGTCGTTGATGATCAGCGAGCCGACACAGAACAAGGCCGCCCCCGTGCCGTCGTCATACACCACAGCCTCGTGCACCACCGACCCCAGCCCACCCCCCAGACACTCCCACCCCGTCCCGCTCCACTGCGTCACATAGTCGCACGGAAACGCAAACCCGCCCGAGGTCAGAAACTTCGCCCCCAGCCCCAGGTTGTACGAAACCGCCGGCCCCGTCCACGACCCCGGCCCATTCGGCGGCCCGAACGATTCGAACGTCCCCCCGTTCAGCCGCGCATAACACACCGTCCACGCGCCACTCATCGGCACATTCACGAATCCCGTGACATACAGCCTCGACCCCGAGCCATCATCGTGCCGCGTGATTCCCCGCACCTCCCCATCAAGCCCCGCCCCGACACTCGCAAACCCAGATCCGGTGAACCGAGCAAGATACGCCGGCGACACGAACGCCCCGCCCACCAGAAGCTGCACCCCATTGGGTGCCGCCACGTCAGAGTAAAGGGATGTCCCCTCGCCCCCCAGCGCAAAGCCTTCCCACGTGGAGGTGGACAAGCAGGGCTGCGCAACAGCGCCAGCCGAGACACAGCACGAAAGCAACGTGACAGAAATCAGGCGCATGGAAAATCTCCTGGCCCCTTCGAGAAGGACCCCATGTATGTTTGGCGCGCCCATTCCATTGCGTTGCTTTCGTGGCTCGGCACTCCGTGCCGGTCCCCGTCCGTCGGCTCTCCGAGTCGACGCCACGCGGCCCTTTGCTTCAATGCTTTGCCGCATTCCTGCCTTGAACCCTGCCTTCCCCTTCGCGACCTCCGCTCCCCTTCGCCCCTTCGCGTTCGCATTTCCCGAGCGTCTAGCACCCGCCCTCAAACGCCACCACAAACGCGTCATAGTCAAAGAAGTCCACACTTCCATCTCCATCAAAGTCCGCCGTCTTCCCCTCCGGACACGCCCCGCCCTCAAAGCACACCACAAACGCGTCGTAGTCAAAGAAGTCCGGCGTCCCATCCCCGTCGAAGTCCGCCGGGCACGCCGTGCTCACCGCGATCGTCGTCGTCGCCCCTGCGCCCGTCGCCAGGTCGAACTCATCCACCGAAACAATGCCGTTCGCCGCGTCGTACACGTAGGGCGTCGCCATCCCGTTCCTCAGCACCGTGTACACCGTCGCCAACGGCCCCACCCGCACCACCGTCCGCGCACGCAGCGCAAACCCGCTCGTGTTCGTGAACGTGTGCGTCGACACGCCATTCCCCGCATCCCCATCAACCCGCAGCGTCACCCGGTGCACCCTTCCGCTGGGCGCGTGCGCCATCTCGATGTTCGTGAACGTCATCGAACTCCACGTCGAGGGCAGCTTGGGTCTAAACGCCATCTTTTCCGCGCTCGCATCCGGCGCAAAGCCCAGAAACGCCATGTACGAGTCCACCATCGTGCTCATGCTCTCCCACGCGTTGGGCCACGCCGTCTGCAGCACAAAGTTCGGGTACAGCAAACTGTTGTTCCCCGACATCTGCTCGGCCCCCAGCCCACTGGGCCCCAGCCGATCGATGCACTTCTGCACCCTCAGCAGATGATTATCAATGTCGCCCGTCCCCGCCGTGTAATCCGCCCTCTGGGCGTAATACAGCCCATACCACAGCGTGCTCAAAAACCACGGCCCGCCATTCCAGTACCCATCCCCAAAGTACCGATTCACCGTCCCCTGATTCTCCCCCGCATAGTTCATCAGCGGGTGGTTGTTCCCAAACCCGTCGGTCGCCACCCCGTTGATCCGGTCCGCAATATGTGCCACCCGAGCATCAGTGGGGGAGTACACGCCAAACGGATATGACACGCCCAGCGCGCTGATGTCGGTGTTCTCCCCGTCCCACGCCAGCCGCCCGTCCAGCCCCGCCTTGATCGTGTTCGCCCGCGAAGTCGCGTCCGCCGCCTCGCCGCCCAGCCCCAGCACCCCGAAAATGTTCGCCGAGTCTCTCAGCCCCCGCACCACGTTCGCGTTGCTGTACGCGAACGTGTCGTACGAGTCCTCCCACACGTTGTTGGAGTACATCAGGCCAAACGCCTCCTCGTACCGCAGCCGATTGTCAAAGCTGTCCTGCGTCGTGCTGAGCACCGCATCTCGCACCTGCTCCACATACCCGCCCAAAAGTCCCGCGTCCCCCGTCAGCGTGTACAGATTCCAAAGCCCCCAGGGCAGCACCGCCGTCTCATCAATCTGCGGCGCCCCCCAGATCACATACCCGTCCGTCGAGTACTTCTGCTTCCAGAACCCCTTGCGACCCCAGCCCTCAAAGTCCCGGTAGCACGTGTCCCGCATCCACTGATACACCCCCGTCGCCTCCGCCGTGTGCCCCGTGTTCGCCAGGGTCACCGCCGCATACACCGCGTCCCGCGGCCACACATACGGGTACGCCCCATTGTGGAACCCCGCGATCACCCCGCCATTCACCCCATCGACATGCAACTGCGTCGCCAAGAGCGAGCGATCAAAGATCCGCCCCTGCGCCGAGTCCGACGCCGAGAATCGCACACCGCCATTAAGCCAGCCCCGCCAGTAATCGTCCGTCGCCGTCTGCACCGCCGCCATCGACGTCCCGTGGAACCAGTTCAGCGCCGGCACGATCTGGTCGTTGTAGATCGTGTCGGAAATCGGAATGGGCTTCTTCCACCCGCCCACGAGCAGAAAGTCGATCTCCACCGTCTGCCCCGCCGGCAGCACCACCTGCGCGCCAATCCACCCCTGCCCGTTGTCCCCCGACGTGTCCCGCCAGCTCTCGCCCGTCCTGGTCCCACTCGCCGAGCCCGGCGCCGTCCGCACGTTCATCGCCGCCGCCATGTACAGCGCGATGTCCTTGTTGTATCCGCCAAACGTCGTCGGGTTGTACTCGTTGGGGCTCGAGAAGCCCGTCCCCGTGCCCGTCACAGTCCGATTCGTCTTGTCGAACGCGCACAGCGCCCCGCCGCCCGCGTCAAAGAACATGCTGTCGTACCCGTCGCCCCCGTTGAGCGCCGGATCCATATAGAAGTACACGCCCACCGTCTTGGTCGCCCCGTTGTTCGTCAGCAGCATCCGCTTGACCGCCAGGTGCCGCACCGGATTCCCCTGCGCATCGTTCGGAAACGTCACGCCCATGGGCGCAAAGTCGTACTGCGTCACATGAATGTTGTTCCCGCCCTGCGTGTACGCCGAGAACGTCCCCACCCCGTTGGTGTCAAATCCGTCCCCGTCCCCCCGCTGATAGCTCGCCGTGCTGAACGCGTACGACACGCCCCCCGGATTGCTCGTCCAGTGCGTCGTCCCGTCGATCCGCAATCCCACCATCGCCTGGTTCAAGTGCATCTGCCCGCGCCACCCGCTGGGCAGCCCCGGCGGAAACGTGTCCACGCCGTCGACATACCCCTCGTTGCGCGTCCCCACGCCCTGAACGCCCCCCGGGGTCGGAAAGTGAAAGTCGTAGTACGTCCCGTTTTGATCCAACTGCCCCGCGCAGTACGTGTTCCCGATGACCGGCTCTTCCTTATAGAACGACACCGCCGGATACCCCGCCCCCGGATTCCCCTGCCCCGCGCCCGCCCCCGGCCACGCGATCTTGTTCGTGTACGCGTACGCCACGCCGGCATTCGCAAACACCTCGCCGCCCACAAACGGCCTCCACGCCGACACCTTGTACCGCACCGTCTGCCCATACCCGCGCGCCCCCGCCGGCAGCGTCGCCTTCCACCAATCCCGCGTCCCGCCGCTGTTCTCGTTGTACAAAAACACCACCGACCCCAGGTCGTTCCTCAGCACCTGCGTCGTCCCGCCCGGCGTCCCAAAGCTCCCCGACGGCTCCGACCCGTCCGTCGTGTAATACACACACACGCGGTCGTACGTGAACTGAAACGACACTCGCGCAAACAAATCCACCGCCTCATCCTGCCGCGGCACCACCGGATTCCGCTGCGTCACCCCGCTCGCCTGCCCAAACGCGCCCGCCCCCGCCACATGCTCCACCGCCGAGGGCTGCGCAAACGACGCCCCAGCCAGGAGAACTCCCGCCGCCGCAACAACCCCGCGCATCGCGCGGCAGGTGAATCCAAACATGCTCAACTCCTCTTTCGTCCCAAACTCGTCCACCTCCGATTGAGGCGACGCTGTGAACCTCTCGTCCCGCACTCGTCCGCGTCTGATGAGACGACACTGTCCTATGTCCCTGCCTTGCAGCCCGCTTCAGCGGGCTTTCCCGCTTTTAGGCCAGGCCTTTAGGCCTGGTGAAACGCCCCCGACAACCCCTCTCCTGCCTTCCTGCCTTTCATGCCGTTTCAACGGCATTCCCTCCGGCGGCTTCAGCCACCTGATCCCACCGCTGGTTCTCGGCATCTCACCGATCGATGCCCAAACTCCTCGTCTCCCCAACCCGTCCGGCGGCTTACTATCGCCCAAGCAGGCCCCCCCGTCAAGCCTAAACTCCCCAAGATCAAGGAGATACGCTTGGTAAACCGTTGCCGGAACGTCCCGACTTCCGCTCTTTGATTCTGGAACCCGGCACGGAGCACTGAGTCCGTTTACACTGTGGTGGTTGGTTCTGCCCGGCGTGCCCGTCTCGTGACGACCCGCGCCGGCTCACACAAGGGAATCTCAAATGTCCAATTGGCTGCGGAGAGGGATCGGTCTCGTCGGCGTCACTGCGGTCGCGGGTCTCGCCGCCCTTGGCGCAGGCGCCGCCCCCAGGTCCGACGACACCATCAAAATCGGCCACTACGCCTCCATGACCGGAAAGGAAGCCACCTTCGGCCAATCCACCGACAACGGCCTCAAACTCGCCATCAAGGAAATCAACGAGGCCGGCGGCGTCAACGGCAAACAAATCGAAATCATCACCTACGACACCAAAGGTGAATCCAAAGAAGCTGGCAACGCCGTCACCCGCCTCATCACCAGCGACAAAGTCGTCTGCGTGATCGGCGAGGTCGCCAGCGGCCTTTCTCTCGCCGGCGGTGCCGTCTGCCAGCAGTACCAGATCCCCATGATCTCCCCCAGCAGCACCAACCCCAGAGTCACCATCGGTCGTGACTTTGTCTTCCGCGTCTGCTTCATCGATCCCTTCCAGGGCTACGTCGTCGCCAAGTTCGCCAAGGAAAACCTCAAGGCGATGAACGTCGCCATCCTCTACGACCAGACCGCCCCCTACTCCAAAGGCCTCCACGACGAGTTCAAGAAGCACTTCGAGCGAATGGGCGGCAAGATCGTCGCCGACCAGTCCTTCTCCGGCGGCGACGTCGACTTCAACGCCCAGCTCGCCACCATCCGCACCGCCACCCCCGACGCAATCTTCGTCCCCGGCTACTACACCGAGGCCGGCAACATCGCCCTCCAGGCCCGCAAACTCGGCATCACCGTCCCCCTCCTGGGCGGCGACGGCTGGGACTCCGAGCAGTTCGCCAAAATCGGCGGCGCCGCCATCGAAGGCTGCTACTACAGCAATCACTACGCCCCCGACCAGCCCTCACCCGAAATCACCAAGTTCGTCGAGAAGTACAAGAAGGCCTACAACGGCCAGACTCCCGACGGCCTCGCCGCCCTCGGCTACGACGCCGGCATGATCTTCGCCGACGCCGCCAAACGCGCCAGCACCACCAAAGGCTCCGATCTCCGCGACGCCATCGCCGCCGTCAAGGAATACAAGGCCGTCACCGGCACCATCAGCATCGACAAAGACCGCAACGCCAAAAAGGCCGCCGTCGTCGTCCAGATGAAGGGCGGCGAACCCAAGTTCGTCGCCAAGATCGATCCCCCCAGCGAGGAAAAGGCCACCAAACCCGCCGAGAAGAAGTGATCGTGTCTCCGGGTGACATGCTTCCCCTTCAGGGAAGCATGATCTCCCGACACCAACTCACGTTGCTCACACCTTTCCGACTCCGCCTTCCGCCTTCAATTTCCGCCTTCATCTCTTCTTCCGCATTCCACCAACCTCCCCCCGAGGACCGTCCACACGGTCCTCGTTTCTTTTTCCAATCATCGCACCGAGTACACTCCCCCATCTTCTCCCTTTGGCCATTTGACCCTTTAGCCATTTGGACTACCCCATGTCCACCGTCAAAAACCTCCTCACCTCCCCTCCTCGCCTCCCCCTCATCGCCCCCTCCATCCTTTCCGCCGACTTCGGCCACATGGCCGCCGACTGCGCCCACATCCTGGACCCCAAAGGCGGCGACGCCGACCTCCTCCACGTCGACGTCATGGACGCCCACTTCGCCCCCAACCTCACCATGGGCCCCGACATGGTCAAGGGCATCCGTCGCGCTCTTCCCCACGCGTTTTGCGACGTCCACCTCATGGTCATGGACCCCCAGCCCTTCTTCGAGCCCTTCGCCCGCGCCGGCGCCGGCAACTGCACCTTCCACATCGAACGCGTCATGGGCGAAAAAGCCCGCCGCCTCGCCGCCGCCATCCACTCCCTGGGCATGTCCGCCGGCCTCGCCCTCAACCCCGCCACGCCCATCGATGACGTCCTCGACGTCATGGGCGACTTCGATCTCGTCCTCATCATGTCCGTCGTCCCCGGCTTCAGCGGCCAGTCCTTCATGCCCGAAGTCCTCGACAAAGCCCGCGCCCTCAAACCCCAACTCCGCCCCAACCAACGCCTCCAAATCGACGGCGGCATCTCCCCCGCCAACATCAAAGAAGTCCTCGCCGCCGGCCTCGACACCATCGTCGCCGCCACCTCCATCTTCGGCAAACCTCAAGCAGAACGCAGAGCTGCGGTAGCCGCGCTTCGCGGCTGATCCCCGCCTCCCCCACGCAGTGGGGGAGGTGTCGCGAGTCCTCGATGCGACGGAGGGGGTGTCTCCGGGTGGCATGCTTCCCCTTCAGGGAAGCATGATCCCCCCGACACCAACACATCGACCGCATTTCGCACCCATTCCGCCTTCCGCCTGCAAATTCAATTTCCGCCTTTGCCTCTTTGTTGAATTTGAAATCTCAAATTCGAAATCCGTCTCCCCGTCCCTCACCTCGCACTTCACACCTCAAACCCCCTCTCCCCATATCCTCACCTCCATGCCCACCATCCCCCCTCCCTCCCCATTCGCCAGACACTTCCCCCTCGACCCCACCATCGTCTTCCTCAACCACGGCAGCTTCGGCTCCACACCCCTCGCCGTCCTCGAGGCCCAGAATCGCCACCGCGCCCTGATGGAATCCGAGCCCATCCGCTTCTTCGTCGAGCTCCTCTCCCCCATGCTCGACTCGGTCCGCACCAAACTCGCCGCCTTCCTCTCCTGCGACGCCGCCTCCATCGCCCCCGTCCCCAACGCCACCATCGGCGTCGCAACGGTCTTCCAAAACCTCAAGCTCCAGCCCGGCGACGAGATCCTCATCAACGACCACGAGTACCCCGCCTGCTGCAACAACGCCCGCGCCCTGGCCGCACGCACCGGCGCGCAAGTCATCACCGCACAGCTCCCCTTCCCCGTCGCCTCCGCCGACGACCTCTACAACGCCATCATGGCCAAGGTCACCCCTCGCACAAAGATCGCCCTCATCAGCCACGTCACCAGCCCCAGCGCCCTCATCCTGCCCATCGAACGCCTCGTGCGCGATCTCTCCGCCCGCAACATCGAAACGATGGTCGACGGCGCCCACGCCCCCGGCTTCGTGCACGATCTCAACCTCGCCCGCATGAAGCCCACCTACTACACCGCCAACTGCCACAAATGGATCTGCTCCCCCAAAGGCTCGGCCTTCCTCTACGTCGATCCCGCCAAACGCGAGTCCTTCCGCCCCGCCATCCTCTCCAACAACGCCGAAAGCCCCCGCGAGGGCCGCGCCCAGTTCCTCACCGAGTTCGACTTCGTCGGCACCTCCGACCCCAGCGCCTTCCTCTCAGTCTCCGATGCGATCGACACCATGGGCCAGATGCTCCCAGGCGGCTGGCCCGCCGTCATCGACCACAACCAGAAACTCGTCCGCCAAGGCCGCACCATCCTCTGCGAAAAACTCGGCGTCACACCTCCCTGCCCCGAAGATCTGCTCGGCTGCACCGCCACCATCATCCTCCCCGGCCCTCAACCCGGCTCCGACCGGCACACCAAACTCCTCTCCCGCAAAAGCGTCTACCACGACGCCCTCCAGGACCGCCTCCTCTCCAACTGGCGCATCCAGGTCCCCATCTGGAACGTCGCCGCCCGCTGCCGCACCATCCGCCTCTCCGCCCAGCTCTACAACTCCCTCGACCAGTACGAATACCTCGCCAAAGCCCTCACCACCGAACTCGCCGCCGAATAAACGCGATCGCGCCGAACTGCGGTACCACTGACCGCCCCACGCCGATCCACGAATATCAACGGTGCAAAGGGCGGTCAGTGCTCCTGGGCGCACAATCACTCAAGGTGTTCCAACGCTCTCTGCGTGAAACGCCCTTCCCTCCTATCCTCCCCCATGCCCCTCACCCGCGACCAACTCGCCCAGCGCGCCGCCCAGGAACTCCGTGACGGCTTCATCGTCAACCTCGGCATCGGCATCCCCACCCTCACCGCCAACTACATCCCAAAGGGCATGGACGTCTGGCTCCAAAGCGAGAACGGCCTGCTCGGCATCGGCCCCTTCCCCACCGAGGCCAACATCGACGCCGACCTCATCAACGCCGGCAAACAGACCATCACCGCCCGCAAAGGCGCCAGCTTCTTCAGCTCCGCCGACAGCTTCGCCATGATCCGCGGCGGCCACATCGACATGTGCATCCTCGGCGCCATGCAGGTCTCCGAATCCGGCGACCTCGCCAACTGGATGGTCCCCGGCAAACTCGTCAAAGGGATGGGCGGTGCCATGGACCTGGTCGCCGGCGTCAAACGCGTCGTCGTCGTCATGGAACACACCGCCAAAGGCAACGTGGCCAAATTCGTCAAGCAGTGCTCCCTCCCCCTCACCGGCCGCCGCTGCGTCCACCTCCTCATCACCGACCTCGCCGTCTTCGAATTCTCCGACTCAACCTCCCGCTTCACCCTCAAAGAACTCGCCCCCGGCGTCACTCTCGACCAGATCGCCCAAGGCACCCAAGCCCACTACGACATCGCCAAAGAAGTCACAACCGTGACGCTCTAGCTCCTCCCGGTGGCATGCTTCCCCTTCAGGGAAGCATGATCCCCGCCCCCCTCCCCCGCAGCACTCAGCACGCAGCACGCAGCACGACTCCCCCTACTTCCCCAGCGGCCTCGACGCCGTCGTCGCCTCCTGCCACACCAAAACGTCGTAGCTCTCCTGCACCGTGCACGGATAAAACTGGCTCGCCATCGCCACCGCCCCGATGCTCCGCATCGGCCTGGCCATCGTCGCCCAGCTCGATCCCGCATCATCCTTCGACGCCTTCCTCAGATCCACGATCGCCCTGGGCAACCCCGCGAGCGCAAACACGCCCTCCACACTCTCGGGCGACGGCGCCTCAAGCTCATTGTCCGACTTGAGCCCCCCATCCGTCCCCGCCGTGTACTTCCCCGTTCCCGTCGCGAACCCAAACACCACCATCTCCTTCCCATACTTCCGCGACAGGTGCCCGCCCATCGAGTTCATCCCCATATACCCCGCACGGCTCACATGCCCGTTGTGCGCCCACAGCACGATCTTCTGCCCCGGATTCTGCTCCAGAATCCACTGCACATTCGCCGCCATCGACCTGTCTCGAAGATTGAACCCCGTCTGGATATTCACGAACATCGACGCACACTGGGCCACCACCTTGGCGTTCTGAATCGCCCAGTCCGCCTCCTTGGCACTGCTCGCCTTCACCAGCTCCTCCCGCCGCGCAATAAGCTCGTCCGCGGTCTTCTTCGCCGCACGGCTCACCGCCACCCCATCAACCCGTTCCCCGGCCTCTTCGGGCTTCTTCCGCAGCTCCAGGCACGTCGTCCCGCCATGGGGCTCGGCTTTGCTCCGCGCAACCGCGAACCCCGGATTCGCCATGCTCAGATACCGCACCGCATCATTCTCAAAGTCAAAGCTGAACCGCTTGGGGTCCTCATACTTCACCCCATCGAGCTCGATCTCCAGATCATCAAACCACGCCGTCCCCTCGCCCGAGAGCAGGCACCCAAAGCTGATGTTCACCGTGTCCAACGGCACGTCGATCGTGAACTCATGACGCGCCCACTCCGTGTCTCCCGAAATCTTCTCCTCCTGCATGTTCGCGAAACCCTTCACGCCCCCCGGCGTGTCGCACCTCCACCACACCCCCGCCCACTCCTTCACCCCCTGCGTCCGTATCCACGCCGACAGGTGCATCTTCTTCCCACGGGCCGCCTCCACCGGGAAAGTCCCCGTCGCCGACGCGAAAGGCCCGGCCTCTCCGGGCGCCTGCTGCGTCAACTTCTTCACATCCTCATTGCTCTTGGCGACCTTCTCCTTCATGTCCGCCGCATGCGCCGACACAAAGTCAACCACGATCTTCGCCGCGACATCCGGCGTCTGCATGTCAAAGCCCGTGAACGTCAGCGCCGGATGCTCCGGCGTCGCCGGATGCTTCTGGTTCCACGCCCGCATCCACTCCACCATGCCCAGCACCTCGTGCGTGTTCCACGTCCAGAAGTACATCCCCCCGATCAACGCCTTTGGATCGCCCTTCCCCTCCACCACATACTCATTGAGCGCGTACGCCTCGGGCATGTTCGCCTCGATCGAGAAGATCGAGAACCCCTTCTTCTCCACCAGGTACTCCAGCAGCCGATGTTTCATCTGAAACGCCTCACGCGTCCCATGCGTCTGCTCTCCCAGCGAAACAATCCGCGCATCCCCGACGATCGCGTCCAGCCCCTTCAAATCATCAAACCCATGCCCCGCCTCGCTCGTGCTGAACGCCACCGCGTTCGCCTTAATCCACGCCGCCCCCGCCTCATTCCCATCCCCCTTCACATCCGGCTTCACACCCGGCTGACACAACACGGCGAAAATCACAGGCAGCAGCACCATCGCAACCTCCATTCGCACCCACCCTGCAAAATCGTACCAAATCATCACCTGCGCCGCAGCACGCAGCACCCAGCACGCAGCACGTCCCCTACCTCAACGCCGCCCCAATCTCCTCTCCCGTCAACCCTTGCCCCACCACCACCCCGCACTTCACCCCCTTCAAAATCCCCGCCAAATCCCCCAGCCTTCGAATCTCCGGACACATCGGCGACCGCATGGGCTCCTCCTCATACGTCGCCCCAAGCCTCTCAATCA
>CAYHQQ010000071.1:0-19481 GCA_964358855.1 uncultured Phycisphaeraceae bacterium
ACCACCAGCACCCGCACCTTCCCCTTGAACTGACTCAGCACCGCCGCCTCCGGCCCGCCCGACCCGATCCGCTTCCCCTCGGGCGTCTCAACTTCCTGAAACACCGACTGCGACCCCGACCCCTGCACGCACAGGACCAGCGGCAGCTTCTCCTGCTTGTCCGCACCCTCAACCCCCCCACCACCCTCCGGCGCCTTCGACAAATAAAACGTGATCCTCCGCCCCAACCCGTCGGTGGTCACGTACCGGTCATACGCAAACTTCCCCGCCACGGTCGCCCCCGCCACCGGCTGGTACACCTGCGGCTCTGCGGGCTTGGAGGCTTCAGGCTGCGCAGGCACAGAGGCGCAAGCGGCCGCGGAAAGGGTCAAAACGGTGAGAAGGGTCGACAACATGCCCCCCAAGATGCGCGAGGCGAGCAATTCCGGCCAATTCAGATGTCATCTCGGGCGCCATCGGTAGCCCCGCAAGGATGACCCGAAGCGGGATCATCCTTGCCACCCAACACCATCCCTCTACCTCGCCGATTTCACTGTGCGACCGGGAGTATGGAGTCTGACTCCTCCGGGCGTGCCTTCGTTGGCTTCTCTCCAAGCGTTCCAGGCTTCCCGCGTCATCTCTTTGCCTTGGGAATCGAAGTACTGATCCTTCTCCTTGACGCCCAGACCATTGATGTAGTACACCCGCTTGTACACCGAGCCGTCATCGCGAAGGTACACGCCCCACCCCTCCTGGCCACCATTCGCGTAATTCCAGTCGACGCTTTCCACGCTTGTGCCATCGGGCTTGAACCACTCGGACCGCGCCATCCGGCCCCCAGAGTAGTATTCGACGAGCATGGGCTGCGTTGGCGCGTCCTTGTAGTAATGCCGTATCACACCGGTGCCCCACGCGGACATCCCGTTCTCGCCGATTCGAAGCGTCCCTGGTATTCGCGGCACGATGAAGTACGCCGCCAAGAGGAGAACCACGACTGATCCTGCGATGATGAAGTTCCGGTGTAGCACGCTGAATGTTCTCCCGCCAGTTCTTGTTCGTGCGTCGTAATCCCACGCTCTCTTCCGCGTTCTCTGCGTCCTCTGCGTTAACGCCTTTCTTCCCCCTCCCCCACTCCTCTCCGTCTCCCTTCGCTCCCCTTCGCCCCTTCGCGTTACTCCTCATTCCACCACATGCGCCGGCTTGGGCATGTCCGCCGTAATCCTCTCCCGCTTCACCTTCTCCCCCACCTCCGGCAGCGAGAACAAACACGCATCATCGTTCACGCGGCTCTGCAAATGCACCGGCCTGCCCCACAGCACCCGCAGGTGTTGCAACACCTCCAGCGCCTTGCTCGCGTCCACCTCGATGCCGCTGAAGCGGTGGCCCAGGTAGAGCTCGCCGCGGTTGAGGTAGTTGCCGTCGACCACGTACATGAACGGCTGGCCCATATTGGTCAGGTGGTGCAAGAGCGTCATCTTCACCCGCTTGAAGTCGCGCGAGACGACCTTCACCTCGCCCGTCTGCGGGTCGCGCTTGTGCTCGTACATCTTGTGCTTCTCGCAGAACTCCTCGGTCAGGAACTCGTCGATGAAGTTCACGTCGTTGTAGACCCGCCGCACCTCGAAGATCTTGTCGCGCCCCTTCATGCTCTTGTCGTCCCACGCCTCCTTGGCGCCGATCTCTGTCAGGCTCTCCCAGGCGTGCCCGTGCTGGCCCATGTTCCATCGCCGCTCGATGTCCTTGAAGAGCTCGACGCCGATCTTGTACGGATTGAAGCCGCCCGCAGCCATGTGCACCACGCCCGAGTGCTGATCGGCGTAGTGCACGATCTCGCTGTCCTCGAGGAAGTGGCTCGTCATCAGCTTGCTGTGCCAGTACGTCGCCCACCCCTCGTTCATCACCTTGGTCATCGCCTGCGGGGCAAAGTAATACGCCTCGTCGCGGATGATCGTCAGCACGTCCTGCTGCCACTCCTCCAGCGGCGCGTGGCGGATCAGGAACTCGAGCACATCCCGCGTCGGGCGGCTCGGAAACTTCGACCGCGCCGCCTTCGCCTTGTCCTCGTACTCCGTCCGCTGCCGCTTCATCTCCTCCGCAGGGTTGATGAACGGATCCATGTAGTCCTTGGCCGGCAGCTTGTGCGGCTCCCACCCAGGCGCCCTCGCCTCCGGCCCCTGCGGCCCCGCATTCCTCCGCTCCACGGCCCCCTCGGTCCCCCCCTGCTTGCCCATGTAGACCGAGTGCGGATCGATCAGGTGTTCCACCGAGAGGCACGCATCGATGAATCGCTCGACCGCATCCTGCCCGTGACGCTCGATGTGCCGTCGCACGCGTGTGGCGTGGTTGGCCATCTCGTCCATCATCTTTCGATTGGTCTTGCCGAACCAGGCGTTGTTCTTGAAGAAGTCCGCGTGCCCGTAAACGTGGGCCATCACGAGCTTCTGATCGGTGACGGCGTTGCTCTCCTGCAAATACGCGTAGACCGGGTCGTTGTTGATGACCATCTCGTAGATGCGGCCAAGGCCGTAGGCGTCGCGCTTCCGCAGCTTCTCGTACTCCATCCCCCACTTCCAATGCGGGTAGCGGGTCGGGAAGCCGCCGTAGGCCGCGATCTGGTTCATGGTGTCGAAGCCCAGGACCTCGAAGACGACCTCGTAGAAATCGAGGCCGTACTCGATGGCCTTGGCCTTGATCCGCCGCATGTGCTCGAGGAGTTCGGGAGAGAGGTCGGTGTTTGGGCTGCTGGGCATGGGTCCCTCTGATATCGGCAATCCGGCGGATCAAACCACGATCTTGACCCTCTTCACACTCGGTAATGCCTCCCGCAGCCGTTCCTCCCCCCCACTCCTCAGCCATCGCTCCAGCACGTACCGAGCCGATGCGGTCTGCGTCTGCACCTCGAGCGTGCCCCGAACGATCCCAACTGGCCGCACCTGCTCGGCGATTTCCTTGGTTACAACCTGCGGCCACACCTCCCCCACCGCTCCCAGCTTCTTGCGCTGGGCCTGAAGTCCCTTGGCGATCGCCGCCACCATCGGCCCGAGCGTCGACGCCGTCGTTGGGGTCGATCGGTACGTGCGAAGGAGATTGACCTGGGCCTGGAGCGATCGCTTCACATCCTCATCCTACTCCGCCGCAGGCGGTATCCTTCCGACCAATGCCCACCGCGATCTCCATCCGGAACATCACCAAGTCCTACCCCCCACTGCCGGGCTCGGCTCAGACGGTCGCGGTCGATCACGTTTCGCTCGAGATCGAGCCGGGAGAGCTCTTCTTCCTCTTGGGCCCCTCAGGCTGCGGCAAAACGACACTGCTGCGGATGATCGCCGGATTCATCGACCCCACCGACGGCCAGATTCTCTTCGATGGCAAGGACGTCACCCACCTCGCACCCCAACACCGCAACACCGGCATGGTCTTCCAGTCGTACGCGCTGTGGCCGCACCTTTCGGTCGAAGCCAACGTGGGCTTCGGCCTTTCCATCCGCAAAACTCCGGCCGCAGAGGCCGCGAAGCGAGTTTCAGACGCTCTGACCTCCGTTCACATGCTCGAGCATGCCAAACATAAACCAAACCGCCTGTCCGGTGGCCAACAACAGCGAGTTGCCCTCGCTCGGGCGATGGTCGTGCGTCCGGATGTCCTGCTGCTCGACGAACCGCTCTCGAACCTGGATGCCAAGCTGCGGCTGGAGCTTCGATCAGAGATTCGAAGGATCTGCAAAGCAAGCCAGATCACGACCGTGTACGTGACCCACGATCAGCACGAGGCGCTGAGCATGGCCGACCGAATTGCGATCATGAGGGCGGGAAAGGTCGAGCAGCTCGACACTCCGGGCACGCTCTATCGAGAACCGGCGAACCGATTCGTGGCCGGGTTCCTGGGTGAAGTGAACGTTGCAAGAGGGACGGTTGAGGCGGTTGAGGATGGATTTGCCAAGGTGCGATTCCCGTGGGGAGTCTGTCACGTGGCAGTAAGTGCTGTGACTCACCTGGGCAACGAAGTGGACATGGGGGTGCGGCCGGAATCGATCTCCATCACGACCGCCGCATCCCCCAATCAGGCCAGCACGGGCGAAACTCAGATTCCCGCCAGCATTGTGGAATTCACCTACCTTGGCTCAACGTCCCAAGTAAGACTTCAGCTTCCAGGGGGACCGACCTGGCTGGCCGAAACTGATCTCTCTGCTCAGGAACTTCCGATTGGACAGTTGGTTGAAGTCTCGTTCGCTGCGAAATCAGCCACGTGCTGGCGTTCGTGAGTTTGCGGTCGGCGATTCCGATCGTTCCACATGGAACACTTCGAGCGACTGATCCTACCGTGAGTGCGCAACTCACAAAGAATGGAGCGGATCGTGACTCAACAAGACGCCCACAACAAGGGCAAGCGCCTCGGACGCGGTCTTTCGGCACTCTTGGGCGACGGTGGGCAAGCCGATCCAGGCAGTGGCCCGGCGCCCGTCCGAACCGAGGCCTCGTCACCAGTTGCCACTTCACACTCACCACTTGTTGAGATCAAGTCATCACTGCTGATCCCCAGCGCCTCGCAGCCTCGACAGGTCTTTGACGAGGCTGGACTGGATTCCCTGGCGAGCTCCATTCGCCAATCCGGAGTGATGCAGCCGGTGATCGTGCGTCCGAGTGGTGGGGGAGAGTCGAGTCCGATAACCTATGAGATTGTTGCTGGCGAGCGCCGATGGCGGGCAGCCCAGCGAGCGGGGCTGGAGACGATTCCGGCGTTGGTGCGCCATCTCACGGATCGCGAAGTTGCGGAGTGGTCGGTGGTTGAGAACGTGCAGCGCGAGGACCTGAATCCTATCGAGAAGGGAAGGGCGCTGAGGCGGCTGGGTGAACAGTTTGGAATGACCCAGGAGCAAATCGCTCAACGGATTGGAATCGAGCGCTCGTCGGTTGCCAATCTGATCCGCCTGACCGACCTCGAGCCAGAAATCGCGGACCTCATTTCACAAGGCAAGCTTGGAGCTGGCCACGGAAAGGCGCTGCTGGCGGTGACCGCTGGGCATGATCGCCTTGAGCTCGCCCGACAGGCCGCGGGAAAGTCGTGGACCGTTCGACAGCTGGAAGCCGCGGCCAGGACCCGCTCAGCCACGGGACTCGAAGGCGCGGGCTTGCACCCAACTCGACTGCCAGAACACGAGGCGGTGCTGATCGATCTGGAACGTCGTCTTGCCCAATACCTGGGCACCAAAGTCAAGATCAGATCCTCACCCAAGGGCGACAGAGGATTCGTTGAGCTTGAGTTTTATGGCCTCGACCACTTTGACGGGCTGCTCCGACGAATGGGCTTTGACCAGCCGTGACCCACGGCGACACGATTACTGCACAGAGTTGTGCGTAAACAGGTGACTATGCCACAAATGTTTGCTACACTGCGCCAGCAAGCGGGGTCGTGGGGACGAAGGACACTCCATGGCGCGACGCAACAAGAAAAGTCCAGGCCTCTCTACCGTTTCAATCACAGTGCTGCAGTCGGAGCTCAAGAAGAGGCAGCGAAAGCTCCCAAGTCTTTTCCGTAAGCTGCAATCAGCACAGGCTAAGGTTCGCAACCTCGTCGCGGCAATCGAGATGCTCGGCGGAGGGGCCGGATCGCCCGTGGTCGTTTCGGGACGGCATCGAAACATCGGTGGGGGTGGCCTCACTGGGCGAAAGCGACCGAAGAACAGCTCGAATCTGGTTGACGCCCTCGCGGCTCTCTTGAAGGGCAAAACCATGGGCGTGAGCGAGGCGGCTGCAAAGGTCCAGACCGCCGGCTACAAGACCAACGCGGCCAACTTCCGCGTCATTGTGAATCAGACACTGCTCAAGAGCGATCGCTTCAAGAAGATCGAACGCGGCCAGTACACAGCGGTTTGACGGCCTGACTGTCTCCCCAAGTTTGTTCCGCCTTCGAACCGACTCTCCCGGGTAGGCGGCTCTCCGCGCGTGATTTGTGACCCGATCCGGACTGTCAACGCAAACGCACTCCGCCACCGGGCGGAGTAAGTCATCGCCTTTGGGTTTCAGTCAAGGGTCGATCAGTAGGCGATCGGCGCGGGGTTCAGTCGGCTGGGCCGCTCAAAGAGCAGGAGGCGACCCGCGTCCTCGGTCATCATCAGGAAGTTCTGGTCGAACGTGATGCCGAACATCCGGTTATCGATGTCATCCTGAGTCTGGAAGAGCGTCTGCTCGACCGGCGTGGGATTGAGCCGGATGGCGGTGGTCGATTCGCCGGTGGCCTGGCCCAGACAGCCACCCAAGCCTGCCGCGGTGAGCGCCACGAGAGAGACGAGAATCGAGTTGGCACGGATCGAACAGTTCTTCATCGCGGGACTCCCTAAAAGCCCTCCCAGTGAGGGAGGGGAGTTGTAACGCCTTTTGTCGGCTACGTCAACCCCCCCAGGATCACAAGTTCGAACGCGGGATGAACCGCTCTTTCCCACCCAGCCGTGCAATCCTAGCACAAACAGAACAGCCAGCGCCAGCGAGGCGATGTCGGCGGTCCATTCGACGCCCGAGACTGCCGGAGTTCCATGAATTCCGGATGACAGTTGAGATCCCTGCCACGATGACCCTCTGCCGTTTCGGCAGTGGGGGCCGCTGGGACCCCTCCGGACCGGTCGAGAAACATCGATTCTTGGCATGCTGACGAGAGCCTTCTGATGGTTGGCCCATCGGAAGGTCGCTCGGACGAGGCACCGGACTTGCATCGGGTTTCCTGTCCGGTCAGCACGCATGGAGGAACTCTGATGAACATGGATCGACTCACCAACGCGGCGCAGGGTGTGGTGGCCGGCGCCCAAGCCTTGGCGGCCTCCAAGGGACACGCCGAGATCGGAGGCCTTCATCTCCTGTCGGCCCTTCTGGCCGACGAGCAGGGCGCGGCGGCCTCGATCCTGGGGCGGGCCGGGGGCAATCCCAAGCGCGCTCTACAAGTTGTAGAGGCCGAGCTGGGCCGCCTTCCCTCCACGAGCAGCGGAAGTGCGAGCGGGGCGGGCGTGGGAATGCCGGGACGGGCGTTCATGGAGGTCATGGGGAAGGCCGAGGCAGACGCCAAGCGGATGGGCGATGGCTACATCAGCGTGGAGCACGTGCTGCTGGCGCTGGCGGAGTCGTCGGGCGTGGCCAAGGAGGCGATCGAAGCGGTGGGGGGCAACAAGGCCAAGATCGCCGAGGCGATCAAGGCGCTGCGGAAGGAGTCGGGAGTGACGAGCATCAACGATCAGGGCGCCGAGGGGCAGTACGAGGCGCTGAAGAAATACGCGATCGACCTGACGGCACTGGCGCAATCGGGCAAGCTGGACCCGGTCATCGGCCGCGACGACGAGATCCGCAGGTGCATGCAGGTGCTTGGGAGGCGGACCAAGAACAATCCCGTGCTCATCGGTGAACCGGGTGTCGGCAAGACGGCGATCGCCGAGGGGCTCGCCCAGCGGATCGTCGGCGGAGACTGCCCCGACAACATGCGCGGGGTAAAGATCATGGCGCTGGATGTCGGGCGCCTGCTCGCAGGAGCCAAGTTTCGCGGTGAGTTCGAGGAGCGGCTCAAGGCGGTGCTGCGGGAGACGCAGGCGGCGGCGGGGCTGATTATTCTCTTCATCGACGAGTTGCACACGATCATCGGGGCTGGGGCGGCCGAGGGGGCGGTGTCGGCGGGAAACCTGCTCAAGCCCGCGCTCGCGCGGGGCGAGCTTCGGTGCATCGGGGCGACGACACTGGACGAGTATCGCAAGCACGTGGAGAAGGACGCCGCGTTTGAGCGCCGTTTCCAGCCGATCTACGTCGATCAGCCGAGCGTCGAGGCGACCGTCGCCATTCTGCGCGGGCTCAAGACGCGGTATGAGTCGCACCACGGCGTGAAGATCCAGGACGGCGCGATTCTTGCGGCGGCGAACCTGAGTAATCGGTACATCGCCGATCGTTTCCTGCCCGACAAGGCAATCGACCTGATCGACGAGGCCTCGAGCCGGCTGGCGATCGAGATCGCGAGCGTGCCCGAGGAGATCGACCGGCTGATCCGCAAGAAGACACAGCTTGAGCTCACGATCAATCAGCTCAAGATGGAGAGTGGGGGGGAGATCGCCAGACAGGTTGCCGACAGCAAGGCGGAGATGGAGGACATCGAGCGGGAGCTGCAGGAGCTTCGGAGCCAATGGGAACTCGAGAAGGCGGGTCTGGGCGACGAGGGCAAGCTTCGAAAGGAATTCGACACGCGGCAGCTCGCCTTTGACCAGCGGATGAGCGCGTTGCAGGACCGCGCGCGGCGAGGAGAGCGGGTGCCCGAGAAGGAGTACCAGGGCCTGGCCGAAGAGCAGGCGGCGCTCACCGCGATGAAAGTACGCCTTGAGACGACCGAGAAGAAGCCCATCGCGGACGTCAAGGCCACCCCAACCAAGAAGCGCCTCCTCAAGCAGGAGGTCGACGCGGAAGAAATCGCCGAGGTGGTCTCGCGGTGGACGGGGATTCCCGTGAGCAAGCTGGTCGAGGGTGAACGCGACAAGCTGATGAAGATGGAGGATGGACTGCGTGCCCGGGTGATCGGGCAAGACCACGCGCTCACGGCGGTGGCCAACGCGGTGAGGCGGTCGAGAGCGGGCCTGGGCGATCCCAAGAGACCGATCGGGAGCTTCCTGTTCCTGGGTCCGACTGGCGTGGGCAAGACGGAAACGACCAAGGCGCTGGCGGACTTTCTGTTCGACACCGAGGATGCGGTTGTACGGATCGACATGAGCGAATATGGCGAGAAGCACGCGGTGGCGAGGCTGATCGGCGCGCCGCCCGGATACGTGGGCTTTGAGGAGGGTGGCCAGCTGACCGAAACGATCCGGCGCAGGCCCTACAGCGTGGTGCTCCTTGACGAGATCGAGAAAGCACACCCCGAAGTGTTCAATGTGCTGTTGCAGGTGCTCGACGACGGGCGCCTGACCGACGGGCAGGGGCGCACGGTGGATTTCAAGAACACGATCATTGTGATGACGAGCAACTTCGGGAGTCACCAGATCCAGGAGCTGGCGGCGGGCGGGGCCGAAGACTGGGAGATCGAGGCGTGCGTGCGCGAACTGATGCGTCGCGGACCGGGCGCGGCCGCGATGGAGCAGCTCGGCAAGGCCGCGGGCGTCTCGCCCAAGGTGATCGAGGTGATGCAGAACTTCAATGGCGGCGGCTTCCTGAGGCCCGAAATCCTGAATCGCATCGATGAGACGATTGTGTTCCACCAGCTCAAAAAGGAGGACATGGGTCGGATCGCGGAGATCCAGCTCTCACGCGTGATCGAGCGACTCGCGGATCGCGGGATGAAGCTTGTGGTGACACCGGGGGCGAAGGCCCAGCTGGCGGCTGAAGGGTACGACCCGGCGTTCGGTGCCAGGCCGCTGAAGCGGACGATTCAGGAGCGGATCGAGAATCCTCTGGCGAGCAGGGTGCTGCGGGGCGAGATCGGTGAAGGGGACACGGTGAGGGTCGACTCGACGGGAGACTCGTTCTCGTTTGAGCGGACATAGTCTTCGCGGTCAAGGCGACCCCGGCTGTTGGATCGGCCCTGGTGAGTTCAGAGGCTTGATCCTGGGGGCGGACAACGAGGCTGCAACAGCTTTTGTGCGCGCTCCTCGTCGGGTATACTGAACCGTCTGGCTGGCGGCCGCGCGCGGCCCAAGTTCGCCGCAACGCAGGTGCGCCGTTCGCACAAGTCGCGACTCGATAGGAGACTCATCAATGCGCTTGCACACCTGGCTCGTCACAGCGATCGCATTACTGGCAACCCTCGGCGCGCTCTCGATGGCCTTTGCCTCGACCGCGCCCCCGGCGCAGCCCGACGCGTTGCGCGCGCTGGACGGCGAGTGGATCTTCGTCGAGGACAAGACCGAGGGCCGCACCCTCGAGCAGTTGAGCCCGCCCATGGCCTCAAAGTTCTCGCTGCGCGTCGAGGAGGGCGCGGTCATCCTGGACGGCCATGGCTCCGGGCACCGCAACGTGCTTATCGCGCTCGACGGAACGGTCGCCGAAGTCACCGAGCCAAAGACGATCTCGCGCTACCGCGGCGCTTGGAAGGAGCACACCTTCGAGTACAAGGTCGAGTTCGTGCGCGCGGCGGACAACGCTCCCGATGGGTCGATCCATTGGATTCGGAGAAGCTTCCACATGACGCCCGACGGACTGCTCGTGCGTGTCGCGTACGAACCGTCTTCGGGGACGGAATCGATTGGGCTCTACCGCCATGCCGAGGACATCCCGCTGCCCACGCCGGCCAAGGCCGCGATCGGCGATCTGTCCTGGCTCGCCGGCGCGTGGGTCGGAACGAGGAGCTCGGGGTCGTCGATCGAGGAACGCTGGTGCCCGCCGCTGGGCGGCGCGATGCTCGCCGTGTCGCGCACGGTCAACACGAGCGGCAAGATGTCGGCGTTCGAGTACCTGCGCATCGTCGAGCGCGATGGCGGGCTGGTCTACACCGCGCAGCCCGGCGGAAAGACGCCGACCGAGTTCGTGCTCACCGAGCTGAGCAAGACGCGGGCCGTATTCGACAACCCGCGCCACGACTACCCGAAGCGCATCGTGTACGAGCTGTCGGCCGAGGGTGGCTTGAGCGCCACGACCGGCTTCACCAAGGGCGGCACCCCCCGGCGCTTCGAGTTCAAGCCCGAAAGTAAGTAGAAGTGCCCGACGTGTTTCCGGAGTCACCGCAGACGATGGCACGCGTCGGCATGCGCACTGCCTCGTTTGGCGCCACGTACCAGCACCGGGCAAGGGGCTGCCAAGGTCGATGGACGGCTCCGAGCCAAGACGTACCGCGTTCCCGACGGCCTGCCTGTTCCTCATCACGCAGCCTTGCTGAAATAGGCCCCACACACGTCCCAAATCGCCTTCGCACCAAGGCCCCCGGGTGTAGCGGAAAGAAGCGTCGGCAGTCACCCTGGCAACCCAGTGATATGCTTTGCGCATGCAAAGGCGAGGCTTTACGCTGATCGAACTGCTCGTGGTGATTGCGATCATTGCGCTGCTCATCGGGCTTCTGCTTCCCGCGCTCGCGCACGCCCGCAAGTCGGGGCGGACAACCGTCTGTCTTGGGAACACCCACAGCCTGATCGCCGGATGGCAGATGTATTCCGACAACAACAAGGACGCGATCGTGGGGCATCGCGCGCCAAACCTGGGGGGCGGATTCGCCAATGCGGCGAACTGGCACGATGTTGGCAACGGTATGAAGTTCAGACCAACCTGGATCACCAGGATCGGCGGATACGTGGGCGTGTACGCGTTTGTCGAGCCCAAGACCGACGACGACCGGCAGGACTTTGAGAGCAAGGTGTACCTGTGCCCCGAGGCCAAAGAATGGGTCGACGAACGAAACGGCGCGTACGCCTACAACTACCAGTTCCTGGGGAACAGCAGATTCCAGAACGGTCGATTCCACAACTGGCCCGTGAGAATGAGCAAGGTCGCGCTGCCCGCGGGGACGGTGGTGGCGGGGGACGGCATGGGCTCCGCGGCCGCGTTCGCGAAAGCGGCGCGCACGCCCTACGAGAACAACGGGCGGACCGAGAGCGCCGTCGGGAACGAGAGCTACACCGTGGACCCGCCACGGTTGATCGCCGGCGGAGACATCAGCACGGGCGATCTGTATCGGAGTGGCATGCACGACCGGCACGCCGGCGGAGCGGGCGGAGCGGGACGCACCGTGTGTGTGTACGCCGACGGACACTCGGACACCAGGTCGCTCTATGACCTGGGCTACCGGCTCGAACCGGATCTGAGCTTCACGCTCTTTGGCGGAGGCTCCGATCCGCCGACCAACGCGCTGTTCAGCGGCACCGGCGTCGACGAAGATCCGCCGATCCTGCCCTGAGCGGCGCCGGCACCGAGCGGTCACGCGGCGTAGCTTTGTGCTATGGCAACAGTCTTTCTCAACGGACACTTCGTGGGCGTCGGCGAGGCGCAGGTTTCGGCCTTCGACGCCGGACTGCAGCATGGGGTGGGGCTCTTCGAAACCATGACCGCGGTGGCCGACGCAAGCGGCGGGAGCAGGCCGCGGGTTGTGGCCCTTTGGGAGCACGTCGAGCGGCTCAAGACGTCGGCGATCGAGCTTGGGCTCGTGTCGACGCTCCATGCCGACGCCCTGGCCGAGGCGGTCGAACGAACGGTGGCAAAGGAGGCCCAGGCATCCAAGGACACCGAGCGGTTCCGGGTGCGTCTGACGGTGACGGGCGGCGACATGAACATGCTGGGGAGGCGAACGTCCGGTGGAGCGTCCGGGCACGCGCCAGGGGAACGAGGAGGGGAACGCACTTCCCAGGACACGCACGAGCCGACGCTGATGATCCACGCGCAGCCCGCGACGGTCTATCCGGAAGAGATGTTCGAGCAAGGTGTACGAGCGACGATCGCGGATCTGCGGGTGAACCCGCTGGACCCAATGCAGGGGCACAAGACGCTGAACTACTGGGCCAGACTTCGGCAATTGCAGCTTGCGTCGGGGCGCGGGGCGGCTGAGGCGCTGGTGTTTCAGGTGACCAACCACCTGGCCGGAGGATGCGTGAGCAACGCCTTTCTCGTCAAGGACGGCGCCCTGATCTCGCCGATCGCGCGAGGCGAAGAGGTGGAGGTTGGAGGCGGAAGCGGCGGTGGTTCGGACCAGGACGATCCCGATCGCGAGCGCCAGAACCTCGCCCAGGGTCAGATGCCTCTGCGTGCGGGCGTGCTGCCCAGCCCGGTGCTTCCGGGCGTGGTGCGAAGGTGGGTCATGGACTGGGCGAGCGGGGCCGACGTCCCGGTGGTTCGCCGGATGCTCACCATCGACGACGTCCTGGGCGCCGACGAGGTCTTCCTGACGAACTCGTCGTGGGGCGTGCTTCCCGTGGTTGGTGTTGAGCGGGAGCGGATCGGGCGAGGCAACGTGGGCGCCGTGACGCAGCGTCTGGTCGGGGCGTGGGCGGCGATGATGTCGCCCGGCGAGGCGCTGTGAGAGTGCGGCACAAAAAAGGGCAACGCCCCGGGCGCATTCCGGGGCGTTGCTGAAGGAGTCGGCTGGTGGCCCGCGTGTTTAGCGGCGGCGACGCAGGCCGGCGAGGCCGATCAGACCGGCCGCGGCGAGCGTCCCGGGGGTGGGAACAGCGGAACCGGCGACGATCTGGTCCTGGGCGGAGCCGCTGCGAAGGCCGGCGAGGGTGCTGTATTGGGTGGACTGGTGGCCGACGCCGGCGAACAGATTGTTCAGCTGGGTGGTGACCGACGAGTCGAGGGAGTTGTTGTTGGTCTTCTTGGCCTTGAAGCTGCCCGAGGTGACGTTGAGGCTGGCGGCCGTGCCGTTGTAGTCGGTCACAATCTCCCAGATCGCGAGCTGAAAGGCACAGGCCAGAGCGTTGGAGGCTCCCAAGGCGAGCTGGGCACCGGCCGCAACGGTGTAGATATCACGGATGGCGCTGGCCTTGGCCGCACCCATGGGATTCGAGCCCGGCAGCTGGTCGATGCCGACCACGTCGTAGGTCTTGCCCGAGCTGGTGACCGACTGGAAGAGGTCGGAGCAGTAGGTGACGACCGGGCCGTTCATGGCGGCGGCGGCCCCGGTGCCGGCGGAGAGGGTGTGCTTGAGCTGACCAACGAAGTAGTCGTGGGTGCTGCCATTGATGGTGACCCGGGCGTTCTGGCCGCTGCCGGTGCCGGTGAACTTGACGTTGATGAAATCAGCGTTGGCGGAGCCGCAGAACGCGGCGACGGCGACGGTTGTGGCGATGGCGGTTTTCATGTCTCTCCTCCTTGAATCCCACTCGCCCCGATCCCTGGGGCAAGTCATGCCGGGAATATGCCACCGATTCGGGACTCCGGCCAGCAACAGGGGCCCTGGGCGGAGGATTGGGCTGGCGTTGAGGCGCGTGTGGCGAAAGAAACGGCTGGGGGGGCTGTCGGTTGGGTGATCGGGCCTTGGGAGGTCGGATAAAGTGTGGGCGGGCGCCAGGCCGGGCGTGGTCCGCTCAGGGCGGGACGACGCTGCCCACACTTTCGGGGAGAGAGATTCGATGGCGGACGTGGCAACCAAGGCACCTGAGTTTCTGCCCCGTGAGGAGCAGTTTGTCCACCTGCACCTGCACACGGAGTACTCGCTGCTCGACGGCGGGAATCGTGTGGACAAGCTGGTGGACAGGGTGGCCGAGCTGGGCATGAGCGCGGTGGCGATCACCGACCACGGGAACATCTTCGGGGCGGTGACCTTCTACCTGGCGTGCCGCGAGAAGGGGATCAGGCCGATCCTGGGGTGCGAGGCGTATGTCACGCCGCCGGGCAAGCCGCGCACGGACCGGACGTACTCAGGGGGCGGCGAGGGCGGATATCACCTCGTGCTGCTGTGCGAGAACAACGCGGGCTGGCAGAACATGCTGGTGCTGGCGAGCGAGGCGTATCTGACGGGGTTTTACTACAAGCCCAGGATCGATCGCGAGCTCCTCGAGAAGCACAGTGAGGGGCTGATCGCGATCAACGGGCATCTGGGGAGCGAGATTGGCGAGCATCTCCTGGCGTACGAGGAGAGCAAGGACGAGAAGTACTGGAAGCTCGCGGTCGAGAGCGCGGCGTGGCACAAGCGGGTCTTTGGGACGGATCGGTTCTATGTTGAGCTCCAGCACCATGTGCGCGAGCAGAACTCGATCAATCCGCACCTGATCCGGCTCGCGCGTGAGCTTGGAATCAGGCTCGTGTGCGACAACGACTCGCACTTTTTGCGTGCGGAGGATCACGATGCCCACGACACGCTCGTGTGCATCTCGACGGGCAAGAAGAAGTTCGACGAGAACCGAATGCGGTATCCCGTCGAGCTCTACGTGAAGAGTCCGGCGGAGATGCGGGCGGTCTTCGCGCCCTACGGCGAGGCAGGGCGCGAGGCGATCGAGAACACGATCGCGATCGCCGAACGATGCAATGTCGAGCTGCCCATCGGAAAGAACAACTCGCCGATGGTGCGGGTGCGGGTGCCCAAGGCCAAGGACCTCCCGCGCCACGACGACGCTCGGTTCGCCGGCGACTTGACGGCGTGGTACAAGGCGTACTGCGGGACGTTCGAGGTCGTGCCCTTCGCGACCATGCCGACCGCGCAGGAGATGGCCGAATCGAAGGTCGAGTGCGATCGCGCGCTGCGCCTCCTGGCCGAGGCGGGCTTCGTCTGGCGATATGGACCCAGCGACGACGTTGCGGGGCAGGCGGGATCCGAGCGGCGGGCGCGGCTCGAGCGCGAGCTCAAGATCCTGGCCGACAAGAGCATCTCGGCGTACTTCCTGATTGTGTGGGACTTTGTGAACTGGGGGCGTCAGCGCGGCATCCCCGCGATCGCCCGCGGCTCGGGCGTGGGCACGATGGTGGGGTACGTGCTGGGCCTGTCGAACGCCTGTCCGGTGCAGTACGGGCTCTTGTTCGAACGCTTCACGGACCCGGACCGGACCGAGTATCCCGATATCGACATCGATCTGTGCCAGGACGGGCGCGGCGAGGTGATCAACTTCGTGCGAACCAAATACGGGCACGTCGCGCAGATCATCACGTTCGGCACGATGAAGGCGCGTGCGGCGATCCGCGATGTATCGCGCGTGCTCAATGTCTCGCTGCCGGTGGCCGACCGCATCGCCAAGCTGGTGCCCGAGCAGCTCAACATCACGCTCGACGAGGCGATCGAGAAGGAGCCCGAGCTCCAGGGCGTGTACGACGGGAAGGCCGCCGCGCTTGCAAAGATCAACGACAAGCTCTCGCCCGACCAGGCGATCGACGCCAGGACCGCCCGCAATCTCATCGACAACGCCAGAACGCTCGAGGGGCAGGCACGCCACGCGGGCGTGCACGCGGCGGGCGTGATCGTCGCGACCAGGCCTTTGAACGAGATCGTCCCGCTCTACCGCCAGGCCGGGAGCGAAGAGAACGAGATCGTCACGCAGTGGGACGGCCCCACGTGCGAGAAGATGGGCCTCCTGAAGATGGACTTCCTGGGTCTTCGCACGCTCTCGGTCGTGGAACGGGCAAAGAAGCTGATTGTGGAGGGGCTGGGAAGCGAAGAGATCTATCGCGCGGTTGGTCGAGTGACCGGTGACGCGGGGCCCCATCCGCTCGACCTCGACCGACTGAAGTACGAGGACCAGAATGTCTTTGAGATGTTCCGGCGGGGCGACACCACCGGAGTGTTCCAGTTTGAATCCGACGGCATGCGCCGTCTGCTCCGCGAGATGAAGCCCGACCGGCTCGAGGATCTCATCGCCGCCAACGCGCTGTTCCGCCCGGGTCCCATGGACCTGATCCCCGACTACAACCAGCGTAAGCACGGCACCCAGGAAGTGCCGCACGTGCACGCGGTCGTCGACCAGTACACCGGCGAGACGTACGGGGTGATGGTGTACCAGGAGCAGGTCATGCAGATCGTGCACGGCCTGGGCGGGATCAAGCTGCGCGACGCGTACACGCTCATCAAGAACATCAGCAAGAAGAAGTACGACAAGATCGACAAGGAACGCCCCAAGTTCATCGAGGGCGCGCAGAAGCAGGGACTCACAAGGCAGGCGGGCGAGGAACTCTTCGAGTTGATCCTCAAGTTCGCCGGGTACGGCTTCAACAAGAGCCACTCGACGGGTTACGCGATTGTCGCGTACCAGACGGCGTATCTCAAGACGTATTTCCCCAACCAGTACATGGCGGCCTTCCTGACCTACGAGAGCCAGGCGAACAAGGTCAGCGAGTGGATTCCGTATCTCGAGGACTGCAAGAAGTGTCGGTTCCTGGAGGCGACCACGGGCAAGGTGGTGCGGACGGGTGTGGAGGTGAGGCCGCCGGATGTGAATCTGTCGGACGCGGACTTTGCGGTGGTCTTTGAGCCGGGCGAGGAACGCACCGCAAAGAACGGGCATGTGCGGTTCGGGCTCAAGGGCGTGAAGGGTGCGGGGGACAAGGCGATCGAGGCGATCATTGCCGAACGTCAGAAGGACGGCAACCCGCGAGCGTACTCGAATCTCTTTGATTTCTCCGAACGGGTCATGTCTCGCGGCATGGGGGTCATCAACAAGGCGACGATCGAGTCGCTGATCAAGTGCGGGGCGATGGACTCGCTGCACGGCAAGCTTGCAAGGGCCGCCATGATCGCGACGATCGAACAGGCGGTGGGGGCGGCCCAGAAGGCGGCGGCGGACAAGGCGAGCGGCCAAGGTGCGCTGTTTGGTCTTGGGGCAGAAGCGCCGGCGAGCGCGGCCGCATCGACGACGCTCGCGAAGGCGACGCCCTGGCCCGAGAGTGATGCGCTCAAGCTGGAAAAGGAGGTCCTGGGCTTCTACGTCTCGAGCCATCCGCTCGATCAGTGGAAGCACTGGATCGAGGTCTTTGCAACGGGCAACACCCAGAGCATCAAGAACGCCCAGCAGGACGAGCGTGTTGTGATCGCCGGGACGATCCAGGCGGTGCGGACGATCGTGGCCAAGAGCGGGCGCAGTGCCGGACAGAAGATGGCCCCGGTGGTGATCGAGGACGCGGTGGGGCAGTGCGAGGCGATGCTCTTCACGGATCAATATGCAAAGTACGGACATCTGTGCGAGATCGACAAGCCAGTGTTCGTGCTTGGGCGTGTCGACCTCAAGCGCGGCGAGCCGCAGATCCTGGCTGAGAAACTCTGCACGATCGACAGCGTGCCGCTGATGCCCGGACGCCTGCAGATCATCGTGGACGAGACGAGGCTCAATGGCAGCGCGCCGGCGGCGTTGCGTCAGGTCGCCGATATTCTGTCGATGCGTTCGATGCCACCCGTGGTGGTGAGCAAGGTCGGATCTCCGGCTGGCGTGACGGTTGGTGCGAACGGGACGCCGGGTCGAAACGGGCAGTCGAATGGGCACGCGAACGGGAACGCCGGTGGCCAGACGCCGGATTCGGCGGCGATGTTCCCCATCGAGCTCGTGATCGCCACCGAGGATCAATCGGCGACGATGGCGCTTCCAGCCGCGATGAAGCAGGACCTGGGGCCCACGCTGATCGGCTCCCTCACGGGCGCGGTCGGGCTTGGCATGGTTCGCGTGGTGGGCGGCGTGTCGGTCGAGAAGGAACAGCCCAAGTGGGCGTCCAAGCGCAAGTACGACTCGGACTGATCGCTCAGCCCGGGCTGACTGCGGCAACCGAATTGCCGCTGAATCCGGGGTAAGCTATGCGCAGCACATGGGCGTACTTGGCGCCCGAGGCGGCGATGGTGAACTCGCGGTCGAAGAGGGCCCGGGCGTTCTGACCCTGGCGATCGCACGACGCGGGATCGGCCATCATCTCGCGAATGACTTTGGCGAGGGCCTGGACGTCGCCCACAGGCGAGAAGCGTCCGGCGTCGGCGTGCTCGATCATGGTGCGCATCTCGCTGTCGGGTTCGGCGAGGGCGAGGACTGCCTTGCCGACTGAGAGCGTGGAATAGAGCTTGCTGGGGAAGCTGATTCCCTCGATGCCCTTGGCGATGGTGACGAGTGAGGCGTCGCAGGCGGTGAGGGATTCGGGAAGCTCTTCGTAGGGGACGTAGGGGAGAAGCAGCGTGTTGGTGAGGCCCCGACGCTTGATCTCGCTCTCGACCCACGCTTTTTTGCCCCCGCCGCCGATGATGACCAGGCGAAAGGCCTCGTCCTTGAGGAGTTCGGCCGCTCCAAGGGCAGTTTCGAAGTCGTAGTAGAGACCGATGTTGCCGGAGTAGAGAACGGTGAAGGGGTCGATGAGGGCGTGCTTTTTGGCGAAGGTGCTCTCTCGCTTGGGCTTGGGCTTGAGCATGTCGGCATTGGCCCAGTTGTGGATGACGTGAACCCGAGCGGGGTCGAGGTCGTAGTGTCGGCAGACAAGCTCTTTGGCGGCCTCGCAGAGCACGATGGTCTGCTGGGCACGTCGGTAGAAGATGCGGTTGACCTTGTGCCAGATGCGTTCGATGAGGCCGCCGCGTTTGATCTTGCCCATCCAGGCGACGACGTCGGGGTAGGCGTCGTGGAGCAGCACGACGTAGCGGTGGCGGCGGAGGAGGCTGACGACGGCGCCGATGATGGCGAGGAAGGGCGGGTTGCTGGTGTACATGAACACGGTGCTGCGTGTTCTGGCGAAGAGCATGCGAAAGCCCAGGTTGCTCATGAAGTTGACGATGTTGGTGAGGCGGCCCAGCAGGCGGTCTTTGCTGAAGCGGGTGGTGACCATGCGCCGGATCTCGACGCCCCCGGTGATCTCGTGGCGCGGGGCGGGCTTCCAAGTTTCGGGCGGGCCGTAGCTGGGGCGGCAGGCGATGACGCCGACGTCGAGGTCCTGGCGGGCGAGTTCCAGGGCGAGTTCGTGGAGGAGCTGGCCTGTCGAGGCGACGTCGGGCGCGTAGTACTGGTTGAGGATGACCACGCGGAGTCGGTCGCCGGAAGGGTTGTGGTTGGTCGCCATGGTGGGGTCTCGGGCTGATCCGACGGGATAGATCGGTATGATACGAACGCAAGACCAACCAAACCGCCCAAAACCCCGCGTACGGTTCGTGACGGACCGGAGATCGAGGATCGACGGGCCGATAGT
>CAYHQQ010000072.1:0-19448 GCA_964358855.1 uncultured Phycisphaeraceae bacterium
GAAGAAATCCCATCCGTCCCTCATCGTTTAGTTCACGGCGTTGCCCGAAGGGGTCGGCCTAAAGGCATCGAGTATCCCGGCACGCATTCGGCGGACCCCTACGGGGTCCCTTGGTTGGTTGCGACGTACGGGGGGCTGCGCCCCCCGCTATTGACGCTCAGGCCTACGGCCTGCAATGCAACGCGCCGCTTGAATCTCACCGGAATCGCCTTCGATCCCATCGTGTTCCCGACCGCTATCGATTCGGCTTTCCACCCCCAAAAGCCCTACCCTTCCCCCATCTACCTGTCCCGGTAGCTCAGCTGGATAGAGCAGCCGCCTTCTAAGCGGCAGGTCGTGCGTTCGAGTCGCACCCGGGACGTTCCCTGACGCCAGCGCCTACCGCGTCGACCGTAGCCACAAGTAGAGCCAATTGGAGCCAATTCGGCTCCCCCGCCGACTCGGCTCCATTCAGATCTGGATTCGGACACGCACCAGAGACGTACCGGCAGGTCGTCGCCGAGTGCCGTCATCGCCACGGATCGTCAACGAGGTCGACGCCTACCACAGCGGTAGATAGTCATTGGGATCAAAGTAGCAGCAGCCTTTCATGCCTTCTACGTCCATCGCCTGACGGATGGCATGTGAAATGATGATGAGTCTCTCCCGCCCGAATGGTCTAAAGATGTGACAGTTTGCGGGAACTCGACTGGGATCGAGGTGAAATTGGTCGGCCTCCGGCACGATGCGACCTCGTCGCCACGTCGTCTTTGCTTCATCGTGACACCTCACAACGCGAGTTGCGAACGCGATAAAATAAGGTCCGGCGTCCAACCACTCTTTATTGTCGCGAATGAATCTGACATCTGAATACTGAACGTGTCCCGGATCAATCGATTCGATCAACTCGCGAAGGCGAATAGAAATGACACGGGCTTCGGGACACCAGGGCATGTCCTCGATGACCGGGCCGTCGTGAACCACAAACTCAATGGGCGTCGAGGGAAGCACAGACGGGTAAACGTCCGTGGGCGACTGCTCATAGAGACTCAAGTTCTCACCCTCACACGAGTCGAGCAATTTGTCTCCGGACTCAGTGAGCGCGATCGTCATTCTGCTCCTGGTGAGACGACTGCCCGAAGAGAAGCGATAAAATGGCAACGCGGGTTTGATTCGTCTCGGCATATATGAACGTCCATGGCGATCGTGCGATCGGGAACTCTGACCCGAATTCAGGATAACCTCTCGGCAAGTTTGCTGAGAGCGATCAATGCACGCTCGGCACGACCGTTCATCCAGCTGCTGATGCTCCAAATGCGTACGGTCGACCAAAAGTGCTTGCCCTCCTCAATCAAAGCGAGAGCAAGCTCGCCACGGCGCAGCGACGCGTTAGCGATCATTTGCTCATCATACTGAAAGCCAAGATTGCACTTATCGCCCGAGCACTTAATCGATACCTTCAGCTCAAGGACGTCGACGTACTGCCAGTAGTAATCTCGCCCCGCCAGAATGCATTCAATCCAATCGTCTTCAATACTACTCCACAAAACGGTAATTTCTATGGATTCCTGCTCTCTCAGAATTGTCTTGCCATCAACGGCGATGCGTAGCCCACCCTCCATCACATCACCTTTCCACTTACCTCGGTACTTGTCGATCGGCAATAGCATCTTGCCGCGACCGCTTCTCCCGCCTTCAAATACAAATGACTGAATTGTGATACTGGATTTCGCACAGGCGTTTCTGTTCATGACTGCTTCTCATCACCGGTCGAGCGGAGTAAAGTGTACCACTTCTCCACCATCGATCGTCAACTCTACCTCACCTCTTCCCTCTTGAAATGCGGATTCTGAATCACCCCAAACAAATTTCCAAACGGATCTCGCACCGACGCGACGACGATCCCTCCCCCAACATCATGCGCCGCCTCATGCACCGTCCCACCCAGCCCCACCAGCCGCGCACACTCCGCCGCCGCGTCATCAACGCCCCACATCACCTGCACCCCGCTCGTCCCCGGCTCGCCGTCAGGAACGAGCCCCAGCTCAAAGCCCCCAACAAAAAAACCCACGTAAAACGCCTCATCAAAATACGGCTCCCGCCCAAGCACCTTGGAGTACCACGCCTTCCCGGCAGCAAGATCAGGCGTGGGATAGGCCGCAGTACGCAGTCCGTGGATCATGATGACTTGCTCCTAAAGCCCCAACATCGTACCGCCGTCAGAACCCATGTCTCACCTCTGCGGCCCTCTGCGTTCTCTGCGTTAAAAACTTCCTCTCCCCTCCGCGTCCTCCGCTCCCCTCCGCCCCTCCGCGTTCGCATTTCATCGCAGCGGATGCCGCCCCGACTCCTTCCGCTCGTTGTTCCACATCACGAGTGCGGGCGCATGCTCCTTCACCAGCTTCACGAGCTGCGACACCGTGCAGCACAGCCTCGCCGCGGCCTTCGACTCATCATGTCCGCTCGCCGCGATGTTGTCCAGCGCCTCCGCCAACAGCGACGGGTAATCCCGATGCTCCGGGTTGCACGAGATCACCGTATCCGGACACCGCATCCGCCACAGCTCACTCCGCGCATCGCCGTACGAGTCCCCCTTGGGCACCGCGCACCGTACCTCCGTCGCCAGCGCCAGCCGCAGCCGAAACAACGCCACGTTCTTGTTCTCGCTTGCACTCCGCCGTTCGCCTGCATGGGCCTCAACGCCCGTCTGGCGGTGCCGCAGCAGAACCAGCGTCTCAACCTTGTTGCGATGCTGCCCCCCGGGCCCCCCCGCTCGCCCCTTGGAAAAATCACACCCCGCCAGCACCTTCTCATCACTGAAACACGCCGGGTGCGGATACGGCACCGGTTCCTTGCGCTCGCCAGTGTGATGGAGCGTGTTCAAGGTGCCACCACCCTGGCTAAAGAAAAATGCGAACGCGAAGGGCGCGAAGGAGAGCGGAGGGAAACGGAGAAAGCAGTGTGCAGTGTTGGAAATGCAGTTGAAGCCGTTTCTCGAATCCGATTTGCTCTCATGTCTTTCTCACTCCTCCCCCTCCGTCTACCTCCGCTCCCCTCCGCAACTTCGCGTTCGCATTTCCGCGTTCGCATTTAGCACGCCGTCGTCGGCACCGGCTGCAGATCAAGATCGGCCACTCGCCCCGCTTTCAATAGCTCACTCCCCAGCCCCGCGATCATCGCCGCGTTATCCACGCAAAACTGCATCCTCGGCAGCAAGAGCGGCACGCCGCGCTTGGCCGCAAACTCGGCCAGTTGCACCCGCAACCTGCTGTTGGCCGTCACGCCCCCGCCCGTGAGCAGCGACAAGGGCCGCTGCCCCCTCGCGTCCAGCCGCTCAAACGCCCGCGTGAGTTTCAGAATAACGGCGCTGCACGCCGCCCTCTGAAAGCTCGCCGCAAGATCCGCACGCCGCGCATCGGTCAACGCCTCAGGCGCCGGCGGCGCCACGCGCCCCGGCCCGCCCCTGGTGAACGGCACCCCGCGAACCGCATACAACAACGCCGTCTTGAGCCCGCTGAACGAAAAGTCCAGCGAGTCGGGCGCGATGCGACTGATCGGAAAGTCCACCGCCCGATCATTCCCCCCTCCAGTCGCCGCCAACTTGTCGAGATTCGGCCCCCCCGGATGCCCCAACCCCAGAATCATCGCCCCCTTGTCATACGCCTCCCCCATCGCATCATCGATCGTCGCGCCCAGCCGTTCAAGCTCAACCCATGACCGCAGTAGATAGATCGACGTGTGACCACCGGACACCACGAGCCCGAGCGCGGGAAACCGCGGCTCGGGAGGGTCGGCGGAGTTCGTGTGAGAACGCGCCGACTCCGCCATCGCATTCAGCTTTCTGCCTTCCGATTCCTTGCCTTGCAGGCCGGAGGCCTGAACGTCAATAGCCGGGGGCGCAGCCCCCGGTAAGCCGCAAATATTCTCTGGACCCCGTAGGGGTCCGCCGTGAACCCCCCGATCATCGCGACGCTCATCGGCCGACCCCTCCGGGGTCGCATCGCGCGCGGTCGCCGTTCCGGGGGCTGCGCCCCCGGCTACTGACGCCGAGCCCTCCGGGCTCGAAACCTCCGGGCTCGCAATCAAATTCCCCGCGTACAAATGCGAATGCACATGATCCACCCCAATCAACGGCTTCCCTAACCCCCACGCGAGCGCCTTCGCCGCCGCCACTCCAACCAAAAGCGACCCAATCAACCCCGGCCGATGCCCCACCGCGATCGCATCGATTTCCGCGAGGCCCACACCCGCATCCAAAACCGCCCGCTCCACCACCGGCACCAGCGCCTCCAAATGCGCACGGCTCGCCAGCTCAGGTACCACGCCCCCATACTCCGCATGCAGGTCATTCTGACTCGCCACCACCGACGAGAGCACGCGCCGCCCATCAAGAACCACCGACGCGGCCGTCTCGTCGCAGCTGGTCTCGATCCCCAGAATCAACATCGCTTCACTTGGGGTCCTTGTCCTCGTGCTTCTTCACGTCCGCGTCGGCCAGCCACCGCTCCAGCGAATTGCCGGTGATGTCCAGCGTCGCCACGAGCTTCCCATCCTTGTCAAACACCTGCACCTTGCCCCCGGAGACATCCGTCGTATCAGGCCACAGGTCCTTGCCCTTGACCACTTCCTCGATCGACAGCCCCTTCTCAAGCTCCGCAGCCCGATGGTCGATCCGGATCAGGTCCCGCGTCATGCGATCGCGCGCCGTCTGCAGCTTCGTCAGCTCTTCCGCCACAACCTGCGCGATCTGCGGGCCCTCGGTTCCCGTGGGTTTCCACTCGCCCGTATCAATCTTCGCCTGCATCGCGTGCACCGCCGCCGCAAGCTGCGGATCCTTCAGCCGGGCGAGCGACCACTCAGGATCGTTCCACTTGGCATCCGCGTCCCCCTTGCCACTCGCGTGCAGGATCGACTCGTCACGCCGCACCTTCAAAAGCGCCAGCGTCTCCTCGTCGCTCATCTGCACCGTGAACCCCTTGGTCGCGTCCACGCCCCAGTCCTTGGCGTTGCTCTTGCGCGACAGGCTCCGCCCCGACGGCAGGTAATACCCCTGCTCGGTCATCTTCAGCTCGCCCTTCTTGATGTTCCCGTCGGAGTCGGCGACGGGAATCCCCTTCACCGTCTGCACGCTCCCCTTGCCAAACGTCCGCGTGCCCACCGCGATCGCGCGGTTGTTCTCAACCAGCGCCCCGGCGAGAATCTCACTCGCCGACGCCGACTGTCCGTTGATCAGGATCGCCAGCGGAAACTCCGGAAGCGTACCCGGTGCCTGCGCCTTCACAACCACTTCCTTGAACGCCCGACCCCGCGTCGAAACGATCACGCCCTCCTTCAGGAACAGGTCCGCGATGTTCACCGCCTCGTCCAGCAGCCCTCCCGGATTGCCGCGGACGTCCAGGATCAGCCCCTTCAAGCTGCTCACGCTCTTGAGCGCGTCGATCAGCTCGCTCGTCAGCTTCGGCGTGAACTGCTCCATACGGATGTACACGATCCCCCGCGCCGGGTCGATCACGTGCTGCCACTTGCCCGCCTCGCCGTCAACCCTGTGGAATCCCTTCACCGACTTGGTCTTGATCTGCTCGCGAACCAGCGTCAAGGGCGGCAGCTTCTCCCCCTTGCGCTCGATCGTGATCGTGACCTTCGTCCCCGACCGCCCCACAAGCTTGTCCACGCACTGCTCAACCGTCAGCCCACGCGTCGTCTCGCCCTCGATCTCGATCACCTTGTCCTCGGGCATCACACCCGCTCTGAACGCGGGCGAATCCTCCAGCGGCGTCACGATCGTCAGAAAGTTGTCGAACACCTGCACCTGGGCCCCGATCCCGACGTACTCGCCCGTGAGATCCTTCTCAAACTGGGCCGTGTCCGCCGGCGGCACATACACCGTGTACGGATCGTCCAGAGCCTCGATCATCCCCGTGATCGCCCCCTCCTGCATCTTGCGGAGCGTTTCGGGACTCAGGTCCTCAACATACGTCCGCGAGAGGGCACTCTTCACCTCGATCAGCGGATCCAGGAACGACAGATCGTTGCGACCCTTCACCAGGGCCAGCGTCGACCCGAAGACCGCGATGCCCAGAATTCCGACCAGGGACGCCTCAAAGATCAACCGGCCTTTGGCCATGGGATAGGACTCCGTGTGTTGGCCAAATGGTAGCGCCACACGCCCCAAGGCGTCCGGATACCCCGCCTCACCCGGCGTTTGGCGAACGCCCGGCCTTGATCAGCCGCTCGGCGTCAGCAGGAGTCATCGACCCCTCCGCCACATGGTCGGCAATCCGCCGGCAAAGGTCCCCGTCGCCCATATCCGAAGAGCCCGCGTTCATCAGTCGCTCACCCTGCTCGGGCGTCATCGAGCCCTCGGCCACATAGGCCGCGATCTCCCGGCGACTCTGCTCACGCTGCTTCACAGCCGAGGACTTGCGGATCATGTTGCCCACCATCCAGATAACGGTGACCAACCCGCCCAAAATGATCGCCAATCCGGGAATGATCTCCTCGGCCGATGCGAGCAGAGTCGGTTGAAGGTCCATGATGCTTCTCCTGGCGCGCCTTGGCGCCCCCTGTCGATCGTGCGTGCCCTCAATCGTCCTTACGCCCCACCGTCATCATCCGCTCGCCCTGCTCGGGCGTCATCGTCCCCTCGGCGATGTACGCCGCGATCTCTCGCCGCGTCCGCTCGCGCGCCAGCGACTTGATCAGCGACGTCACCGACTTGATGAGCACAATGCTGATGATGAACAGTCCAAAGACCACCCAGCCGAGCATGTCGGAGCGAAGAACCTCGTGAACTGTCCCGTCGGCCATGTTGATCTCCCACGCGTGGCAGGGGCCCATGGCCCCCCGAACGCCTCATTGTTAGGCACCCGACGCTCCAAGTTTCACATCCCGGCACAAAGCCGAACAAACAGCCCCTCCGAAAGATCCACGCCCCGCTCCGAGTCGGCCCCATTCAGGCCCCCATTCCGACCCGTGCTGGCCCCATTCTGGCCCCGTTCTGGGTTGCATCTGGTATGCTGGCTTGGTGTACGGGCACAACCTCATGTTGGGAATTTTCGCGGGCCTCATCGGGCTCTGGACCATCATTCGAATCCGCCGCCACGACCGCTTCGATCCCGAGCCCCGCCGGATCATCCTCCTGAGCGTCATTCTTGGAGCCCTGGCCATGGGCCTGGCCGTCTGGGTCCAGTCCTGGCTCAGCCGCCTCGCGCCCGATGACGCCCTCAAACCAGACCTCGCGGGCCGGGCCTACTTCGCCGCCAAGGCCGCCCTCACCGAGGAAGCCGCCAAACTCGCCGTCGTCATTGCGATGTGGCGACTCATCCCTCGCCACTTCAACGAGGCGATCGACGGCATCATGTACGGGACTTTCGTCGGCATCGGGGCCGCCCTCGCCGAAACCTGCTTCATTCTCTTCATCGCCAAGGAACCCATCGATCTGCCCACGCAGGAAGTCATGCGGATCCTGGGACATTTCATCATGGGCGGGATCGGCGGCTTTGCGATCGGATTGTTCGCCCAAGGGCACCACCGCCGCTGGATCATCGCCCCCCTCTGCGTCTTTGGCGCCTGCGCCCTCCACTTCATGTGGGACCTCCTCAGCTACCGGATGGAAGACCTTCCCGCCAACGAGGAGGATGTCCGCGCCCGCCTCAAGGGGCTCAGCTTCGTGGCCATGTCGCTGGTGATCTCGGGGACCCTCGCGTACCACGGGCTGCTCGAATGGGGAAAACGAATCTCGGCGTGGCATCACAATCGTCCCCCAAATGATCCCGTCCGTCCCCACCCCCTTTCCGAGTTCTTCCCCCTCCCCCGCACCCCTTCTGTGATCCCAACTCGCAGCACACCGGGCGATGCCGCCGCCCCGCCGGCGCCACCATCTGGTACACTGAAACCATGATCACAAGCACACACACCCGCAAACTCTCGCGCATCGTTCTTGCTCTCTCCGGCCTTGCGTGCTCCACCGCGAGCGCTGCGCCAACTCAGCCTCCCGCGCCCGCCGCTCCAGCAGCGCAGACCGCCGCTCAAACCGCCGAGCAGGATGCGCGCATGGCCTGGTGGCGCGACGCCAAGTTCGGCATGTTCATCCACTGGGGTCTCTACTCCGTTCCCGCGGGCGACTGGCCCGGCAAGGGCAACAAGCACGCCGAGTGGATCCGCGATACCGCGCAGATCCCCGTCGCCGAGTACGAGAAGCTCCTCGCCAAGTTCAACCCCGTGAAGTTCAACGCCGACGAGTTCGCCCGAATCGCCCAGGACGCTGGCATGCGCTATATGGTCATCACCAGCAAGCACCACGACGGCTTCTGCCTCTTCGACTCCAAAGAGACCGACTGGGACATCATGAGCACGCCCTTCAAGCGCGACCTCATGAAGGAACTCTCCCAGGCTTGCAACAAACTGGGCGCCTTCAAGCCCGGCGAAAGGGTCAAGGTCGGCTCCCAGCCCGTCCGCTTCGCCATGTACCACTCCATCATGGACTGGCACCACCCCGACTACCTCCCCCGCCGCCCGTGGGAAAAGGCCAATCGCCCCGAGACCGGCGCCGACTTCGAGCGATTCGTCAAGTACCTCAAGGCCCAGCTCGCCGAGATCACCGCTCCCGCCTACGACCCGGGCCTCATCTGGTTCGACGGCGAGTGGGAAGGCACCTGGACCCACGAGCGCGGCGAAGACCTCGCCAAGTACATGCGCAAGATCGCCCCGAGCGTCATCGTCAACAACCGCATCGACAAGGGCCGCGCCGGCATGGACGGCGAGACCAAGGGCGCCGATTTCCTGGGCGATTACCACACCCCCGAGCAGACCATCCCCGAACGCGGCCTCCCCGGCGACTGGGAAACCTGCATGACCATGAACGGCAACTGGGGATACAACGCCGCAGACCGTGCGTTCAAGACCAGCGAAGACCTCATCAAGAAGCTCTGCGACATCGCCAGCAAGGGCGGCAACTTCCTCCTCAATGTCGGTCCCACCGCCGAGGGTGAGATCCCGCCCGACAGCGTGCGACGCCTTCACGAGATGGGCGAGTGGATGCGCGTCAACGGCGACTCGATCTACGGCACCGTCCGCTCGCCACTTCCCGCGCCCCCGGCGTGGGGACGCGTGACCATGAAGAAGACCACGAGCGGCGCGTTGCTCTACCTCATGGTTTTCGATCCGCCCAAGGACGGCAAACTCGTCGTCGGGGGACTGCTCAACGAGCCGGGGCGCGTCTGGCTCCTGCAGAACGAAAGATCCTCGGTTCGCACCGACCTGCAGGCCAGAGCCACCGGCGGGCAGATCGAGATCGACATCTCCAAGATCGGCGCCGGCGCCCTCACCGGCACCGCCCCCGTCGCGGTCTACGCCCTGGAGATCAAGGGCGAGCCCGATCCCACCATCCCCCCCACCATCAACGCCTTCGCCGACACCTTCGTCGACTCCGTCGACGTCTCCTTCGCTTGCGAACGCAAGAACTGCGAGATCCGCGTGACCACCGACGGCAAGGAACCCACCGCCGCTTCCGCTCTCGCCGGCGCACCAATCAAGGTCACCGCGACCACCACGGTGGCGGCCCGTTGCTTCCGCGCCGGCAAGGCCGTCAGCCCCACGGTGAAGCGCAGCTTCACCAAGGTCCCCGCCCGCGCCTCGGTCGTCCTCGACAAGGTCGCCACCGGCCTCAACTTCGAGTGCTTCGAGGGCGACTGGGACAAGGTGCCCGACTTCAAGGCCCTCAAGCCCGCCAAGTCCGGCGTGGCCGCCGACATCAGCATCGCCGGCGCGAGCCGCGGTGATTTCTACGCCCTTCGCTACACCGGCTACTTCAAGGTCGACACCAACGGCGTCTACGACATCGCCCTCGCCAGCGACGACGGCAGCAAGCTCTACGTCGGCACAGCGCTCGTGGTCGACAACGACGGGCTCCACAGCCTGGCCGAAAAACACGGCACCATCGCTCTCGCCGCGGGGTGGCACCCCATCACCGTCGAGATGTTCGAGAAGTCCGGCGGCGCCGACCTGCAGGTGCACATCGCCGGCCCCGGCCTCCCGATGCAGAAACTCGCGGGCGTGCGGCTCGGACACGTGGAGAAGTAGCCGAGCGAGGGCGACAACATGGCCACTCCCACAGCGACCATCATGGCGGGAGTTCCCACCAAGAACCTCTCGCTCTACCACCGCATCCGTTTCCTTGTCGGTGATCCGTGCGCCATGATCGAACTGCCCGGCACAGGCGGCAAGGTCGAGTCGCTGCTGATCATCCGCGACATCGAGATGGACCGGGCCAAGAAGAACGCCCGCGCCGACCGCGTCACCTGCCCCGCGGATTGGAAGCCCGCGAGCGGCCTTTCCGGCGACCGCGAGACCGCAACCGCACAAGCCTGCGCCGAGTGCTTGCGACGCTCCGGTATCAAGGCAGTCCGAGCCGATCGCACCTTGCCTCTCATCTTCTCCCACCACCTCGCCGGCGTCGGCGTCGCCATCGAGTTCGATCCCGAGCTCGGCGTCAAGGCCCGGCGCTCCAAGGACGCCATCGAGATCGCCCACCTGCGCCAGGCCCAGCGCGACACCGAAACCGTCATGCGACTCGCGTGCGAGACCGTCGCCCGCGCTTCCGCCGGCGCCGGCGGCGTGCTCCAGCACGAGGGCCAGCCGCTCACCAGCGAACGTCTGCGGATCAACATCGACCTCGCTCTCCTCAAACTCGGCTACGACAACCCGACCAGCATCGTCGCCGGTGGCGCCGACGGCGGCGATTGCCACGACCACGGCCACGGCCCGCTTCGCACCGGCGAACCCGTCATCGTCGACATCTTCCCACGCAGCAAATCCACCCTCTACAACGGCGACTGCACACGCACCGTCGTCCATGGCTCCCCCACCGCCGAACTTCTCCGCATGCACTCGGCCGTCGTCGAGGCCAAAAAAGCCGCCATCGCCGCCACGCGCGCCGGCGTCACCGGCGAGGACGTCCACAACGCCACCCTCGCCGTCATCCAGCGCCACGGCTTCACCCGCTCACTTCCCACCGCTGGCTCACCGCCGACTTTCAGCAGCCTCCAGCACGGCACCGGCCACGGCATCGGCCTCGACGGCCACGAACCCCCACTCCTGGACACCGGCGTCACCGGCCCCGATGGCACCCTCGTCCCCGGCGACGCCCTCACCATCGAACCCGGCCTCTACAGCCGCGCCTTTGGCGGCGTCCGCCTCGAGGACATGGTCATCGTCACCGACACCGGCTGCGAGAACCTCAACGCACTGCACGAAGGCCTCGACTGGCATTGACCGTCGGGTACCACCACGCTCCGCGTGGTTCTTCCCCGCCTCTCCAGCCCGTGGTTCTTCCTAAGTCCACGCGCACCCGCGGATCACCACCGCAACGCTACATGTCGACAATGATGTGGATCGCATCCAGGTAGAAATAGAGCATGGCGAGATCTCCCACAATGGTGACGACTCGTCCGAGAAACAGCATCCCAAGCATCATCGACAGGGCCGCACGCCAGTCGAACGTTGCGTTGTTCACTCGTGCGCACCGACGCTTCTCCACCCACACCACACGCACCGCCCAAACCGCCGCCAGCGCCCAGCACGCCCACATCGCATTGATGGCGACGACAATCACTCGCGGCTCGACGTTGTACCACAACATCGTCAACACCCAGAGCCCCAGGTGAAAAATCCCAAGGCCCTTGGCCATGCGTGATGCCCGACCAGTCGCCACCGAAACACTCATCGGCGCCAGCGTCGTGAACCAACGTCCACACTCTGGACAAATCGTGCGGTCCTCAAGCCCCGCAAAGTCGTAGCCGCAGGATGTGCAGGAAACTCTGGGCATGCGAGAGCTTAGGAGATGCGGATGTTCAACCCCGTCGACCCTTTCCGCACTCTGGACAGGCAGCCCCGGCCTCGAGACCCTTCAGATCGTAGAGACACGCTGGACAGAGACCTTCTCTCATGCGTGCCCTTCTCGACGCTCGCTTGCTCCATCCGCGGACGCCGAAAGCCATACCAAACGAGACAAGAGCCAGCGGCCAGAGCATGACCTCTCCAAACCACTCGGTCTGGCGCCACGGCGATTCCTGGCGTTCCACTCTCAACACTCCCAGCGTGAACATCACCTCAAACGGCTCGCCAAGAGGAGGTCGAATCCAGTACAACTCGGGCGGATTCGCCAACCCGACATACGGCCGCGCCGGCCAACCGGGATACCAACGATCCGGATCCCGCGAGACGTGCAAACTTCCCGACGCAATCGAGACAGTCCAGGGTTTCACCGGGGATACTCTCGCGCGTAACCAGCACGAAGCCACCATGAGCCACATCAGACTGAACCCAAGCGTGATCAGACTCCATCCCGCGATCAATCTCTTGCGCCCGCGTGCCATGCGAAGAGTCTAACCGCGGGCGGCGGGCTGAGGTTGCTGGGGCTTGGCTGCGAGTTCGGGTGCGGCGGGTTGTCGGGCGCCTTCCCTCGCTGGCGCGTCGGGCTCTGACCAGCCGGTGCACTCGGCGTAGCGACGGTGCAGATCGGCCGCGATCGCTTCGGCCGAGAGCGTTGTGCCCTCGTACGACACGATGGGGAGCATGCGCACTCGGGAATGGCTGAATCGCCACAGGCTGCCCCACGCGGCCAAAGACTCGGGCGTGCCGTCGACGATCACCGGGAGGACGCGCGCCCGCGACTTTTTGACGAGCAGGCCGATGCCGGGCATGAACGCAAGCAGCCGCCGGGGCGGACGCTCGATCGCGCCCTCGGGAAAGATGCCCAGCACGCCGCCGCTCTGCAGGTGACGCAACGCCTCGCGCGCCGACGCCGGGTCGCCGCGCGGGCTCTGGCGATCGACGCCGATCACGCTCAACCACTTCCAGACCCAGTCGAGCCCCGGCAGCATCATGTCCTTGGCCATCATCCATCGAATCTCAAACGGGCACGCCGCCTGCACCAGCACCGGGTCGATCCCGGCCGTGTGGTTCACTACGACGATCAACGCCCCGGGGTTGGTCGTGCCGGGAATGTGCTGGCGCCCCTCAACCCTCAGGCGATGCACCAGATGCACGTACGCCGTCCCGACGGCAAAGAGGATCCCCCACCTCGCGTCCTTCCTTGGATTGTCCATCAGGCGCGAGGCCGCCCATGCCCACGCCAGCCACGCGAGCGAGATCACCAGAATGGTCACCGGGAGCGGCACAGGACCCGATGTTAGCACTCGCAAAGCTGGGAAATCCGCCCGTCCGGCGACCTTTTTACCGCGCCATCAGCCGGCGGTGCAGGTGCCACGACCAGACCGAGTAGAGCTCAAAGGCCGGGCCCTCGTCGCGCTTGATGACCGTCGTGCCCACCAGGTCGTGGACGACGCCGCGGGCCAGTTCGGGCGAGACGCGAAAGTCGCCAAACCCGGTGTCGACCATCGCGCCCTTGCACTCGCCGGCAAGCTTGAGGGCGAGCTTGTCGACGTTCTCGAGCTCAGTCAATCCTCTCTGATCGCCCAGCACGTCGAAGTTGAACTTGTCGCCGTCGATCCGCACACGCGTGCCCGACCGCGTGTACAGGTCGATGATGTGGGTGAACTTGACGGTGGTGGTGTGCGTTCCGGGCGTCCAGTTCAAGTTGAGCGCAAAGGCCCCGGCCGCCCCGGGCGACAGAGATGTTGAAAAGAAGTCGCCCGGTCCGGGCGGCGAGCCGGTCCGCACGCGGACCTGCGACCGATCGATCTTCGCCCGTACGAGCAGAAAGACGTCGTCGCAGAGCAGGGCCTGGGCCTCTTCGCGCCAGAACTCCACCATATACATGGGCTTGGGGGCGCCTTGGGCTTCCATCAGGCGCTTGGCCTTGCGGGGTTCGGGGGCCGCGCCGATCTCCGTAGGCGAAAGGCCGATCGCCATCGCCCCGGCGGCATCAAGCTTGTCGATCATGTCCCACCCGGCCGTCTGATCGGTCCGCAGCAGCACCCCAGGAATGCCGTGCGCGACCCGCTGGCGGGCCGTGAACGGATCGAGCCCGGTGGTGGCGACCAGCAGCTCGACCTGGCCGTTCTCGTCGAGCCCGTCCGGCCAGCGCGCCAGCGTGACGTAGATCATGCCGTCCATCGTGGCAGTGTACTCTGAGACGGTGGACCCGCAAAGCCCCATCCCGCCGGAGCTCTCCAAGCACGAGCGACAGCTCGCCCACGAAGTCGTCTCGATGTACCGCGACGGATGGTTCCCCATGGGCGAGGGGAAGGACAGCCCCATCGAGTGGGTGCAGCCGACGATGCGGGCGGTCTTGCCGCTGGAGCCCGGAGCGTTCAAGGTCTCCAGAACGCTCGCCCAGCGTGTGCGCTCGGGGCGCTTCCTGGTCACCAGCGACCTCGCCTTTGCGAGTGTCATCCAGGCGTGCGCGTCTCCTCGACGGATCGAGGGCGAGGCGGTCGATGAGACATGGATCACCGGCGAGATCGTCGACATCTATCGCGTGCTCCATCGCGCGGGGCTCGCGCACAGCATCGAGGCGTGGCTGCCCGCTCGCGAAGCGTCCGCGCCGGCGGTGCTCGTGGGCGGGTTGTACGGGCTGGTGGTGGGCGGGGCTTTCTGCGGCGAGTCGATGTTCAGCCGCCCGACGCTTGGCGGGACCGACGCGAGCAAGGTTGCGCTCGCGCACCTGGTCGGGCACCTCCGCCGGCGCGGCTTCACACTGCTGGACACGCAGCTGGCCAACGACCACGTCGCGCAGTTCGGAATGGTAGAGATTCCAAGAGCGGTGTATCTCTCCAGGCTCAAGGAAGCCGCGGCGAGATCGCCGGGATGGGGGACGTTCGACGCCGCCAGCTCGCTGGCGAACGTACCCGAGGTCGGCGCGGGCCCGCCCCCTACACTCCTGGCATGAGACTTTGCATGACCGTTCTGTGCCTGACCCTGGGCCTTGTTGTCGGCGGATGCGCAGGCGGGCCTTCTGTGTGGGAGCAGAACCTCTCGAGCGGACCCGACGCGGCCCCGGCGATTGCATCGCAGACCCAGGTCAGTGTCCGAAACATCCCGTGGGAACAGATGGAGCAGACCGTGGTCAATCAGCTTGCGGCCGCCCAGCGCAACGCCGAGGCCAAGTCGCAGCTGCTGCGGGGCTTGGCGGTGCCGGGGAACCCCGCAGCGGTGCGGGTGGTAGGCAAGAGCGAGTTCAAGACAACCGACAAAATGTCCACCGACTCGGTGGAGTTCCACAATCTCGCCCGCAAGCTGGGAGCGGACACGGTGGTGTGGTCGAGCAAGGTGATGGGAAAGGTCGACAAGGTGGTTCAGCAGCCGGTGACGACGATGAGCTCGCCCTCGGTCTCGGGACGGCCGTTTGAGGCGAACAGCCGCAGCGGATCGCTGGCCGACAACCGAACGACGTACGTACCGGTGACGGTGAAGGCCGACGAGGTGGCGTTCGTGGTGTACTACCTTCGCACGAGTCCGTGAAGGCGAGTGAACAGGACTGAAGATTGGGTGGGATGCCACGCGGTCGTTGATCCCGTACACTTGGCCTTCCACAGGCCTGAGTTCTCAGTCCTGTTCAACTCTGTCATAATCCTTTTGGAGCTTCTCATGGGACTAGTCAAGGAATTTCGTGAATTCGCGATGAAGGGCAACGTGGTTGACCTGGCGGTGGGCGTGATCATCGGCGGGGCGTTCGGCGACATCGTCAAGTCGCTGATCAAGGACGTGATCATGCCCGTGGTCGGACTGGCTGGCAACGTGGACTTCAGCAACCAGTATCTGGCGCTGTCGTCCAAGGTCAGCGACGCGAACGCCGCGGCCCTCAAAGTCGGCGGCTCGTTGCTGTCGCTGGAAGACGCTCGCAAGCAAGGGGGCGTGATGGCCTGGGGCTCCTTTGCGACCATCACGATCAACTTCGTCATCATGGCGTTCTGCATCTTCATGGTGATCAAGTTGATGAACACCGCCCGCAAGCGGTTTGAGAAGCAGCAGGAGGCCGCCCCGCCGCCGCCGCCCGCCAGGACCGAGGTGCTGCTGGAGGAGATCCGAAACCTCCTGGCCAAGGGGCGCTGAACGAATGTCGATCGATTGAATCGGGCTCCTTCGAAATCGAGGGAGCTCTTTTCGTTGGAGGGGAATGCGAACGCGAAGGGGAACGAAGGGAGACGGAGGGGAATGCCGGTGAGGAACCGTCAGTCCTTGGACGCCCAGCAGAACGAGACCGGACTGCGGTAGCCGTCCTTGTCGAAGGCGCGGACGCCGAAGAAGTAGTTGTCCTTGCTGAGGGCGAGTGTGATCGTGGAGGTCTTGTCGGCGGTGCCCTCGATGCGCTGGAGGATGTTCCAGTCGGGGGCGGTGGTCTCGCGGATCATGATCTCGTAGCCGGCGACGTCGGGCTCCGGCGGACGATCCCAGCGAAGCGTCGCGGTCTGGGTGAGGGCCCTGGTCAACATGACGGTGTTGGCGGGCGGCGTCGGGGCGTTGGCGAGGTGGACGATCGAGGCGGCGTTGAGGCGTGCCACGCCGGCGATGTACTCGCCGCTGACGAACTCGGGAAGATCGCCGTAGGGCTTGCCTTCCTTGTCGATCACCGTCGCGTGCTGGCGGGAGTAGTCCTCGCCGGGGACGGTGAAGCGGACGCCGGCGAAACCCGCGTCGTTGAAGGCGGAATGATCGCCGCCACGGAGGAAGCGGTCCTGGCGGAAGATCATCCGCGGCTTGAACGCCATGCCCTCGCGCTGGGCGACGGCGGCAACGAACCTGGCGAGCTGACGGCTTGGCGAGTCGCTCTCGGCCCCCTGCGTGCGGATCCTGGCGAGCTCCTCGGCCGAGGCGTTCTTGGGGATTCCTTCTGAGAAGAGACGGACAAAGGCGCCCGAGTCGGTGGTCGTGGTGGGAGGAGAGCCGGGCGCGGGCACGCCAAAGGGGATGCTCGGGTCCCCGACGATGTCGTTGTTGAGCACGAAGACCTGGTCGTAGAGCTTTTTGGTTGCCAGGGTGTCGGCGTGGTACTTGGCGCCGACAAGGCCTTGTTCTTCCGCGGCGGTGCAGAGGAAGACGACGGTGGCGTCGAGCTTCCTGCCCGCGAGCACGCGACAACACTCCAGAACGACGGCCGTGCCGCTCGCATCGTCGTTGGCGCCCGGGGCGTCGCCCTTGGGGTCGCCCATGGTGCCATTGATCGAGTCGTAGTGTCCCACGACGTAGACGACGCGGCGCGATGCCTCGGGCATGTTGCCGGGAAGGGTCGCGACGACGTTGACGAGGCGGGCGCCATTGGGCAGACGCGGCAGCTTGGGGGCGTCGAACTCTTCGAACTCGACCTTGAGACGGCCATCGCTCGCTTTGGCAAAGACTTCGAGCTCGCTCTTGAGCCATCGCCGGGCGGCACCTGTGCCGCGGGTCTCGCTGTCGGTCTCCGAGAGCGAGTGGCGGGATCCAAAGCCGGCGAGCTTGACGACCGAGGCCTTGCAGCGATCGGCGTCGACGAGCGCCGTGACGTCCTTGGCGAGCGGTTCATCGGGCCCGGTGATCGACGTGCACGAGATCGCGAGGAGTGTGATGAGCATGGCCTTAGTGTATCGGAAAGAGGTGTGGTTTGGAGTTGAAAGTGGGCCCCAGGAATGCGATCGTGCCAACGCGGACCTTCGCGACATGTCGGGGCGTCAACGGCGGATCCCTCCGGGGTCCAATGCACCTTTGCGGTTTACCGGGGGCTGCGCCCCCGGCTATTGACGATAACCCCTTCGGGGTACAAGGCAGAAAACGCCGCTCTCGATTATCTACGTCAACTCGAAAGCCCGAGGGGATTTCTCGCTCGCTCAAAACCGTTTCATTGCCGAGCGCTGATCGCCACCACCACCACCACCATCGCCCCTGAACCCCATCGCGGCGCGGGCCATGATGAGGTCGTCGGGGGTCGTGATCTTGATGTTCCGCACATCGCCCTGGCAGATCGCGACCTTCTCACCCAGGCGCTCGACCAGGGCGGCATCGTCGGTGCTCGTGAGGTCCTTCTGCGCGTACGCCCGGCGCAAGAGCCCGGCCTCAAAGATCTGCGGCGTTTGCACCAGCACCAGCAACGTGCGGTCAAGGGTTTCGGTCACGACTCGCAGCTTCTCCTTCGAGCGTGGGGCGTCGCCCAGGATCGCGGCGACGGGATCGTCGTTGGGGAACGCGGGCTCATCGGTTTGTTTGACGCGCTTGACGGTGTCGGGGCACGCGATGGCGGGGATGACCGCGGCGTGCAGCGTCGCCATCTCGACCAAGCGGTCCAGGAGTTCAGAGGAAATGCAGGGGCGGGCGGCATCGTGGACGGCGATGTGGGTGGCGTCGGCGGGAACGTGGGTAAGGGCGGCGGCGATGGACTCGTAGCGGTGGGACTGGCCGCCCTGGATGATCTTGGCTCCGAGCAATCCCATCTTGTCGCCATGCCGAAGTTTGAAGGCGGAGAGGAGCTCGGGGTCGTTGGGGCCGGCGATGATGATGGAGCGGACGGCGTCGTGCTTGGTGAAGGCCTCGATGGTGCGCTGGAGGACGATCTTGCCGCCCAGGTCCTCCTCGAGTTTGTGGCGGACGGCCCCGGCGGCGAGGTAGCGGGCGGAGGATCCGGCGGCGGCGATGATGACGCAGAGGTTCATGGGGGAGAATATGGGGGTGGAGATGGGACGGAGAGGACGGGAAGGGACCCATGGGCGGCGGGCCCACCTCGCGGGGGTGCTAGAATCACGGAGTCTTTGACAAGTTGGGGCCGATATGGATTCGATCGGACATGTGACGCATGGTGTGGCGCGTCGAGGCGCACGCGGGCCTCGTAAAAAGCGTGCACAAATTCAGTTGCCAACAGCAACTACGCAATGGCGGCCTAATTAGGCTGCTCGTTCTCGCTCAACGCCCGATAGGGATGAGAACGTAGATTCGGGCTTGGCGGAGACTTGAGACCTTCGGGGGTCACCCGCGACAACTACCGCAGGTATGTCTTCCGGGAATGGCGCTGGCAGCAGCCCCGGCGGACGAGAACAAAGTGCCAGACACACGCGTAGAGGCGCCATGCTGACTGTTCCGACACGGGGGTTCGATTCCCCCCGGCTCCATTGATTTCCGGCGGCGAGGATCATGCCAGGAGTGATCCTCGCCGAGGGAAGTTGGGCCCCATCATTCCATCACGACAATCGATCGCTTCAGAGCCCGACGCGCAAGCGAGGGTGGGCGCACGTTGATCGAACGTGTTGTTCAGCACCGTGACCCAACGCGAACGGAAGGCACACTGAAGTCGCTACGAGACTTCTTACCGTTCGGAGGCAAGGGTGGGCGACTTCAGTGGCACGTCGGAGTTGAAGGCCGCAGGATGCACGGGCTGGAAGCCCGTGGTACGGGGAACATGGGCAGGATGCCCATGCCACTCACGCGCCCGAAGCCCGTGCCACGGGAGCGGTGCCGGCGAGGGCGGCCAAGGCGGCGAGTTTGGTGACGATGTGGAGAGGTGACGCGGTGAAGGGGAGAGGGGGTGGAGCGGCGAGGAGGTGAGG
>CAYHQQ010000073.1:0-18824 GCA_964358855.1 uncultured Phycisphaeraceae bacterium
CCCACCGCCACCGCGCCCGCCGCCGTTGTTTCCGCCGCCGCCAGGACCACCGCCGCCGCCGCGTCCGCCTGGGCCACGTCCACCACCACCGCCACCGCCGCGTCCGCCCGCGCCACCGCCGCCTCCGGGCTGCGGCTGGTTGCGGATGATCGGGCCGCCCGCGGGTGCCGCGGGAGCTGCGGCGGGAGCCGGCGTGGTCGGGGTCGTTGCCGCGGGCGTGGTTGTTGCGGGTGCTGTTGTGACGTCGGTTACGGTGCCGGGGAGCGGCGTGCGGTCGAGAGCGATGACTCGTCGTGCAATGGCGGTCGTTTTTTGGTCATCGGAAGTGGCGGTGACCTGGATCATCACCGCGTGCGGGTACCCCGACGCGTCGGTGTCCCAGTCGTCGTACCAGTTGGCCTGGTCCATCGATCGAATCGAGAGCGAGGTGACGCCCTCGACCACGAGCGCGGCGACGCCGCCCGCGTCGCTTGCCTCGTCGGGGACGGGGTCCGAGCGGCGCCACAGAGACGACGAGCGCCCGTCGGGCGACGGGAAGAGCTTGTACTGGACCTCGGCCTCCTCGCCCTCGGGCTCGTCGGTTCCCACACGGGTGGGCCTCATCGAGCGAGCGAAGATCAGGATCGAGTCGGCGTCGAGCGCCCCGGACTTCGCGTCGGTGACCAGCAGCGTCGTGGCGATCAGATCGCGGTCACGCACCGTGTTGGCGACGTCGGTCGCGATGCGGTCGACGGCGATGTCGGCCCGCCGATTGGCCTCAAAGTGCGACTGCGCCCTGCTCCGTCCCCGCAGAAACGTCGACATCGCCGCGGTCGTCGCCCCCGCGACGATCGCGCCGACCATCACCGTCACGATCAACTCGACCAGTGTGAAGCCAGGGCGTGATGGGGCTCGCCGGGATGTGAGTCTCGTCGTGTTCATTTGATGGGCCTGTCCACGTTTTCCGTCGGCTTGCGCTCGGGGTCGGCCTCATCGCCCAGGCGCGCGGCGATCAGGGCCTCGACGCTCGCCGACCGCTCCACCGATCCCGAGTCCCAGAGCACCGTCGACCGGACCACGTAGGGCTGTCCACCCGTGCCGCCGGTGAACGTGAGCCGGTACCGGAACCCCTCGAAGGGCGCCTCGCAAACGCCCTCGGCTTCGAATCGCGTTGCGTAATTGTCGGGCCCGCGTGCCAGCACGAGGTTGAGCTGCTCGTCGATGAGCCGCGCGGCGGTGGCCATCTGCTCGCCCATCGCCTGCGAGGCCGTCGCCTGGCCCAGGAGAGACATCAATACCGCGATCGTGACGCCAAGAAGCACCGTCCCGACGATCACGTCGATCAATGCGACTGCCCGCCGGTTCAGGCGTGCGGCTCCATTCCAAAGGGTGCGGCGATTCACCATGGGGTGTCTCCCATGCCCGAGGCGTCCAGGTCCTGGGATGTTCCAGTCGAGGGCATGGCCGCATCGAGCGGGTCCGTCTTGGCGAAGATCGCCTCCACGCCCTCGGGCGGCAGCTCGACGCGCCACGCGCCGGTCTCGCCGGTGTTGGACTGTCCCAGGATCACGACCAAAGCCGGGCGAGGCCGCCCGACTGGAAGCTCGATCAGGAAGTTGACCACGTCCCCAGGCAGGCCGTCGGCCGAGATCGTCCTGACGTTCACGTGCTCGAGTTTGACGGGCGCCAGGAGCGGATCGGGGAGCCACTCGCGCTCGGACGCGAAGTTCGCGGGGTCGCTCGTCGCCCGCGCCGTCTTCATCACAAACTGTCTGGTGAGCGAGTTGTACTCGACCTGGAGCGACTGGGAGGTCAGGACCGCCCGGGCGCCGACGCTCGAGAAGAACTCCTTGACGTTGCGTGCTTCCTGCTCGGCCGCCCGCGCCTCGTTGCCCGAGAAGCGAGGGATGATCGTCGCCGCGACAACCGTCATCACGATGACGACGACGATCAGCTCGACCATCGTGAAGGCGCGGCGCATCGGCGTCCGTCGACGGGACTGGTGGTCGCGAGAATGTGAATCTTGCGATCGCATGGCTTACGGCGCGACGACGTCCGCGTCCTCACCCTCTCCGCCTTGCTGGCCGTCCTTCCCGTAGCTGACGATGTCGAAGTCGAAGTTCTTCTTGGGCGGGATCAGCAGCACGAACGGGTTGCCCCAGGGGTCCAGGATCGCCTCCGCCGACTGCACGTACGGGCCCTTCCAGGCGTCCTCGGCCACGTTGGAAGGTCGCTCGAGCAGGATCGTGATGGTCGCGCCCGACTCGGGATTTCCGCAGTCGGCAAGGAACGTCTGCATCGCCGTGGCAAGACTCGCCGCGTTCGACTTGGCGGTCGCGGTCTTGCTGGCGCCGATCCGGCTGATCAGGCGCGGCGCGATCACCGCGGCGATGATCCCGATGATCGTGATGATCACGATCACCTCGATGATGGTGAACGCCCGTCCCGCCCTGCGGCGAAACACCCGACTGGATCCAACCGACGCATTGAAAGTACTCATCCGATGTTCTCCTGCATCTGCAGCAAGGGCAGCAGAATCGCCAGCACCACAAAGCCCACAACTCCCGCCAGCGCCACCACCAGCAACGGGGGTAGCGCCGTCATGAACAGCTTCACACTCGTCTCGGTCCGATCCTCCAGCGCTCCCGCGGCCTGCGTGAGCAGCTGATCCAGCCGCCCCGAACGCTCGCCCAGGTTGATGATCTGGATCAGCATCGGCGGGAAGTACCCGCTCCGCTCCATCGGGTCCGCCAGGGTCGCTCCGCTGGAGACTTGCTCGCAGACCTCGTCGATCACGCGCTCCATCGCCTTGTTCCCCAGCGTCCCCTTGGTCACGCGCAGGGCCGACACCGCCGGAAGCCCCGCGTTCACCAGCGTGCCCAGCGTCCGCGTGAACCGCGACACCGCGACGTCCCTCATCACCCGTCCCAGCAGCGGCACGTTCAGAATCATCGTGTCGAACCAGAGGCGAAACGCCGGCTTCTTGAACAGACTCGCGATGTAGAACACGCCGATCACCAGCGCCGGGATGATGATCCACCAGTACCCGCCGAAAAACTCGGCCGCCCCCTGCACCACCCGCGTCGGAAACGGCAGGGGCTTGCCCGACGCCCCGCCCACGCTCTTGAGCACGCGCGGCACGATCACCGTCACGATCACAATCACCGCCAGGGTGATGAGCCCGGCCAGGATCATCGGATAGAGCGTCGCCGCCAGCACGCTGCGCCGCAGTTTCACATCGCGGTCCAGGAGCTCGGCCGCCTGCGTCAAGACCTGGTCCAGCTTTCCCGAAGCGTCGCCCGCACGCATGAGGCTCACCGAGAGGTCGTTGAACGACGAGCTCTCGGCCGCGCACGCGTCGGCCAGGTTCTTGCCCTGCTCGACGCGCTCGATCACCCGGTTGAGCATCGCCTTCTGCCGGACGTTTCTTCCCTGGCGGGCGATGGTCCGCAGCGATTGCACCATCGGAAGCCCCGCCGAGATCGCCGTCGCCAGCTCCCGGATCAGCATCGCCAGCTCGGCCCGCGAGAGCCCGCCACCCATCGACCAGCCGCTCCCCGAGCTCTCCGAGACGTTGCTCACCCCGTCGGACTGGGCCGCCCTGGGCGCGAACGAGCCGCCGGCGGGTCCCCCCACGGGCTCGATCGCCACGGGCGTGTCGCCCCGGCGCGCAAGTTCCCGGATCGCGCTCACACGATCGGGCGCGTCGATCGTCGCGCCTCCGCCCGTCGCCAAGGTGTATCGAAATACCGGCACCAATGAACTCCTGCCCTGTTGTCTTGATCCAAGTGCCTAGTGCCCAGTGCCTAGTGCCTGCTTTCAGTCCCCTTGCACATCCTGCGTCGCCCGGAAGACCTCCGCCAGAGTGGTCGCGCCCGTGGCGGCCTTGGCCAGACCGTCGGTCCGCATGGTCGTGAAGCTCGCCGGCGCGGTTTTCACCAGCTCGTGCGAGGCCATCCGACTCCCGATCGCCGCCCTCATCGCGGGCGTCGCCACAAACAGCTCGTAGAAGCCCAGCCGCCTGGAGTATCCCGAGCCCTCACACTTCTCGCACCCCTTGCCCTTGTACGCCTTTCCGCCAAACATCGCCTGTTCCGCCGACGAGAGCCGCCATTTGGCCTCCTCCGGCAGCGGCATCGTCTCGCGGCAGAAATCGCAGATCCGCCGGCCCAGCCGCTGCCCCAGCACACCCTCGATCACGCTGGCGAGCAGGAAGGGCTCGATGCCCATGTCGAGCATGCGCCCGGGCGCCGAGGCCGCGTTGTTGGTGTGGAGCGTGGAGAAGATCATGTGCCCCGTGAGCGCGGCCCGCACCGCGATCTCCGCGGTCTCTCCGTCGCGGATCTCGCCCACCATCACGATGTCGGGGTCCTGACGCAGGATCGACCGCAGCCCCGTCGCGAAGCTGAGCCCGCGCTTGGGGTTCACAGGGATCTGGTTCACGCCGTGGAGTTCGTACTCGACGGGGTCCTCGATTGTGATGATCTTCTTGGTCGCGTCGGTCACCATCGAGAGACACGTGTACAGAGTCGTTGTCTTGCCGCTGCCCGTCGGGCCCGTCACCAGGAACATCCCGTGCGGGGCGGCGATGATCCTCTTGATCTCGCTCTGATCCTCGGGCCTCATCCCCAGCGACGACAGGTTCAGCTTGATCGATTCCTTGTCCAGGATTCGCATCACGACGCTCTCGCCGTAGAGCGTGGGAACCGTGCTCACGCGGATGTCGATCTTGCGTCCCTCGTATCGCAGCGTGATGTGCCCGTCCTGCGGGACGTACCGCTCGGCGATGTTCATGCCGCCCATGATCTTCACTCGGCTGGTGATCGCCGGCTGGAGGTTCTTGGGCGGCGGGGCCTGCTCTCGCAGCACGCCGTCGATCCGGTACTTCACGATCAGGGACTTCTCAAAGGGCTCGATGTGGATATCGCTCGCCCGCGCCCTGATCGCTTCCAGGATGATGAGGTTGACCAGGTTGATCAGCGAGGGCTGCTCGGCCATCCGGTGCAGATCGTCGGCCTCGACCGCCTCGAGGTTGGTCGTGAGCGAGTCGGTCTCGCCCGCGCCCGCCGCCACGCCCAGACGCGCCGCCATCGCCGCCGCCGTCGTGCCATAGCAAGTCCGCAGCAGCTCGACGAGCGCCTCGGGCGTGATCGCCACCGCAACAATCGCCCGGTCCGCGGCGACCGACAGCTCGTCGGCGGCCGCAAAGTCGGAGGGGTCCACCATCGCCACTACCAGCGACTCACCCTCGAACCGCACCGGGCACGCCCGCACGCGCAGCGCCCGCTCGGCGGAGATGAGTCCAGTTGCCGCGGGGTCGACCTGCGGCGGCTCCTTGAGGATCGCTTGAGGTTGAGTGTCTTGTCCTGTCTCGATCGCTTCCATTCCCGGTTCGGTCCTCGCGAAAGTTCGATGATGCCCGGGCCTTGTTCCGGCGGACGATCGCCGCAGGTCCCGCACGCCACGACCAATTCAGGTCAACGCAAAGGGTAAGCGCGAATCGCGCCCCATGCCGGACAACGAAGTCGTCCCTGGACGATTGCAGTTTCAACGCCGAAATGCGCCTCATCATCAGATTGTTACAGGCGGGATTGGCCCATGAAAAAAGGCACTTTACCGCCCAGAGCGCGCAGAGTTGCACACCCCCGGCCGGCGCGTTGTCCCCTCTCACTCCACCGTGATTCCAAAGCGCCCGTCGCGCGCTCAGCGCCCCTGGGGCGCCACGATCATGCGAACCTCCGCGCCGTCGGGAACCTCGATGCCCAGGTCCTCGGGACTCAGTTCGAGCCCGTCGTGCCCGCCCCCGAAGATCTGAACGCCGCCCGTCCCCTCGGGTTTCTTGGGCAGCTTCTCCTGCTGCGCCTCGGACAACATCCCCCTGAGCTTCTCGCGCGTCTGCTTGTCCAGCGCCGTCCGCGACTTTCTCACCCGGGCCGTCGGTGAATCCTGATCTTGGCCAGGCCCGAACATCATCGGCCCGCCCCCGTCCTCGGTCTCGGACTTCTCCTGCGCCTCGGCCCACTTGGAGTTGATCGCCGCGGCGTCCTTCTCGTACGCCGCCAGCATCTCCCCGATCGTCGCACGCTGCTCCGACGTGATGTCGTCGAACTTCGCCGCGGCCTTGAGCTGCTTGACGACCTGGGGCTCGGCGTAAATCCGGCGGAACGCCCTCAAGAGCCACTCGTTGTCAAACTTCGCTTTGGCCTCATCGCCCAATGACGACGAAATCCGGGACTTGAAAGACTTGTTGAGATCGCGCTGCTTGAGCATCGTGCCGCGCATCACGTTCATGGACTCCATCATCTTCTCGGGGCTGGGCATCTCGCCCTCCCCCGCCTCTTTCTGGGCCTTGGCGTCCTCGTCGGCACGCTTGCTCATCACCGCCGCGTTCTCCCTCAGGAGCGCGTCCATCGCCGACTCATACTCGTCCAGGATCCCGGCGATCTTGGTCGCCTCGGTGGCGGGCAGCTTGAGCGATCCCACCAGGTCGATCAGGTCCACATTCGAGCCGCTCACCATTCCCATCCCGATCAGCCCGCCCTCGCGCCGACGCATCTTCTCGAACTTGCCCCACTTGGCGTCTTGCTCGGGCGTGAGCATCGACCGGATGTCTTTCAGGAACGACTCGGTCGCCTCCCCCGAGACCTTGGCGGTCTTCTCCGATGCCTCCCGCATCTTCTTGAGCCCTTCTTGCATCTCTCCGTCCTGGAAGGTGGACTCGAGCTTCTTCATCAACTCCTGCATTTCCTTCTGGGTTGCGTTCACATGGTCCCGGTACGCCGTGTGGAGCGTCTTGGCCGCCTCCGTCTGCGTCGCGTCGAACCCGAACAGCTCCCCGTACTTGGCCAGCGAGGCCGTCGAAACCGTCGGGCCCGACCCGCCCCGCTCGGCCCGCATGTTCATGCGCACAACCTGCGCCGAAGCGCTCCCCACCGGCAAAGCAAGCCCGGCAAGCGTCGCCAGACCAACCGCCAGAACCGACCGCATCTTCGTTCGCATGGTGTGCTCCAACAAGTCCGGAGTGAATGGAGAAGGCGTGCCCGAACGGCACCAGCAAGCCCATCTTGATGCGCCGGGCGCCCCGGCCCGTCACGAATCCGAACAAAAAGCGCGGGCCGATCTCTCGGCCCGCGCTCGATTGCACTCAGATTCGAGGCTTAGAAGCCCCCGCCGCCCCCGCCGCCGCCCCGACCCCTCCGTCCGCCGCCGTCGTTTCCGCCGCCAGCCGGGGGGCCTCCCGCGCCGCCACCACCACGCCCGCCGCGGCCGCCGCCCTCGTCGCCGCCGGTGGGCAGCCTGACCGACTGCTCCTCAGTGAGCAGGGCCTTGAGGCTGGCCTCGGTCCTGGTGTTGAGCTCGGTCTTCTTCTTGCGAAGCTCGGCATCGGGCCCCTGATTCTGTCCTCCGCCCATGAAGCCGGCGGTCATTTTTTCGAAGTTCATTTCCATCTCGGACTTGTCCTGGACCGTCGCGAGCTGCCTGTTGGCCTCGGCGAGCTCCCGGTTGTAGTTGTCCCTGATCGACTCGATCGAGGCTTTCTGCTCGGGCGTCAGGTCGCCGAATCCGATCGCCGCGACGATCTGCCGCTGCGCCCGGGTCTGGCGATACACCTGGGGGTAGCTCTGCTTCTGGACCTCGGCCGCGAAGTCGGCCCGCTTGTCCTCGGGCAGCGCCGACTCGATCTTCTTCGCGTAGCTGCGGTTCACGTCCCGCACGCGGACGCTGGCCTCCCGACCCTTGTTGATCAGGGCGTCGATCTCCTTGCCGTCGCCGCCCAGAATGTCGCGGAAATTCCGCCCGCCCTGCGTCAGCTTCTGTCCCTCGGCCGCGAGCTCCTCCTGGACCTTCGCGCGGTTGATCAACTCCCGATCAAGATCGGTCTCGTAGACCGCCAGGAGGGCGCTCACCTGCGCCTTGTTCTCGCTGGGCATCTCGATCTTCTCAGTCAGGGTGAACAGATTGAGCCGCTCGCCCGACATGAAGGCCCCGCGGTCGAGCCCCTTGTCACGGCGCTGCGTCATCTCAAACTTCGGCCAGGTGGGCTTCTGCGCGTCGGTCAGGAGCCCCTGGATGTTCGTCATCAGCTCTTTGTCGAGCTTGGTGCGGGTGGCCACGAGCTTCTCACCCTCTTTGCGCATGTTGTCGAACGCGGCGGGGTCCTGGTCCTCGCGGAACGCCTCGCGGGCCTTTTCCTGCTCCTTGCGGAACCGGGCGGCCGCCTCCTGGAACTCCGACGAATAGGCGTCGAAGAGAGCCTTGGCCCCCTCCTTCTGCGCGGCGTCAAAGCCGATCAGTTCCGCCGCTTTGTCCACATCGCGCGACGAGTAAGTCGCCTCGGTCTGCCCGCCTCCAAACCCGCCCATCCCGCCGAACATCTGCATCATCCCGCCGGGCTGAGCCTGCACCACCTGGGCGCCAACGCCCAAGGCCACCGCCAGACCGACAACCGCGACCAAACGACCGGCCAAACGACAGCCACGACTCACGAGACCACTGAACATGGAGAGCTCCCTTGTGTGTAAGTTCACGACCGATATTCTAACGCGAATATCGGCGTTTTGTTGCAATTCGGCAGAATTGGGCCACCGAACAGAAGACAATCGCCCGCGCAACGGTCCTGTGGCGTTAAAGGACGCAACAGCACATCCCGAATCCGGGGCGATCGCACCGGAGAGCGCACCAGTTGGAGCGACTTGATCACCTCAGCATCCGTATTCAAACGAAACGACGAACTCGTCGTAGTCGAAGAAGTCCACCGCCCCGTCGGCGTTGAAATCGGCGCTGGTGCCTGGGGGACAGCTTGATCCCTCAAAGCAGTTCACAAACTCGTCGTAGTCGAAGAAGTCGACCGCTCCGTCGTTGTTGAAATCCGCCGGGCATCCGCTCCCGTACAGCAGCGTGACGATAGCGTCAGCCGACACCCCCGCCGGCGTCGTGGTTCGAAACACGATCCGGTCCGACCCTGTTGCCGTCGGGTTGGTGCTGATGATCCGATACGCGCCCGTCCCGCCGATGATCGCCGACTGTGCCGGAAGCCCCGTGATCGCGAACGTCGCGGCCGCGGGATCTTCCGCAAAGACCGCGGGCAACTCGACGACGGCGTTCTGGTTCGCGAGCACCCGAGCGGTGTATCCGTACGCGATGGGCGGCTCGGGCGCGACCGGCGGAGCCGCCGGATCCAGGTTGACCGCAATCGGCGCGCTCGAGACCGTCCGGCCATCCACGAACATCGCGACCGCCCGAACTGTCGAGGGGCCCGCCCCCAGGGTCCGCCCACGCACCTGGATCGGACCGGCCTCGTGGCGCGTCGCGACCACTCGTCCGTTGTGCACGAGCCGAATCTCGCGGACAGGCGCACCCGACGCCGAGACGTCAAAGGCGAGCAGCGTGCTCATGTTCCCCGTCGTCACGCCGGCGAAGATCCCGGCCGACCGCCCCTGATTGAGGACGACCATCGAGCCCGTCCATCGCCCCTGCGTCTTATTGGGCTGGTTGTCGCGGGCGATCACACGCACGTCGTGCCAGCCGTCGCTCAGGGCGGTCGTGTCCACCGAGAAGGTGCCGCCGACCGCGGCCGAACTGTGCTGCAGTCCGTCGATCAGGAGGTCGAATCCGGCGATTGCCGCTCTGGTGTTGCCCGTTATCGCCGTCGGGGTGAGCACCACCAGCCCGCTCGAGTAGCCCGCGGGCAGGCCCGTGACATCCACCGCGGGCACGTACGCGAAGGGCCGGGCGAGCACATCGCCCACCAGGAGGCTCTGGAAGGGCACGTACTGCATCGAGCGGAAGTACGCTTCACCGACGGTGCCGCCCTGCGCGTAGTACACGTGCAGGCGCGAGTGCGTGAACTTGCCCAGGTAGTTGCAGGGTTCTTCGACCGTTCCCGCCGACGCCGCGCATCCCTTGATGATCCACTGCGACACCTTGGTCTGCGAGCCCTCGTCGTATGTCGCGCCGTAGCTGGTCAGATGGTCGCAGTACGATCCGGGAACAACCGCGATGTTCGACCCGACGACGTCCGTGTTGGGGAAGCCCGTGACGATTCCCATGCAGTCCTGGTGTCCCCAGGGGATCTTGTCGTTCTGCTGCACCGCCGTCATCCCCAGCGTGGAGCTGTTGAGGGCGTTCATTACCGCCGTGTACTGGACCTGGCGCACGTTGCGGTCGGGGTCCACCGTGTTGTTCATGAAGTAGAACGTTCCGGCGGGGCGGGCTCCCTCGACCGCCAGCGTGCGGTCGATCATCGCGATGATCTCCTGCGCCGTGTTCCCGCGGGTCCCCGTGTACCCGATCATGCCGCCGATGTAGTACCTCCGTGCCGTCGCGTTGGTGCTGGCGACCCCGCCCGCCCAGGTGACGTTGCTGTCGAAGGCGACCATCGAGTTGCCGGTGCCGAAGTACCGGTTGGACATGGTGCTGGGCGTGCCCGGGACAACGTCGGCGGTGATGAACGCGAGCGAGTAGGCCGTCGAGAGCGAGAAGCGATTGACGGGGAAGCACCCGTCGGTCAGGATGCCCGACGCGGGCACATAGAACTGGTCGGTGGGCGCGATGAGCACGAAATCGGCGTGGTCGTCGATTCCACGATTGGCGACGTGCCCGGCGAGCCCGGCGAGATTCGTCGCCACAAACTGCGCGAAGTTGGTCGCGCCGGGGTCCATGTACAGCACGTTGCAATCGGGAATGGACCGGGCGTTCTTGTAGTAGTTTCCAAGCCACATGGAGACCGGGTCGCTGGGGTCGATGATCAGCACCGCGTTCTCCCCCGTCCCGCCCGCGTGCGCACTGCCGGCGAGCCACGCCGCCCCGGCCATTCCGGCCAGTGCGAGCAGAGAACGGATTCCACGCCGATCGTCAAAGCCCATGTTCAACCCTCGTCAAGCCCGATACCCATCCGCCTCGGGCGCGCACGACCGCCATGCCTCGCTCCGGACGTTCCAATAGCATGTCCGAAACCCGGGCGAAGGCAAGCAAAAAGTCGCCGATCCAGCCAAGATCGTCCGCCGACGCCAGACGCACGTCCGAACACGACCCCAATCCGCCCCTTTCTCCCCCGCCACCGATCCCGCGCACTGGTGAGGGTCCCGTTCAGCAACCGATCTCGAACGCGACGACAAAGGCGTCGTAGTCAAAGAAGTCCAGGGTCCCGTCATGATCGAAGTCGCCGGTCTCGCCCGGGGGACACACGACGCCCTCAAAGCAGTTGACGAAGGAGTCGTAGTCGAAGAAATCGGACGTGCCGTCGGCGTCAAAGTCGGTGGCGCACACCAAGAGCGCCGAGCGGATCTCCGTTCCGCACATGCCCGTCACGCGCACCGAGTAGCTCGCAAAGTCTGGCGACTGGACTCCGTTGATGGAAAGGGTCGGAGAGTGCGTCCCCGCGAAGCGGCCCGCGTCGTTGAGAGCGGTGGTCCCCTCGTACCACCGGTACGCCAGGGAGCCCGGGGCCGACGATGCGACCACCTGGAATGACACAAGGTCGCCCAGGACCGCGCGGACGGACTCGGGCGCCTTGGTCACGCTCATCCCGCTGGCGTCCAGCGTGCACGGCGCGTCGTTGTTGATGTAGGGCAGCATCTGCTCGTTGATCATCCGCGCGTGGAAAGTCAGCGCGATGTTTGCCTCCCCGCCCGAGCACGTGTGGCAGTACGACATGATCGTGCCCTGCGCCGCCATCGAGCAGTCGCCCAGGCCGCACCCGTCGATCGGGGGCGAGAGGTCGTGCGAGTGCGGGGCCCCGAAGTTGTGTCCGAGCTCGTGGGCGGTCACGTTGAGGTCCCAGTTCTGGGATCGGTGGTCCTCCAGGGGATAGGGGAAATAGCCGTTGAGGTACGTCGAGAGCCCGTAGTCGTACTGGAACTGGCAAAGCCCGGGGAGGTACGCGACCCCGCCGTAGTTCCCGCGGACGCCCGAAAGGATGTGCGCCGCGTGGCGCTGGATCCCGCTCTGATTCGCGTTCCAGTAATCCTGGAACTCAAAGAGCCTGTCGAGCGTGTCGGTGGTCGAGTACGGGTCGATGTTCGCCGCCCACACCCGCAGATAGCTCACGCCGAGCTGGATCCCAAGATCGCGAAAGAAAATCTCCGAGTCCGCGGTCATGAGCGTGACGGCATACTGGGCCGCCGCGACGGTGTTGCCGCCGAAAATATCCCGCGTGTACTCCCAGTCGGTCTCGATCGCCAGCGCCGCCGCCCGGCAATTCACGCCGCGATCTCCGGGTCCCGCGGGCGCGTGGTGCGTGACCCCCGGCGGCATCGCGAGCAGATCGCTCCCGCACGCCATCGAGAGCCAGTTGATGGCACCCGCGGGCATCGTCCGCGGATCAAAGATCATCGGCTCGTGCGTCCCGCCCGGGCCGCTCGAGATGATCTGCTGCGATCCGTCGGCGCCCAGAACGACGCCGTTGATCCCCGCCTCTGAGAAGCTCAGGACCACCCTCACGGTCGGGTCGTCGACTCGCGAGCCGCAGACCAGCGTCATCCCCGAGATGTCCAGTGGCGTTTCCCCCTGCGAGGACGCGACCACCACTCGAGAAGAGGCATCAAGCACCCGAGATCGTGCCAGAAGCACCGGACCGACGCTCCCGTCGGCAAACACAAAGTCCGGGACCAGCGCCTCGTCGGCCGCGCGCAACGCCGCGAGAGCGACGGGGTCAAATCCAAGCACGACTCCCGAGCCTGGCCGAACATCGACCAAGCGAAGGGGCGAGGGCACCACCGTGGGTTCCGCCATCGCCGCGCCCGAAAGGAAAGCCGATCCGGCGAGCAGTGGCAGTGACCAGCATTTCATGAGATGTACTCCGGGAGTGAAGGGACGGGGAGATCCGGAATTCAGACTAACCGCAGAGATCTCTGCCCGCAATGCCGATTGAAGTACGAACCAGCCATCGAAGCTGTATCTGCTCCGTCCGATTTCGCGGGGCCGGAACAGGGGTCGCAACGCGGTTGGAAACGGTCCCGTTCCCGGACTCGACTTTGGAGCGTTCCAGGAGTTCTCCATTGCCAAGCAAGGTCGTTTCCGGTAGGCTTGTCGGTACTGCCGGGGCCCGGGCGCCCCGATCTCCAACTCCTTGTTCGGCTTTTACTATTGAGGTCCCCATGCTCGGACGCTTATTCACGATCGGTCTGGCTTCGGCGGTATTCGCGGCGGCCGGTTCTCGTGCTGATATCGATCACGTCTCGCGTGACGGCGTCTGGTCCCAGCTCGACCAGATGCCTCCGGATGTGCTCAACGGCACACCCTGGATCCGCCCGTCCTTCGGCCAGTCGGTGATGCTCGACGCTCAGGCCCTTGCCGATGCACTTCGCGGTGTCCCACTCGAGGGTTCTCCCGACGAGATCGCTCCGATCGTGCTCTGGTTCCCCAGGCCCGACGGCTCGTTCGAGCGCTTCTACGTGGTCGAGTCGCCGATCATGACGCCCGACTTCCAGGCCGCCCGCCCCGACATCAAGACCTACATGGGCTGGGGCATCGACGATCCGTACGCCACAACGCGATTTGACAAAACACCCGAGGGATTCCACGCGCAGATCTTCACCGTGGACGGCGCGTGGTACATCGACCCGTACACCAAGGGCGATTCGACTTTCTACACCAGCTACTTCAAGCGGGACTACGTCAAGCTGGACAACGCCGCCTGGGCGTGCGAGGCTGTCGGCGAGCCCGTCTTGACCGGCGGCGGCTCCGACGAGGGCTCGACCATCGGCGAGCGGGCGCTCGTCACGCGTCGCGAGTATCGCCTCGCGCTGGCGGGCACCGGGGAGTACACCGCGGTCTTCGCCCAGCCGGGCGACACCGACGTGCAGAAGAAGGCGCGGGCCCAGGCCGCCATGGTCACCAGCATCAATCGCGTGAACCAGGTCTACGAGACCGAGGTGGGCGTGAGGCTCAACCTCATCAACAACACGACGATCATCTACACGGCGGGCGGCTCGGACCCGTACACCAACAATAACGGTGGCACGATGCTGGGCCAGAACCAGACCACCATCGACACCAACATCGGATCGGCCAACTACGACATCGGGCACGTCTTCTCGACCGGCGGCGGCGGCGTCGCGCAGCTGGGCGTGGTCTGCTCGAACGGGAACAAGGCCAAGGGTGTCACCGGCTCGCCCTCGCCCATGGGTGATGGGTACGACATCGACTACGTCGCCCACGAGATGGGGCACCAGTTCAACGCACCCCACACCTTCGCGGGTGTGAATGGCGCCTGCTCGGGCAACGGCAGCGCGGGCAACTTCTACGAGGTCGGCTCGGGCTCGACGGTGATGTCATACGCCGGCATCTGCGGCTCCGATGACCTCCAGGCCCACTCCGACCCCTACTTCCACCACTCCTCCATCCTGGTCATCGCCGCGTTCGTCGCCTCGGGCGGCGGCAGCTCCTGCGATGCGCCCGTCGCCACCACAAACAACATCCCCACCGCCACCGCCGGCTCCAACTTCACGATCCCCGTCGGCACCCCCTTCTTTCTCACCCCCGCGACCAGCTCCGACGCCGACGCCGACGCGCTCGTCTACGAGTGGGAGCAGCGCGATTCGGTCCAGCGCGCCCGCCCGACCACCGACCCGGGCACGGGCGCCATCTTCCGCCCGCGCGTGCCCGCCGCGAGCGCGACCCAGTACTTCCCGCCCCTGGCCAACGTCCTCGCCGGAACTCTTTCTCCCGGCGACGTCTATCCCGCGACCAATCGCACCATGAACTTCCGTCTCACCGTCCGCGACCGCAAGGTCGGCGGGGGCGGCACCTTCAACACGACCTCGAATCGCGTCATCACGTCCACCACGACCGCGGGGCCGTTCGTCGTCACCGCGCCCAACACGCTCGTCACCATCACCGGCGGCAACGCCGGGACCGTGACGTGGAACGTCGCCAACACCTCAGCCGCTCCCGTGAACTGCGCCAATGTCGACATCCTGCTCTCGATCGACAGCGGCGCCACCTTCCCGACCGTGCTCGCCTCTGCCGTGCCCAATAGCGGCTCGGCGGTGGTGACCTACCCCAACACCCCTTCCAACGGATGCCGAGTCATGGTCCGCGGCTCGGGGCACATCTTCTACGACGTTTCCAACATCAACTTCCGCATCATCGCCGGCTCCTCGCCGCCCAACACGCCAACCAACGTGGCCGCCAATCCCAGCGACGTCTGCCCGGGCCAGACCACGCAGCTCTCTGCCACGGTTGGCGGCGGTGAGGTTGTCGACTGGTACACCGGCTCGTGCGGCGGCACGCTCGTGGGCACGGGCAATCCTCTCGTCGTCACGCCCCCGGGTAGCACAACCTATTTCGCCCGCGCCCGGCGCACCAGCGACGCCCAGGTCAGCGCCAACTGTGGCTCCGTCGGCGTCACCCAGACCCCAAACCCCGTCGCTCCGACCTCCGCGACAACCGATCGCAACAACTTCTGCGCCGACGACTCGGGCAACATCACCCTGACCGCCGTGGGCGGCTCGGGCACCACCGCCCGCTGGTTCTCCGGCTCGTGCGGCGGCTCGCTGGTCGGCACCGGAAGCCCGCTGGTCATCGCGTCCCCCTCGTCGAGCACAACCTACTTCGTCCGCTGGGAAACCACCTGCGGCAACAGCACCTGCGCCTCGGTCGCGGTCAACGTGCTCTCCCTCGCCGTCGCGCCCTCGTCGGTCACCTCCGATCGCCTCCAGGTCTGCCCAAATGATCCGGGCTCCATCACGCTGACCGCGATCGGCGGGTCTGGTGTCACGCTCAACTGGTACTCGGGAGTCTGCGGCGGGACATTTGTGGGCAGCGGCTCGCCGCTCACCATTCCAGCGCCGCTCGCCACGACCGACTACTACGCGCGATGGAACAACGCCTGCGGCAACTCGGCGTGTGCGCCGTTTGTCACTGTCGCTGTCGGCCCGCCGGCCTCCGACTTCGACGGCGACGGCACCGTCGACTTCTTCGACTACGACACGTTCGTGGCATGTTTCGAGGGCGGCGCCTGCCCGCCCGGCAAGACCGCCGACTTCGATGGCGACGGCACCGTCGACTTCTTTGACTACGACGCCTTTGTGATCGCCTTCGAGATCGGCTGCTAGAGCCACCCACCCTCGCATCCTCGCTCCTCCTGGACCCCGCCCACGCGGGGTCCCTTTGTTTCGTGGTTATCAGTTCGCCGGAGAAACATCTTCGTCTGATAATGGAATCACCGGCGCAAAAATGCGCGCGCCATCGCGGAACTCAAACGCCTTTTGTGCGAAACGTGTTGCGGAAGGCATGGCTGTGCTGGTAGAATGACCGAGACGGGATTGTTGTTTCCGCGACACCCCGGGCTGGAGTTTGAGAGAGGGTCTTGACATCACAAGCTCGTGACACCCATCGAGGTGCCGCCGCGGCAGCGTGCCGACGGTCGACTTGCGCTGTCCTTGGCCCCGGGCAAGGAGAGAGACATGCGTTTTCTGTCTGGACTGGTCGGGGCCGCGATTCTCGCGAGCACTGCCGATGCGAGCATCATTACCGCCACTTTCAACAACGTCGGACCGGGCTCGGGCGGGGCGTTCAGCCTTGACGGGGGTGCCAACTGGAACAACACCGGCGCCGCCGGCCACTTCAACTGGACCCGCACCGGCGGCAATTACCTGGGCGCCCAGGGAAACTTCATGTCCTTTTGCTGCGAGCTGACCGAGCATATCGGCGGCGGCAGCACCTACAACTTCAACGTCGTTCCGCTCGACCAGGGCACCGACAGCATCGGCGGCATGGGCCTGGCCAAGGCCGACCTCATCAACGAGCTCTTCGGGCGGTACTACTCCCCGTCCTTTGGCTCCGTTCTTACGGCCGACCGCGCGACGGCGATGCAGCTCTCGATCTGGGAGATCGTCTACGAGAACTCGGCGACCGGCCCCCGCAGCATCGCCACCGGCAACGCCATGTTCACCAACGACAACGCCGGCGCCATGGCACTGGCCGAACTCTACCTGGCCTCGCTCGATGGCTCGGGCCCTCGCGCGACCGACCTGGCGGTGATGTCCGCCGGCGGCGCTCAGGATCAGATCATCCCCGCCCCGGGAACGATCGCTCTGGCCGGCCTCGCCGGGCTCTGCTTCCGTCGTCGTCGCTGATTCATCTTCCAAACCTATCAAAGGCAACCCCCGGCTCGTGCGGGGGTTGTTTCGTTCATGAAGCGAGTGTCAACGCTGCTCAGTGGGTCGGGGCCCGCTCGAGCTCCCGTTTCTTGATCGCGCGGGCCGGATTGCCGGCGTAGATCGTGTCCGCTTCCATGCTCTTGTACGCGCTCGATCGCGCGCCCAGGATCGCCCGGTCCCCCACCACCACCCCAGGACCCACGTACGCGTCGGTGGCGATCCAGCAGTCGCACCCGATCACGATGGGCGGGCGCAGGAGCTTGAAATCGCGGCTCGAATGGTCGTGCGTGCCCGCGCACAGATGCGAGTACTGGCTCACCACCGACCGCGGCCCGATCGTAATGGGCCCAAGCGCGTACAAGATCGCAAAGTCGCCCACCACCGCGTCGTCCCCGATGTCCAGATTCCACGGAATGTCGATCCGCACCGTCGGGCGGATCTTCACGCCCTTGCCCAGCTTGGCGCCAAAGAACCTCAGGATCCGAGAACGCACGCCGTACCAGTTGTGGAACGTCATCCCAAAGAGCGGCCTGCCCACCAGCATCCACACCGCACGCACCAGATTCTGCCGGCGCGACCAGGTCGTGCGACCGGGCGTCGTGGCTGGCAGCGTTTCCTGCGACGCGTGCGATTCCGACGGCGGGTCGGGCTCGCGGCTGAGCGTGGCCGGCTCGCTGCGGGGTGCCGGAGCCGGCTCGGGGCGGGCGGGTGTCACGGTTGAAGGCGGGGCGAGGGGCGGCGCCGGTTGAACTGCCGGGGCCTCGATCGCGGGTGTCTCGACGATCCTGGGCGCCGCCTCCGCCCCCGATCTCGCGCCGTTCCCGGCCTCGAGCCGCAGATTGCGTGTCCCGCCCTGCATCCGCAGCGCCCGGAGCTTGATCTGGATCATCCGCTCGTACATCGCCAGGAGATCGGCGTGCAGGAGCCCGGCCGAGCCGTCGAAGAGCCCGCCTTGCAGGAAGACCGTGTAGAGCCATCGCATCTGAGGTCTGAGCGGCATCCAGTGGGCCAGGCGTTTGAGCCCGCGCCTGCGCTCCACGCTGTCGGTCGACAGGAGCCCGGCAAAGACCGAGAGCCGCGACGAGGTGCTCTGCAGGATCTCGATCGCCTCGGACGTGCTGTACCGATTGTGCCGCAGGAACCAGTCGTCCAGCCCCTTGGAGAAGCTGTGGTGCACGTAGGGCCAGTCCAGCCGCCCCACGAGCGTGCCCGGCTGCTCACGCTGCCCGTGCCCGTGGTCGACAAACCGCATCCGCCCGGTGTGAAACAGGCGCATCTGGTACGTCGGGTACCCGCTGGCCCACTTGATCCACTCCCCCATGAAGATCGCCTGATTGGCCGCGTAGAAGCCCGCCTCGGGCGGCTTCTCCGCCAGACGTTCATCGATCTCGTTCACCAGCTCGGGCGTGAACCTCTCGTCGGCGTCGAGATGAAAGATCCACTCGTGCTTGCACGGGATGTTGTCTATGGCCCAGTTGCGCTGCTCACCAAACGACGTGAAGCGGTTGTACCACGTCCTGGCCCCCAGCGACCTTGCGATCTCGATCGTCCGGTCCTTGGACCCAGAGTCCAGCACGTGAACGTCGTCGCACCACGCGCAGCTCTCCACGCACTCGGCGATGTTGATCTCCTCGTCGAGCGTCAGGATCACCACCGACACCTTTGGCCGGGGCCCATCCCATCCGGGTCTCACGATGTCGAGCGGTTGTGCCATGCGCGCCTTGAGCCGGGTCCGACCCC
>CAYHQQ010000074.1:0-18308 GCA_964358855.1 uncultured Phycisphaeraceae bacterium
CCCAGTATCGGCCGAATCCGGGTACTTCGAACAGATGTGTATAAAGGTGAGGGCTGCGCCCCCGGCTATTGACGATGAGCCTTCCGGGCTCCAAGGCAGGGCGTTTCACCCTCAGTTCACGGCGTTGCCCTTCGGGGTCGAAATGCACTGCGCGTTCTTCCGGGGGCTTCGCCACCGACTATTGACGATAACCCTTTCGGGGTTCAAGGTAGGGGCTCATTGCCCCAGTTCACGTTGGTGCTCTGGAGGGCGCGAGATGGAATTGATCGCTCGGTGGTGGAAACACGGTTCAGAAAGGTGGTTTTGCGCTCAGATTGAGGCAGACCGGCGTTCTGCGCTTGACCCGGGCGCTTGGGGCCCTAACCCTATCTCATGGCGACTCTGACTCGTACGCAATCCGGTCCTGCGGCCGCCCCTTTCACATCTCAAGGCATGTCCAAGATCGCGCTCGAAGGGATCACCTTCGACGACGTTCTGCTCCTGCCCCGGCGATCGGGTGTCATGCCCGCCGACGCGGACACGAGCACGCGGCTGACGGCCTCGATCCGGCTCAACATTCCGCTGCTTTCGGCGCCGATGGACACGGTCACCGAGTCGGCGCTGGCGATTGCGCTGGCGCAGGAAGGTGGCATCGGGATCATCCACAAGAATCTGTCGGTGGAAGCGCAGGCCCGCGAGGTGCAGAAGGTGAAGCGGTCGGCCAACGGGATCATCACCGAGCCCTTGACGCTGGTGCCTTCGGACACGGTGGCGCGGGCGAAGGAGCTGATGCGGGCGCACAATGTGTCGGGCTTTCCGGTGACGGAGGATTCGCCGGCGAATCAGCGTGGCAAGGGGAAGGTGCTGGGGATCATCACGCGGCGAGACCTGAAGTTTGTCGAGGACCTGGCGACGACGGTCGGGCAGATGATGACGCCGCACTCGGCGTCGACGCCGCTGGTGACCGCGCCGCTCTCGACGACGCTGGAGCAGGCCGAGCGGATTCTGAATCAGAACAAGGTCGAGAAGCTGATCCTGGTCGATGACCAGTTCCATCTGTGCGGGCTGATCACGATCCGAGACATCGACCGGGCGAGTCAGTTTCCAAGGGCGTGCCGCGATGCGAGAGGGCGGCTGCGGTGCGGTGCGGCGGTGGGGGTGATGCAGTTTGATCGCGTCGAGGCTCTGCTGGCGGCGGAGGTCGACTTGCTGGTGGTTGATACGGCCCACGGGCATTCGGAGAACGTGCTGGCGACGGTGAAGGAGATCAAGAGCCGCTACAAGGTCGAGGTGATCGCGGGGAACATCGCGACGGCGGACGCGGCGTTCGACTTGATCGAGGCGGGTGCGGACGCGGTGAAGGTGGGGATCGGGCCGGGGTCGATCTGCACGACGCGTGTGGTGACGGGCGTGGGCGTGCCGCAGATCACGGCGATCATGCAGGCGGCCGAGGGCGTCGCCCGCTCGGGGCGCGACGTGCCGATCATCGCCGACGGCGGGATCAGACATTCGGGCGATATTCCCAAGGCGATCGCGGCGGGGGCGTCGGCGGTGATGATGGGCTCGATGTTTGCGGGGCTTGATGAGGGGCCGGGCGAGGTGGTGATCTTCCACGGCCGGCGTTACAAGAGCTATCGCGGGATGGGGAGCGAGGGCGCGATGAACGCGGGGTCGGCGGATCGGTACAGGCAGGCGGAGAAGGTGGGGTCGGACGGAAAGGCCAAGCAGAAGTTTGTGCCCGAGGGGGTTGAGGGGCTGGTGCCGTATCGCGGGTCGCTGGCGGACTTTGTGTACCAGCAGGTGGGCGGGCTGCGGAGTGCGATGGGCTACACCGGGTGCCGTACGATCGACGAGCTTCGGTCTGATGCGCGGTTCTGCAAGGTGTCGGGGGCGACGGTGGTGGAGAATCATCCGCACGACATCAAGATCACCAAGGAATCGTCCAACTACATGGTGGAAACGAGCCACGAGTGATGCGAAACCTTGCCGGCACCATCATCGTTGCGGCGGCGGCCACGTTCGGGTTTGACGCGCCGCAGGCGGTCGGGCATCAACCGGCGGCGGAATCCAAGGCGGCCCCGACGGTCGAGGGGACGCTGGCGCAGCTGCACGCGGCGTATCGCGCGGGCCCGCTGTCGGATCGCGTCACGGTTCGGGCGCTGACGGGAACCAAGGTCAGGACCGTGCAGGTGGTCATCTATACGGACGCGGGTGAGGCGGCCAAGGAGCGTCCTGCACAGCTGCGTCTGGACTTGCAGCAGCTGCAGATCCACGCGATGGGCGGCAAGGTGGTGGCGCTCAATCGATTCGAGAAGGGCACGTGCTTTGAGACGGAGTACAAGGGCGAGATTCCCGCGGCGCTGGCCGAGTCGTTTCGGCCGCTGCCTCTGCCGCAGGTTTCCCTGACCTTTGGCGCCGACACTTCGCTCAGGGCGCCCGTGCCGCTGGCCCCCGACACGGCGTGGATTACGGCTGAGGCGTCGACCGAGCAGGGGCGGGCGATGGTCGTGCTCAAGGGGCGGTCGTCCGCGGGCGAGGTGTCGCTGACGATGGAGAAGTCGACGGGGCGACTGCGCAGATTCTCGCTCACGCTGGCCTCACCCTCGCCGGGCGGGCTCACCAAGCTCGAGCTGATCTCGTCGCCATCTGACGCGGGCGATTCGAAGAAGTGGGGGCTTGAGACGCAGGGACGAACGCGAGTGGGCTCGCCCAGCGAGCTTGCGCCCAAGCGGGCGTCGCTGGCGGCGGGCGTTTCGATCAAGAACACGTCGCTGGTCACTGCGGACCTGGCCAACATCGCCATCGAAAGCTTGTTTGCCAAGGACAAGTCGGGCAAGTCCCCGGTGGCGGTGGTGCTGGTGTGCTTTCGCGCCGAGGGTGAGGGTGGATTGACCAAGGACACGCAGGCGGCGCTTTCGGCGAGCGTGCGGGCGGCACTTGATCCTGGTGTGCTCAAGGCCGGGGGCGTGGTGATCCGCGGGGTGGGGCTCTTGGGGCCCACGGAGATCGATCCGCCTCGGCTGGCGCTGCTCGCGGACCAGTGGGCGAAGCTGGCGGCGGAGCACGGCGACCGGGTGCCCACGAACTTGCTTTTCAGTTCGTCGCGCGTGTTGCAGGTGGAGCACGCGGGGCAGGCGGCCGACTCGCAGGTCGTGGTGATCGACCCGGACCAGAAGGCTCTTGCGGCGATGAGCGTTGACGGGCAGGCGGACAAGGAAGCGGAGACGGCGGCGGAGATCGTGAGAGCGATCGTGCCGCCGGAGGGCGCGGCAGCGCCCGCAGCGCCTGCTGTGCCCGCGGCGACGCCGAAGTGATCGGCACCGTGGAACTTGGGCGGGCGGGGCGTGGACGGCGTACAGTTCGCGAGTTCTGATGCGCCGACCACTCATCATCAAGCTGATTGCGATCCTTTGCCTGCTGTCCTTTGGGATGAAGGTGATGGCGGGCGCGCACCTTGTCCATTGCACGGACGGTTCGGGTGTTTCGCACTTGGAATGGGGCGGTTGCGAGCGCGATGCGGTCGGCCGGTGCGAGGGTTCGTGCGAGAGTGCTGGGCACGAGGGTGAAGATGACGCGACTCCCGAGCCATGTAAGGACACGCTTGTCCGTAATGAACTTGGAGCGGCGGCGCGATCGGCGAGTTTGCTTACGCTGGTCGGCCTGCCGCCTTGGGAATGGGTGATCCTTCCAGGCTCGTCGGAGCCGCCGGCGCTGGGAATGTTGATGCGTGAGGTTGAGCGACGTGCCGCGGCACCGCCGCCTGCGCTGGCTTCTATCCGGTCCATTGTCATGTTGGTGTAGGTCGCCCTGCGCGCCCGTCGCTGCTCTCAAAGGAGCAGGTGCGGGCACTGCTGTTTGTGCGCGCCTGTGGTCTTGACGGACCGATGTCCATGCCCGAGCGGGCGGGACGGCGCGATGGGTGTGCCTCTTCACCAATCGATGGACCTATTCCAATGAACATTCGACCCGATCGGGCCGGTCCTTGGGCTTCGCCGGCAGGTGTGCGACCATTCGTTCGTTTGAGCTTGCCCGGGCTTGGCGTGGGAGCGCTGGCGATCTTCATGCTGGCAGGGTGCCGGTCGATGAGACTACCGGAGCCACGCGCCGAGGCGGTTGCGGGAACGGCCGCGGGGCTCTCCGAGGCGATCACGTTTCGTGTTGAGGGCGGGCCCGACGATGAGGCGGGCAACCCGGAAGTGCTGACGTTCGCGGAGGCGTTGCGGTTGTCGGTGACGACAGACCCGGGCGTGCAGGCGGCGCTGGCGCGGGTGCGGATTGCCCTTGCCGATTCGAAGCAGGCAAGGCTGCTTCCCAACCCGATCCTCAACCTCGCACTCCGCTTTTCGGAAGGAGGAGGCAAGCCGGTGATCGAGGCGTCGCTTGCGCAGGATCTGATCGCGATCCTTGGGATTCCCAGCGCGTCGAGTGCCGCGGACCATCGGCTGGGGCAGGTGTCGGCGGCGGCGGTGACGGCGACGATTGATGCCGTCGCGGAGGTTCAGGAGCGGTATGTGACGGTGCAGGCGCTCGAGCGGCTGTTGCCGGTGTTTGAGCAGCGCCGGGCGCTGGTGGGCAAGGCGGTGGACCTGGCAAAGGCGAGGCTTGAGGCCGGCGAGGGAATTCGGGAGGATGTGGCGGTCCTGGAGACGCAGCGGGTGGAGCTGGAGGTAGAGATTGCGCAGTCGACGCAGGAGCTGCGGGATGAGCGACTTCGCCTGGCCCGATTGATCGGACGGCCATCGGGCGCGGCGGCGTGGAAGGTGGAGGCGTGGACGCCCGAGACGATGACCGATGTCGCGGAGGCGGAGTGGATCGACGCGGGGCTTGTGTCTCGTCCGGAGATTCAAGAGAGGGTGTGGAAGCTGAGAGCACTGGGGGACGACCTGGCTCTGATGAGACTGCTGCCTTTTGAAGGAGCGAGCGCGGGGGTGCAGGCGCAGCGGGACGGGGAATGGCAGGTCGGGCCGGAGGTGTCGGTGCCCATTCCCATCTTCGACACGGGGCAGGCGCGCGTGGAGCGGGTGACGGCGGAGCAGATCGAGGCGCGGCACGAGATCGTGCAGGTCAGGCGGCAGGTCATTGAGGACGTGCGTCGCGCGTGGGAGTCGCTGGCGCAAACCCGCGAGAATGTGCGGCGGGTTCGGCAGGAGCTTGTTCCGTTGCAGGAGCAGCGGCGGTCGCTCGCGGAGGCGTCGTTCAGGGCGGGTCAGAGTGATGTGACGGCGCTCATTCTTGCGGAGCAGGACTTGCGAGCGGCGCAGGCGAAGGCCGTGGAGCTCGAGCGGAAGGTTGCGATCGCCGCGATCCGGCTGCAACGGGCGGTGGGCGGTCCTGGTCCTTCGGGGGCGGTTGCGGTCTGGGCCAGAAACGACGGGACAGAGGCGGTACCCGGTAAGTGAACCTATTTCAATATTCGCGGTCGGCCTGGTGAGGCCAATTGAGAGCAGAACCCATGCACAAGCACACTGATATCCCAGGCGGGAAGGTCCCGCACCCCGTTCGAATCACGGGGCGATTGCTCGCGGGGGTGTTCGCCCTTTCCGCGCTGGTTGTCGGCGGGTGCAAGAAGCACGCCCAGGGCGATGGCCACGACCACGGTGCGGCCAAGCCGGTGGCTCCGGGGCACGCGACGGGCGATGGGCATGACCACGCCAAGGTCGCAGGGGAGGAACATGTTGATGAGGTGAAGTTAACGCCCGAGGCGATCGAGCGGTACGGCATCAAGGTTGAGGCCGCCCAGATGTGGGCGCTGCGTCCGACGATTGTGACGCCTGCGCGGGTCGCGTTCAACGCGGAGGCGATGGCCCACGTGGGTTCGCCGCTGCGAGGGCGAGTGGTGGAGCTGAAGGCCCGGCTGGGGCAGGATGTGAAGAAGGGCGATGAGCTGTGCATCATTGAGAGTCCGGAACTGGGCGAGGCGCAGGCGGACCTGCTGCAGAAGCGGGTGGCCAAGGACTCGGCGGGGCCTGTGGTTGATCTGGCGAAGGCGTCGTGGGACCGGGTCAAGGGGTTGTACGACCAGACGCAGGGCACATCGCTGACGGAGGTGCAGCGTCGGGAGGCCGAGTACAAGGGTGCGGTTGCGGCGCAGCGGGCCGCGGATGCGGCTGTGACGGCGTCGGAGAACCGGCTTCACCTGCTGGGCATGGATCAGGCGAGTGTCGATGCGTTTCTCAAGAGCGGCGAGGTTGCACCGCGGTACGCGATCCGCGCGGCGATCGACGGGCAGGTGGTGCAGCGTGAGGTAACGCTGGGTGAGTTGGTGGGGCCCGATCGCGAGGCGATCATGGTGCTGGCGGATCTTGCGAAGGTGTGGGTGCTGGCGGACGTGCCCGAGTCGAAGCTGGCGGAGATCGGGGTGGGTGCCCGGGCGTGGGTGAGGGTCGGGTCGGGCGAGGGGGGGGCGCTGGAGGGCACGGTGGCGTTTGTTTCGCCGATGGTGGACATGACGACGCGAACCGCGCAGGTCCGTATTGAGGTGGCGGCCAAGGACCTGGCGCTCAAGCCGGGCATGTTCGCGCAGGTGGAGGTGGTGACCAGCGGCGCGGGAGGGGATGCGCCGGCGATCGTGGCGGTGCCGGACGTGGCGGTGCAGACTGTTGAGGGCGGACCGGCGGTCTTTGTGCCGGTGGAGGGCGAGCCCAACACGTTTGCCAAGCGGAGCGTGACGATCGGGAAGAGCGTGGGGGGGCTGGTGCCGATCTACTCGGGGCTGGTGGAGGGGGAGCGGTTTGTGGTGAGCGGGACGTTCATTCTCAAGGCGGACCTGGGCAAGGGCTCGGCGGCGCACGAGCACTAAGAAGGGAGGACTGCACGCATGCTTGAAGCCATCCTTCACTTCTCGGTCAAGAATCGCTGGTTTGTCGTGATCATCACCGCGCTGGTGGCGGCGATCGGCGCGTACTCGCTCAAGCGGCTGCCGATCGACGCGGTGCCGGACATCACCAACAACCAGGTGCAGATCAACGCGGTTGCGCCCAGTCTCTCGCCCTTTGAGGTGGAGCAGCAGGTGACGTTCACGATGGAGAACGCGCTGGCGGGGATCCCGGGTTTGCAGCAGACGCGATCGATCTCTCGCAACGGGTTTGCGCAGGTGACGGCGATCTTTGACGACGACGTGAGCGTGTACTTTGCCCGCCAGCAGGTGGCCGAGCGGCTGGGCGAGGCGAGGGACTCGCTGCCGCCGGGGGTTGAGCCGTTGATGGGGCCGATCGCGACGGGGCTGGGCGAGATCTATATGTACACCGTTGAGTACGAGCACCCGCACGGCAAGGGAGCGGAGGTGGCTCAGGGCAGGCCGGGGTGGCAGAGGGGCGGGGAGTATCTGACGCCCGAGGGGCGGGTGCTCGCGACGGAGCTCGAGCAGGTGGCGTATCTGCGGGAGGTGCAGGACTGGATCATCCGCCCGCAGCTCAAGGGTGTGAAGGATGTGGCGGGGGTGGACGCCATCGGCGGGTATGTGAAGCAGTACCACGTGCAGCCCGACCCGATGAAGCTGGTGTCGTACGGGCTGACGTTTCATGATGTGATCGAGGCGCTGGAGCGCAACAACGCCTCGACGGGGGCGGGGTACATCGAGCACAAGGGCGAGAGCTACGTGGTGCGGGCGACGGGGCGGATCGAGAAGGTGAGTGAGATCGAGTCGATCGTGGTTGGGACGCGCAGCGGCGTGCCGATCCGGATGGGGGACATCGCGGCGCGGAACGCGGACGGGACGCTTGGGATCGGCGTGGGACGGGAGCTGCGCACGGGGTCGGCGAGTGAGAACGGCGAGGAGGTCGTGGTCGGGACGGCGATCATGCTGCTGGGGGGCAACAGCCGCACGGTGGCCCAGAGCGTCGATGCGAGGATGATCGAGGTCCAGAAGTCGCTTCCGCCGGGCATCCGCGCCAAGACGGTGCTGAATCGGACGAAGCTGGTCGATGCGACCATCGCGACGGTGCGGACGAACCTGCTCGAGGGAGCGATTCTGGTGATTGTCGTGCTGCTGTTGCTGCTGGGCAACATCCGGGCGGCGATTATCTGTGCGCTGGCGATTCCGCTGTCGATGCTCATGACGGCGACGGGCATGGTGCAGTACAAGGTGAGCGGGAACCTGATGTCGCTGGGGGCGATCGACTTCGGGCTGATCGTGGACGGGGCGGTGATCATTGTGGAGAACTGCCTGCGGCGGCTGGCCGAGAAGCAGCATCGGCTGGCGCTGGCGGGAGGCCAGGGGGGACGGGTCCTGACGCTGCAGGAGCGGCTGCACGAGGTGATGGTCGCGGCGAAGGAGATGATCCAGCCGTCGGTGTACGGGCAGGCGATCATCATCATCGTGTACTTCCCGATTCTTGCGCTCTCGGGCGTGGAGGGGAAGATGTTCCACCCGATGGCGATGACGGTGATCTTCGCGCTCATCGCGGCGTTCGTGCTGTCGCTGACGTTTGTGCCGGCGATGGTGGCGATCGTCATCAGGGGCAGGGTGAGCGAGAAGGACATCTTTGTGGTGCGGTGGGCCAAGGCGGCGTACGAGCCCGTGCTGCGTTGGACGCTCGGGCTTCGGTGGGCGGTCTCGGGCGCGGCGGTGGTCGCGTTTCTTGCGTCGGTGGTTCTGTTTGGGAGGCTGGGGCAGGAGTTTGCCCCGACGCTCGACGAGAAGGACATCGCGATGCACGCGATGAGGATCCCCGCGACCTCGCTCACGCAGTCGCAGCTGATGCAGAAGGACGTGGAGCGTGCGGTGGCGACGTTGCCGGAGGTGGCGTTCATCTATTCCAAGACGGGCACGGCCGAGCTCGCGGCGGACCCGATGCCGCCCAACGTGTCCGACACGTTCATCGTGCTCAAGCCGATGAACGAGTGGCGCAGCGAGGGCGAGCTCGACAGGTTGATCGCCCAGAAGACCGGCGAGATCGCGAAGCTTGGGAGTCATGGTGGCGATGGCGGACATGAAGGGCACGCCGGCGAGGGCGGAGGAGAAGAAGAGCATGCCGAGATCAAGATCGAGGGGCACAAGGGCAAGCTCATCCAGCTGATCCAGCTCACGGTCGCGACGGTGCCGGGGAACAACTACGAGTTCACCCAGCCGATCCAGATGCGGTTCAACGAGCTGATCGCGGGTGTGCGGGGCGATGTCGCCATCAAGGTGTACGGCGACGATTTCGAGAAGATGCGGGCGACTGCCGAGCAGATTCTCACGGTGCTGCGGGCAATCCCCGGGGCGGCGGACGCGAAGGTCGAGCAGACCGAGGGGCTGCCGATGATGACCATCGACATCGACCGCGAGGCGATGGCGCGGTATGGGCTGTCGATCGCGGACGTGCAGGACGTGGTGGCGGTGGCGATGGGCGGCAAGGAGGCGGGGATCGTCTTTGAGGGCGACCGACGGTTTGACCTGGTTGTGCGGCTTCCCGACTCGATACGGGCGCAGATCGACGCGCTGGAACGCCTGCCGATTCCGCTGCCGCCGGCGGAGGGCGAGGGCGGGCCGGCGATCAGGCTTGCGTCGGCGGATCATGGGCTGGGGCTCATGCCGCCGGCCAGGCAGATGGGCTTTGTGCCGCTGGGGCAACTGGCGCGGATCGAGATTGCCGAGGGGCCCAACCAGATCAGCCGCGAGAACGGCAAGAGGCGGATCGTCGTGCAGGCCAACGTGCGCGGGCGTGATCTGGGGTCGTTTGTCAGGGAGGCGCAGGCGAAGATGGCGTCGGTGGCCCTTCCGCCGGGCGGGTGGCTTGTGTGGGGCGGCACGTACGAGAACCTGGTGGCGGCGAAGGAACGCCTGACGATTGTCGTGCCGGTGTGCTTCTTCCTCATCTTCCTGCTGTTGTTCAGCACGTTCAAGAGCGTGAAGTACGCGCTGCTCGTGTTCACCGCGGTGCCGCTGGGACTTACGGGGGGCATTGTGGCGCTGTGGCTGCGGGACATGCCGTTCTCGATCTCGGCGGCGGTGGGGTTCATCGCGCTGTCGGGCGTGGCGGTGCTCAACGGGCTGGTGATGGTGTCGTTCATCAACCAGCTGCGACGCGAGGGGCTGGACCGCGACGTTGCGATCGTGCGCGGGTGCCTGACGCGATTGCGACCGGTGTTGATGACCGCGCTGGTGGCGTCGCTGGGCTTTGTGCCCATGGCCATCGCGACGGGCACGGGGTCGGAGGTGCAGCGGCCTTTGGCGACGGTCGTGATCGGCGGGCTCCTTTCCAGCACACTGTTGACGCTGATGGTTTTGCCGGCGATCTATCGCATCATCACGGCCCGTGATCCCGCAGGGCGGCCGGTGTCGGTGGCCGAGGGCTGGGAACGCCCGGAGTCTGGCCCACTGGAAGTGACGGCGGGTCCGCAATCGTCTGATGTTCCAATCCCACCCGAGGGCTCGAAGTGAGCCCGCATTGCAAGGAGTGTTCGCATGAATCAGTCCAGGTCCAGAAGTCTTTTCGTCGGTCTGTCCGCTGGTGTGGCCCTGACGGCCTTTGCGGCGGTTTTGATGGGGCAGAGCGCGAGCCAGCCCGTCAAGAGCGAACCGCAGTATTTCGTGACCGCCGATGGCGAGGGGGCGCACCTGTGGGTGCGTGAAGGCCTTGCCCTCCGGGTTGTTGCGCACGGGGCGTGCAAGGAGTGCGCGGAGAAGGGGCACGACCACAAGGACGCCGGGCAGAAGGAGGGCGATGGGCACGACCATGCCAAGCCCGCGACCAAGAAGTGAAGAGCCATTCGAGAGCGATCGGCAGCGGGCGAGGCAGGAAGTGCCTCGCCCGCTGCTGGTTTTGCGAGGAGCAGGAACGGCGGAGACCTACGCGAGCTCGCGGCGTTCGAACATCAGGGCGTTGAAGTCGAGGTCTTCGAGTGGTGGGACGCCCTCGCCAAGCCCGCGGAGCATGCTCATGATCTGCGAGCGGTGGTGGACCTCGTGGAGGACGAGCTGGGTGACCATGTCGCCGGCGGTGGCGGAGATGTGGAAGCGTTTGCCTTGGTCGTCGGGGAAGGAGTCGTAGGAGATTCGGCGAGACCAGTCGCGCTGGGCGGCGATGGCGGCACGGGTTCGTTGTGCCTGGTCGCCCCAGGTTGATTCGACGACGTCGAACGCGGGCGGGGTTTCGTACTTGATGGGCCACTGTTCATAGGGGGCGACCAGGCGGCCTTCGAGGCGTTCGATGTAGTACCACTCGGAGATCATGATGTGGGTGATGGTGGAGGCGATGGACTTGAGGCCGAAGGGGAAGGGGCGGAGGTACTGCTGGGGCGAGAGGGGGCGGATGGCGGCGAGGACGCGGGCGCGGGAGTTGAGGAGGTAGTCGTAGGTGCGGAGGGGGTCCATGGGCGAGCGTAGGAGAGAGGATGTCGGCGATGGGAACGGCTGCGCGAGACTTCGGCGTGGCAAAGGCGGCCTGCGTCTCGCTCGTCTTTGCTGGATCTCTATCCGCGCCTATTCTTGCGATGATTCGTGCTGGGGAGTAGCCTCCCGCGGGGTGCCCGGCTCACGGGAGAAGCACACGCGGGTGGAGCGGGCCGTCAACACGGGGTGGTTGGACCATGCCCCCGGCCGTTCCTTGCGTCAAGGCGCAAAGCGCAAGACCAACACAGGTTCGGGGCTTCGTGCGCGACGCGGCCCCGGGCTTGGTTGTCTTCGCGACGCAAGGACCCTGCCCGATGGATCATTTTGTTGGCAGTGCGGCGATGCTCGCCTTGGCCGAGAGCGCCCCTTCTGGAATCGTCTGGTTCTACGCCGGGTTCATCGCCCTGGTGTTTGTCTTTCTCGCGCTTGATCTGGGCGTCTTCCATCGCGAGGCCCATGTGGTCACGGTGAGGGAGGCCGCGACGTGGTCGGTGGTCTGGACGACGTGTGCACTTGCTTTCACGGCGTTTGTCTATTTTGGCTACGAGGCGCACTGGCTGGGATTGGGCCTGCATGTTCCGGTGGTCGGGGAACCCGGAGAGACCGTGACGCTCGACGGCGCCACCGCGGCGGAGCAGTATCTCGCGGGGTACATCATCGAGTGGTCGCTCTCGGTCGACAACCTGTTTGTGATCGCCGTGGTTTTTTCCTACTTCGCGGTTCCGCCCATGCACCAGCACCGCGTGCTCTTCTGGGGCATTCTGGGCGCACTGGTGATGCGAGGAGCGATGATCACGCTGGGGGCCGTGCTCATCCAGCGGTTTGGCTGGATCACCTATGTCTTTGGCGGGTTCCTGATCCTGACGGCGATCAAGATGGCGCTTGCGGGGCACGAGGGGGTCCATCCGGATAGGAACATTCTTGTGCGCGTGGTGCGCCGGATATGGCCGGTGACGTCCCACTACGACGGGCAGAAGTTCTTTACCCATGTCCCAAACCCGGCGGGCGGGCTTCGCCGGGCGGCGACGCCGCTCCTTCTGGCCTTGCTCGTGGTGGAGTTCACCGATCTGGTGTTCGCGGTGGACTCGATCCCGGCGATCTTCGCCATCACGGGTGATGCGTTCATCGTGTTCACGTCGAATATCTTCGCGATTCTGGGGCTGCGGTCCCTGTATTTCCTGCTGGCCAACATGCTGGGGAAATTCCGCTACCTCAAGACCTCGCTCGTGCTGATCCTGGTGTTTGTGGGGGTCAAGATGCTCTTGGTCCACAGCGCATTCAAGATCGACACAGGCGTATCACTGGCGATTGTGGTCGGATTGCTCGGCGCGGGAGTGGGGGCGTCGCTGCTGATCCCGGCCAAGGCTGTGGAGCCAAGTGAAGGGTGAGGGCCCGGCCGCCACGTCAAGGCCGGTGGCGTATCGTGCGCGGCGTGGAATCCATGCCTTTTGGCCTGAGAACTCAAGGGACACTCGATGGGCACGCGGGCGGCCAATCTGAACTTCTTCGCGGCTGCCGAGGATCAGCGAGAACTCCTGGACTTTCTGTTCCAGAACACCGACATCCGCATGTTCGAGGCGTATTCCAGATTCGATTCGGAACTTCGAGAGTTCAAGGACACGAGCGAGGTTGCCGAGGCCTTTCCGATCGGAACGGATCCGCATGGGAGCGGAACGGCGATCTTTCTTGAACTCTGGTCGCCAACGGTCGTGAGTCGTCCCGACGTTCGTCGCATCACGCTCAAACCCGGAGTCTGCAACGGCACCTTTCGTTACTGCGTTGAGGGCAACGGGCTGATGCGACTGCAACTTGGACGGGTTCACGGCAGGGTTTTGACCCGGTCGCACTTTGGACATCAAAGCCAGACACGAGCGCGGAAGTGGAACGTCGATGATGGCGTGAATTGGGAGACGCTTTTCAAGTTGTCGAGTCGCATCGGGTACCACGTGAGGAAGAAATTGGAAAGGGCTAAGGTGGATGGGTGTCCGATTCTCGCTCACGCTTTGGAGTTGGCACAAGGCGGGTTTGCATTCAAGACGATGATTCAAGCTCAGTGGGAGTACCAATTGGGGCCGTTGATCAACCCCACGTGATCGTACAAGGCGTGAGCGGGACCGGTCGAGCGCCAGGCGTTGCATGCCGCGTGAACTCTCATGCCTCGTCTGCCCCTCCGGGGCAGGATTGGAAAGGGGGCGGCGTACGGCGGGTTGCGCTTCGGTCGCCTGCGGCGACCTGCGCTTCACCCGCCGCTACATTCGATGGCCCCTCCGGGGCCAAATGCAACGGACCCACAGAACGGACGGATCAAGACAGGCATCAAAACGCAACCGACCGACGCGCGGGCCGTCGGTCGGTGGTTCAATCACTTTGATTGGGTCTTTGGCAGGCCGCCGTTTAGCTGGCCTGCGCCCGAGGGTGGGCTTTGTTGTACGCCTCCTGCACCCGCTGGGTGGAGAGGTGGGTGTAGACCTGGGTGGTGCTGAGGGACTGGTGTCCCAGGAGTTCCTGGACGCTGCGGAGGTCGGCGCCGTTGTCCAGGAGGTGGGTGGCGAAGGTGTGGCGGAGGGTGTGGGGGCTGATGGTGGGGTCGAGGCCGACGGCCTTGAGGTACTTGTCGAGCTTGCGACGGACGGAGCGGCTGCTGAGACGGCCGGTGTGCTTGTTCATGAAGAGGGGCTTGCGGACGAGTTCCTGCGAGGCCTTGCCTTCGGAGGCGAGGAGCTCGATGTAGCGGTTGATGGCGCGGAGGGCGTGGCTGCCCAGGGGGACGATGCGCTCCTTCTTGCCCTTGCCGCGGACGTGGAGGGCCTCGCCGGAGATGTCGAGGTCCTCGTGGTTGAGGCCCACGAGTTCGCTGACGCGGAGGCCGGTGGAGTAGAGGGTCTCGAGCATGGCGCGGTCGCGGCGGCCAAGGACGTCGGCGTCGCTCGGGGCGGCGAGAAGTTTTTCGACTTGCTCGATCGTGATCGACTTGGGAAGTCGCTTGGATTGACGGGGCGTGCGGATGACGGTCATGGGGTTGGTGACGGCGAGCTCGCGCCGGTCGGCCCACTTGTAGAAGGAGCGGAGGGTCGCGATCTTTCGGGCCATGGTCGCGGGGGAGTACTGCTGCTCGCCCAGGTAGGCGAGGAAGCCGCGGATGAGTTCGGCGGAGGCCTTGCGCACCGATTCGGTGAGGGTGGCGGTCTTGGCGCCGGCGGGCACGGTGATGCCGCGCTCGTAGGTGGCGTCGAAGGCGGCGCGCTCCTTGGTCTCGTCGGGGCTGACGCCCAGCTCGTCGGCGAGGAACTCGGCGTACTGACGCAGGTCGGCGCCGTAGCACCTTGCGGTGTACGGGCTGAAATGCCTCTCGTCGGCGAGGTACTTGGTGAAGGCTTCGACAATCGGAAGAACGGCCATGTTTCGAGCTCCTGCAATCTGAAGCCAGGCGAGGGTCGCTCCCAGCCTCAGGACCACCCAACTATCGGTCCACCACACCCCTCGCGTGATTCGGACCATACCTACTCATCTACGAACATGAGGTTCATTTTGTTCGGGGCTACCGGATCAGGGCTTGGCCCGAGCACTCAGCCTGATTTCGTGTGTGATCAGGGCGACATCGACCCAGTCGAGCCCGATGTCACGTCGAAGCACGCTCCGGACGGCCTGAACGGCCTGGGAGGCGTTGAGTGCCTCGAACTTAAAGATCCAGCGGTCCCGGCCCTTGGTGAGCCGCACTTCGCAGAGTCCCTCCGAGATCGGCGCGGGTTTGGCTTCGAGCGATCTCGTCAATAATTTTCGTGCTTTGGACTTATCCGGTTCCATGATTTCCCCACAATCAGCGTGCACTTTCGGCCGGTTTTTGCTCACCGTTCGCCTGCCAGCGTCTGGCGTTCCTGGGTCTTGGGCGTTCGCGCGGCGACCTCGGGGGCGAGTCTGACCCACTCTTGCTGGATGATCCGCGAGACGGTGAAGCTCGCAGCAAACTCGCTGAAGAGCGGCGCGCTGGTCGTGTAGGTGCGCCAGCCCGCGGCGGCGCTCTGGCGGTGGCGGCCCTGCGCGTACTGCTTGACGTCGGCGAGAACCTGGTGGTTTTTGGAGTCCAGGAGCTCGGAGGCCGTCGCGACAATTCCATTCTCGGTACGAGCCGCCTGGGTCGGGTGTTCGCTTGCGGCGGATTCGAGGCGCCTCGCGTCGATGGTCTGGGCGATGGCGGAGCCTGGCCTCATCGTGCCGGGCCTTGCGACCAGGGCGAGGGACAAGCCCACGACCATGTCGTATGGGTCGTAGGCGGTGATTGAACCAACGATGATGGCGTCCACACCCATGGCGGTCGCGAGTTTGAGGGCGTCGGCGGGAGAGTTGATGGAGGTCATTTCGAGGGCGCGCATGGTCTCGATGGTGCGGTTGAGGGGCAGGCAGCGCACGCCGTGGACCTGCTCGACGGCCGCAACGATCTTGTCGCTCATGTCGAAGATGTTGGCGCCGCTGGTTCCCGATTCGTTGCGCAGGGGGATGACGGCCCAAAGGACGTCACCGGAGGCGACGTCGTAGGGCGCGACGACGACATCGGGCGCGATGAGCGGGTCGTGCGAGGAGGAGATGCACCCTGTCAGGAGTCCCAGCGCGAAGAGGGTTTGGCAGAGCGCGGCGCAATGGGGGAATCGAGTCTTGGGAGTCTTGGGAAACATGGGCGCAAACCTCGGCTGGCGATTCCGGGCTGGAGCCGGGTGACCGCCGGAACGTGGGTGCTCTCGCGGCCGCAGCGGCCCGAATAACACCTCGCCTCCTATCGGTTCTGTGTGCCCGGAGGGGTCATTTCCGTGGGCTCTTCGGCGGCGGCGGTCGCCTGGGGTGTGTTCTCGGGTCCAGCGGGCTGGGCAGGCTTCTGTGTGAGGGGGGCCTTGGCGCCTGGGGAAGAGGTGGAGTCCATGGCCGCGACGACCTGATTGAGGTCCATGGACCAGATATTCTCAAGTTCCCGGCGGGGCGACATGAAGACCAGTCGGTTGCCGGGTCCCCAGGAGGGGAGGAGGGCGATGGCGGAGGAATCGGTGAGCTGCACTTTGCCGGTGCCATCGACGTTCTGGACCCAGAGGCGAGCGGAGGTGGGGCGGGCGTCGATGGCGAGCCTGGAGTCGGGGGCGCCGGATGGGTCGCGCGGGATGGGCACTTCGGAGTACGCGATGCGTAGGCCGTCGGGGCTCCAGGTGGGATTGATGAGTGCGGAGGTTGGATTGGAGGCGAGCTGGGTCGCGTTTGACGTGTGGTTGTCTTTGATGTCGAGGGTCCAGACCCCGAAGGTGCGTGCGCCGCGTTCGCGTCCGACCTGGAAGAGGATTCGGTCGGCGCCGCCCGCGCCGGTTGCGGCGACGGGGCACCACTGCGGGAACATGCCGTAGCCCAGGAAGTGCGAGACGGCGGTGTTGGGCACGGAGGTTGTCCAGAGTTCCCAGCGGCCGCTGACCTCGCCCATGCGGCAGAAGGCCAGGTGCTCGCCCTGGGGCGACCATGTGGGGTGAAGTTCGTCGCTGGGGTCGTTGCTGACGCGGATGGCCTGGCCGCCGGTGAAGGGGACGACGTAGATGTCCCAGTTGCCGCCGCGGTTGGAGGCGAAGGCGACCTTGGTGCCGTCGGGGCTCACGGCGGGCATGACGTCGTCGTGTGGATCGCTGGTGAGCTGGGTGACGACCTCGGAGTCGATGTGCTTGATGTAGATGTCGGAGGTGTGTCGGTGCTGGGTGCTGGCGAAGACGAGCTTCGTGCCGTCGGGTGTGATGACGGGATCGAAGTCGGCGCCGACGGGTGAGAAGGTGACGCGCTGAAGGGGCGAGCTGCCCATGGGTTCGGCGGGCGAGGCGTCGCCGCGGGGCGCGTCGGGGAAGGAGGAGTAGGGGTAGGGGTTGACGGCGGCGGGGGAGGAGGGGGAGGTGGGGGAAGCTGTTGCAACGGTGGTGGTTGTTGTGACGTGGGGCGTGTGGGCGGGAGCGACTGAGTTGGTGTGGGCCGCGGGCGTGCTTTCGACTCCGTGTGCAGGCTTGGGCAAGCCCGGCGCGGGTGTGGGCTTGGGGGAGGTGCGGGTGACGGCATCGGCGAGATTTGAGACGCGGGAGCATCCCAGCGGAGAGAGTGTGGCGCCGGCGAGCAGGGCGATGGTGCCGATCGTGGAGAGCGAGTGGTGCGGGCGGTTCATGTCTGTCCCCTCAGGAGAAGTGGTCACGCGGCCGATGCCGGCGCGCGGGTGTACAGAATGAGGGATCGGCAGAGCGGCGGGGTGTGTTGAGTCCGCATAAACCTTGGCGCGGGAAAAACTGAGTCGCGCAAGAAAGGCCCCGGAGCAGGAACCCCACCACGAGTTCCCGGATCCGGGGCATTTTTTTGCGATTGAGATGTTCAGGCCTTGAGGCCTTGAGCGACAAGTCGAATGGGAATCAGGGTTTAGTCTAGGGGCTCGGCACACCCGATCGCCGCGGTGGCGTCGGGGTCGCCCCAGGCGTCGCTGGTTCCGCGCGGGGAGCAACCCCAGCGGAGGTGATCGAGATAACTCTTGAGTCGCCGATCGCTGAAGCCTTCGAGGAAGTCGATGGGCGTAGACGGGGCGAACTTCTCGATCGCCTCGATGATCTGGAGGCGCGACCACGGCTGCTCGGGTTGTCCCTGGGGCAGGGTCGCGTCGTCGTAGAGGGTCTGGGTTGTTGATTCTGTCAGCATGGCACGCACCTCACGACCCGAGGGTTGAAGGCAACCGGGCGGAATGGAGTGATCGGACGGTGGCCGCAGGCGTGTGAAACGTATAACTACGAGCGGACCTTCCGCCGATGGGCTCCGGGGCGGGCCTACGTTGAGCGGCATGAGTCCCAACGAGCGGCAAGTCGCGTGGCATCCAATGGTTGATGAGGCGGGCGAGGTGGTTGGACAATTCTCGAGTGAGACGGTCATTTCGGGGATTCCCCCGGCGTGGCGGGGTCGGGTGATTGTTCGATCGGGAGGGGTCGGAGGAGAAGACCCTGATCGGGCGGCGATGCGAACGTGGGGG
>CAYHQQ010000075.1:0-18287 GCA_964358855.1 uncultured Phycisphaeraceae bacterium
CTAGCAGTTCGGCGTGGGTGCCGCTGTCGATGATGGTGCGGTGGTCCATGACGACGATGCGGTCGGCGTGGATGACGGTGCTGAGGCGGTGGGCGATGATGAGGCAGGTGCGCCCGGCGGCGAATTCGTCGAGGGCGTCGGCGATTTTGGCCTCGCTGTCGGCGTCGACCTGGCTGGTGGCCTCGTCGAGGATGAGGATGGCGGGTTTGCGGAGCATGGCGCGGGCGATGGCCAGGCGCTGGCGCTGGCCGCCTGAGAAGCCCGAGCCGCGTTCGCCCACGGTGGTGTCGACGCCCTGGGGGCGTTCGCCCAGGAACTCTTCGGCGCGTGCGGCGCGGATGGCGGCGAGCACGCTGGCGTCGTCGGCCTTCACGTCGCCGTAGAGCAGATTGGAGCGGACGGTGCCGCCAAAGAGCATGGTGTCCTGGGTGACCATGCCGATCTGGGTGCGGAGCGAGGCGACGTTGATGGTGCGGATGTCGACGCCGTCGACGAGGATGGCGCCGCTCTCTTCACCTGGCGCGGGTTCGTCGGGATCGAAGAGTCGCGGGATCATGGCCAGGAGGGTGGTCTTGCCCGAGCCGTTGGGACCGACGAAGGCGATGGTCTCGCCGTGGCGGAGCGAGAGGTTGATGTTTTTGAGCGCGGGTGCTGATCCGGTGGGGTAGGTGAAGGTGACGTTCTTGAACTCGATCGACTTGGCGTGCGGGGCGAGGGTGGGGAGTGAGGGTTCGTGGCCGGGCTCAACGGGCATGTCCAGGACATGGCGCACGCGGGCGGCGGCGCTGGAGGCGATCTGGAGCTCGTGGGAGAGCGAGGTGAGGGGCTTGACGCAGTCGGCGGCAAAGCCCAGAGAGGCGAGGACCATCAACAGCTGGCCGCCCTCGAGCTTTCCGTCCAGGATGGCCTTGCCCGCGACGACCGCGAGAAGGCCAAGGGTCAGGATGGCCAGGACCTCGGTGATGGGCGGGGCCATGGCCTTGGCGCGGCGGATGGCCTGTTCCATCACCATGGCGGCCAGGGAGATCTTGCCGAACGACACGATCTCGGCGGGTTCGGCGTTGCTGCACTTGACGATCTTGAGATGCTCGAGGGCTTCGGAGGTGGAGCCGTGCATGACTCCGGCGGCCTGGAGCCCGTCGCGTGTGGCGCGTCGGATTCGTTTGCCGGTTTTGCGGATGACCTGGTAGAGCAGGGGCGCGACGATGGTGGCGGCGAGGGTGACCTTGTAGTCGGTGGTAAGGGCGACGGTGTAGGCGGCGATTCCCTTTGCGGTCTGGACCAGGGCGCGGCTGGCGAGGGCGGAAATGCCCGAGCCGACGATCTGGGTGTCGTGGACGGTGTGGGAGATGAAGAAGGATGGGCCGTGGATGAGCACGGTGCGCATGGGAAGGTGGACGATGTGGGCGAAGAGTTTGTCGCGCAGGTCGCGGATGAATCTGGCGACGAGGGTGAGGGCGAGGTAGGCGTGGGCGAAGTTGACGAAGCCGCCCCAGATGGTGAGCAGTCCGAGCATGGAGACCATGACGATGAGGGCGGGATAGGACCCTTGCGGGAGCGCGTCGATCCAGCCCTGGGGAATGTGCCCGCCGATCTTTGAGTTGAGTTTGGCGGCGAGCTGGGGGAGGTCCTGGCCGCCGTCGGGGCCGGGCATGACCTTGCGCATGACGAGGGTGACGCCCAGGAGGCCCGCGCCGAGGTTGACACCCGAGAGAATGGCGAAAAGGATGGTGCAGGCGACGAGCCCGCGATTGACCAAGGCCGCCTTGGCCAGTACCCAGAAGTCGCGCATGGTCGATTCTAGACGCCCGATGCCCGATGGCGACAACGAGCGGTCGTACTATGCCGCGATGCGAGTCGGCCTGTTCAACGAGAGCGATCAATTCGCCGACTTTCTCTGGAACCAGTGCGATGAGCCCCTTGGGCGGCATCGCGGGCTGGAGTTGTCGAGGTGGGATCGCGGCGCCGAGGCGGCGTTTGTCTTCAACTGGCCCGCGCCGCGCGAGGGGCTTCGCAAGTCATTTGGGTGGCGCCGGTATCTGTACAAGGCGACGCGCAGGCCGGTGGCGCCGATGCGATGCAAGCACGCCTACGACTGGCTTGGCATGCCCGCGGAGAAGATCTGGACGCTGCTGTACGAGCCGCCGCCGATTATTCCCGATTGGCTGATGCGATTGAGCGTGGAGCGATCGGGGCATGTGTACGCACCAGACCCGCGGGCGCCGCGTCCGATCGTGCTTCCGTCGATGTGGTCGATCCCGATGGATGTGCGCACGCTGGGTGCGATGCCTCCGCCGCCCAAGCCGCTGGGCCTGGTCGCGGTGAGCTCGGGAAAGACGTTGATCGCGGGTCATTCCGAGCGTCTGGGGTTTCTCGAGAAGCTCAGGGGCGCGGGCGTTGATATGGATTTGTTTGGACGAGGGCTTCCGGGTATTCTGGCGTCTCGGGGACCGGTCCACGACAAGTCCAACGTCTTTCTGCCGGCGAGATGTGCACTGGTGGTGGAAAACTACGTTTCGGGTGACCAATATGTGTCGGAAAAACTTTGGGACGCGCTTGCGTGCTGGTGTCTTCCCCTTTACTACGGTTCGGGTGCAATTGCTCAGTTGATTCCCGAGGATTCGTATGTGAGAATCCCCGATCTCGGGGATAATGGAGTTCGGCTCGTCGCGGATGTCATGAGGGACACGGATCTGTGGAGGCGCAGACTGAATGCAATCTCCGAGGCGAGGCGACGGATGCTCGGCGAGCTCCGGATCGTGGAGTGGCTGGCGCGCGAGATCGAGAGCGCGCGGGCGTGATGGCCGAGCGAGCTGGTCCGATGGCGTCGGGTTCGACAGCGTTGGGCACGCTCGGGGCAAGCAACAGGAGGATCCAGTCGGTTCGGCTGGGCGATGTGCCGGCGCTGCTGATGGTGATGTCCATGCTCTGGCGGAGGCCCAAGAAGCCCAGTCGGCCTCGCGTGCTTGAGACGGCCCAGCCGGCCCAGCCGGTCCACTGCGAGCCGTCGCCCTCGATCTCGATCGTCGTTCCCGTGTTCAACGATCGCCAGGCGGCGGAGAGAACGATTCGGTCCATCCTCGCGCAGCAGTATCCCAGCCTCCAGATTCTCGCGGTCGATCAGGGGTCCGACGCCGGGACGCGACAGATGCTCGGCGAGCTCGAGCCGGCGATCGTGGTGCTGAGTTCGCCCGAGGAGGGCGGCGAGGCGGCCGCCGTCGCGATGGGATTCGAGGCGGCGACGGGGCAGTACCTCGTGCAGCTGATGCCCGGGGAGACGCTGATGCCGGGCGCGCTGGACGGGATCCGCCGGGCGGTGAAGCGCAAGGCGTACCGGGTGATGTGGTTCCGGGAGATGGAGAGCGATCCCCAGGCATCCGACGCCCCGCGTCCGGCGAGGGTGCAGCGGGGAGCGTCGTTGTACACGTTGTTTCAGGGAGTCGAGCCGCACTCGTGCGCGATCGCGATTCGCAGGAGCGTGTACCGCAAGGTGGGGGGGATACGTCCGGAGCTGCGCTGCGCGGGTTTGCAGGATCTTCTGCTGCGACTGGCGTGCCGGACCAGATTCTGGCGCATCCAGGGGTGCCTTGGGTGTCGGGTGGCGGGGGAGCGCACGTTGGGCGAGCGAGAAGCGCGCGTGAGAGCGCGCGAGCTCGAGCGATCGGCCTCGGAGATCCGGCTCAGAATGCGGTGGACGACGCGGGTCATGTGCGAGCTTCGACACCTGGCCACGAGGATCGATGATGCGAGTCTGTGGCGCCGGGTTTCCTAGCCGCCGCGGGCGCAGGGGCGGCGCGATCGGGTCCAACGCGTGGCGGATGACGCGAGAGCCGGGCTAGACTCATTCGAGTGTGCGCCGCGAGAGTGCCGGGAGCGCGGCTCGCCACGGGTGTCCATCGGTCGGACCCGTGGGAGATTGGGCGGCATCGACGAGAGGCAACGTGACCAACCCGCGGATCAGCATCGTGACGCCCTCGTTCAATCAGGGGGTGTACATCGAGCGCACGATCCGCAGCGTGCTCCTCCAGGAATACGACAATCTCGAGTACGCCGTGTGCGACGGCGGCTCGACCGACGCCACCATGGAGGTGGTGGACCGGTACCGCGATCAACTGGCCTGGGTCCGCTCTGGACCCGACGCCGGGCAGAGCGACGCCATCGCGCGGGGGCTCTCGCAGTCGACGGGCGAGATCATGGGATGGCTCAACAGCGACGACCTGCTCGCGCCAGGCGCGCTCGACGCGGTCGTGGAAGCGTTCGAGCGGTACCCCAGGGTCGATGTGCTCTACAGCCATCGCGTCGCGGTCGACGCGGACGATCGGGTGCTGTACTACTGGATACTGCCGCCCCACTCCAACTACCTCATGGCACGGTGGGACCTCATTCCGCAGGAGACGTGCTTCTGGCGTCGACGCGTGTGGGAAGCGGTGGGCGGCGTCGATCCCTCGTACCACTTCGCCATGGACTACGACTTGTTCACACGATTCATGACCCACGGGCGTTTCAAGCGACTCGACCGGTTCCTGGGGGCCTTTCGGATCCACCCCTCGAGCAAGACCAGCTCGCAGCTGCAAACCGTCGGCGCCCAGGAGGCCGATCGAGTTCGTAACGCCCGTGGCCTGCGGTTTGGGGCGTGGTCCGCACCGCTGAGTCGGATGTTCTGCCGCATGGTCAGCGTCCACGGGGAGGACTTCGCCAACTCCAAAGGCACCAAGCCGGGATGTCTGGCGGGGATCGGGTACGATTACAATGACGTCTGGAACGGCAGGCTCAAGCAGGTCCAGGGCTTGGAGTCAGCCGTGAACGCCGCGGAGCTTCGCGGATGAATGAATCTGTCCTCAGCAGACTCTCGCTGGCGATATCGGGATACCAGGGTGCCGGGGCGATCCGGATCGTGCTGGAGGACTGGATCGAGTTCCTGGGCGGGCGTCCCGCGGAGATCGTGTACGTCGACGGGGGCTCGGGCGCTCAGACGCTCGCGGAGCTCGAGGGATTGAAGGCCGCCGGGCTGATCGACACGCTCCACCTCACACCTGCTGACGCCTGGGAGAACCATCGGGATCGTTGCTACATCCAGGAGCATCGGTCCGGAGCGCTGTGCACGAAGGAGCTGGTTCTCTTCGTGAAGCTCGACACGCTGGCGTTTCGTCGCGGCATGGACGGGTGGCTGGCGGAGGAGGCGGCCGCGCTGGACGACCCGGGCGTGTTTGCGATCTCGCTTCCCGGCGCACCCGCGCCGATCTCCCGTTGCCTTGGGATGCGCGGTGCGTATCAATCCTCGGATTTCGTGAGTCTGTGCTACGCGCTGATGAAGCGGTCGGAGTTCGACCGCGCGTGCAGGGAGCAGATGGGCGAGTTCATCGATTCGGGATTCCGCGGCGAGTATCCGGCGCAGATCGCGGCCAGACCCGAGATCCCGCCGGGGCTTCGCAGGGCGCTCGTGGAGCTGCTCTGGACCGAGCACTGCCGTCGTCACGGGCTGGTGGCGCTGGCGAGGCCCCAGAGTCTGGAGTACCAGATCAACCACGTGAACATCTGGGGGGCGGACCTCTTGCCGGTGAGGGACGCGTTTCGCCGGCGGGACGATGTCGAGCGCCTCGTGGACGAGATCGGTCCCTACAACGGCCCGCGAAGGCCGGTGCGTCGTCTGATCTCAAGTCTCGAGGGGGTCGTCCGGGCGATGAGGATCGCGGTGGGACTCAGGAAAGCCAGACGAAAGCCCGTGTCCTTGGGGCGCGAGCTGCGGGCGATGGGGACGTCGCTGGTCCAGATCGTCGTCCCCTCGTTCGGCCAGGTCAAAGCGGGCGATGGCGAACCCGATTCCGGAGATCATTCCATGATGCGCACCAAGTCGATGCCGATCAACGAACAGGTTGAAGCGGCAGCCCGCTCCGCTCACCACGGGGGCCTCCTGGCGATCACCGCGGTGCTGGGCACCAGGGGCGTGGACGTCGTCTTCGACGTGGGTGCAAATGAGGGGCAGTCGGTCGACGTGCTCCTGAAGCTCTTTCCCAGCGCGAGCATCCACGCGGTGGAACCAGGGGGCGAGGCATTTGGCAAGCTGCAAGCAAAGTACGCAAGGGCGCCCCGCGTCCGCACCCACCGCCTGGGGCTGGGCGATACCCAGGGCGAGCTCACCCTCCATCGCCACAAAGGAAGCGTGACCGATTCGCTCTTGCCCGATGGGGTGGCCTTGAGCCAGGTGGCCCCCGCGGAACTCATCGGGGCCCTCGCGCCAGAGACTGTCCCGGTCTGGACGCTCGACCGCCTAGCGCGCGAGAACAGCATCGCGCGCATCGACGTGCTCAAGATCGACACCCAGGGGTACGACGACCGTGTGCTCGCGGGTGCGGCCGGTCTTCTGGGGTCGGGCGCCATCCGGGCGGTCCAGGTCGAGGTCATCTTCTCCGAGTTGTACGAGGGACAGGCGACGTTTGACGCGATGTTCGCCAGGCTGGCGGGCGCGGGCTTCCGGTTCGTCGGGCTCTTCAACCCCGAGCGGGGCGCTCACGGGGCGTTGGAATGGTGTGACGCCGTGTTCGTGCACGCTTCGACCCTGCGATGAGGCCATGAGACCAAGGGTTGCCACGCCCGGGGAAGATCTCAGGGAACCGGGAAGTTGGGCCTGGGGAAGGGGCACTGACTGACCGCCAGGGGTCCAAGCCCCGTCAGTTCCCGGCGCCTTGCGACAATGATCCCGTCGTAAGAGTACGACGCCTTGGGGTCGGCCTGGGCGATGATCTCGTAGTCGAAGGCTTCGAGCCTTGCCAGGCAGGCAGCGTGAAGGTCCATCGAGTGCGTGGAGACAAAGACGTAGTCGACCGCGCGCCGTTCAAAGAGTCCCGCCGCGCCCTTGAGCATGTCGAGCTCGGCTCCCTGAATGTCGGCGTGGAGGATGTCGAGTCTCTCGATTCCCGCGCGGCGCACGAGCGTGTCGACCGTCAGCATGGGCACGCCGCCATCGCCCGCGCCGTCGGCGCCGCCCACGAAGGCGTTGACGAAGGCCGCGCGATCGCCCATCGGCTTGAGGAGGTTGTTGATGTCGAAGTTTCTGCGTCCGTGCTCGAGATTGGCCTTGTCGGGCTCGACCATGACGCACCTGGCCGAATCCCGTCCCACGCGGAGGGCAAAGCACATGCTGTAGAAACTCCAGTAGGCTCCCAGCTCAAGCATGCTGGCGCCGGGCTTCATCCAGGCGAGCACCTCCTCAAAGACGCGTTCCTCCTGGGGCTCGTGCACGCCCTTGTTCCTGGCGACCAGCCGCATGAGTTCGGGGCCGTAGTAGCTCTCGATCCCCACCAGGAGCCCGTTGTGCATGGTCATGCACCCGTCCTTGACAACCCCGGCCTGGGCGACGCGAGGGATCAAGGCGTTGTCGGGTGACGCGACGGCGAGGGCGACGCGCTCATCCCAGGTCTTTGGAAAGATCCCCTGGCGATCGACGGGTCCCTGATCGGCGGGTCCGGGGACTTTGGCGGATGGAGAGGCGGGTGAGCCGGTCGGCCCGGGGCCACGTCCAAAGAGTCTCGAAAGAAGTCGCATTCGAGTCATCCTAGCCCCCCGACTCCTGTCCAACCGGTGGCTCTGCCGCTCGCTACACTGCGCACCATGGAAGGATCTTCGGACGATCTGGCGCGCATTCTTGCGGGTCTTGCGCTGGGAGTGGGCGCCGTCAATGTCGCGCTCCTGATCGCGTGGAGGAGATCGCTGCGCCGTCGGATCAGGCGCGTGGCTGCACAGACCACGCGAGGCGGCGTACCCATCGCCGTCGCACAGGCCCCCAAGGCCTCGGGCGCGGGCGCCGCTGACGATCTTTCCGAGGGCGCCGGCAACGGAATCATCTGGAGGCGCTGGATGGGCAAGCGTCTGGTGCTCCCCCAGTATTACCCGCCGTTTGCGCGAGACCAGGAGGCGACCCGCCGCGACTACTCGATCGCCGCTTCGGCGCGATTCCCGGGCAAGCACGCCGAGTTCCGCTCGCAGTACGGCGAGGACGCCTTCCTGTTCGACCTCTTTGAGGGCAAAGGCGACGGGGTGTACGTCGAGGCCGGCGCGTTCGACGGTCAGACGCTCTCGGTCACTTCCGCCCTGGAGGAGATCGGCTGGAACGGACTCCTGGTCGAGCCGACGCCCTTGCTCGCCAAGGCGTGCCGCGACGCCAGGCCGCGTTCGATCATCGTCGAGGCAGCCCTCACCAGCCCCGGGGGACCGGCGGAGATCGAGTTCTGTCAGGTCACCGGGTTTGAACATTCGGGGCTCTACTCGTTCGTCTACACCGAGGGCGAGGAGCCGCCGCCGCCGCCGGTGCCGGGGGCTTCCAAGGAGTTCATTCGCGTGGCGGCCTCGACACTCGATCGGATCCTGGCGACCCACCCCATCCAGATCGACGCGTTCGTGCTGGACGTCGAGGGGCACGAGCTCCCCGCGCTTGCCGGCCTGGACCTGGGCAAGACGCGTCCGAAGGTCATCGTGGTCGAGGTGAGTGCGGTGAAATCGGTTGACGAGCTGACCGAGTACCTTCAGGCACGCGGGTACGTCGTCGCCGGAGTGCTGGGCGTGAGCGTGGTGATGGTGGCCACCGAGTGCCGGGAGCTCCTGAAGCGCGCGACCCGACTGCTGGCCGCGGCCAAACCGGTGCACACAGGCGTGTGAGCGTTACTGATCGTGCCCGGCGAATTCGGGGAGCTTGTGCCCGGCGTCGCGCAGGGTCTTCTCGCGCTTGGCCATCTCCATGTCGTTGTCGACCATCATGGCCGCGAGCGTTTCGACCGACGTCGTGGGCTCCCAGCCGAGCTTGCGCTTGGCCTTGGCCGGATCGCCCAGGAGCAGATCGACCTCGGCCGGGCGCAGGTAACGCTGGTCGAAGGCCACGTGGTCCTTGTAGTCCAGGCCCGCGTGCTGGAAGGAGAGCTCGCAGAACTCGCGGACGCTGATGGTCTTGTTGGTCGCGATCACATAGTCGTCGGCGGCGTCCTGCTGGAGCATGAGCCACATCATCTTGACATAATCGCCCGCAAAGCCCCAGTCGCGCTTGCTCTCGAGATTGCCCAGATAGACCTTGTCCTGCAGTCCCAGCTTGATGCGCCCGACCGCCCGCGTGATCTTGCGGGTCACGAACGTCTCGCCCCGTCGCGGGCTCTCGTGGTTGAAGAGGATGCCGCACGACGCGTGCAGGCCGTAGCTCTCGCGGTAGTTCACCGTCGCCCAGTGGGCCATGACTTTGGCGCAGGCGTAGGGGGAGCGGGGATAGAACGGGGTGGTCTCGACCTGGGGCGTCTCGATCACCTTGCCGTACTGCTCTGAGGAGCTGGCCTGGTAGTACCGGACCTGCTGGCCGCTCTCGTTCTGGAACTCGCGGACCGCTTCCAAGAGCTTGAGGGCCCCCATGGCGACCGTCTCGGCAGTGTAGATGGGCATGTCGAACGAAACCCGGACGTGGGATTGCGCCCCGAGGTTGTAAACCTCGTGGGGTCGGACGAGCTGCATGATCTTGGAGAGGCAGTTGGCATCGCACAGATCGCCGTAGTGGAGCTTGAGCTTTCCGCCCTTGAGATGCGGATCGAGGTAGATGTGATCGATGCGCCCGGTGTTGAAGGAAGAGCTGCGCCGGATGATGCCGTGGACCTCGTATCCCTTTTCGAGAAGGAACTCGGTGAGGTAGGAGCCGTCCTGGCCGGTGATTCCGGTGATGAGCGCGCGTCTGGTGGTGGACATGGGGTGGGCTCTCGCGAAAGAAGGTCGGGCTATGAACAACCGCCGAACCGCGTACGCCCGCCAACGCAAGGCGGTTCGCACCGGGCCGCTACAGTAGTCCTGTATCGGCCGAAACTGGGCGGAAGATCGCTTTGGGGCGGTGGTCTGCGAGACCAACGGCAAATGGGGAGGAACCGTCCGCATACCCGGGACGTATCGGAACCCACGCCGAGATTCGCCCAGACTTCCCCCGTTGCTCGCGAGCGCAAGATCGTGTAGCATCCCGGCCCTGCCGGCCAGATGGGCCACGCGGGGCCGATCGGGGACATGGGTGGCGCGGAACGACGGGCACGCCCAGCGTGTCGTTGAACCGCGAACGCCAACGGTGCCCGCGCCGGGACCAAGTCCACACGAGGCCAGAACCACTCTGGCCAGAGCCACTTCCTGCCGAAAACACGTAGCCGTCGTCGAAGGAAAAATTATGCCGTCATCCAACGTGTGCTGGGGCATCGAGATCGGTGCCGGGGCGATCAAGGCCGTCAAGCTTGAGGCCGACAACCAGCGTGTGAATGTCCTGGACTTCGCGTACATCGAGCACGCGAAAGTCCTTTCCACACCAGGAGTTGACGCCAACGACGTCCTCCGCGTCTCGCTCGGACAGCTCGTCGGGCAGTACGACTTGACCAAGGCCGCCATCGCCGTGAGCGTTCCCGGTCACGCGGCCTTTGCCCGGTTTGCCAAGCTGCCACCCGTAGATCCCAAGAAGGTCCCGGACATTGTCAAGTTCGAGGCTATGCAGCAGATCCCGTTCCCACTGGAACAGGTGGAGTGGGATTATCAGACGTTCCAGTCCCCCAACTCGCCCGATATCGAGGTCGGCATCTTCGCCATCACCAAGGAACGGATCAACGAGCGCCTCGCCATGCTCCAGAACGTCGGCATCACGCCCGACTTTGTGACCCTCAGCCCCCTCGCCGCGTTCAACGGCCTCGCCTACGACCTTGAGTTCTCCGAAAAGTCCCAGGGCACGATCGTGGTCGATGTCGGGACGACCTCGACCGACCTGATCGTCGCCGAAGCCGGCCGGGTCTGGATCCGGACCTTCCCCATCGGCGGGCACCATTTCACCGACGCGCTGGTCAGCACGTTCAAGATCGGATATCCCAAGGCCGAGGCCCTCAAGAAGGAGGCCGAGGAGAGCAAGCACGCCCGCCAGGTCTTCCAGGCGATGCGAGGAGTGTTCACCGATCTGGGGCAGGACATCCAGCGCTCGACGGGGTACTACACAAACCTGCACAAAGACTCGAATCTCGAGCGGCTCATCGGCATCGGGTCGACCTTCCAGCTCCCGGGGCTTCGCAAGTTCCTCAAGCAGCAGGTGGGCATCGAGGTCTTCCGGTTCGAGGAGTTCAAGCGTGCGAATACCGACTCCCTCAAGAACGAGGATCGCGCCAAGCAGTTCAAAGAGCTCTCGCTCTCGATGGTGACCGCTTACGGGCTGGCGCTGCAGGGGCTGGGCCTCGCGTCCATCGGCGCCAACCTCATGCCGGTGCAGATGATCCGCGAGACGATGTGGCGGAGCAAGGTGAAGTGGTTCGGTCTGGCGGCGGGGCTGGCCATCGCGGCCAGCGGCGCGATGTTCGTCCGCCCGACCATCGACTACTTCCAGGCCGAGGGCAACCGCCAAGGTCCGGCCGTCGACAACGCGCTGCGGATCGCCAAAGAGCACAAGGACGACGCCGCCGAGAAGAAGGTCGACACCGCGGCGAATCCGGACTACACGGCGGCGAACATGCTGTCGCTGCTGGAGGCCCGCAACGTGCACGCCCATCTCGTCAACGATCTGGGTGAGATCTTCAAGGACGCCGACAAGAAGGCCAGCGCCTGGAAGACCGGCGATCAGACCGCCTGGCCGCTCCCGCCCGGCGAGCCCGCGTTCAGCCTCAAGTCGTTCGACACCGACTACCACGGGCCACGAAGCGCCGTCGATCCGTCGGGCGCCATGCCCGATCCCGCCGCCCCCCCGCCCCCCGACGCCGGCCAGCCCGCGGGCACCGGGCCTTTGGGGACCGGACAGAAGATCGATGTGAGGCTGGTCGTGGAAGCCTCGCGTGCGAGCGATTCGGACGCCAACGCGTTCATGATCAAGACGGTCGACGAGTGGCTCGCCAAGAACGCGATTCGCCCGGGCGTGCCTTACAAGATCCTCAAGAGGCCCGGGCAGCAGAACTACTGGAAGCGTGTTGGCTCCGCGGCGGCGCAGCCCGAAGCGGCGGCGCCCGATCCGTCGGAGCCTCCGTCCTCCGACGGCGTTCGCGGCCCTGGTGGGCGCGACCCCGGACGCGGGCCCAAGGGCAGAGACGTCGGGCGGCCGACCAACATCCCCGGCGAGGGCGGCGGCGGCAACGACTCTCCCGGCGGCGACGGCCTGGGGCTCGCGCCTTTGAAGAAGCTGGTGACCGAGGTCAGGCACCCCGGACCCGTGTACACGATGGAAGTGCAATGGACAGTCGAGATTCTGCAGCCCGAGAAAAAGGCTGAGGAGGGCGGAACGTGAAACCAGTACTCGCATGGGTCAAGGCCAACCTGCTGGTCGTGATCTTCTCGGCCCTGATCGTGATCTCACTGCCCACCGGCTTCTACTTCAGCGCCGCATGGGCGAAGGACACGCGAGAGAAGCGGTCCAAGCTCGCCAACGACAAGCTCCGGTCGATCGACGAGCAGAAGATCCGTTACCAGATCCCTCCGGTGATGCCCAATGGCAAGCCCGTCGAGGATCCGCGTTCGCCAAGCCTGCTCGCCAACTCGCACTACCAGGCCGAGCGGGCCCGCATCGACAAGCTCGCAAAGGGCGTGACGGGCGTCGCCGACGCGTTCAACCGCGGCGAGGGCAAGGCCGCCGCCGACGTGGGGCGCAAGCCGCACGTTGCCCTGATCGACGGCCTGTTCCCCAAGCCCTCGGACCCCAGGCAGGCCTCGATCCTCACGAGCGAGTTTGTGGCGCTCCTGGTGGACCAGAAGGGGCGGCCCTCGGTCTACACGACGATGCTGCGGGACATTCTCAACGCCGGAGGTCCCGTGGATCCGGTGATTCTGGGGTCCAAGCTCACCGCCGAGCGTAACTCACAGATCCAGAGGCTCACCGGCAACGACCCCAATCGCAAGGTCACCCCGGAGGAGCAAAAGACCCTCGAAGAAACGCTCATCGCCTTCCGGCGCAACCAGTATCTGCAGCGGGCGTCGGAGATCTCCGTCTACGCGGGGCTCGACATCTTCCCGATCGAGACCGCTCAGGGCGGCGCTTCGGGTGGCTCGACCATTCCAGGACAGGTGCCAAGCGAGCCTCCGGGCGTGTCGCGCACGTTCCAGTGGCAGATGGACTACTGGATGATCCGGGACCTGCTCTTCGCCGTCCGGGCCGCGAATCTCTCCTCGGGCGGATCGCAGCTGCACGTGAACGAGTCGGTGATCAAGCGCGTGGACAAGATCAGACTTCTCGAGCCCTTCGCGGGCCGTCCCGCCAGCACCGGCGGTGAAGATCCCAACGCGGCGCCGACGCCCCCGACCATCACGGTGGACGCGTTGACCGGCCTGGTGCCGATGGACGTGGCCTGGTCGGTGACGGGTCGCAAGAATTCGCCCGGCAATCCGCTCTACGACGTGCGGCTGGCCGAGCTTGAGCTGGTGGTGTCGGCATCGCGGCTCAAGCAGATTTTCGACGCGTTCGGGCGAACGAACCTGATGACGATTATCGACGTCGATCTCAAGGCCGTCGACGTGATGGGCGAGCTCGACCGCGGGTACTACTTCGGCAACGAGAGCGTGGTCAAGGCCACGATCACCGTCGAGACCATCTGGCTGCGGAGCTGGACGGAGAAGATGTTCCCCTCGGGCGTTCGCAAGCGCCTGGGCCTCGCACTGCCCGAGGGCGAGAAAGCCGACGACGCCGATATGGCCAGCGGATCGGGCGGCGGCCCCAGCAGCATGCCCGAGGACATGGGAGGCGGCAACACCCCCGGCGAGCCGTTCATCAACCCCAAGAGCCGCGCCGGCCAGCGTGGCGGCGGCGGCTGAGAATTGACACCAGTGTCGGCATGTGTACGAAAGATGGTTCGAACGTTCAAGATGGCGGCCCACCGGGCCGTCCGATGAGAGAATGACCATGAAACTCAAGGGAATCAACGTCCTCGAACAGCACTGCGAGAAGATCGTGGTGGGCGTGATCGGCGTCGGGCTCGTGGGCGTGCTGGGCTGGCAGCTTCTCGACCAGACCAAGGTCAAAGTCGGCAAGGGCGAGCCAGTCCCGATCCAGAACGCGTTCGAGCCCGTCGAGGCCGCCGCCAAAAGACTGATCTCCGAGATGGAGCAGGAGAAGCCCGAGTTCCCGCCCTCCCCCGACGTCTCCCCGCTCCAGGGATACAGCCAGTCGCTTGCCGGCACCATCTCGCCCGCCGGATCGCTCCCGGCGATGGGACACGCCTACGCGCTGGGCGGCAGTTCGGTCGCCCCCACCGGTGACGCGCTCTACGCCATGGCGGCGGTCCCCGCGCCCGGCAAAATCTTCGCCGCGACCTTCCGCGGGACCATCGATCCGATGGAGACGATCAACACCAAAGAGCTCGCCGCGTTCCTCCCCAAGGAACAGCCTTTCGACAAGGCGTCGGCCACGATCGAGGCGGTCTTCGATGGCAAGGCCCTGCGGGCCGCGCTGGAGGCCGACCCCGACGGCATCGGCCCGATCTCGCCCCTCCCGGTCGACTGGTGGCTCGACAAGGTCGAGATCCTCCGCGTCGTCGTGGAGAGAGAAGAAAAGTCGGCCGACGGCTCATGGGGGAACGCCACCACCCTGGCGACGCTTCCCGGACGCCTGGATTTCATGAAGTCGTGGGATGAGAAGGTCAAGGTCGGAGGCGATGCCATCAACGCCGTCGAGACCGCCAGGACCAGAACCCAGGAGATCCTCAGGCCCGAGTTCTACGACATGATCGTCGGAGAGTGGGCGACGGCCTCGATCCTGACGCAGCGCGAGGGGTCGCACTCCAACCCCGCCGAAATCCGTCTCATGCGCGACAAGATCGAGGAGCTCGAGAAGAAACTCAAAGACAAGGAGCAGGAACTCGCACAGCTCCCGCCCGACGACAAGAGGCCCGGCGTTCCTCCGCCGCCCCCACCCAGGCGTGATCCCGGCGGCGGTGGTGGTGGTGGACGTCCCGGCGGCGGTGGGGGCGGCAGGTCCCCGACCCCGGCTCCTCCGGAGGTCAAGCCCGAGCTCACCCCGCAGGCCAAGCGCCGGGCAGTGCAGCGCGAGATCGACGTGATCAAGGCCGAGCTCGACCGCAACAAGAAGCGCCTGTCGGACATGGGCGGGGATGCTCCCACGCCCGTAGCGCCCGATGGAAGCGACGCAAACCCGACGCTCACCAACGCGAACCTGCGTCTGCTCGACAACGGCGATGTGCACATCCACGCGCACGACATCACCGTCGTGCCGGGGACGACCTATCGGTACCACGTCCGGGTGGTGATGAACAACCCGATCTTCGGGAAGGACATCATGCTCAAGCAGGGCGATCTGGCCCAGGGCGAGCTGGCCAAGCCCAGCACGGTGGCAGGCGCCTGGTCGGAGTGGAGCCGCGATGTCGAGGTCGACCGCGATGCCTACTGGTTTGTGACCAGCACGCAGAGCGACGCGCTGCGTCAGAATCCGTCGACCGCTCGGGCGATGCTGTACAAGTTCTACTACGGGTACTACCGCCGCGCCGAGGTCTCCCTCGAGCCCGGCGATGCCCTGGTCGGGGAGACCAAGCTGCCCAAGCTGTGGATCTACGACCTTGAGAAGCTCGCGGCCGGGCCCGACGGCGTGGCTGCGCCCCTGCCTGCCCCTGGCGGCAGGAATGAGCGGGACCGAGGCGGGATTCCCCAGCCCCCGGGGCCCAACTCTGCCGAGCCTCCGCAGCCTCCCAACACGCAGCAAGCCAAGGACAAGCTGGTCTTCACCGACACCGCGACGGTGCTCCTGATGGACGTGAAGCCCGGCAGCGGCCCCGACGACAAGTCGCTCGCAGTGCTCAAGACGACCGAGGGCGACCTGATCACGCGGTCGCCCGAGGCCGACAAGGAAAGCCCCGTCTACAAGAGGGTGAACAGCTCGGCGGAGGCCGGCCTGCTCGAAGCTCAGCCCAAGGTGATCGCAAAGCCCAAGCCCAGGCCCAACCAGGGACCTGACGAACCGTCCGGCCCAGGTGGAAAGGGCGGCGGCGGAGGTGGCGGGGGCAAGGGCGGAGGCTGATTCTGAGGCGAGAAGAGCGGTTAAAGGCGTCAGAAGGCACGACTTGTGGAAAGAGTGCCGCAGGTGGCTTGACCCAAGGGGGGTGGCCGCTAAAGTTCCCTCCCGCTTCAATCGGAAGCGAAACGAGATTCGGGCAACCGAGTGTCGGGCTGCTGCGGCGAAAGGCCAAAGAGCCGGGTTTCTTTGACAACCGGATAGAAGAAGAACGCGAACAATCGCGTCGAAGTCCACGAGCGGACGGCCGAGCAATCGGACGGACGAAGGTGGACGAGATGCGGGAGTTCAAAGGACGTTCTGTAGAAGAAGGAAGGCTAGATAGAAACCGAGAAGAGCAGCGTATAAAGGCGTATTGGTTTGCAGCCCCTGCCTAGGGGGACTGTCGATGCGGGGCCCTTGCCCCGGTCGAGTTTTGCCGGCCTGGAACTGGGCACGAGCGAAGGAGGCCGAAAGGCTGACTGAGTGAGTGTTTCGGCGTCAGGTTGGTGTGATCAAGCAACAAGGGCACACGGTGGATGTCTTGGCATCAAGAGGCGATGAAGGACGCGTGAACCTGCGAAAAGCCCAGAGGAGCCGGTAACAAGGCAGTGATCCTGGGATATCCGAATGGGGCAACCCACCCGCAAGGGTACTTTACTTTGAATGCATAGGGGTAAAGAGCGAACCTAGAGAAGTGAAACATCTCAGTATCTAGAGGAAAAGAAAGCAACAGCGATTCCGTGAGTAGCGGCGAGCGAAAGCGGATAAACCAATCTTGCAGATGAACCGCTTGGAATGGCGGGCCTCAGAAGGTGAAAGCCCTGTAACTGCAGTTGGGGAGCCCACGAGTAAATTCGGGCTCGGGAAACCCGGATTGAACATGGGGGGTCCATCCTCCAAGGCTAAATACTACTTGATGACCGATAGCGAACCAGTAAGGCGACTGAACGATGAAAAGCACCGCGATGAGCGGGGTGAAAGAGATCTGAAACCGTGTGCTTACAAGCGGTGGGAGTCCTTCGGGATGACCGCGTGCTTTTTGCATAATGAGCCGGCGAGTTGGTCTATACGGCGAGCCTAAGACCCATCGGGTCGGAGGCGGAGCGAAAGCGAGTCTGATAAGGGCGACAAGTCGTATGGGCCAGACGCGAAACCTTGTGATCTACCGTTGGTCAGATTGAAGGGCGGGTAAAACCGCCTGGAGGATCGAACGCGTGACCGTTGAAAAGGTCTGCGATGAACTGACGGGAGGCGGTCAAAGTCCAATCAAACTGGGAGATAGCTCGTTCTCTCCGAAATAACTTTAGGGTTAGCCTCCGGATGCAAACTGTGGAGGTAGAGCTACTGGATGATTGCAGGGGTCTACCCGACTACCTCGATCAACCAAACTCCGAATGCCACAGTCCGAGTCCGGGGAGATAGACGGCGAGTGACAATATCCGTCGTCAAAAGGAGAAAAATCCTGATCGCCAGCTAAGGCCCCTAATCTATGCTTAGTTCGAAAGGAAGTCACGTTGCAGAGACAGCCAGGATGTTGGCTTAGAAGCAGCCATCATTTAAAGAGTGCGTAACAGCTCACTGGCCGAGGAATGTGGCGCCGATAATGATCGGGAATAAGCATGGAGCCGAAGCTGCGGGCTCGTAAGAGCGGTAGGAGAGCGTTCTTGGTGCGGTGAAGCCGTCGCGTAAGCGTTGGTGGAGCGCCAAGAAGTGAATATGCCGGCTTAAGTAACGATTAAACAGGTGAAAATCCTGTTCGCCGTATACCCAAGGTTTCCTGGGGCAGGTAAATCCGCCCAGGGTTAGTCGGGTCCTAAGGTGAGGCCGAGAGGCGTAATCGATGGACATCAGGTTAATATTCCTGAACTCTTGTGGAGATCAAACCAAGGTGTAGATTTGCGGAGTCAACGGCCCTGACAGATGGGCAGGCCTATGGCCGATGTTGGCAAAGGAAGTCTCTAGAAAAGCCTTGGGGGCAATACAAGACCCGTACCAAAACTGACACAGGTGGGTGAGGCGAATAGCCTAAGGCGCTCGAGAGAACGGTCGTGAAGGAACTAGGCAATATAACCCCGTAAGTTAGCGATAAGGGGGCCCTCGCAATATGTCAAAGTAAAGCAGGGCGCAGAGAAGAGGATCTGGGAACTGTTTATCAAAAACACAGCACTGTGCCAACTCGCAAGAGGAAGTATACAGTGTGACGCTTGCCCAATGCCGGAATGTCAAGGAAGTGGCTCATCGCAAGAGAAGGTCATGACCGAAGCACCGGCGAATGGCGGCCGTAACTATGACGGTCCTAAGGTAGCGAAGTTCCTTGTCGGGTAAGTTC
>CAYHQQ010000076.1:0-16877 GCA_964358855.1 uncultured Phycisphaeraceae bacterium
CCCCCCCGCTGCCTGCCGTAACCCGATACCACGCCCCGCGAACGCGGGACGGCCACCATCTGCCTCACTCGACCCACCCTCTATTCGTCCATCAGGCCACCAGAGGTTCCAAGTGTCCTTGTTATCCCAGCATAGCGATTCTCAACCCGCAAATCTGCCACAATCATAGCCACTCTGTCAGTTCTTTGTTCGGCCCCGGCCGCGCCGCAGCCTATTGTTGCACGTGCGAGACACACTCTACTTCGACGGCCAGTGCGGCATGTGCCGGACCTCCTGCCGCTGGCTCGCCCGCCTCGACTGGCTCGACCGCCTCGCGTTCGCGGACATGGCCGTGTCGCGCGACCTCCCCGTCGATCTTGCCACCGCGATGCGGGGGATTCCGATGCGGACGGCAGAGGGCAAGGTTTTGGTCGGCTTTGAGGCCGTGCGCCGAGCGCTCGTGCAAACCCCCGCCGGCGTGGCTCCCGCGCTCCTTTTGTATGTGCCGGGGATCGCGACGATCGGACGCGTCGTGTACGGCCGGATCGCCGCATCGCGCCGGCGTTCGGCCGCGTGTCGAATCGCGTGAACGGACGCCCGCGATCATTCTGATTCCTCCGCCGACTGCGAGTTGCCTGACGCACGCAACGCGGTCATACTGCACGCCATGCCCCCCGAGGTGCTCAAACTCCGCGAACTCACCGGCGCACAGCGGCAAAGTGCCCGCGCCCGGGCCGCCGCCGCCCTGCGCGACGGAGAGTTCGTCGTGCTGCCCTGCGAGACGCTCTACGGCGTTGCCGCTCGGGCCGATCTCCCCGCGCCCAGGCTCGCCGCCTTTCGCACGCTCACACGCGGCAGCGAGAACCCGACTTCGCCGTTCACGTGGCACGCGCCCTCGTCCGAGAGCGTGATCGAGGGGCTGGGCATCGTCGATCCGCTGCACGCCCGGGCCCTGCGACGCCTCTCGCCGGGCCCTGTGCGATTTGTCATCTCCCTGCCCCCGGCGGCCCTGCCCGCGGCCCTTGCCCGGGTCCAACTGCCGCCGCGGATCGCCGACGACGGCGTGGGCGTCCATGTTCGCATCCCCGACGAGGAGTTCACCCGCGGCGTGCTCGAGGAGTCGGGCGTGGCGGTGGTCATCGATCGACTTCCCAAATCCATGGGCGACGCCGTCACCGCGCCGGGTCTTGTTCCGGGAGTTGCGATGGTGATCGACACAGGCCCGACGCGCCTTCGCAAGGGCTCGACGTCGATCCGTCTGGGGCTTGATTCGGGCGGGCGGGGGTTCTGGGAGGTGATTGCCGCGGGCGCGCTCGAACCCCGGATCATCGAGCGGCGGATCCGGCGCACGGTCCTCTTTGTCTGCACCGGCAACACATGCCGGAGCCCGATGGCCGAATCGATCGCCACCCACATTGCGAGCCAGCGCCCCCGCGGCATCGGGGGCATTCCGACCGTCTTTGCCTCCGCCGGAATCGCCGCCTCCGAGGGCGAGCCCACCAGCAGCGAGAACGTTGCCGCCCTGGCGGCACTGGGGGTCAGCCAGCTGCCCCACCACGCCCGGGGGCTGACCCCGACCCTGGCCCATGAGGCCGACGTCGTCTACGCCATGACCAAGGGGCACCTGCGGGCGGTGCGGGCGTTTGCCCCCTCGGCAAACGTGCTGCTCCTGGACCCGGGCGGGAGCGACATTCCCGATCCGGTGGGGAGCGGGGCCGAGGTCTACGCTCACACCGCTCGCCTGCTCGATTCGTTCATTCGCCTGCGGCTGGGCGAGCTCGAGTCGCCCATCCAGCCGTTGGCTCAGGCCGCGGAAGTAACCTCCACCTCGACACCTCCTCCCGGAACCAGCTCGTGAAAATCGCCCTCAGCGCCGACCACCGCGGAACAAACGCCATCCGGCAGCTCCACGAGAAGCTCAGGCGCGAGGGTCACGACGCGGTGATCCTGGGCGAGTGCGGCTCGGGCCCGTGCGACTACCCCGAGCAGGCGTACATCGTCGCCAAGGCCGTCGCCGAGGGGACGTACGAGCTTGGAATCCTCATCTGCGGCACCGGGATCGGCATGTCGATTGCCGCGAACAAGATCCCGGGTATTCGTGCGGCGGTCGCGCACGACGAGATCGCGGCCCAGCTCAGCCGCTCGCACAACAACGCCAACATCCTGTGCATGTCGGCGGACCTGCTGGGCCAGCGGCTGATCGAGAAAATCGCCGAGATGTTTGTCGCCACGACGTTCGAGGGCGGGCGGCACCTGCGCCGCCTGCGCAAGATCATCGCGATCGAGCAGGGCAAGGACCCGACGAGCGTCAAGGAATAGCCTCGCAGTAAATGCGAACGCGAAGGCGCGAAGAGGAACGGAGCAAGACGGAGGAGGAGTTGGGAATGGGAGTCGGGTCATCCCGCCGCCTTCCTTTCTCAATCCATTCCACGATTCCACTCCGCGCTCTTCGCTCCCCTTCGCGCCTTCGCGTTCGCATTTTGCATTCCGTCATCTGAGCCTCAAAAAAGAACCGGCCGGTCCATGTGGACCGGCCGGTTGAGAATCAAATCAGATCGATGAAGCGAACTTAGAAGAGGACCTGGACCTGGGCCTGGAGGGCCAGCTCGCCGGCCTTGACGTCACCCAGCACGCCGCCGCCGGTGTACGGGGCCGCAGCGCTGCCACCCGGGAGGCCGGTGTTGGTGGCGGTGTTGGCGCCGGTGAGGACGTTGGTGCCGATGAGGCCGTCGGTCTTGTTGAAGCTGAAGACCGCGTCAACCGTGAGCTTCATGGTGTGCTTCTTGGGGATGAGGTAGTAGTTGACGCCCGCGGTGAGGAAGTGGAAGTTGTGGGGCTTGAGGCCAGCGCCAGCAACGGCCACGGAGCCGACGTTCTTGTCGACGAAGAGCGCGTCCCAACGACCGAAGACTTCCCAGTTGTCGTTGAGGTGGTAGCCACCCTGAACGACCAGGCCGAAGCTGTCGGTGGTCTTCTCGAGGGTGGTGCGGGGATCAAGGTGAGCCCCGATGACCGCGCCGTAGAGGCTCCAGCCGTCGCCTTCGAAGCTGACGTCGCCGGAGTACAGGAAGAAGCTGCTGCCGGCGATGCGGGGCGCGGGGCCGGGCGCGGGAACGGTGTCGCCGAGGAAGCCGTTGCTGCCGCTGGTCTGCCAGAGGAGCGAGACGCCGGCCATGCCGGCATTGCCGTCACCCTTGAAGCTGGTGAAGTCGTCGAAGCGGCTCCAGTCGCCGGCCCACTTGAACTCGGCGCGGGCGTAGAGCCCGAAGTCGGCCTCATTGGGGGCGTTGAAGTCGGTGTTCCTGGAACGCCAGCCGTCGGTGAAGCCGCCCATGGCGCGGAAGTTATCCTGCGCGAAGGTCAGCTGAACCTGCTGGCTGCGTCCGGCGGAGAAGACATTGTTGGTGAACGAACGCTGGGCCGAGAGCTGGTACTGATCGGCAATCGTCTCCTCGCGGAGGAGCGGCATCTTGAACTGGCCGCCCTTGACCGACCACGAATCGTTGAGCTTGTAGTTGAAGTAGGCGTCATCCAGGAAGAAGGTGCCGCCGGCCGAGGCCGAAGGAACCGCGCCGGCGCCAGGACCCGCGGCGCCACCGCCCGAGTTGTCCGACGTGAAGTTGCCCTGGAGCTTGTACTCAAGGTCCGAGGTGCCCACCGAGCCACCGACCCAGAGCTTGGTCTGGCCGTTGGTGAAGCCCTGCGTGAACCGACCATTCGTGCCGGTGGTCATGACGCGAGTGCCTGCGCCACGGAAGTCGGCCGTGTAGCGGAACTGGATCAGCCCGCCGACCTTCATCGTGTCGCCCGTGCCACCCTGGAAGCTGGAACGACCAACAGTGCTCGCCAGACGCTCAGCGTCGGCCGCACGATCAACCTGGGTCTGGGCCATCGTGGAGCTGACCGCCCCAACGCTCACCGCAGCACCCGCGAGCAACGCCACAAACTTAGTCTGACTCATTGTCAAAGCTCCTTGTTGACTCGGGCCGGCGACTGGTGCGGCCCATCCCTGAAACCACGAACTCTTTTTCGAACTCTTGTGAGACCAGTAAAAGTTTACTGATTCCCGAAACTTGGCGGGACGACTCGTCCCTCACGAAAGGCCAGCCGCACGACCGGCCTCCCGAACACATTCAAGCAAACCTTCCATCCCTACTTTCGGCTCTGAGAGCCCCAACCGTAGTCCCTCGGGTCAAAAGTTTAGCAGTCCCGATTAGCGAACGCAAACTCCCAGACCCACTTTTTCGGCGCTGATAACCGATTCACGACAGTTTTCCACAAAATTCCCACCCAGACGCGCACGAACTGCCTGCCCGCGCCTGCTCCGCACAGGCCAACTTTAACGCAGAATGAACGTGGTTTGCCCCTTTGCCGCCCGTCGCCCGCTACGATTCGATCTCCCACCTTGGGTCGGGCCAGACGCCTGCATCCCGTTATGAGACAAGTAGTTGTGCCTAACAAACATGAGCGAGCCGCGGCACATCCTGATCGTCGATGACGACCCCGACATCGTCGAGCTCCTCGCCTACAACCTCAAAAAGGGGGGGTATCGAACGTCGGTCGCCCGTACGGGTCGGGCCGCCCTCGATCTGGCCCTCTCCGGATCCCCCGATCTCATCCTGCTCGACCTGATGCTCCCCGAACTCTCCGGGACCGAGGTCGCCAATCGCCTTCGGACCAGCCCCGTCACGTCCGAGATCCCCATCGTGATGCTGACGGCCAAGGGCGAGGAGACCGACCAGATCGTCGGCCTCACCGTCGGCGCCGACGACTATGTGACCAAGCCCTTTGCCGTCAAGGTCCTCCTGGCGCGGATCGAGGCCGTGCTGCGCCGGGCGGCCAGGCCGACGGGCTCCTCCCGCGTACTGCGCCTGGGCGGGATCGAGATCAACGCCGAGACCTACGAGGTCAACATCGATCACGCGCTCGTGAAGTTCACGCTGACGGAGTTCCGGCTCCTGACCGCCCTGGTGCAGGCGGGCGGACGGATCCAGTCGCGCAGCACGCTCATGACGCGGGCGATGGGCCCGGGCGTCACCGTCACCGAGCGCACCATCGACGTGCACATGACCAGCATTCGCAAGAAGCTTGGATCGCACCAGGGACTCATCAAGACGGTGCGGGGCGTGGGGTACCGGGCCACCGTCGATCCGGCCGGCGAGGGCGAGGAGCAGGTTGGCACCCAGTGACGCAAGGTCGGAAGATGAACCACAGGGCACACAGGGGGCACAGAGAAAGGCCAAGCCAGAGATGGGAATGGGTTTGATTCAAACCAATTCCAACGCTCTTCCTTGTCTTTCTCTGTGCCCCCTGTGCACCCTGTGGCGAACTGCCTTCCTTCCCCACCACTATCATCGCCCGCCATGTCACAGCCCTCGCAGAGCCCGTTTCGATCGATCGCGCTCTCGTCGCTGTTTGTCGCGGGGTGCGGGATCGCGCTTGTGGCGGCCGGTCGCCCGGCTCTTGACGTGGCGATCGGCCTGGTCCTCGGGGCCGGAGTCTGCATGGGCGTCGCGCTGCGCCTGGGGCGGGTTGCGCAGGTCGACGACTCCTGGCGGGCGCGGATGACCGAGTCGCTTGGGACCGCGCCGCTCGAGGCCGACGTCGCCCTTCGCCTCAAATACACCGAGCCCGATGAGGCGACGGCGATCCTGGGCGCTCAGCTCGCCGCCCTCGACGAGTCCTCGCGGCGCGAGCGCACGAGAATCCTCAATCTGCTCGACAGCGTCGGCGAGCCGGTGCTCGCCACGGACCAGAGCGGCGCGATCGTGCTCGTGAACGCGGCGGCCGCGAGCTTTTTCCAGGGACGCGGGCTGGGTCTGGTGGGGCGTCGCGTCGAGGATGTCTTCACCCAGCTCGAGGTCGTCGAACTCCACCGGCGGGCGTCGAGGGGAAACCCCGTGACGGCCCAGGTCAGGCTCGTGCGCGAGGGCGTGCCCCGGCAGTTCGAGGTCGCCGCGACGCCCTGGCGGACCGACCAGAGCCCGGAGGGAACGCCCGGCCAGAGCGTGGTCCTCACGCTCCGCGATGTCACCGAGATGGCGACGGCCGCCCAGCTCAAGACCGACTTTGTCGCCAGCGCCTCGCACGAGCTTCGCACGCCGCTGGCGGCGATCAAGGGCGCCATCGAGACGCTCCAGGGGGGCGCCGACGAGGACCCCGCCATGCGGGCGAGGTTCATCCGGATGATCGGGACGAGTGCCGCTCGCCTCGAGGAGCTCACCCGCGATCTGCTCGACCTCTCGCGCCTCGAGTCGCCCGACGCGGTCGTGAGCCCCTCGATGGTCTCGGCGGGCCCGTTCGTGCTGAACATCACCGATCAGTTCGGGCTTGAGTGCTCGGCCCGCGAGATCTCGATGGAAGTCGAGGTCGCCCCGGCGTGCGCGTCGATCCGCACCGATCCGCGCCTGCTCGAGCTGGTGGTGCGAAACCTGGTCGAGAACGCCGTCAAGTTCGCGGCGCCGGCCACACCCGTGCGGGTCACCATCGCGCCCGGGCCAGTCGCCGGCAGCGTGCGCTGCCAGGTCACCGACCACGGCATCGGGATCCCGCTCGACCAGCAGCAGCGAATCTTCGAGCGGTTCTACCAGGTCGATCCGTCGCGCCAAGGCAACGGGCCCAAAGGCACGGGCCTGGGCTTGGCGATCGTGAAATACGCGGTGCGGGCCCTTGGGGGCGTGGTCAAGGTCGACTCGGTCTGGGGGCAGGGAACGACCATGACCGTCGACCTGCCCGACGCGATCAGGAAAGAGTGATCGTGCGGGATTGGGTGTCGACTGGGGGTGCCACCAGTCGGCCCACTCAATTCTCCGAACACCCTTGGGGTCCGCGGCCGACTGGTGCGGACCACCTTGGGCTCGCGAATCCAACCACTCGTCTCACCGGTAGACCCGTGCGATCGTGGCAGGACCGACACAGGAGCCCTCGATGTTCACAGCATTCTTGATCGCGGCGGCGGGATTGGCGTGCACTCTTCAACCTCCGGCCGCACCTGCTCCTCCCGCGGCAAAGGAGCCCGAGGCCAAAGCCAGATCGGTGGTCGAGAAGCTCCAGGGCGAGGCCAAGGGTCTCATGCCGCTCGTCAAGAGCGACCTTGCAAAGCAGTTCCTGGCGGCAACGAAGAACTTGCCGGATGTCAAGACTCGGACGGTGTACCGAAACAAGGAAAGGGGAATCGCGGTGAACGCGGCGGAGTACGCGAAACTCGCGCCCGAGAAGCAGGCGGATCTCAAACCCCGCGAGTGCACGCCCGAGTTCTACTACTACACGGGCTACGGGTCCCCGCTGGTCTATGCGCGGGTGGTCGATCTGATGGCCCAGCACGGCGTGAAGGGTCTTGGCGACGCCAACGTGCTCGACTTCGGTTACGGAACGGTCGGGCACCTCCGCCTCCTGTCCCAGATGGAAGCGAATGCGAGTGGCGTGGACGTTGAGCCACTCTTCCAGGCGCTCTATTCGGAAGCAGTTGATTGGACAATCCCCCTTCGCTCTCCCAAGGGTGAAACTCTCATCGGTTTGGAGCACACCATACAGCTTCACACCGGGCAGTGGCCGGCGAACGCCCAGCTCGTCAAGCAGGTTGCCTCGGGCGGCCCCTTCAACGTCATCACCAGCAAGAACACCCTCAAGGCCGGGTACATCCACCCCAAACCCCCCGAGGGCAAGACCGTGAACGAAGCCCAGCTCGTGAAGCTGGGCGTCGACGATGCCGCGTATCTCAAGGCCGTCCACGACTCGCTCAAGCCCGGGGGCCTCTTCATCATCTATAACATCTGCCCGGCCCAGAGTCCCGAGGGCGACCTGACCAAACCCTACATCCCCTGGGCCGACGGCAAGTCGCCGTTCACCAAAGATCAATTCGCGAGCGCCGGGCTCGAGGTCATCGCCTTCGACGTCGACGATCAGGCGTGGGTGCTCGACTGCTGGAAGGCCCTGGGCACCGACCAGGGCAAACCGCGCGACGAGGTCGCCAAGGACCTCTTCGCGTGGTACACCATCGCCCGGCGCAAGCCTTGAGGTGGCACCGCTCTTTGGTGGCACCGCTCTCCAGAGCGGTGCTTCTTGAACCGGAGGCCAAGCGCTGCACTGGAGAGCAGTGCCAACCAAGAAATCAATCCCTGATCGGCGCCACATCCACGCCCGCCAAATCGCCCAGCCGTCTGGCGACGGCCTCGAGAAACTCGCGCTCACGCTTCTCGTCGCCGAAACGCCCAATCGACGCGCCCAGCTCGATGTACTCGGGCGCCGTTGATTCGGGCCCGGGGTTCCGGCGAGCCGTGAAGAAGCCCGGCTGGTCGATCACATCCACAAAGTCGTACTCGACCTCATTCTCGTCGATCTGCCGTGCATCGGTGATCGAGAGATAGAGCGCGCCGATCCCCACCGCCACCGCCGCCCCCACGTCGTTCCAGTCCCCCTTCACCACGATGTAGGTGTAGGCCGGGTTATGTACGGCATGGCTGAACGAAGGCGGCGTGGCACATCCACCGATACAGAGTGCGACAAGGATGGCGGCACGGGCCCACAGGCGTGACATGTCTCAGATGGTACATCCCCCCACCATCCCACGTACACTTGGCGTCATCGAGAGGCGTGGCACAGGCCCGAGCCACCACGACCAAGGCCCCCTGGAGTCACTGAGTTTGGAGATCATGGTCCGAGTGCCGCAGGGCGACGAGCGGGTGGGCGTGCTGGGAGCCGGCGAACGCAACCTGAAAATCCTGCGCGAGTCGCTGGGTGTTGACGTTTCCTCCCGCGACGGGCTCGTCCAGGTTCGCGGCGAGCGTCAGCATGTCGCCGCGGCCCAGCGCGTCCTCCAACGCCTGGGCGCCGCAGCACGCCAGCGTCGCCCCATGTCGCGCAAGCAGGTGCTCGGCTGCATCTCCGACGAGATCTCCGCGGTCAACGACTCGATCCACGATGACAGCGAGTCGGCCCAGGACGTGGTCGAAGGGGTCGTCGCCGCCTGGGACGGACGCCTGGACGTCTACGCCCACGGCAAGCCCGTCCGCCCCAAGACCACCAACCAGGACCGTTACCTCTCGGCCATCCGCGATCACGATCTGGTCTTCTCCATCGGCCCCGCCGGCACCGGCAAAACCTATCTCGCCGTCGCCGCCGCCGTCCACCTTCTCAAGACCGGTCGCGCCGCACGCCTGATCCTGGTTCGTCCGGCGGTCGAGGCTGGTGAAAAGCTCGGCTTCCTGCCCGGCGACCTTGAGGCCAAGGTCAACCCGTACCTCCGCCCCCTCTTTGATGCGCTGCACGACATGATGGACTACGGCACGATGCGAAGGTTCATGGACGCCGACGTGGTCGAGGTCGTGCCCCTGGCGTTCATGCGGGGACGCACGCTCAACGGCTCGGTGATCATCCTGGACGAGGCACAGAACACCACGCGCTCCCAGATGAAGATGTTCCTCACCCGCATGGGACACGGGAGCAAGATGATCGTCACGGGCGACGTGACGCAGATCGACCTGGACGATCCCGACGAGAGCGGCCTCATCGATGCCGCCCGGCGCCTCTCCAAGACCCCCGGGGTGGCCTTCATCGAGCTCGAGCGTGAGGACGTCGTGCGTCATCCGCTCGTGCAGCGGGTCATCGACGCGTACGACGACGACCCATCCCACCAGGACCGCATGCTCTTCGACGAGCCGCCCGCCATGCGTCAACCGAACGACTAAGCCATGCCCAAGGAACCCACCAGAACGACGCGGACAGGCGCGGTGATCCGCAGCGTGCGGGAGCACGAGGAGGGCACGCGCCGGGCGGTGTGGGAGTGGATGAGCAGCCTGGCCGACTCGCCCACCGCCGCGTGGGGCGCCGGGCTCACCATCGCGGCGGCGATCGTCGCCTCGCTCCTGGTGATCTGGACGCGCGAGAGCCCGCGCGTCGCCGTCGGGCGCGTGATGGACGAGACGCGTCTGGTGCGCTCGGACTTTGAGCGCCGGGACCCCGCGGGCGAGGCCGAGGCCAGGGACGCCGCGCGCAACCGCGCCCCCCGCGTCTACGCCGCCAACACCGAGGTGCTCGCCGAGCTGCAGCAGTCGCTCGAGAGCCTTCCCGCCGCCGTCGCCAGCGCGACCACCCTCGAGCGTCTGGACGCCTCGCTTCGCGAGCGGTTCGCGCTCACGCCCGAGCTCTTGCTGGCGGTGCAGGAGGTCGAGAAAGACGGGCGGGTGTGGAAATCGACGGTGAGCCAGTTCATGGGCGAGTTGCGTCAGCGTCCGGTGCTCGACGAGCAGGCGTTCCAGCGGGCGCTGGCCGAGGGGCTCCACACCGAGGTCGTGCTGGTGCTGGGCGATGGGGTTGAGGTGCGCCGCCCCAGGACCGAGGTCGTGAACCTGGTCGCCGACCGAGAGCGGCGCGACGCGATGCGCGCCCTGGCCCGCGACGCGGGCTTCACCGGAGCGCTCGCCCAGGTCGTGGTCAACCGCGTGCTCGCCGAGCACCGACCCACCTTCAGATTCGACGAGACCCGCACCGCCGCCGCCCAGGCCGACGCCGCCGCCGGTGTCCGCCCCGTCCCCGTCCGTCATGCCGCCGGCCAGGTGATCTTCAAGCGCGGCGACACGCTCACCGCGGCCCAGCACGATCTCTTCCTGACCGAGATGGACGAGCACGCCCGCGTCTCCTCCGCCGACTCGGTCTGGCCCCGGCGCCTGGGGCTCCTGGGGGCCTCGTCGGCGATCACCGGCGGGGCCGCGCTCTACGTTGCCCTCTTCGTGACCCGGATCAGACGCAGCGCCGGACGAATGATCAGCGCCTGCGGCATCCTGGTATTGACCCTCGCCGCCGCTTGCGTCTCGGGCGTCGTCGCCCCCGGCCTCACCGGCGCGACCTCGTCGGCCCCGATCGTGCTCACGGGGATGATCTTCACGATCGCCTACGGCCCGCGCGTGGCGCTGGCCTTTGGCACGCTCCTGGCCATGCTCGTCGCCCTGGCGCTCGACCAGTCGCTGGGCTCGTTCTGCATCTCGATCGCCGGGCTGCTCACCGCGGCATGGCGGCTGGCCGACGTTCGCGACCGGCGGACGATGATCACGGGCGCGCTGGGCACCGGCATCGCCGTCGCGCTGGCGACGATGCTCACGGGCGTGGTCGAGCGTCCCTTCCCCCAGGCGGCCCGCGAGATCGTCACCGACGCCGTCATCGCCGGGGCGTCCACGCTGCTCTCCGGCGGCGTGACGCTCTTTGTGCTCCCGCTGGTCGAGCGGCTCTTCGACGTGGCGACGGGGCTGACGCTCATCGAGCTGCGCGACCCCAAGCAGCCCCTGCTCCGCGAGCTCCAGCAGCGGGCGCCCGGGACGTACAACCACTCGCTCAACGTCGCGGCCATCGCCGAGGCCGCCGCCGACGCGATCGGGGCCAACTCGCTGCTCACCTACGCGGGGGCGCTCTACCACGACATCGGGAAGATGAACAAGCCCGAGTACTTCGTCGAGAACCGCTCGGGGGGCGCCAACAAGCACGACCGGCTGAGCCCGGCCCTCTCGCTCCTGGTGATCATCGGGCACGTCAAGGACGGGGTCGAGCTCGCCAGCGAGTTCGGCCTGCCCAGGACGCTCCGCCACTTCATCGAGGCCCACCACGGCACGACGCTCGTCGAGTACTTCTACCACCGCGCCAGGGCCAAGGCGATCGCCGCCGTCGAGGACGCGGAGGTCGACGACGCCGAGAGCGAGGCGCACGTCCCCGACGAGGTCGAGTACCGCTACCCCGGCCCACGCCCCCAGACGCCCGAGGTCGCGATCGTGATGATCGCCGACGCCGTCGAGAGCGCCACGCGTTCGCTCCCCGACCCCACGCCCGCCCGCATCGAGTCGCTGGTGCGCGAGCTGGCCACCAAGCGGCTGATCGACGGACAGTTCGACGAGTGCGACCTGACCCTCCGCGACGTCAACAACATCGTCGAGTCGGTGTCACGCACCATGACGTCCATCTACCACGGGCGCATCGCGTACCCGACGGACCGGGCGGCGGCGGGGCTTCGGGCCTGAAAGGGCCGCCTCATAGGACTCATAGGACCTATGTGACCTATGTGTCCCATCGGACGCCTGTGAGTCCGTGACCTTCCCAAAAAGCAAAGCGGCCGGAGCCCACGAGAGGCTCCGGCCGCGAGGTGAGAATCAGGATTGTCGCCCCGGCTTAGTTGCAGCCGGCCTCGAACGCGACCACAAACGCGTCGTAGTCAAAGAAGTCGACGGTGCCGTCGGCGTCGTAGTCGGCGGTTTGTCCGGGCGGGCAGGCCCCACCCTCGAAGCAGATCACAAACGCGTCGTAGTCGAAGAAGTCGAGCGTGCCGTCGCCATCGAAGTCGGCGGGGCAGGGGATGACGCACGAGAGGTTGAGCGTGCCGGTGCCGCTGGCGCCGGACGTTCCGCCCACGCGGATGGTGTAGTTCTGCCCGGCGACCACGGGGATGGTGAGCTTGCTGCCCGTGCCGCAGCCCGCCGCGTCGTCGTTGCAGGAGATCAGTCGGGCCGCCAGGTTGGCGCAGCCCGCGCCCGAGTAGACCGCGATGCGGCTGTTGTAGCTCACCGCGCCGCAGTTCTGGATCGTGAGGTTGCCCGTGCACTGCGACGGGTAGTTGAACCACACGTCGTTGGTGAACGTGCCGGCATTGCCGCACGCCTCGGCCGGGCCGTCGGTCGTCGAACCGACCGTGTTGTACACCGTGTTGCCCAGGGCGACGCCGATGCGTCCGGAGCAGTCGTCGTTCTGAGCGGGGACAACGCCCCCGCCGCCGGTGACCTTGACCTGCATGGTGCCAAGGCCGGTGCTGCCGTAGGTCGCGACGCGAACGTAGTAGGTGACGCCCGCGGTGGCAGCGTAGGTGAAGCGGGAGGTGAGGTTGCCGCCGCTGTCGTCGTCACAGGCGACGCGAACCAGCGAGCCGCAGGCGCCCGTGTGGAGCGAGAGCACCGTGTCGCGACCGCTGCCGATCGTGTCGACGGTGATGGTGGCGGAGGTCTGGGGGCGATACTTGTACCAGATCTCATTCCTGGAGGTCACGCAGACGGCGCTGCCGTCGCTGGTGGCCAGGGTGTTGTCGCCCTGGACGTACGAGCCGGCGGGGATCCAGATGGCGCCCGAGCACTCGTCGTTGGAGGGAGGCGTGGGGGGCAGGCATCCCGCGTTGGTGATGCTCATCGTGCCCGTGCCCGTCGCGCCGTTGAATCCGCCCACGCGGACCATGTACGACGCGCCCGCCGTGGCGTTGAAGGTCATGGACGACTGGAGCGAGCCCGCGCCGCAGGCGGCCGAGTCGTCGTTGCAGATGATCGCCGAGTCGGGCCCGACCGGGCATCCGTTATAGACCGCGATCTTGGTGTCAAACGCGCTCCCGCACGTCGTGATGGTGACCGCTCCCGCGCATCCGGGGTTGTAGCGGTACCAGATGTCCGAACCGAGCTGGGTGTCGCCGCTGATCACGCAGCCCGACTCCGTCGGCCCGTCGGTCGTGGCGTTCACGTTGCTGAACGCCAGCGTGCCCTCGCCGATGCTCGGGGCGTTGGCGCAGAAGTCGTTGAACGGGTGGAACTGCCCGTCGGCGCTGGGGGTGACGGTTGTCACCGACGCCGTCGAGGGAGCGGGACCCGGCTTAAAGAGCGTGAGCGTCGCCTGGCCCGCCGCGGGCGGGACGTTGCAGACAAACGAGTAGGTGTAGATCGTGTCCCAACGCAGCGCGTTGGCGTTCACGTTCTGGGCGTGGGTCTGGGAGTTCCACTCGATGCTCGTGCTCGACAGGGTGTTGGTCCAGTCGGTGAGCACGTAGGGCTCGCCAAAGGCGTAATCGACGTCGTGGAAGTAGGCGTTGGTCACAACGCTGCCCGCCGGGAACGGCACGCTGAAGCCGCTCGCCGACCGGTCGCTGGTCAGATTCTCGATGGAGTACTCGTACCGCCACTGCCCGCCGCCCAGGTTGATCGCCTTGGAGCCGACCCAGAAACGCCCGTCACCTGTGATATCGACCGCCGTCAGCTGCACGTCGGGATCGGGCTGGTTGACGCCCAGGCCGTGGTCACGCCAGGCGAAGATCGCCGGCTTGGTGCGCTGCGTGGAGTCGACGATCGACATCTGCCGGTTGGCGTCGAAGGTGATGCGCCGGTACGACTGGTTGTTGTTGTTGTTGTGCGAGCCCGCGTCCTCGGGCTGCACGTACATGCTGGAGGTGAAGTAGAGCGAGCCGGGGAGGTCAAGGTCGGTGTCCCTGATGACCAGGCGCTTCTTGAGCGTCGCGTCGCCCGTGCCCTGGAGCACGAAGGGATACGGGAAGTACCCCGTCGAAACATTGACCTCAGACTTCGGCCCAAGCCCGCCCTGCGAGCCGTTGAGGCCCGACGAGTACGGGTCCGAGCAGCCCACGCCCAGGGCAGGACACCCGCTGGGATTGGGAGAGCACGAGCCGCAGACCGTGCCCTGCAGGGCGCAGAAGCCGTGCTTGAGCCACGCCTGGCCGATCTGCTCGAACCGGCCGTTGTTCAGGCGATACGCGTTCTGCGAGATCACCGGATGCTGGTTGTTGTTGGAAATCCATGTGAGACGCTGGTTGCCCAGGTTGCACGACGTGGTGCCCACGGCGTACGCGTGGAAGCCGCCCGAAGCGCCCAGATTGGAGACCTCCGGCAAGTCACCGACAATCACGTCGGGACCAACCGTCTGAGCATGCGCCACGCCGGCAAAACCGGCTGCGCACAGCGCCAACATCGCCTTCATCTTCCGTTTCATCGACATGAATACCTCCCGTGACCCGCAAGAAACGCGGGCAGCACGACTCCTGAAACCGTTCGATCACGGACTCTCACCTCTGAGAACCCAACATCGGCCACTATACCAAGTGAATTCGGTCGTGTAAATGCGATTTGCACCCTTACCGCTTGGAATCAAGCCACTTGCCCAGTCGCTCCGCCCCCCACGCGTTGACACACTGTTCCGGGGTCAGCCACCCGCGCCGGGCGGTCGTCACCCCGAAACGAAGGTTCTCAAAGTCCTCTCCATCGTGCACATCGCAGTCGATCGCGATCAAACATCCGGCTGTCACCGCTTCTCGGACGTGAATATCCCGCAGATCCAGCCGCAGCCAGTGGCTGTTCACTTCCAGCGCCACATTGCACTCCCGGGCCGCCGCCACAAGCTCCGCCATCCGAGGGTTCAGGCCCTTGCGGCGGTTCACCAATCTACCCGTGGGATGCCCAAGAATGTGCACCAAAGGGTGCCTGATCGCTCGGACCAGCCGGGCGGTGCACGTCTCCTCATCCTGGCTCAGGGCCGTATGGGGCGAGGCCACCACGACATCCAGCTTCCGCAGCACGTCATCCTCATAGTCCAGCGTGCCGTCGGCGTGGATATCGACCTCGCTGCCGGCCAGGATCCGGATTCCCTTGACCGTCTCCCGGGTCTTGTGCACGTCTTCAACATGCTGCAGGAGGCGCTCGACACTCAGCCCGTTGGCCTGAGCGCTGCTCCGCGAATGGTCGGTCACGGCGATCGTGTGAAACCCGCGTTCCTTCGCCTTGGTCGCCAGTTCCTCGATCGACAGCCGTCCGTCCGACGCCGTCGTGTGCGCGTGCAGCTCGGCCTTGATATCCGCCAATTCGATCAATCGTGGTGTCGCTTCCAGTTGCAACTCGCCCGCCGCCTCGCGGATCTCGGGGGGCACCCAGGGGACGCCTAAAGACTTGAAGACCTCTTCCTCAGTTGCCGCCGCGATGGGTGCTTCGGTCGCCCATTCCCGCTTCTCGCCCTCGGGCACGGCACGAAAGAGCCCGTACTCATTGAGCGTCAGCCCCATCTTCTGGGCCCGCTCCCGAAGCTGCACGTTGTGCTCCTTGCTCCCGGTGAAGTACATCCAGGCCGCCCCAAATCGTCCCGGTGGCACCACCCGCAGGTCCACCTGCACCGTGGGCGTCGCGTCGTCGGTTCCCCCCCCACTCCCCCCACTCCCCCAGCGGCTGCTCCCCATCGTGATCGCCATCCTCGCCGAGCTCTTGGAGTCGCCCGCCGCCAGAATCTGCTTGACCTCGGGCAACTCGCGAAAGGCCCGTGAGATCTGAGTTCCTTCAACTCCCGCTTCCACCAGCACGTCGATATCCCCCACCGTCTCGCGCCCGCGGCGCAGCGAGCCGGCGTACTCGCACCGCACCACGCCCGGCATCGCCCGAAGCCTTCCCACGATTCGCTCGGCCAGCGGCAGCACGATCCCCACCGCCAGCCGCTCGCTGGCCGTCCGCCCAAAGGCCAGCGACTGACGAATCTTCTCGACCGTCTTCCCACCCATCCGCGGCAGCTTCAGAATCGATCCGTCGGCGATGATCCGCTCGAGCCCGGCGATGTCGGTCACGTTCGCCTCGCGCCAGAACATCCCCACCGTCTTGGGCCCCACGCCCGGCAGCTCCATGATCTCCAGCAGCCCCCGCGGCACCCGCGACCGAATCTCCTCAAACTCCGCGACGCCCCCGGTCGTGGCAAACTCCAGGATCTTGTCGGCAACCCGCGCCCCCACGCCCTCGATCGCGAGCAGACCCTTGCGGTCCAGACCCGCCAGATCGGCCGGATGGTTCTCAATCGACCGGGCGGCCCGGGCCATCGCGTTCACGCGAAACTGGTCCTCGCCCAGAATCTCCAGCATCGCCGCCACACTCGCAAACCGGGCCGCCAGCTCTTCGTTGATCGACATGGGGGGAGGATATGGATCGGCCGGTACCACTGACCGCCCCACGCTGATCCTCGAAAACCAGTTGTATCACGGGCGGTCAGTGCTCTTGGGGGTGAGTATCCATTTGGCCGTCGTGCGCGCAGGAGCACTGACCGCCCAGTTCACAACCGATTTTCGCAGACGAGCGTGGGGGAATGCCATTCAGTTAGCCTGCTGGAATCGTTTTTTGTAGGCCTCG
>CAYHQQ010000077.1:0-16801 GCA_964358855.1 uncultured Phycisphaeraceae bacterium
CCACTCCCGTCGTGCTCGGCTTCCCATCCCCCGCCCGCACGTCACCCGCGAGCACGCACGCCCACCGCTGGGGTCCAAACTGCCTCAGCGTGGGCGCAAGCCCTCCACGCGGCGCCCCCCCCGTCGCCTCCGGCCACCACGGCGCCAGCCCCTCGATCGCGCGACGTAGCTCCCATTCGCCCATGTCCGCCAGCGTCGTCAACCTCGCCCGCCGGTCTCCAAGCCGCGGCACGCACGCAATCAACGCCCTGGTGTACGGGTGCATCGGCGAACGGAGCACCTCGTGCGTCGGCCCGTATTCAACCACCCGCCCCGCGTACATCACGCACACCGTGTCCGCCCGCTGACGCACGATCCCAAGATCGTGCGTGATCAGCAAGACCCCAAGCCCCCTCGCACGGCAAAGCCCGTCCAGAAGATCGAGAATCTGCGCCTGCACCGTGACATCCAGGGCCGTGGTCGGCTCGTCGGCGATCAGGTACTCGGGGTTGCACGCCAGCGCGATGGCGATCATGACCCGCTGGCGCATCCCGCCCGAAAGCTCGTGGGGAAAGCTCGCCAGCCTGCCCCGCGGATCGTCGATCCCCACCCCCTCAAGCGCCGCACGGCACGCTTCCACCGCCGCGGCGCCCCGCAACCCCTGGTGCAGCGTCACCGCCTCGCCGATCTGCTCGCCCACGCTCATCAGCGGGTTGAGGCTCGTCATCGGCTCCTGAAAGATCATCGCGATCCGTCGCCCGCGGATCCGGCGAAGCCGCCCCGCCGAAAGCGTCAGCAGGTCCACCGCCTCGCCGCCTGCGCTCGCCAGCTCGATCCGCCCCGAATCGACCCTGGCCTGACCCGCCGGCAAGAGCCCCATGATCGACAGAGCCGTCACCGACTTACCCGACCCCGACTCGCCCACCACCGCCAGGGTGCGCCCAGGCGCAAGCGACATCGCCGCGTGCGCCACGCCCAGCTTGCGCTCCGCGCAGCTGGGATCCCGGAATGAGATGGAAAGGTCCCTGACGCTCAGCACGCCCCAGCGTAGCCCGCGCCCCCGCCGCTCAATCGACCGTCCGGGTCCACGCCGACCGCGTGACATAAAAGTCCGGCGACGCCCGAAACGCCGGCGGCGCCCACGTCTGGTTCGCCCAGCGGAGCTTGACCGTGCACATCGCCAGCGAGATGTTACCCGCGCACACCACCGGTGCGTACGTCGCCAGCGTGCCGTTGACCGTCAGCGCGCCCGACACATATACAAGTCCCCCGAACTCCGACGGGTAGCTGTCGTTCTTGCTCGAGTCGGTGTCGCCCGCGTAAGGTGAACCGGCCGGATTGAAGTTGATGTTCTCGGTCGATTCGCTCAGATCCGACCCCGACAAGGAGAGCGTGATCGCCCCTTCGACGATCAGCGACGGATACCCGCTCGTCGCGGGGTCAAAGCACACGGAATTCTGCACCAGCGACCCCGCCCCCACATTGCGAAGCACGAGCGTCCCGTTGATCCTGCACTTTCGAATGGTCACGTTCTTGCCCGCGCAGTTGATCACATAGATTCCTTTGGTGTTGGTCCCGCCCCCAAGCGGGTTTGAGGCCGGACTCAGCACCAATTTTTCTACAACGATCGTCGCGCCGCCGCTCGCCGTGACCTCCGTTCCGAGTGCGGCATACTCCGCGACGATGTCTGCCGCGGCGGGCAACGCCGCCAGCGTCTGCCCCGTCGCCACCGTGCCCGCGTAAGTCATCCCCGTCGCCGTGCTCCCCGAAACCACGTTCGCGTTGAACGTCGATGAGTTCAAACCAAAGCCACCGATCGCCGCGAGGGGCGCATAGCTCCAGAGCGTCGCCGTGCCGGTCGTGATCGACCCACCGGCGAACATCGCGTACGCGTACATGGGCGCGGGCGCCGTGTTTGGCACAAACGTCGCCTGATACATCTTGCGTGCCCCACCCACCTGCGCCTCGGAGGTGACCACCACCGTGTCGTCGGGAGAGTTGGCGATCAGATCGTCGACCGGGTCCGTCGCCTTCAGCGTGATCGTCCCGGCGTCGAGCGAGCTCGTGGCGATCAGCCCTTTCACCCCCAGCCCGCTCCGCCAGGCCATCGACTGGAGCATCCCGTCGCCGGCCATCTCCAGCCCGCTCTGCGCGAGCTTCCTCGCGCGCCCCGCGTCCGCCGACGCCCTCACCCGCTCGCCCGCGATCCCCGCCAGGATCAGCCCCGCCGACGCCACCACGCCGCAGAGCACCATCGTCGAGAGCACGATCAAATAGATCGTCCCCCGCCGGTTCATTCGACTCGTGCTCGCACGCTCGCCGCTTCTCATGGCGTCATCTGCTCCCACTTCTTGGTCCGAACCAGCCGCACCGTCGCCGCCGCTCGCTCCGAGCGCGACACCGTCACCGTCACCAGCTTCGCCCCCGTCTCAGTCACCGACGTCGTCGAAGGGCTCGACCCCAAAACCCACTGCACCGTCACCGTTCGCGTAAAGCTCTCCGCTCCGGAGATTGCAGCCCCCGCCTTGTCGGTCGGCCCCTTCTCCGTCCACCCGTTGTAATCGTCCACGTCATCGAACCGCGAGCGATTCACAGCCGTCTCCCCCGCGTCAGGACCCAAGGTCGAGCTCCCCACCTGCGGGTCCTCGTACGCCAGCCCCGCGACCTCGCCCGCCAGCTCCTCGGCCAGCACCGCCGCCTGCGCCCTGGCCGCCACGTCGCTCCGACGCGTCGCCGAGTTCGCCGCCGCCGTCAGCGCACCCACCGCCGTCACGCCCACCAGCGCAACCGCGATCGCGGCCTCCACAAGACTGAAACCCGATTGCCGGCGCCGTTCCATCATCATTCACTCCACCTTCGGCCAGGCGGGCGTTCGAACCCGCGCCCGCGCCGCGGGCACGCCCGTCCCCATCGGCACCAGATCCACCATCAGCCCCGCCAGCCTGGACTCCGACCCCGCCGCTGCCACGGGCGTGCGGACCTGCCCGTACAGCTCGTAGGCCACCGCGCCGTCGGTCATCACCGACCACGACGACCCGTTGCTCGACGTCGCGCAGCACGCCAGCGAGTCGGCGATGCCGCTGGACGAGTACGTGACAAGGGCCCCCCCCAGGCTCACCACCGACCCCAGCACGATCGAGATCGACTGCCCCGAAGCAATCTCCGGCGCGCCCGTGAACGTGAAGTCCATCCACCCCGCGCTCGCGCCCGACAAGGCCGCCACCGACACGCTCGTCGCCAGGAGCGTCTGCGACCCCAGGTTGGAGCTGTCTCCCTGGTAGATCTTCGCGTACAAGGACGTGAGAAGCCCGCCCGTGAGCGTGACCTTCGCGCGCACTCTGGTGGGCTGCCACGCCGTCGCACTCGCGTCGAGCCTGGGCTTGACCACCTGCGCGATCCTGGGCAGCAGCCCGACCGTGAACGTGGAGCCCGACGCGTTCAGGCAGTGCGCCAGCCCCGTGCTCGACCCAAGCGCCGTCCCAGCGGACGTCGAGATCGCGACTGTTCGCCAGTCGTACGACATGGAAAGCCGACTCAAAGCCGGGCTCACCGCGATCTCCCCCGCCCCGTCCCAGGTCCGCCTCAGGGGCGTTCCCTTGGTCCCATCCCACCAGTACCGGACCACCCGCACCTTCGACGCCGCGCTCGGGTCCAGCACCCGGAACGAAAGATCCGCCGCGCCAGCAGAGACCACCGACGTCGCGCCAGAAAGATCGTCGCCCATCATCGAGAGCCCGTCCTGCACCTCCGACGCGACAATCGCCCCGTCCGACCCCCGCTCGGGCATCGACCTCGCGCACAGCGACACCACCGAGCCGATCGACGCCAGCAAAACGCCCGTCACGCCCGCGGCCATGACCGCCTCGATCAACGTGAACCCGCGCCTGCCCGCCGCTCCCCTGAATGTCACGCGTTCATCCATGCCCATGGCTCACTTCACCACCACGACCTCGTCCGCGACCTTCTCAACCACCTTCGCCCCGTTCGCGAGCGCTCCGGGCGAGGCAACCCCCGACACCGCGTCGATCGTCACCGGAATCTGCCACACCCCCGCCGTCAGCACAACCGTCCCCGCCGTGTCCGGCAGCCCCAGCCCGCTGAACACCAGGTCCGCATCGCCCCCCACCGAGATCGACGAGACCAAGGCCTCGTAGGGCGACTTCGCGAGGTCCACCGACGTGCCGGTCGTCTTCACACTCGCCGACACCCACGAGTACCGCCCCGTGCCCACGCCAAACGTCATCGTGGTCGGCGAGCTCGTGTTGCGCGCCTGGCTTCGCGCCGCGTCCAGGTCCGACACCAGCCGCGACGCCGCCGCCGTCAGCCTGCGCCGCCCCGACGCCGACGCGTACCTGGGCATCGCGATCCCCGCCAGCACCCCCACGATCGCCAGCACCAGCACAAGCTCGATCAACGACGCCCCGCGTGCACGCGCGAACGCCCGCGAGTGAGACAGTGTCTCCATCGCGGGCGTTGCGTTCGTCGTCATGACTGAGCCCCATTCCGGAGCGGCACGTCCGTGCGCCTTCGAATCACTCAATACGTGTTGTACTTCACGCCCGAAGCATCGACCTCACCCGCCGTCGTGCCGGCGATGATCGCGCCCGTCGTCGCGTCGTAGACCCAGCCCACGCCCGCCGCCTGAGCCGCCGCCACCGTCGCGCTCCCCTTGTTGGCGCCCACCGGAAGGGTCGGCACCGTGCGAAGGTAAGGCCCGAAGATGTGCGTCGAGTCCTTGGTCGCAACCGCCGCGCCGCTCGCGTCCGTGTACGTCGTCAGCTGCGCGACAAACGTCGCGACAAGCGGATACGTTCCGGGGTGCTCGGCCTCGTAGAGGGAGATCGCGTTGCGCAGCACCGCGAGATTCGCCGTCACCGCCGAGTCCTGGGCGCCCGAGGCGCCGCGGCTCATGCGGGGGATGGCGATCGCGCCGATGATGCCAATGATCACCACCACAATCACAAGTTCGATCAGACTGAACGCTCTGCGGTAACTGCTCAGTGTCATTTGCCGTGTCTCCATGATCGCACGCGACGTGCATGCTCTTTGGAGATCGGCGATCCAACCTCGCCTCTTGACCCGCTGGAGTCAATCTGGACCGCATTAATCCGGGTTCGATGCCTGGATCCTCGCGTTCTCGGACATTCCCGCACGCGCCAGCGTCAGCACCACGTTCCCCGCCGGGCCCTCGAACGTCGCCTCGCGACGCTGCGGATTCACCGACACCAGCCTCATCCCGTCCACCATCCCGCCCACTTCAACCTTCACCTTGTCCACCCACACGCACGCGCCCGCGTGGCCCCCGCCCCGCGACGCCGACAGACCCGTCAAGGTGTGCCTGTCCGCGAACGCCTTCTCGGGCTCCACGGCCACCCGCTCGCTCCTGGCCGACACCGCCGGAGCTGCCGCCATCCACTCCACCTCGCCGCCAAACGCGTCCTCAATAACGGTGTTGCCGCCCGCCCCCAGCACCGCCGAGAGCCGCGACGCCGCCGTTTCCACCCGACGCGAAACCGGCAGCGCCATCACCAACGCCCCGCTCTCAGCCGGCAAGGCCTCAATCGCCGCGCTGGCCTGCTTGGGCCCGCTCAGCCCCGAGCCCAGCACAAACCGATCGGCCAATAGCCCGCCCACAGCGACAACGAGCACGGCGGAGTAGGCTTTGGTCGTGGCGTTCCATCTCATACCCCCATTCACCAATACGTTCACGCTCCCCGCAACCCATTCGCCCGGATTACTTGCTCGCCGGCCCCGCCGCGTCGTTACGCACGGCATACCACTCAAAGTCGAGCACCACCGCCGCCGGCGCCTTGGGGTCCGACGCATCGGCGTGCAGTGAGAACGAAACCAGTGCCAGGTCCCCAAACCGCGCGTGCAGAATCCCGATCAGCCGCGTCACCGACGGATAACTCCCCTTCCCCCGGATTCGGATGGGAAACTTCACGTGCGTGGGCATCGCGATCTCCGCCCCGGGCGTGATCTCGCTGAGCGTCAGCCACCCCGACTCCGCCGCGCCCGTGATCTCCGCGATGATCGTGTTGAGCGCCGACGCCGGTTTGAGCGTCGTCCCGTTCTTGGCCAGCTCCGCCGCCAGCTTCTGCGCCGCAACCTCCGCCTCCCTGGCCGACTCGCCCGCTCGCGTCGCGTCGTCCTGGATCTGCACCAGCCTCGCCCGGTTGGCCGTCAAGAGCTCCGCCGCCGCAAACCGCGGCCCGATCACCGCCGCGTACACCGCGCCCGCCGCCGCAAGAATGGCGATCGCCCCTACCGCGTGCGTCCGCAGCGTTCGCGAGGCCGAACCCCCCCCTCCTCCCGAAGTTGCCTCCGTCGTGCTCACTTGCCCGCACCTCCATCGTCAAGCCGCAGCCTCACGCGAAACGAGAGCCCCTCCACCGCGCCCACCGCCCGCGACTTGGACTCCTCGAGCGTCACCTTGTCGAACACCTTCCACCCCTCGATCGCCGACACAAACCGAAGCACCTGCGACTGCGTCGGCCCCAGGCCCGCCACGTCGATCGTGTACCGCTTGACGCTCGCCCCCAACGCCTCCCCGGCCTTGGCCGGCGGCGGTGCGATCAACGCCATGGTCAAGTCACACTTCTCCAGCACGATCGAATCGCCCAGGTCCGCCGCAAGCCGCGTCAGCAGGAGGCTCCAGTCGGGATGCTCCCCCACCGCACGCCGCGCCGCAAGCTCCCGGGCCGAGCGCGCCGCCTCGATCCGCCACCTCGTGGTCTGCTTGGTCGCCGCCTCCGCCCGCACCGAGGCCTCCACGATCCGGTCGGCGATGCGGTCGGTGTCACGCGGCGACGTCGCCGTCGAGACCACCGCCACAGCCGCCAGCAGCACGCCCGCGCCCCCAGCGCCCACCATCCACCAGCGGACAACCGCCCGCTCGTGGAGCCTGGCGACGTACGCAGCCGGAATGAGATTGAACGTGGTCACGCCGCGTCTCTCCTCACACACACGTCCCCGCACGCCAGGCCGATCGCACCCGCAAACAGCGGGCTCCTGGCCGCCAGCGTGTCCGTCCCCGCGTCGATCATGTGGTCCAGCCTCACCACCACCGGCGAAAGATCCGACCCGCACGACGGCGCATCCGTCAGCCCCGCCAAGGTCGCCCCCCCGCCGATCAGGATCAACCTTCCGGGGCTCGCCTCGGGGTACCGGTGCCACGCGTACTCCAGCGAGACCTCGACCTCGCTGCGCATCTGCTCGGCAAGCCGCCTCGATGCCTTGCCCACCGCCTCGGGCATCGCCACCCGCCCGTCGCCCGAGAGCGCCTCGGTCATCAGCGTCATCGCGTCGCCCTTGTCGATCTGCATCGACGACGCGACCGCCTCCACCACCGAGCCCAAGGTCGCGTCGGCCAGACGCCGTTCATACACCACCACGCGTCCCACGACCACGATCACCGTCGACCCGCCAAAGCCGCAGTCCAGGATCACGTCGATCGAAGGCGTCGCCGGATCGCTCCCAAGCCACGCGCCGCACGACCGCGTCAGGGCCGCCGCCGCCGCGTTCACACCCACCACCGTCAGTCCCGCCCGCCCCAGCGGATCGATCATCGCGCTCGCGTCGGCGTGCGTCAGCAGCACCGCCGCCGCCAAAGACGCCGAGCCCGCCCGCGCCGGCTTGGGCAGGTCCCACACCCCCAGCTCGAAGCTGAACGGCTCAAGCCGCGTGATCCGTGCCGCCTCCATCCGCGCAATCCCGTCGCGCGCCGCACCGAGAACCCCCGCCGGCAGCTCCAGCTCGACCACCCTCACCGCCCCCGGGGGCGCCAGCGTCACCGCCCGCGAACCCACAAACCCGCGGCGTTCCAGCACCGACGCGATCCGCGCCGCCTCCTGATCGTCGATCGCCGCGCCCGCCGAACGCCGCTCAAAGCACGCCCACGCCACCAGCTTCCAGCGCGCGCCATCACGCCGCGTCTGCACCGCCTTGACGCACCCGGCCCCGATATCCAGCGCGATGGGCGAACATCCTTCGAGCATCATCCGCCTCCCTTGGCCATCGATGTCAGGTCGAACAACGGCAGGAACATGCTGATCGCCATGAACCCGATCACAAGCCCCAGCCCGATCAGGATCACCGGCTCGATGATCCCAGTCAGCGTCTTGACCACAAGCTCGTTCTCCTCGTCCAGATAATCCGCGACGCTCACCAGCACCGGCCCAAGCTGCCCCGTCCGCTCCCCGCTCCGGATCGCTTCCACCACCGTCCCGGCGATCAAGGGCGATCCGCCAAGGCACGCGCTCATCGTCTCGCCCCGCGTCACCTGCTCCTCCGCCTGCTCGAGCAGGCGGTCGTACAGCATGTTCCCCGAGCTCGCCCGCGCAAGCTTCAGAGCGTCCAGCAGCACGACCTTCCCCTCCAGCAGCACGCCCAGCACCCTCATCACCCGCGCCGTGATGTAACTCCGCGACAACCGCCCAACCACCGGAAGCCTGACCATCCCCGTGTGGATCGTCCGCCGACCCGCCGCCGAGCCCAGCCAGTACCACCCGCCCACCCCAGCCGCGATCGCCCCCGCGATGAGGTAATACCACTGCCCGCGCACAAACCCCGACAAGGCCATCAGCCAGGCCGTCGTCGGCGGCAGCGGCGCATCAAGCGTCTTGAACAACCCCTCGAACCTCGGCAGCACGAACCCCAGCATCACGCACATCACCGCAAACGAGATCGTCAGCAGGAGCGCCGGATACACCATCGCTCCGCTCAGGTTGCTCCTGATGCGGTGCTGCTGCGCCACCAGCGACGAGAGATTCTTGAGCATGTCGCCAAGCTTGCCCCCCGCCTCGCCCGCGCCGATCAGGCTCCGGCACACCGCGTCAAAGTCCCGCGGGTGCGCGTTCATCGCCTCCGACAACGCCGCCCCCTCCTCGACCCTCTGCCTCACGTCCGCCAGCGTGACCTTCCACCTGCCCTCCTCAGCCTGCCGCTCCAGCGCCCCAATCGCCTCCACCACCGGCGTTCCCGTCGCCACCAGCACCGAGAGCTGCTTGAAAAAGTGCGCCAGCGTCTTGATCCGACCGCCGCCCATCGCGCGCTGCCGCCCCCCCGGGTCCTTGGCCCGCGCACCCTCTTCCGCGCCCTCGATCACGCGTACAAACACCCCCCGCCGCCGCAGCGTCTCCTGAGCCTCGTGCTCGCTCGACGCCTCGACGATGCCCGCCTCGCTCGCACCCGACTTGTCAAGACCGTCGTACCTGAACTTCACGCGGCCTCCTTCTGCGCTTCAACCGCCGCCGCCGGCAGCGCACCCGCCACTGCAACCGTCCCCGCCGCCGCCGGCCCCGCGACCACCGGTGCCGCCGCTACCGCCGGTGCCGCGGGAACTTCCTCGTCCATCTGCGTGATCCGCAGCACCTCTTCGAGACTCGTCCTGCCCGCGATCGCCACCAGCACCGCCTCCTGACGCAGCGTCAACGCCCCGCCCCGGTTGGCCTCCTCGCGAAGCTCGTGCACCGGCCTGGCCCTGTGGATCATCCGGCGAAGCTGGGGAGTCACTTCCATAACCTCGTACACGCCCATCCGCCCCAGGAACCCGCTGTTGTGGCAGTGGCTGCACCCCGTGCCCTTTTTGAACACCATCCCCGTATTGTCGGCGATCCCCGCGTCGGCCAGCGTGTGCTCGGCCGGGTAGTACTTGGTCTCGCAGTTCGCGCAGTTCGTCCTCGTCAGCCGCTGCGCAACCACGCCGTTGAGCGCCGCCGACAGCAGATAGGGCTCGATCCCCATGTCCGCCAGCCGCGCCGTCGCGCTGGGTGCGTCGTTGGTGTGCAACGTCGACAGCACCAGGTGCCCCGTGAGCGCCGCCTGCACCGCCACCCGGGCCGTCTCCTGATCGCGGATCTCTCCCACCATGATGATGTCGGGGTCCTGCCGCAGAATGCTCCGCAGCGCCCTGGCAAACGTCAGCCCGCACGCCTCGTTCACCTGGATCTGGTTCACAAGGTCCAGCTGATACTCCACCGGGTCCTCGACCGTCACGATGTTCACGTCCGGCCCGCGCAGGAGCTCCAGCGCCGAGTACAGCGTCGTCGTCTTGCCGCTGCCCGTCGGCCCAGTCACCAGGCACAGGCCGTGGCTCTGCTCCAGCGACCGCTTGAGCGCCTCCAGCGCCTTGGGCCGAAACCCAAGGTCCTCCATCCGCACCCGAAGGTTGCTCTTGTCCAGCACGCGTACCACGATCTTCTCGCCCAAGAGCGTCGGAATGCTCGACACACGCAGGTCGATCTCGCGACCCTCGGCCACGATCCGCACCCGCCCCTCCTGCGGCATCCGCTTCTCGGCGATGTCCATCTTCCCGATCACCTTCACACGGCTCGCGATCGCCGCGTGCAGCCCCGGCGGCGGCTTCATCAGGTCGCGAAGCACCCCGTCGATCCGATACCGGATCCGCGTCCCGCGCTTGTCGGGCTCGATGTGAATATCGCTCGCCTTATCCCGCACCGCCTGCAGGAACGTCACGTTCACCAGGTTCACGATCGGACTCCCCTGCACCATCCGGTCCAGGTCCGTCGCCTGCTTCTCATCAACCTGCTCTCGGTCCACCACCTCGACGTTCGAGTCGGAGAGGCTCGTCAAGAACGCGTCGACATCCACGTTCCCGCCCGAGTACTTCTTCACATACTCGACGATGTTCGCCTCCAGCGCAAGCACCGGACGCACCCTCAGCCCCGTCATCTGCCTCAGCCGGTCGATCGACGGCAAGCTCTGCGGCTCCGCCATCGCCACCGTCAGCGTCCCCTGCACGTTGAACATCGGAATGGCCTTCAGCCGCGTCCACTCCTCCTCCGGCAAAAGCTTGAGCAGCGCCGGATCCACCAGCCCGTGGCGAAGCTGACACCCCTTCACGCCCAGCGTCCGCCCAAGCGCCCGCACCAGCGTCGCCGAGCTGATCGTCCCCTGGTCAACCAGCAGCTCCCCCAGCCTGCGGCTCCCCGTCCGCTGCTCCGCCAGCGCCCGGTCGAGCTGCGCCTGCGTGATCGCCCCGTCCTCCACCAGCGCATCACCCACGCGCGGTCGACGCGACGCCGCCCTGGGCGCCGGCTTGGCCTTCCCATCGCCCACGCTATTCGCCCGCGCCTCGGGCCCCTGGCCCGGCGCCGGATCTGGTTGAGGTTCCGGATTGGGCGTCACAGAAAGCTCCTGACCGCGGTGTGCACGTCCGCAAAGTGCTCGAAGTGCCCCGAGAGCCCCGTGAGGTCCAGCACCTCGCGCAGGGTCTCGTTCGCACCGCAGAGCCGCATCACCTGCCCGCCGTCGCCCAGCGCCTCGCAAGCCTCCACCAGCACCTCAAGCCCCCGGCTGTCGACGTACGCCACGCTCGACGCGTCCACGACAAACCGCCCCAGGCTCCGCCCCATGACGTCCGCGAGCTTGCCCTTGAACTGCTCGGCCTCTGCAAGGAGCAACGGACCCATGGGCTTGACCACGGTCACTGCTCCCTCGCGTTGTTCGAGAATGTCCACGTTCCGCGCTCCTCCTGGGTGCCCCACCCCTTCCCCACCCCTCCTCCGCCCCTCCTCCGCCCCTCCTCCGCTACGCCGCCCTCATCCCCGCCACCACCGACTCCCCGATCGGCACCGTCAGCACAAACGTGCTCCCCTTGTCGATCTGCGAGTTCACCGTCACGTCCCCTCCATGCGCCCTGGCGATCTGCCGCGAGAGCGTGAGCCCCAGTCCCGTGCCGGTGATCCCCGAGATCCGCCTGTCCTTCGCCCGGTAGAATCGATCAAAGATCAGCTCGTGCTCCTCCTCTTTGACCCCGATCCCCGTGTCGCTCACCTCGACCACGAGCCGCTCGCTCGGTGTGCCCGGGCTCACGTCGCTCACCCGCACCTTCACCGTCCCGCCCGCGGGCGTGTACTTCAGCGCATTGCCCACCAGGTTCTGGATCGCCATCGTGATCTTGTCGCGGTCGGCGTGCAGCGTGGGCATCTTGGGCGGCAGGTCGAACAACAGCGTGATCTCCTTGTCCGCCGCCTGAGGCGCAAAGTCGTTGCGCAGCTCTTCCATCACCGCCCCGATGCTCACGTCGTCGTGCCGCAGCTTGAACGAGCCCGCCTCGATCTCCGACACGCTCAGCATGTCCGCCACGATCCGCTCCAGCCGCCTGGACTCCTGGTTGATCACGTTGATCGCCGTCTGCCGCGACGCCGGGTTCTCGCCCCCGTCGTCCAGCAGCGCCTCGGCGTACAACCGGATGTTCGTCAGGGGCGTCCGAAGCTCGTGCGACGCCTGCGCCACCAGCGCGTTGCGGCTCTGATCCGCCACCCGCTGCTGCGTCGCGTCCTCGATCACCACGATCGCCGTCATCCCGTCGCCCTTGCGCGCCGGCTTCATCCCAACTCGCAAGAGCGACGCCGCCGGACTTCCCGCACTCGCCACCACCGGCTTCCCGTCGCTCGAACGGCTCAGCTCAAAGTTCACTCGATGCTTGACCGACCCCGTCCGGATCGCCTCCGATGCCGACAAAGCCTCAGGCCCCCCCACCGTCTCCGCAAACCCTTTGCCGATCAACTCCTCACGACGGGTCTTGAGGCACACCGCCGCCGCCCCGTTGGCGTACGCGATATTCATCCGATCGTCCAGCAGCAGCACGCCCTGCCACAAGGAGTCGAGCGCCTCGGTCCCGTGCGTGCCACCCGTCTCGCGCCCCGAAAGCGTCCGCCGCTCGGCCACCTGCCCCAGCAACTGCTCGACGCGGGTCTTGTCACGCCACGCCAGCAGCTCGTTCCATGCCTTGGCCTCCGGCCCCATCGTCGCGCCCACCGCCAGCGCGCCCGACGACGCCTCGCCCGCCGACGCAGCCCGCAAAGCCTCCCGGATCGCCCCCAGAGCGCGCAGCCGCTTCCTCATCCCCCGGTAGGCCAGGAGCATCCCCACCATCCCCACCGCCCCGATCGCCCCGATCCCACGCTCCGCCGTGCCGTCGGTCGACATCGTCGTCAGCGGTGTCGCCTCGATCTCAACCGTCGCACCCAGCACCCCTTTGGCCCCGCCCGTCGCCAGTGCGATCGGTGCCGCCGCCAGAATGCGCCCCTCGACAATCTCCACACGCTCAACCTGCGACGGCACGCCCACGCTCGCCGGCCCTCCACCGCTGCCCGCCTCCGCCCGCGCGAGCGAGTCGGCGATCACCGTTCCGTCCGACAGCCTGATGCGGCACCGGTCCAGCCCATTGATCACCGCCGTGTTGATCACCAGCGATCGCAGCTCGGGATTCGCCCCCGCCGATTCGCCTGTCATCATGCCCTGCGCCGTCTGCGCCACAAGCTGCGCAAGCGTTCGCGTCTGCTCCCGTCGCGCCGCGTCCACCGCCTCGTGCTGCGCCCGAACAACCCACCACGCCGACGCCCCCATCGCCGCCAGAAGCACCGCCGCCACCGTCAGGCCCGCCGACGCGACGTCCGACTCGCCCCTGACGAGGCGCGACCACAGCCCCCAGCCCAATCCCGCGCGTCTGTTGTTCAACTCTGGCACAACGTTCTCCGGACCCGCTGGCGCGGAAACCCGGACGACCCACGTCGCCCGGAGGAATCCCTGAACGTCTCTATCGGCCCATCGGACACCCCGCCGAAGGTCCCAAAACAAAAGCCGCCGCGATCAGATCAATCGCGGCGGCCAAAGGGCGGAGTGGGATTCGAACCCACGAAGCTTGCGCAGCGGATTTGCAATCCGCTCCATTTGTCCACTCTGGCATCCGCCCAAAGTGACACGGAGACTAACCCTCATAACCCAAAACGTCAACTTCCTCCGCTTCATGGTCCGAGTAGACGCTCCCCCCGTCCTCAGCCCGCGAACCCGCCACAACACCCCCCACTCTTCATGCGACCCCCAGGCCCGATACGATGGATGACGCTTGGGAGACTCGCATGCACCTGCCCGCCATCCTACCCGCCGCTCGTCGATTCGCCGTGGCCCTCGCGCTCGCCGGCTCCGCATGCTCGCACGCCCAACCGCCCAGCGAACCCGCGCCCCAGCCGCCCGACACGAACACGCCCAAGGAACCCTCCAAAGACCCCGCCCTCACCGACACGAGCCTCCCCGACGTCGCCGCCGGCCAACGCTCCCGTCCCGCAGCCCAGCCCGTCTCCCCCACGCTTCCCGTTGCCAGACCCCTCACCCCCCCGACTGCCGACGGCAAGAAGCCCAGGGCCATCGTCACCATGTCCGCCATTCCAGGCCTCCCCTCCGAGGCATCTGGACTGCCCGCACGCCGCTTCTACCCCGAGGGGACCTTCCTCGACCGCCGGCGCGGCAAACTCCTCAAGATCTCCACCGGTGACGTCGTCTTCATCCCCCAGCGCGACGCCAGGGGCAAGGGCGAGCAGCCCATGGTCGTGCTCCCTTGCCAGAACCTCGCACGCCTCGAAGCCACTCCCGACGCGTTCGAACAGCAGACCTCGATGATCATGTCCGGACAGATCTTCGTCTACTTCGACCGCCAGTACATCCTCCCGTCCGCGTACTCCGTCGACCGCTCCGCCGCCCAGATCGACCCCACCCCCACCCCCACCCCGCGCGCAAAGCCCGACCCCGCCGCTCCGGCCAAGGCCGTCCCGGCGCCTCTGGCCGCAGATCCCTCCGTCGCCGATCTGATCAAGGACCTGGAGACCAAGCGCGGGTCGGCCAAGGCGATTGAACTGACTCCCAAGGCCCTCGCCCAGGCCAAGGAGCAGAACACCACCCGCCCCGCCAACCCCGGCGACGCCAAACCCGATGCCAAACCCGACGCCAAAGGCACGTCCAAGCCCCAAGAGGTCCAAAGGCCTGGCGTCGAAGAGACCGACGAAAAACGCGGCGTCACCCCCGAAGGCACCGTCCTCTTCAATCGCCGCGCCCGCCTCGTCCGCACCCCCGGCGGCCAGCTCGCCGCCTCATTCGACGGCGACGCCAACACGCCAGCTCCCGCCGCCATGGTTCTCCTTCGTTGTCGCATGGCCCAGCGCCTCGAAGAACTCACCCTCTCCCGCGGCGAGGGCCTCCAGGTCCAGATCAGCGGACGCGTCATGGTCTACGCCGGACGCAACTACGTCATCCCCACCCTCGCCCAGGTCGTCGCAACAACCGACGTCAAACCAATGCAGTAAGGCAAGTTGAACAGGACTAGGGACTGAGGACTGAGTAGAAAAAGGCGGAAGGCTGAACTTGAAGGCTGAATCGGAATTTGATTCCTACTCAGCCTTCAAACTCCGCCTTCCGCCTTCTGCCTTCCCTCTCAGTCCTCAGTCCTGTTCACTGTTCAACTCTGTCTTCAAGTCCTCTTGATGTTCTCTCGCGTCAGCATCATGTTCAGCGTCTGCGACACCAGGTCGACCTCGTTGCTCGTCAGGCTCCCGTAGAACGGCAGGGCGATGGTTCGCTGGCTCACGCTCTCGGCGATCGGGAACATGCCCCTGGTGAAGCCGTACTGCTCCTGATAGAAGGGTTGCAGATGGATGCACGGGAAGTAATCGCCCGCCCCGATGTCGTGGCGTCGCAGCCCCTCGACGATCCTGTCGCGCTCCTCCCCCGTATACCGGGTCGAAAGGCGCACGACAAAGACAAACCAGCTCATCAGCGCTTCCTTCTCGATCGTCGGAAGCATCAATTCGGGATGGTCCGCCAGCCGGTCGAAGTACGACTCGGCCGACTCGTGGCGCTTCTTGAGAATCTGATCGAGCCGGCGCATCTGCGCCACACCCAGCGCCGCGTTGATCTCAGACAACCTGTAGTTGTACCCCAGCCGCTCATGGCGAAGCCAGGATCCCGTCGCCGCCCCACCCGCCCCCGTCGGCGCAACCCGCTCGGCCGGCCTCCATCCCATCGGCCGTCCTTGATTCCGCAGGCTCCGGCACATCTCCGCCAACCGCTGATCGTCCGTCACGATCATCCCGCCCTCGCCCGTCGTGATCTGCTTGTTTGGATAAAACCCGAACACCCCCGCCCGCCCGAACGACCCACACTGCCGCCCCTTGTACGTCGTCCCCAGTGCCTCGCAGCAATCCTCGATCAAGGGGATCTCGTGCCGCGCCGCGATCGCCGCGTACTGATCCATATATGCAGGGTTGCCGAACGTCTCGACCGCCAGGATCGCCTTGGTCCGGGGTGTGATCGCCGCCTCGACTTTCGACGGGTCCATATTCAGACTGCGCGGACAGATATCCACGAACACCGGCTTGGCCCCCACAAACAAAATGCAGTTCGCCGACGCCACGAACGAGAACGGCGTCGTAATGACCTCATCCCCCGGGCCGATGTTCAGCGCCCGCATCACCAGATGCAGCCCGCTCGTCCCGCTATTGACGGCTATCCCGTGCTGCGTGTTGGTCTTGGCCGCCACCATCGACTCAAACTCACCGACAAACGGCCCCATCGAAAGCCGCCCCGACCGCAAGGCCGAGAGCACCAGCTCCTCCTCAAGAGGGCCGATATCGGGACGACTGAGCGGAACTTCAAGGTGTGCGCCTGGCATAGTGGGAACTCCATCGGTCATTCGCCGACCAATCCCACAAAGTACGCACCCCGACCGCCTCCCAGATCCCTGGTGGCACCGCTCCGTGGTGGCACCGCTCTCCAGAGCGGTGCGTCCTGTGCCGCAAGCCATCCCAACCCAAAAGTCTGCCGTCCTCATCCATCGGCTCTAGACTCTCACATGGCCTCGGCCCCCCTGCCCCCACCACCCCCATCACTTCCCCGAGTCCTCATCATCGGCGGCGGCTTCGCCGGCCTCGCCGCCGCTCGGGCGCTCGCCAAGTCCCCCGTCGCCGTCACCCTCTTCGACCGGCGCAACCACCACGTCTTTCAGCCCCTGCTCTACCAGGTCGCC
>CAYHQQ010000078.1:0-16626 GCA_964358855.1 uncultured Phycisphaeraceae bacterium
GGCGGCTTTTGCCGGCGTCCTCTCACGACGACCTCCTCGTCGCCTGGTCGAAGTTCCTCGCCGATCCCATCGCCATCACCGCCCACTTCAACATCACCCCCACCCAGCTCCTCGATGCGCTCGCCGAACCCGCCTTCGTCGAAAGGAAGGCCCACTGGGACGCTCTCCAACTCGCCCACCTCCACGCCCTCGCCCTCGATCATCAAACCGCCGCCGCCGCAAAGCTCCGCGAGCTCACCGCCTCCGCCGACCCCATCGAAGCCCGCAAGGCCGCCACCACCCTCACCCGCTGGTGGCCCGGCCCGCCCCAAACCTCCCGCTCCTCGCGCGCTCGTTCCTCAACCACACCCGGTCAACTCACCACCCCACACGGCCCCGATCGCAATCCAGATCCCAAGGCCCTGCTCACAAGCCTCATGTCCCGGTTTCGCAACACATCCGAGCGCAACCGAACGAACACGATCGCCCAGGTCGCTTCCCAGTTTGCCCCAAACATCACGCTCGACCACGTACCCCTGCGCCCCGGCGTGCTCGCCGACCCGCTCCTCCTCGCCAATCGCGTGGTGCAATCCAGCCTGGCCGAGCTCTGCCAGCCCGGCGATGTCACCGTCAAGCAATCCACCACCACGCCCACGACGAGCATCCTCCAGGTGATCTGCCTGCACGAGGAGGCCGATGCCCTCGTCGTGAACTTCGAACTCTCTCGCGCCGATACCGTCTCCCCCTGGCTCGTCGCCGCCGTCACCGCCGGCCACCGCCCACCCCCCATGCCCCGCGGCACAAGCCCCTGACCGTGGCACGGGCTTCCGAGCCTGTGAACGAATCAGTCTTCCTCGGGTACCACCACGCTCCGCGTGGTTTCTCCCTGCCTTTCCTACCCCCCTCGACCCAATTCCTTCACAGGCTTCCAGCCCGTGACTCCTCCCTGCATCCACAAAACGCTCTTCCTGTCGGCGCATCAGCTTCGCTCTCGCGTCCAGTTTCCCGTGCGCCACAAGCCCACGGGCTATAGCCCGTGGGCTTAGCTTTCCATCAGTCCCATGAGTCCCATCCGTCCCATTGCCTTCCCCGTCCCCAAGACAACGTGCTACGTGCTGCGTGCTGCGAATCCGACGCAGCACGCAGCACCCAGCACCCAGCACGCAGCACCCAGCACGCTGCCTTCCCCTCAGTCCTCAGTCCTGTTCACTGTTCAACTCTTCCTGGCCACCACCATCTGCAAAACATACCGCATCAACGACCTCTCATGCACCCGCACCTGCCACGCAACCTGGCGCAGGTCTTTCTCCACTTCCACGCCCGCGATGCTCGCGACGTGCCCGCCGGGTGTCAGCAGCTTCACGAGCAGCTCGTCGCTCTGGCCCGCGGCAAACCCCCGCGGCGAGTGCCCGCCGATCCACGCCTCCACCGGCGTCACGCCCGCGCTCCAATCAAACGGCGTCGCAACCGTCAGCTTTCCCCCGCCGCGAAGCACGCCCACCATCCGCTGCAAAAGCCCCAAGGGCGACGTCACGCAATCCAGCACGTTGAGCGCCACGACATTGGCGAGTGTCCCCACACCCGCGTCGTCGGTTCCCACGCAGGGGTTCAGCGCATCCATCATCCAGAAGTCCACGCGATCGCGTCCCTCGAGCGTCACATCAAACGCACGGCGTTCGTACAGCATCCCCAGCGACCTTCGCAGATACGACACCCGCGACTCGTGCAGCACCCGCTGCGCCAACCGCAAGGTCCCCACGTGCATGTCGATGCCCAACACCAGGCCGCCGGAGGCCGCCGCGATCTCAAAGCTCGATCGCCCCGCCCCGCATCCGACATCGAGCGATGGGCCGCCCTTGACGATCGCCCCGGCGTCGCCCGCGATCTTCATCACGCGTCCAATCTGTCCCGGCTTCCACTCGCCGTCCTTCTCGTCCGGGTCGAACTCGGCGTAGTGATCCCACGCCGCCCCGGAGACGTGCTGCATGGTCACCAGATCCCACGACCCCGGCCCCGCGCACTCGGCGAGCATGCCGTCGACGACGTCGCACAGATCGGCGCGCCGGGAGAAGGCCGCGTGATTCGCGGCGATGGAAGCGCGAGCATCGGCGACCAGGACGGGGATGCCGTCGATGATGGGAAACTCGCTCATGCACGCGGTGCATTGCAGCACACCCTCGCGCACGCTGACGGCGTCGTGCACCTCGCGGCGCGTGAGCTGGAGCGCCGAGCGGGTCCCGCGTGCCATGCACGCCGGACAACGCGGAGCGAACGCTTCAAAGTGTGTGAGCCTCAACGCTCGCTACCGCCTCTTTCGAAAGTTGCTTCAGCCGATCATCACGGTGGGACATCCCGGGGGCATGATCTTGCCCACGGGGCTTGGGATCGGCGCGACGCAGGTCAGGTGGGCCGTCATGTCGTTGACGCGTGCCGCGGGCATGCTCCCGATCAACACCGTGAAGGATCCCAGAGCGATCATGCCCGGCCCCGCCGGCACGCACCCGGGGAGCGTGCAAGGCGTCGACATGTCGGTCACGCGGGCCGCGGGCATGTTCCCGATCATGACCGTCGGAGCGCCGGGCGGAAGGATCGTCAGTGGAAGGCCGGGGTGCGGCAACGGCGTGGGCACCGGCGCGGGCGGATGGATGGGCGCGTGGCAGTGCGGCGTATCCTGTTTCATCATGTCGCCGACGCGGGCTGCTGCTGGCATGGACTGTTTCTCCGGCTCGGTCGCACCATCCTAGCGAGCTCTCAATCGCTCCGCACCACCCGCACGGGGCTCCTCCGCCCTTCCAACCTATCCTTCGGCATGACACCCGCCGACCCAAAGCCAACCCCAAAGCCCACACAAGTCCCGGCCCGTCAAGCACCCGCAAGCCCGCCCGCGGCCCCCAGCGCCATCGAGCTCCCCTCGGGGCGAACGCTCAATGTGAGCTCGGGTCCTGCCGGCGATCACATCGAAGTTCGGGCCGCGGGGGGGCAACTGGAGATCCGAATCTCGCTCACCGCAGAAGGCCCTGTGCTTTCCCTCTCGGGCGCGAAACTCGAGATCAATTCCAGCGACTCGGTGAACCTCAACTGCCGCGACCTCAACATCAACACGACCGGCTCTCTCAACCTCGCCTCGCAGGGCTCTCTCGCCCTCAGCGCCACCGGCAACATCACCGCCAAGGCCCTGGGCAACACCGACATCGACGCCCAGGTCGTCAACCTCAACTGCGGCCCGCGAACCGACTACAACGACGACGCGCTGCCCAAGTTCGTCCTCCCCGACATGCCCGCCCTTCCCCCACAAGACAGCCACGGCGGCTGCTCCCATGCGCACTGATCCGTGCCTCCCCCACGCCATCGGGGGAGGCGGCCTTTCCGCCCGATAACGCCGCTTGCTCCATCCGGCCTTCTTGGCCACCCCCAAAATCGACCGCCGTTCCCCCTCCGTTCCGATGCAAGGGAGATCGGAGGTTCGCATGTCCCACGTTGTCGTCACCTACCACTATGTACGCCCGGCCAATTCCGACGGTGTCACCGGTATCACCCCCGCTGAGTTTGCGGCCCAGATCCGCCTCATCCAGCGATCGCACCGGATCGTCACTGTCGAGGAGTACGTTCACTCCCACGCCGACGAGTCCAATCTGGCGCTTTTGACCTTTGACGATGCCGTGCGGGATCAGTACGAGCACGCGGCTCCGGTCATGGCCGACCTGGGGGTCCCGTGCGTGCTCTTTGCCCCGATGCGTCCCTACGCGACGCCCGACGAGATTCAGACGTTCGATCGCTCTGCGGGGCGGACGGCGTTGCCCACATCGACGCGAACCGACACCCGCTGGTGCACGCAGCATCTGCTCCACGCGCTGGCGCAGGAGCTTGGCTGGGGCGAGTTTGAGCGGCGGGTCAACACGCAGCTCCAGGAGGCGGGGTGCGGCGAGATCGCGATTGATACCGAGCGCATGAACCGGCTTTATCACTACGAGGTCCCCGCCAAGCGTCGGCTCAAGTACATGTTCGCCTTCGCGCTCCCGCACGACCGGGCGACCGAGGTCCTGCATCTGGTCAACGCCGACGTGGGGCTTCTCGCGAGCGACTGGTTCTGCACCAGGCGTCAACTCCATGAGCTGCAGTCCGCGGGGCATGCCCTGGGCGCGCACGGCTTCGATCACGTTGCCTACACGACTCTCGCGCCCATGCGGCAGGCCGCCGACATGCACATGGCGCTTGCGGTGATGTCCCGGGAGTTTGGCTCGATGGGGCGTGCGCTGGCGTACCCCTTTGGTCAGTCCGACGCCGCCACCGTCGCGATCGCGACCCAGCTCGGGCACACGCACCAGTTCGACACCAAGACCCGCGTGGACGCCAAGTTCCTTCGCTCGCACCTGGCGGGCCCGGCGATCACCACCGAGCTCAAGCACAACGCGCACCCCTTTGGAGCCGTCGCATGACCACACAGACCGCCACAACCACCGGTGTTTCGATCGAGCCGTGTCGCGACGCGGCCCAGCTCCGCGAGTACATCGACACGCACTGGCGCAAGGGTCACATCCTGGCCCGCGACCAGCGGATGTTTGAGTTCCAGTACCAGACGCCCTGGGTTGATCGGAGCGTCTTTCCGCAGGGCATCAGTGTTCTGGGCGCGTATCAGGGTGATCGCCTGCTCGGCTTTTTGGGTTCGATCGTTGCGCCTTATCCCAGGCCGCAATCGTACTGGCTGGCCCTCTGGCATGTGCTTCCGGAGCTCAAGGGCGGCGGGCAGGGCGGGAAGCTCTTGAGCGCGATGCAGGAGATCGCCGTCGGCAAGGACGGGCGTGGGGGAGCCGAAGGAGGAGGTTGGATCGGCACCTTCGGCGCCGGGCCTGAGGCCCTACCTGTATACCTCAAGCGCGGCTATGCCTGCCGTGCGGTGCGTCGCTGGATCTACACCCCGGCGCTGGCGAACGAGCAGGCTTCGCTGCCGCGCAGCATGCCCACCAATCGGGCGGAGACCGACGCGCCCGCCGACTGGCTCACGTATCGCTACGCCAACCACCCGCTGTTTGAGTATGAGACCAGGAACCAGAGCGTGTTCCGCTCGGAGACCAACCCGTGGGGACGTGTCACGCATTGCGTTCGTCTGATGGGCGACTGGCAGGGCGACGTCGCCGAGACGTTTGACCGCGAGGCGCTGCTCGCTCGCGCGCAGGGTGTGCCATACTTGATGGACGCGTGGTCGTTCGACACGCCGGGCCCGGGCTGGACCCTCGCCGGCGACGATGTTCCCAGCGTCTTCCACCCGCCGCAGCCGCGGGGCAACTTGATCTATGCCGTCGGGCGACCCTTCGTCCCCACCAACGTGCAAAAGGGCGAGTGCGACCAGGATCGGCCGAACTGATCGGGTGGCATGCTTCCCCTTCAGGGAAGCATGAGTTTCCCCCGCGCACAGCCAACTACCGCGTGACGGGTTCTCCCCACGTTCCCGACAGATGTCCTTCGGGCGTGAACCAATCGCTGGGCCATGTCGGCGCGTTCGTGCGTTCCATCACCAGGCGGACCAGGCGCTGCGCACGCGGTTGACCCTGCATGGGACCCTGCTGCGGGCCAACTTGCGGGCCTCGCGGGGCGTCGTTGCCCATCGGCGGCCCGAAGTCTCCACGCGGACCCGGGGGAAGACCACGCTCTGGACGACCTGGACCAAAGTCCGGCCCGCGATCACGTCTGCCTTCTGGTCCACCATCTGGTCCGCCGTCGGGCCTGCCGTCGGGCCTGCCGTCGGGTCGGCCATCGGGCCGGCCATCGGGTCGGCCATCATCGGGCACAAGTTCGCCCGGTGGGCCGTCGCGATGCGGGCGATTGCCTTCGCCTGGGCGCAATCCCATGGGCTGCCCGTCGGGCCCTGGTCCGCGCGGGCCCATGGGCGGCTGATTCCACGCCATCTCCATCCGCTGGAGTTGCATGCTCTCGGCGTCGATGAGGAGCAGCACACGATCCGCGAGCCCGTGCGGCGGGTCGGTCCGGCGCAGGCCGACGATTCGGCGCATGGTGTGTCCATCGACGACCTGGGGCTCGAGGACGAAGAGGTTGTAATTGGTCATCAGGGAGTTCAAGAGCGCCTCGACCGAGTCGGCGAAGATCGACTCATCGCCGCTGGTCGCCCATCTGGGCCAGGCGCGCCTTGGATCTTCACGCTCGATCCCGCCGTCCTGGCGGATCGCCCATTCGCCGGCGCTGTCCTGACCTGCGATCGCGACGTGCCCGTTGGGGCCGCGCGCCCGGAGCACGAAGAGCCCGCCGCTCTTGCTGTCGAAGACCGCGCTGGGTTCCTGGGGCAGTTCGGTCTGCATCGCGCGCATGACGCGGATTTCGTACCGCAGGTCTCCCGACGCCTTGGCGGCCGAGATCGTGGCTGTCACCGCGGCCCGGGCCTCGTTGGTGGCCGGCGCCACCACGATCCACATGGCCATCACGCCCACGAGTCCGACGCACGCGAGTCCGACCACGCTCACGAAACGGCGGAGTCTTCGGCCCGCCATCCGGCGAAGGTCCCGGCCTGGAAGTCCGTTCGTGGTGCCGGCGGTCTGGGCAAGTGCGGCCATCAGGCGATCGATGCGCTGGGCCTGCACGCCGCTGGCCCGCTCGTGGACCGAGCCGATGAGCCCGTGCACGAAGAGTTCGTCGGCCTGCTGCGAGGGGCTTGCGGCCGGGTCGGGCCCGATGGCTCCTGCCGCATCCGCGCTGGGTCGGGCGTGGTTTGATTCGCTGTTCATCGTGACGTCTCCGCACTGAGCTCGCTTTGGCCATGACCCCCGGCGCGCATGCACTCGGCCACCGCCACGCGTCCTCGCTGCACCCGTTTCTTGATCGTCTCCTCCGCGACGGCCAGCGCCACCGCGATCTGGCGCAGCAGCATCCCTCGCGCGTACACCATCTCCATCGCCTCGCGCATCACCACCGGCAGACTCGCCAGGCACCGCAGCACATCTTCGGAGCGTTCGCCAAAGATGCGCCCGCCCGAGGTGAACGAGTCGTACCGCGCGTCGAGCTCGGCCATGACCCGCGGGTCGTCGACGCTGAGCCGGTGGGCCGCCTTGCGGGCGTGCTCGAGGACGAGGTTGCGGGCGATACCTCGGAGCCACATACCGAAGGAGCGCGAGCGGTCAAAGTCCGCGAGGCGTCGCCAGGCGACGATCATGGCCGCCTGAAAGAGATCGTCGACCGTGGCCGCGTCGCCGCCCCCCACGCCCCCCACGCCCCCCACGCCGCACAGCAGGCTGCGGAGGTACGACGACAGCATCTCGGCGTTCTCGTTGGCGAGGATCCGGAAGACTTCCCGGCCGTCGGGTTGCTCTCTGGGCGATGATGGGTTCTGCTGGGTATCGATGAAAGACCGTCCTTCTGTCTCTATTGGTTCTGGTCGACGTTTGGGGGACATGAATGCTGCACTGTACGGAGTCGGGATCGGTTTGGTGGCTGGATTGGGCGTTGAAGTATCTGGCGGCGTTGGGGTAAACTGGGACCCCAAGAGGGCCGCCGGGCCTGAAAGGAGCACACATGGCGATCAACGAGGCGAAACTCAATGAGTTCATGGGCAAGGCCGTGGGCGATATGGGGGCGGCGATGTCTGCGGCGCTGGTTGTGATCGGCGATCGATTGGGGATCTACAAGGCGATGGCGGCGCTCGGTCCGGCGACGACGGCGGAGATCGGGAAGAAGACGGGGATCGCGGAGAGGTATGTTCGCGAGTGGACGCTGAACCAGGCGGCCGGGGGGTATGTGAGCTATGACGCCAAGGGGGGGAAGTACTTCCTGACGGAGGAGCAGGCGTTTGCGCTGGCGAACGACGAGAGTCCGGCGGCGCTGGGCGGGGCGTTTGAGATCATCGGCTCGATGCATCGGGACACGGCAAAGGTGCAGGGGGCTTATGCGTCGGGCAAGGGGATTGCGTGGGGCGACCATGACGCGTGTTTGTTCTGCGGCACGGAGAAGTTTTTCGCGGCGAGCTATCGGGGCAACCTTGTTGGCTCGTGGATTCCTGCGCTTGAGGGAGTCAAGGCGAAGCTCGAGCGTGGAATCGCGGTCGCGGATGTGGGGTGCGGGCACGGGGCGTCGACGATCATCATGGCAAAGGCGTTTCCCAATTCGAAGTTCACGGGATTTGACTTTCACGGGGCGTCGATTGAGTGCGCCCGCGCGAAGGTGAGCGAGGCGGGGCTGAAGAACGTGACGTTTGAGGTGGCGGAGGCGACGGGCTTTGCGCTCGCGCCCGGCGGTTACGGGCTGGTGACGTGCTTTGATTGTCTGCACGACATGGGCGATCCGGTCGGGTGTGGCAAGCGAGTGAGGCAAAGCCTTGCGCCCGGAGGGACGTGGATGGTGGTGGAGCCCAATGCGGCGGACACGGTTGAGGGCAACTTGAATCCGGTGTCGCGTGTGTTCTCTGCCGCGTCGGCGATGATCTGCGTCCCGGCGTCGGTGGCGTTCGACGGCCCGGCGCTGGGCGCGTGCGCGGGGCCGGCGAAGCTGACGGAGACGATCAAGATCGCGGGGTTTGCGAGTGTTCGGGTGGCGACGACGACGCCGTTCAATTTGATTCTGGAGGCGAGGGCCTGATCGGCCTGCAGATCCATCGCAGATTTCAGATTCAAGATCTCACAGTCGAGACTACTTCCATCCCTGGGCTTGCCACCAACCGACGCCTCAAATGACGCAGCAGATACCTCTTGTGCTTTGCGCGGGGAGATGGTAAACTAATCTCAGGGTCAGATCCGGACCCTCGCAGGCCGATACATCGAGGAGTCCGTTTGATGTCCCATCCGTGCACAACACGCATCGCCATCAGTCCCGCACCGATCGCGCTGTGGTGCATGCTCTTCGCGATCTTGGGCATGAACACTCCGATGGCTCGCGCGCAGTGCGACGGTCAGTGGATTCCGGACCTGAGTATCCCCGGCGCCGATAGCACAATTCTGGCAATGGCAGCCTACGACCCCGATGGCCCCGGGCCGATGGGGATGCACATCGCCATGACGGGCGGGTTTCTGGTTGCTGGAAATACGCGAGCGAGTCGTATTGCTCTCTACGACCCGACCACCAGGGAGTGGAGGGCTCTTGGAGCAGGCCTCAGCGGACCTGGGTACGCCATGGTGACCATGTTGAACGGTGATTTAGTTGTTGGTGGCGGCTTTGCATCCGCTGGTGGGACGTCGACCTCCAAAGTCGCGAGATGGAACGGCTCATCCTGGTCTTCGCTGGGTTCTGGAGTGAACGGCACTGTCTATGTCCTGCATGTCTTGCCGAACGGCGATCTTCTCGCCGGCGGAACGTTTACTCAGGCGGGAAATCTCATCGTGAATGGGTTGGCTCGATGGAACGGTACCGAGTGGTCAGGTTTCGGCGCGGGACTTGGCGGAAGCTCTTGGAATGTCGTCGCAATCGAAGATCTTCCGAATGGCGACATCATCGTCGGGGGCGGGTTCACGACGGCCGGGGGCGTCGCAGCGAAGGCGATCGCCCGGTGGAATGGGCTGACATGGTCCGCGATCGGCAACGGATTTCAGACTGGATTTGCTAATCGAAACGCATTTGTGGGTGCCATTCGCCATCTGTCGAATGGAGACCTGATTGCCGGCGGCGAGTTCTACACTTCCGGAAACACACGCGTCAACAACATTGCTCTCTGGAACGGCTCAATCTGGTCGCCAATGGGCGACGGTCTTTCCCAGGCAACGCCGCAGGTAAACCACATCACTGAAATGCCCAACGGATATGTCCTTGCCTGCGGGAACTTCGGATACACGCACACGTCCATGGAGAACATGTCAGTTTGGGATGGCTCGACCTGGTCTCTCTACAACGGCGGCGTCAGGGGTACCATGCATGACCTCGTTCGGCTGCCCAATGGCGACGTCTTTGTTGGTGGCCAGTTCACCGAGATCGGGGCTTACCTCACTCCCGCCGGAGACGCGGCAATTGGGGCGGAGAACATCGCCAAGTGGAACGGTTCGTCCTGGGAGGCTCTGGGGACCGGGTTCGTTGGCGGATGTGGCCCGCTGCTTCAACTTCCGAACGGGGATGTGCTTGCGGGCGGTACGCTTGCGGGGAGTTCTCCGGGATTCCACATCGTGCGCAAATCCGGTGCCCAGTGGTCGCCGTTCGTGGCCGCGACCGGGGATCCATACCTTCCTTCGACGGTTGGTTTGATGACTCTGGGGCCCTCGGGCGATCTCTACGTCGTTTGCGATGAACGCATTTTGAGGCTCACCGAATCCGGCTGGGTGCGCATCGGAGCCGGTTTGACAGGAATATTCGGAGCGATGGCCTTTCTCGCGAACCACGACATCGTCGTCGGTGGCAATCTGACCCTTCCAGGTGGGACCCGGGTGCCTGTCGCCCGCTGGAACGGCGCGACATGGGCGCCCATGCCGGGCTTGACGACGCCCTTGACGACCCTTCGCGCTTTGGGGCATCTGCCGAATGGGGACCTCATTGCCGGTGGGCAGTTTTCCATGCAGGGCGGTGACGCCAATCAAGGCATCGCGCGATGGAATGGAACTGCGTGGGTGCCGTTCGCCTCGCCATACCCAGGCGGTACTGCTCTATTCACTTCTCTCAAGCTGCTCCCAAGCGGGAATCTGCTCGCGACGGCTCAATTGACACCCCCTTCCTTTGGGTCGAATGAGTATGTGCTTCGGTGGAATGGTTCGGCGTGGACTATCTATCCCGGGGCCTTCAGCACCAGCATCTACGACGTAGACGAGCTGCCCAACGGGGACGTGATCGCAGGAGGTACCTTCCAGCCCTTTGGTGGCGTTCCTCTTCGATACTTGGCCCTTTGGAACGGCTCTTCATGGAACGCGATCGCCGGGGGCGTTGAGCTCGCCGGTGGAGGGGGCGTCGGTTCGTTCCTGAACCTGGCCAATGGCGACCTGATGGTGGCTGGTGGCTTCTCGACCGCTGGCGGACACGTGACTTCGTCGGTGGCCACATGGCGCGTGGGCGAATCGCCCACCATCACCACGCATCCGACCACCCAACGCGCCTGCCACTCTGGCGCTGCCATCCTCTCCATCGTCGCACAGAGCGACTCCACACTGACGTACCACTGGCGTCACGACAACCAGCCCATCGACACCAGCCTCAACCCCTCGGCCGCCACCGCGTCCCTCACCATCGCCCACGCCTCTCCCGCCGACGCGGGCGTTTACGACTGCATTGTCGCCAATGGGTGCAGCGGCGTGACAAGCAACGCCGCACGTCTTCGGGTCTGCGCCGCCGACTTCAACTGCGACGGGGCGGTCGACTTCTTTGACTTCGACGATTTCGCCGTCTGCTTCGATGGGCTCGCCTGCCCGCCGGGCACCACCGCGGATTTTGACGGTGACGGGGTGGTCGATTTCTTCGACTACGACGCGTTCGTGACGGCTTTCGAAATGCCGTGCTGACGGGTCGCGGCCTGCCCCAAAGTGGGCACGTCAGATTCCTGGATTGGCAAAAGAAAGTGGAGAAACCGGTCGCGGCGCTGTATTACGGACAACATGGTCCTGTACATTCCAGTGCACAGCTTCCGTCCTTTCGTGCCCTTCTGGGAGATCAGCCATGCTGCGAAGAGCTCTTGCTTCTTTGGTCGAGTTGTCGGTCCATCGGCCCAGACGTTCCGGGGGACGGCGGTGGGTGGGGCCGCTGGTGGTGGGGGCGGGCGCGATGGGGTGTGGGGCGATGCTGCTGGCGTCGGCGGCGGAGCCGATGGCGAGTGAGTACGTGGTTTTCGCGTACAACGAGCTGGGGATGCACTGCATGCAGTCGGATTTTTCGGAGATGATGATTCTGCCGCCGTTCAATAATCTGCGGGCGCAGGTCGTGCTCAAGCGGACGGGTGAGGACCCCAGCATCGTGACGAGCGGGCTGACGCTCAAGTACACGATGCCCGCGAACACGCACTCGACCGACAAGTGCAACTTCTGGACGCACTCGCAGGCGCTGCTGGGCGCGAACCTGCCGCCCGACGTCGGGCTGGGCGGGTTTGGGATGTCGGGCACCATGGCTTTGGTCGCGGACCAGCAGTTCCTGGCGACGGGGATCCCGGTGACGCCGGTTGATGACAACGGGCGCGAGAACCCGTATGTGCTGGCCACTGTGACGGCCGAGCTCAACGGCAACGTGCTGGGAAAGACCCAGGCGGTGGTTCCCGTGTCGTGGGAGATGAGCTGCAACCTCTGCCACAACACGCCCGGCGAGAGCGTGGCGACCACGATCTTGAAGGCCCACGATCGTCTGCACGGCACGACGCTCGAGGCGAGCAAGCCTGTTTTCTGTGCGCAGTGTCACGCCGATCCGGCGGTCGGCTCTCCGGGACAGCCCGGAGTCTCGAACCTCTCTTCGGCGATGCACCTGGCCCACGCGCCGCGCATGGCCGCGGCGCACCTGGACAACGAGTGCTACGCGTGTCACCCCGGATTCCGCACGCAGTGCCAGCGTGACGTTCACTCTCTCGCCGGGATGAACTGCAACAGTTGCCACACGTCGATGGCGGCGGTGGGCAATCCCGCCCGCACGCCGTGGGTTGATGAGCCCAAGTGCTCCGACTGCCACAACAGGCCCGAGTTCCAGTTTGAGCAGCCGGGCAAGCTGTTCCGCGATTCCTTGGGTCACCAGGGCGTGGCGTGCATGTCCTGCCACGGTTCGCCGCACGCGATCACGCCCGCTTCCAACGCCGCGGACAACATCCAGGCGATCGTGAAGCAGGGGCACGCGGGCGTCATTGACACGTGCACCGTCTGCCATTCGTCCACCCCCACCGAGACTTTCCCGCACCGGCGCGGCGATGACTAAAGGAGTTTGATCATGAAGTTCGCTCTTCACACCGCCGCACTTGCCGGCATCCTTGGTGCAACCACTGCTCAGGCGCAGAACCTTCGTGTCATCCCGCTGGGGTCGCTGGGCGGCCAGTCGGCGGCATGGGCCTTCGACGGGGTCGGTCGCGTCGTGTGTGTTTCGGCCACCGAGCCCAAGTCGAACCTGTTCCATCCGATGCTCTCGGATGGCACCAACGTTCAGGACCTTGGCGTTCTTCCGGGCACGACCAACGCCTTCGGGTTCGCCGCGTCGGGCGACACGATCTTTGGGATGAGCTACTCGTTCCAGGACCTGACCATCCGTGCCCTGCGCTGGCAGAACGGGGTCATGGGTACGATCGGCGATTTCGCCCCGCGCGGGGCGAATGAGTCGGGCCAGGTCGTCGGCTTCCTCAACGCGATTGTCGGCACGCTTCGAGTCGAGCACGCGTGCCTCTGGTCCGCGGGCACGCTCACGGATCTGGGCACCTTGGGGGGCAATCACTCCTGGGGGTACGACATCAACGCCGCGGGCTGGATTGTCGGCTCGTCCATGCTCGCACGCGACGCGCAGTCGCGGGCGTGCCTGTGGGTGAACGGAGTCCCGCGCGATCTTGGCACGCTCGGCGGCGCCGATGGTCAGGCGTACGCGATCAACAATCCTGGCGTGGTGGTCGGATGGTCCAAGACGTCCTCGGGCGAGAAGCACGCGACGGCGTGGAATCTCGATGCCTCGGGCAACGTGCTGTCACGCACGGATCTGGGGCTGCTCGCGGGCTGGTCGTACGCCTACGGCGTGAATCACGCGGGCGACATCGTGGGGACTTCCAACTCCAAGGCGGTCGTGTGGCGCGGCGGCGTGATCACGGATCTCAACACCACGATCATGCCCGGCTCGGGCTGGCGGCTGGATGTCGCGTCGGCGATCGACGATCTGGGGCGCATCTGCGGGTGGGGCACGCTCGATGGGATGCCCATGGCGTATCTGCTCGTTTGCAGGGCCGATTTCAACGGCGACGGGGCGATTGATTTCTTTGACTACGACGCCTTTGTCGTGGCGTTTGAGGCAGGTGCGCCGGGCGCCGACTTTGATGGCGACGGGGCGATTGACTTCTTTGATTATGACGCGTTTGTGCGGGCGTTTGAGGCGGGTTGCTAGGAGATTGGGCGAATGTGCGCAAGGCCTGGGTCCGCGCCCGGGTGGCGGCCTGAGCGGCACTAGCCCATCGCGCGTTCGAGCAGTCGGACGATCTGGGGCGCCTTGGCGTTCTGCGGGAGGTCAGGTTTGTGTGCGGCGATTCGTGCGTAGTCGAGCGCGGTGAGGCCCTTTGTACACTTGGCGTGCGGGTCGGCCCCGCGACGAAGGAGTTCGCGGATCAGCCGGACGCTGGTGTATCGGCGAACCATGAGGGGTGTCGCGCCGGGAGGGATGAGTCGCGATGGCGATTGGCGGAGGCGCGTGTTGGGATTGGCGCCGCGAGCAAGGAGCATGAGGATGACTGCCACGCCGGATCCTTCACCCAGCGGGGAAGCATGTTCCGGGTTCTTTGCCTTCCATTCCACCTCGTCGGCGTGACCCTTCAAGGCGGCCCAGAGCGGAGTGCGACCACGTCCGTCCCGTCCTTCAAGGCGCTGGCCGTGCTTGAGCCACCAGTCCACGAGCTGCGGAATGCAGTCTCCAAACGCATCTTCGCACAACATATGGATGGGATAGGTGCGCCCTGTGGATCGACGGCCCAGGCGCCCGCCCCGGCTCCAAATCAGGTCGACGTGAGCGACCGTACACCGTCCGTCATTGACGATCCTGTCGAGGGGCGTGCGCCCGCTTGCGTCCACCTGGTTCGCACCCGCACCGGCATCCAAGAGAACTCGAAGGAGCGGAAGTTCATCGGCACCGATTGTGTGCAGCATGTTCTGCCGCTTTCGATCCAGTGCCGAGGCATCGGCGCCATGCTTGATGAGGTGTTCGACCATCTTGAACTCGGGGAACATGATGCGCATGAGCAGCGGCGTGCGCGTGCGTTTGTCCAGTTGGCGAGGGTCCTTGCCCGCTTTGATGAATTGGAACGCGTCGAACCTGCCATCCTCGGGCTTGAGTTCCTCGGGACGCGGCGGTGCGACTCTCGGGGTGCGTTTGAGAGGCCCCCAGCCTTTGGAGTTGAGCACGCCTATTGGCATGTAGTCGCCGTCGGCCCAACCGATCATGACTCCGAGCGAGCCGGTGGAGTGTTGGAGGATCTTCGTTTGCGGAAGGGTGTGGATGACCAGCAACGTTGCGCACGCGCTGCCGAGAGCGCAGACGCCCGGGTGGAGCAGCTCGTTCTCGGGTACTTCGGACCCGGTGCGCCAGCCGGCAACGTGGAAGAACTTGTCGAGCTCCGGCATCGGGAATAGACCTGCCGGAAGCGTGAAGCCGCGGCGATCGATGGGCCAGTCGCGTTCCACTTCAAGGCCGAAGGATGGATCGGAGGTGTCGAGTGTTTCGTGGCCCGAGACCGAGGTCAGCACCGGGTTGAGGTCGCTTGGAAACTCGAACCATGCGAGTCCGAGCTTGGGTGACGGCGGGAGTTTGGACAACAGCGCGTTGAACCAGGTAAGCCATCGTTTTTGGAGTCTGTTCCAGTCCGGTGGGTCTCCTCGGCGCCAAAGCTCGGCGCTCGGGCCTTGGCGGAGTACGCGTACCAAATCGTCTAGCCCGCTCTTGAGGGCGGGTCGATCCTTCAGCAGCTGCTTCTGTACTCGCCTTTGGAGCCGTAGATAGTCCATGTCGTTCCCTCAATCGTCAGGGACGCAGGATAGCACATTGAGGGCGCAGCGCCACCGGCTGGCCATCGCTTTACAACCGCATTCGTTCCCAACGATCGGGATCGAGTGCTGCTCGTGTCTTGATACGAGAAGTTCGCGTTGAGGTCCGTCGAGCCCGGGCCGACTCCTCCGGAGTCGAAATGCAATTGCCCGGCCTTTCCGGGGGTTTCACCCCCCGGCTACTGACGTTCAGGCCTCCGGCCTGGAATGCAAAGAGACGCCAAGTCTGTGGCTTCAAGTCACTGCGTCGCCCCACCGAGTTCAGCGACGGGGCGATTTCTTTGATTGTGACGCGTTTGTGAGGGCGTTTGAGGTGGGTTGCTGAAGAATCCGGGATGTCGTGGGGCGCGGGGGCATGTCGCTCGCCCAACCACCACGCGCGAAGCGCGGGTGGTGGCACCCCCCCCCAGCTGACGCCGGGGGCTCTGTTGGCTCAGCCTTTCCGGGGGTTTCACTCCCGGCTACTGATGTTCAGGCCTCCGGCCTGGAATGCAAAGAGACGCCAAGTTTGTGGGTTCAAGTCACTGCGTCGCCCCACCGAGTTCAGCGAAGGGGCGATTTCTTTGATTGTGACGCGTTTGTGAGGGCGTTTGAGACGGGTTGCTGAACCCGCCGGGTGCCGAATTCACGACTTGCCATCGGGACAACTCCGTGAACGGAAGGAAGGGGTCATCGACAAGAGCCGTGGCGCAGCCTCCGGAAGGACGCGCGCTGCAAGTCGAACCCGAATGGGTTGGCGCAGAGACATCGAATTTCGTGGGGCGTCAAGGGCGGACCCTTCCGGGCAACGCCGTGAACTGAAGGAGCGATTCATACGTTTCAACCCAATGGTTGCATTCCAGGCCGGTGTTTTGGTCTTCGTGTCAGGGGCGAAGCTCCCGGGGAGCCAGTGAAGCGTGCATTGGACCCCGGAAGTGTCCGCCCCTGGCACCCTGCGATCACGACGCCGCTGGGCCGACCCCTACGGGGTCGAAATGCAATTTCGCGGCCTACCGGGGGGATTGCCCCCCCCCATTTACGAATAACCCAAAGGGGCACCCCCCGC
>CAYHQQ010000079.1:0-16393 GCA_964358855.1 uncultured Phycisphaeraceae bacterium
ACTTCTTCCACCCGAAAATGTCCTTGATCCCCTTATCGATCTGCTTACCCACCTCGTCCTGGACCTTGTTCAACGCCTTGTCAGCCTCGGCTTTCGCCTTGTCCACCAGTTCCTTGGCCACCACCGCTTCCAACTTCACGCCAAGCTGGCTCAGGTCGCCCAGCATCGCGAGCTGCCCCTGCAAGTCTCCCAGCATATCCGCCGGAATCAGCCCATTGCCGTTCTCCGCCGCCGTCGCCAGCACCGCCCTCACCACGATCGCCACGATGTCCGACATCGGCAGTCCCTTGCCCGCCGTGCCCAGATCCGTCAGGTGAATCCGCTCGATCGGCACCACGATGCTGCCCAGTGGAACCGGCGAGTCGAGCAGGTCGACCGTCACCCGCACATCCTTGATCTCCAGGTCCTTGATGACAAACTTCTTCTCGCCGCCCGCGGGCTGGGGCTGGTCCGCCTTGCCCGTCTTGAGCTTGGCGAGATTGTCCAGAATCACCTTGTAGTTGGTCTTGCCGTCCTTCTTCTCCAGGGTCGCCCGAACCATCGAAAGCTCGAGCTTTGGGATCTCCACGATGTCACCACGGAGCGAGCCCAGGGATACCTCAACCGCCGCCGTGCCCAGCGCGAAGAACTCCTTGCCCTTGAACCCCTCGGGGTTGGCAACCCCCAGGTCCTTCAGCCCCGCCTTACCCGAGAAGACACCCACATCCGCCGACCCCAGCGAGGTCTTCACGCCCATCGCGTACGTGCCGCCCCTCTCCACGCCGACCTTGACCAGATCGTTGACGTAGTACAGCCCCGCAAACACGCCGATGATCACCAGCACCACCAAGAGCACGCCAACCATCACGAGCCGCTTGACGAGTTTCATAAGGCCTCCATGCGCATTGAGCAAATCATACCCCGAGCCCGCCCGGCCTCAGATGACGTACGCCGTCTTCGCCAGCGCCGCATCCACCTTGCCCTTGAACGCCTCAAAGCCCGCCTTGCCCATCAGCCCGAACGTCGCCTGCTTGCCAAGCTCCACCGCCGGCTGGTCGTACGCGTCGATCCCCAGCATCAGCCCCGCGTACGCCGTGGTGACCTCCCACAGCGCGATGAATTGGCCGATGTGGCTCGCATCGATCCTCGGGAACGTGATCGTATAGTTGGGACGCTGACTCTCGACCAGCGCATACTCCGTCGCCCGCTTCTCCGCGTTCAACAGATCTCCCATCCGCTTACCCTCGAGATACTTCGTCGCCTCAACCCCCTGCCCCGTCGGAATCAAGAGCTCGCCATGCCCGCCCTGGCAGTGATGATCAAAGCTCTTCACATCCACGATTCCAAACGCCTTGTCATTGGGCCCCTCGCGATACAACTGCACCTGGCTGTGCTGGTCGGTCGTCCCCAGCGCCTTGATGGGCGTGAACCCCGCGAACACCTCGTTCTTGTTCACGTCGTACTGCTTGCCCAAACTCTCCGCCCACAGTTGGCGGTACCAATCCGCCATCAGGTACAACGCGTTGCTGTACGGCATCATTACGTGGTTGATCTTCCCCTTGTTCGTCCCAAGCTCCACCAGCAGCGTCGCCAGCATCGCCGCCGGGTTCTTCGTCAACTCCTCACGCGAGCAGACCTTGTCCATCTCCGCCGCCCCATCCAGGAGCCCATCAATATCAATCCCGCACATCGCCGCCGAGAAGAGCCCCACCGGGCTCAGCACGCTGAACCGCCCGCCCACGCCGTCGGGCACCGGCAGGGTCACGTACCCGTCGCGGTCGCAGATCTGTCGCATCGTCCCCTTCGCCGGGTCGGTCACCGCGACGATGTTGTCCTTGTACGCCTCCCCCATCGCCGACCGAAGGGCATCGCGGATGACCATGAACTGCGAGGCGGTCTCGGCGGTTTCGCCGCTCTTGGAGACCACGTTGAAGAGGGTGCGGCGAAGCCCGCCGCCCGCGTCGCGGCAGTAGCTCAGGATGGCCCCGAAGTGCTGCGGGTCAACGTTGTCCACCACAAACATCCGCGGCGCCCCGCCCCCGCCGCGCTGCTCGGCGGGGAGAAGGTTGTAAGTGGGCGGGTTGAGGGCGGCCTGGAGGGCGATGTTGCCCAGGGCCGAGCCGCCGATGCCCAGAACGACCATGGTGTCGAACCGCCCGCGGCACTTGGCGACCGCCGCCTTGACGTCACGAACGTGCCCGGCACGGAATTCGCCAAAGGGCAATTCCCGCCAGCGTTCCCAACCTTTGCCACGGGTCTGAGCAAGCTTCTTGGTGTTGGCGGTGGCGGCGAGGGCGGCTTCAGACCCGGGGGCCAGAAAGGCCGGATCGATCCCGTGCGAGCCGACCCGGGAGGAGAGACAGTTGGCATAGTCGAGTGTCAGCATGATGGTCAGGTTATCGTCCCGATCCCCGCCCGGAGGCCCCAAACCATTGGGAGCCGATAACTCACCCAAAGGGGGGTACGGCAAAAACACGCCGAAGTGAAGATAATTTCCCGCATCCTTCGGTCGAACGCCCGATTTTGCGTTTATGTTGTTGTACGGAGTACCATATCTCCGGCTGAGACCCTGATCCCCAGGAGTGTTTCGATGTCGCCCAAAGCCCTGATCGCCGTGCTCTCCTTCGCCGCGGCCGCTCCCGCCCTCGCCCAGCCCTACGACATCAGTTGGTGGACTGTCGCCGGCGGCGGCGGAACCTCCACCGGCGGCATCTATTCCCTCTCGGGCACCATCGGCCAGTCCGATGCCGGCCCCGCCATGTCGGGAGGCATCTACACCGTCACCGGCGGCTACTGGGCCGGCTCGGGCTCGGGCAACGCCTGCCCCGCCGATTTCGATGGCGACGGCACGGTCGACTTCTTCGACTACGACGCCTTCGTCGTCTGCTTCGAGGGCGGCACCTGCCCCCCCGGCAAGACCTCCGACTTCGACGGCGATGGCAGCTCCGACTTCTTCGACTACGACGCCTTCGTCGTCGCCTTCGAAACCGGCTGCCCCTGAATCGTCCGTTCACAAAGCAAATCGCGGCGAGCCTTCCGAAGGCTCGCCGCGTGTGTTTTTGATCGATTCTACGAGCGCGGCCCCGATCACTTCGACGACGTGATCAGCGGCAGAACCTGGCTGTTGGGCAGGTTCAAAGCGCCCAGCACCGCCGCCGCCGCCGTCGACTCGGCCAGATCCTTGCCGGTGGCGAACTCACGCAGACGGTTGATGTGGCGCTGCTCGAGCTTGCCGCCAAAGCGCTTGACGCTGCCTGCGAGCTTGGCGAGCATGACGATCCGCTCGTCGCCGCCCGCCTTGAACGCCGCATCGGCCAGCGCGACCTGCGTCTGCGTCTGGTCGATCCGCGAGATGACCTCGGCCAGATCGATGCGGACGTTGAGCCTGGTGTCCGAGAGCGAGGCCATCAGCGAGACCGCCGCGTCCTCGACCTTGAGCACCTGATTGCCCGCGATCGCCAGGTCCCGCAGCGCCGCCAAAGCCTGCCCGGAATACGCGTTGGACTCTTCGGGAGAGATGTTGCCGCCCGAGGTCGAATCAACCAGCTCCTGCACCGCCTTCTGGAGCGACTGCTCGCCCGCGGCCGCCGGCCGGATCGCCACGCTCGCGTCCCCGATGAACCGCTTGCGCATGTCGGGGATGTTGTCCTGCGTCGCCAGAATCATGACCGGTGTCGCGGCCATCTTCGTGTTCGCTCGCACGTCGCTGACCGTCTGCGTCACCGCGTCGGCGCCCAGGTTGGCCGTCACGACCAGGTCGACCGCCGGCGCCTCGGCCACGGGACCGGCGATCTCGGCGAGGTTCTTTCCGTACGGCAGAACCTTGTACCCGGTCTTCTCGACGATCGACCGCACCGCCTTGTACACCTCGTCGCTGGGAGCGAAGACAACCGCGTAGCGGTCGGCCGCCTCGCGGATCGCACCCGACAGGATCGGCACCACGCGCTCGGCGCCCGAGAAGGGATCACGCGGCTGCGCACCGGCGAGCACCAGGGCCGCCTCGTACTGCACGCGACGATTCGGGAAAGAGAGAGCCTCCAAGAGCGGCTGACGGTCGAGCCCCGTCTTCCACAGATCGGCGCCGCCCGCGGTCTTGGACAAAGCTGCGATCGCTCGCCGGGCAAGCTGCGTGTTGCGCGTGTCGATCGCCCTGGCCAGCACCCGCTGGGAGATCTGCGAGCCCGACGCGACGCCAAAGTACATCGCGTCCTTGCGGTCGGCCGCGTACGCCGGATTCACGTAGCCCGCGGGCGTCTCGATCTCTCGCTTGAAGTTCGCCGCCACCCACAACGCCAACACCTCGGCCCGGTCGCTCGCCAGTGTCAGCGAACGCTCCGCGGCCTTCATCGCCATCGCCTCGTGGTACACGGGCGTGCGGATCGCCGTCATGATCAGCCCCACCGCAGGCTTGTAATCCCACAGCAGCTGGAAGTCCTCGCCCTCAAAGCTCGTGACGTCCACGCTCTCCTGGTAGTACCGCTCGGCCAGCGCCTCGTAAAGCTCGGCCGGAGTCATCTGCCCGACCGACCCGAACGTCGACAGGGCACGCTCGCACGCCGCCTTCACCGCCGCGTTCTTGGTCGTCCCCTGCACCTCGGCCAGGTAAGGCAGCGAGGCCGGATACTTGATCGTCCCCAGAATGTCCGCCACCCGCTCCTGTCCGATCGGATCCAGGCTCCGAAGGGCGGCGCTCAGCGGCGCAACGGCCTTCGGTCCCATGGCGACCAGCACGCCCTGAGCCTCGGCTCGCAGCACGGGGTCGGTGTTGTTCAACAGCGCGATCAGAAGCTGCGGAACAGCGTACTCGCTCGCAAACTTGAGCCGATCGGTCGCGATCACGCGCCCCCGGGTCGTGCCCGTGAGCATCTTGATGTTGGCCTCGATCTGCTTGGGGTCGCGGGCGGTCTCGAGCCGACCCTTGGTGTAATCCCGGATCAGGCCCGCCGCGATCGGCTCCAGATCGGCCATGCGCACTGCCTTGGCAGTCGCGATCTCAAAGCGTTCGACCCCGACAAACTCAGACCCCTCAACCAGGAGGACAAAGTCCTTGGGAGAGATCTTGCGGGAGACCAGCTCGGCCCCCATCGCCTGGGCGAGGCGGGTCTGATCGATGTTGACGTAGTGGATGAAGTCGCTGAGGACCTGCTTGGGCTCCATCTTGCTGGCATCCACCGCGTCCTGCGCGAGCGCAGTCACGGGAAGCCCAGCCGATGCCACCATCGAGGCCGCAACGATCGCGGTGCCGGACATGAGACGGAGGGTCGAACGAAGGACGGGGGCGAACAGGCCGCTGGCTTGGATCACGATCCACTCCTCGATGGCCACCGATGCGCTCTTTCGAGCCGGTGGCAGGATGGCTTCCGGCGTCCCGACCTGTCGAGGTCGCGGACGAAACACTCTTCTCGGTCGAGCCGCGACCGAGAACCCCACCCGTCCCCTTCCCCCACCCGTCCCCCACCGGTCCCACGACCATCCAACCAGCCCGTCCCAAACCCAAACCAGCCCAAGGGGGACAAGTATACGGACCCAAATCCCTCCGCGGTGGCCGACAGTACGCCGCCGACGACCCCGGAGTTGCCTCGCCCCGTGCATTCGGCCCGCGATCGAACTGAAAGTGTGCCGGACTGAGGGACGGGCACTCTACACGAAACGCGGCGCGTCTGTCAATCGACCCGGCACCCGTGCCGCCTGCGGCCTGGCCACCCCCCGACCAAATCTCGTCCGAGAAAGGAAATTGTCTGCTCAGGCGAGTCGTCATGGTGAAGACGACCCTCTGAGGCACCGATTCAATGGTCGCACGGCTCCACGGATGGACCGGCCCCACCCCGATGTGTGACAGAGGTGAGATAATGCCGTTTGAAAAAGAAGTCCTGACCACCGGCGAAGTCGCCAAAATCTGCAATGTCGCACCGCGAACCGTCTCGAAATGGTTCGATTCGGGGGCGCTCAAGGGGTACCGGATTCCCGGCTCTCGGGACCGTCGCATTCCCACCGGCGAGTTGATCCGGTTCATGAAGGCCCACAGCATGCCCATCGACGGGCTGATGTCGGGGCGGACCCGGGTTCTCCTGGTCGATGGGGAGCGCGAGGTGAGCGACACCCTCCAGCGGATCCTCACCGAACAGACCAACTACGAGGTCCACACCGCCAACTCGGGCTTCAGCGCCGGGATGGAGGCCGAGCGGTTCAAGCCGCATGTGCTCCTTCTCGACATCCACCTGGCCGATGGCGACGCCAAGCAGGTCGCCGAGATGGTCCGTCGCAGCGAGAACCTCCAGTTCACGCGGATCATCGCCATGAGCGGGAAGCTGACCGACGGGCAGGTCCACGGCCTCAAGGGCATGGGTTTCGACTCATTCCTCAAGAAGCCCTTCCAGGTCCGCCAGGTTGTCGAGGCCATCGAGGCTGCGACCAACATCGCCGCCTGATTGATTCCAAGTATCAAGTGACTGCCGCGATCGGAGGAGATCGCGGCAGTCTCATTTTTGAGAGGACGCGCCCAAGGCGTACGGGCCGCAGTCCGTCCTAGGGGCACCGTTGCCGTGTACACTGGGCGATGCACCGAATTCTCGCTCCGCTGTTCCTGTTCGCCTGCCTCCTGCAGGGATGCACCGCATCCCGCGCAGATCGAGCAACGCCTCTTGAGGTCGGCCCGCGATCGGTCGTCATCCTGCATGGTTCCGACGGCTCGCCCGCGACGTGGGACGAGCTCGTCTCGCGCGCCAGTGCCGCCCAGGCGGTGCTGGTGGGTGAGAACCACGGGCACCCGCTGGGTCTGGCCTCTTGCGCCGCGCTCTGGTCCGATCTCATCGCCAAGTCGCCCACGGCGGCATTGGCGATGGAGTTCATCGAGCGTGACGAGCAGTCGCACGTGGACGACTACCTCGCGGGATTGCTGACTGAGGCCGAGTTCATGCGGCGCACAAACCGAAACCCCGGAAACTATCCCGCAGGACACCGCGCGATGGTGGAGGCCTCCAAGGCCGCCCACCGACCCGTGTCCGCGGCGAACGCCCCCAGGGTGTACGTGCGCCTCTCGCGCGCGGAGGGGTACGACCGACTCCGAAAGCTGACCCCCGATCAGCAGCGGCTCTTTCGGATCCCTGACGAGCTGCCGACCGACGGATACCGAGCGGCCTTCGACAAGGTGATGTCAGTGGCGAGCGGCCCAGGGCACGCCGGGGGACCCGCCAAGCCGGCGCCCACACCCGAAGCGCTCGCGGCCGAGAAGGCCGAGCTTGACGCAAAGTTCCGCAGCCAGTCGCTGTGGGACTGGACCATGGCCGATTCGGTCGCCAGATCGCTGCAGACCGGCAGGGCCCCGACGATGCTGGTGGTGGGCTGGTTCCACGTCGGGCACACGGGCGGCACCGTTCAGGCGCTTCGACACCTGAGCCCCGGGGTCAGCATTGTGACGGTGTGCTTCGTCGATCGGTGGTCGAAGTCGCTCAACGACGAGGAACGGGGTCGGGCCGACTTTGTCGTGTTTGTCGGTCCCGGCGAGGAATAGCCTTCCGAGCTCTGGCGGGCACCTCAGAGCTGGAAGTGGTGCAGGTCCACATCGCTGAAGACCGCACCCCACGTGAAGCAGTTGTCGTTGAAGGCCTTGACCAGGTTCCACTCGAGCGAGAAAAAGCCGGCCTGCCACTGCTTCAGGAACGGTTTGCCGATCGCCTTGAGGGTCGCATTCGCCTCGATCGCCAGGTCAAGCGAGTCCTTTTTCGGAGCCGCCTTCTCAACCTTCTTGGCAGCCGGCTTCTTTTCGGCCGCCTTGGGCACGCCGGCCTTGGGTGCCTTGGCGGCCGCGGCCGCGTCGGCGGCGGCCTTCGCGTCAGCAACCGCCTTTGCGGCCGCGGCGGCCTTGTCCGCCGCCTTCTGCGCGTCGTCCATCGCCTTGGCGAGTCTGGTCACGAACAGGTCATTGATCGCCTTGATATCGTCGTAGAGCACCTTGGGGTTTGACTTCCACTTGGACTTTCGTGACGACTGGTCGAGCGATTTCTCCGTGAACAGCAGAATCTGCTTCCACGTCGCCGAAACAATCTGCGCGTTCTTCGCGTCCTCCACATCCACGGCCTTCCCCAGCCCGTGGTCGCTGATGGTGCCGAGCATGTACTTTCCGCCGTGCTTCTGCGGGCGCGCGTTGAACCCGCCGGACTTGAACTTGGACGTGTACGCCGCACGCACGCTGGCGAGCGCCTGCTTGAGCTCCTCGGTCTCACCGCTCATGATCACCTGCGGGACCGACAGTTCCTCCCCGCCCGCACTCGTCAACGCCGGGGCACTCTTGAGAATGCCCTTTCGCACCCAGCAATAGAACACGGTCTGGGCGTCTTTCCAGATCGCCGAGTGCTTGGGACGATTGACCACCGGGGGCTCAATGAACCTGCGAAGCTTCTCCTTGTCGGCGTCCAGCTCCGCCAGGGCCGCCGCCTTGAACGTCGCAAAGTCGAGCCCGATGTACTCGTCTCGATCCTTGAGATAGTTCTCGACGTGGTCGGCACGCTTCTTCTTCGCGTCCAGGGGGTGGTAGTACGGGCGGCTGTGGTGCTTGCTGACCACGCCGTACACCTCCTGAAGGTGCCGGAGCTCGTCCTTGTCCGCCTGCGAGATGACCTTCACCGCATCGGCGAGCATCGAACCAATGTCGCCGTTGGTCCCCCACGGGCCTCGCGTCTGCGTGTCGTAGCCGTCGCCGAAGGGATCAAAGGTCAGCGTTCCCTGGAGATAGACGCACCCATAGCCATCTCCCAAACCCAGCACGCCGGGAATTCGTCCAAGTGCCATCGGAGCCTCCTTCGCCTCTCTCCGCCGACCGTCACCTGACCGACGTGCAAGCTTATGCGGACGCCGCGAGCTGATCGGCGCGAATTTCGTCAGCCGAGTCCGCCGAATTTCCGCGTTCGACCGGCGAAGTCGCGGATCGCGCAGTGCAATTCGGCGACACCAAAGTCGGGCCACAAGACGTCGGTCACGTGCAGCTCGGCGTAGCTGATCTGCCACAGGAGGTAGTTGCTCACCCGCATCTCACCCGCGGTGCGGATGAGCAGGTCGGGGTCGGGCATCCCCGCGGTGTAGAGCGAGGCGGCGAAGAGCTCCTCGGTGATCTCCTGGGGCTTGAGCTCGCCCTTTGCGACACGGGTCGCAAGGGACCTTGCGGCGTCGACGATCTCGGCGCGAGAGCCGTAGTTCAGAGCGAGACACAGCGTGATGCCACGCTGCGAGGCCGTCACCTGCTCGACGGCGTCGATCGCCTCGGCAAGCTCGAAGGGAATGCGCTCGCGGGAGCCGATGGCGCGGAATCGCACCCCCTGCTCGACGAAGTTGGCCGCCTCGAGGGAGAGCTGCTCGCTGAACAGCTCCATGATCGCGGTGACTTCCTCGATCGGACGCTTCCAGTTCTCGTTGCTGAACGAATAGAGCGTCAGCTGCTCAACCCCCAGATTCCCGCACTCGTTGAGCGTGCGCCGAATGGACTCCGCACCCGCGCGGTGGCCCTGGCGACGGTCGAGCTCGCGGGCCTTGGCCCAGCGTCCGTTGCCGTCCATGATGATCGCGATGTGCCGCGGGATCTTGCAGGGGTGCACGTCGGGAAGGCGGGCGAGCGGGTCGGCCTTGGGAAGGCGAGCCCGCATCGCCGCAATGGCGGCCAGCGCGGCGGAGTCGGGCGAGATGGCGGTGCTCTTGGACATGGGATTGGCAACGGGCAATGGGACACCGGCTGCCGGCACGTTCGCAAATGAGGGGGTCACGCCGGAAGTACGTCAGAGCTCCATCGTCTGTTCGCGGTCGGGACCGACACTCACGATCGAGATTGGCACGCCCACAAACGTCTGGATGAAGTCGATGTACTTCCTCGCGGCGAGCGGCAGGTCCGAGATCGATCGGCAGGTTCCGATCTCATCGCCAAAGCCGGGCAAGGTCTGGAAGACCGGGATCGCCTTGGAAAGGTCGGCGGCGTCGGGGATGAACCGATCCGTCCGCTGCCCATCGACCTCGTAGGCGGTGCAGATCTGCAGCTCGGGAAGACCCGCCAACACGTCCAGAAGCGTCATGGCGATGCCGGTGGCGCCGTTGATCATGGCCGAGTACTTGACGGCCACCAGGTCCAGCCAGCCCACGCGCCGCGGGCGCCCCGTGGTAGTGCCGAACTCGCGGCCCTTGGTGCGGATCCGGTCGCCCGTGGCGTTGAAAAGCTCGGTGGGCAAAGGTCCCGAGCCCACGCGTGTGGAATAGGCCTTCATGACTCCCAGCACGCGACCGACCCGCTGCACGGGCACCCCCGAGCCCACGCCGATGCCGGCGACGGCGCACGAGGAACCGGTGACGTAGGGATAGGTGCCGTGGTCGACGTCCAGGAGTGTGCCGTTGGCCGACTCGAACAGCAGCTTCTTGCCGCTGGCCATCATGTCGTGGAGGAGGTAGGTGGTGTCGCGGATGATCGGGGCGAGTCGCTTGCCCGCCGCAAGTGCGCCGGCGATCATGGGGGCGGGATCAAGCTCGTGGGTGCCGCCCGAGAGATCGCGGAGCATGGCGGCCTTGAGGGCGCAGGCAAGCGTGATTTTGGACTTGAGCACGTCCTCGCGCAACAGGTCGCCCACGCGGATGGCGGTGGCTCGCTGGATCTTGTCGGCATAGGCGGGCCCGATGCCGCGTTTGGTGGTGCCGATCTCGGTCTGGCCCTCGCCCGAGCCGACGGGGCGCTGCGAGCCGGCGCGCTTGAGGACTTCCTCGCGGAAGCCGTCCTCATCCTTGTGGTAGGGCATGACGACGTGGGCTCGACTCGAAAGGACCAGGCCGGAGGTGTCGATGCCCCGAGTGGCGAGGCCGTCGAGCTCTTTGAGGAGCCAGTCGGGATCGATGACGACCCCATTGCCGATGACCGCAAGCTTGCCGGGATAGAGGATTCCCGAGGGGATGAGGTGGAGTGCGTATCGCTCGCCCTTGACGACGACGGAGTGGCCGGCGTTGGCGCCGCCGTTGTAGCGGACGACGGCGTCATGCCTGGAGGCGAGGAGGTCGACGAGCTTGCCCTTGCCCTCGTCGCCCCATTGGAGCCCGACGACCGCGGTGCAGGGAGCGGTGCTGGATTGCGAGCTGGTCAGCATGGTTTCCTCCGTGAATGCCAAGTCAAGACTAGGTTCTCGGGCCTCCAATGGCGACCGCGACAGCGCGGCAGAAGGCATTGATTGTGGGAAAACTCTTCGAAGAGTGAAGTCGGGGCCCTCGAGGTTCGATGTACGACAGGATGAGGTCCACCATGCCACCAGAGAACCTTCGAATCATGTGTCCGAATCTCTCGTGCCGTTTGGTGCTTGCGGTGCCTCTCGCCGCTCGCGGGAAAACCGTGCGTTGCCGCGGATGCGGAACCAATATCCGGATTCCCGGCGCAAAGCAGCCGCCCGCTCCCACCCAGCAAAAGCCCGCCGCGTGACGAGCCGGTGGCCGCGTCGCCCCCAAATCGAACTTCAATTCAGAGCTTGGGGCCTTCGTCCTTGCCTTCAAGGAAGTCGAAATCCCATTCGCTGCTGCTGTTGGAGTCGGACTTATCGCTCTTGGCCTTGCCGGGCCCGCTGATCCGAGTCTTCTGGTCGCCGTCCTTTGCCTCCGACTTGCCGCCATGTCCCGCAACGTCGGCGGCGTGGTGACCCTTTTTGAGGGCCTCGGGGGCATTGACCTTGGCGGGTTGCCCATCGATCTTGACCACGAAAACGAACTCGCCAAGACTGAGGACGTCGCCGGCGACGAGCTCGGTCTGGGTGATGCGTCTGCGATTGACGAAAGTGCCGTTGCTGGACCCCAAGTCCTTGACGGCCAGTCTGGCATCGTCGATCTGCAGCTCACAGTGCTGGCGCGAGACACCAGGGCTGTTCATGCGGACGGCCGCGTCGTCACCGCGCCCGATGAGCACGCGCGGCTTTCGAAGGGGAATGTCCTGGGACGAGCCGTCGGGTTTGACGAGGATGAGTGAAGCCTGCACTGCGAGTGTCCTTTCTGAACGAGCCGTCGCCCAAGTCCCCAGCACTACTCCCCCACCGCCCCCCACCGTCCCAAACCTCCCCAAACTTTCGATCCGACCTGTCAACCGTCCGACGTGGGTGGGACGCTAGGGTATCCGGTCCGGCCCGGAGACCCTTCGCTGATGGCTCACAATACCGCGCTTCCGATCTTCGGGCAACGCCCACCGCTCTCGGCCCACCCTTTGTCCGGGGAGGGGGACCGGGCGAGGGGGCCGGTGCGGTCGCTCTATATTCACACGCCGTTCTGCTCGCACAAGTGCCATTATTGCGACTTTTACAGCATCGTCGACACGCGGGACCGCCAGGCGCCGTTTCTGGACCGGCTCGAACGCGAACTTGAGGCGCTGGCTCCGTTCGCCAGCGGATTGCCGCTTCTGACGATCTTTGTCGGCGGGGGGACGCCCAGCCTGCTGAGGCTGGAACTCTGGCAACGCCTCCTGGCAACGCTCGGACGCCTCTTCGACATGTCGGAGATGCGTGGGGGGGATGGAGGGACGGGCGAGTTCACGGTGGAGTGCAATCCCGAGACCGTCACGCCCGAGTTGATGGCAACGCTCAAGGAGGGCGGGGTGTCGCGGGTGAGCATCGGGGCCCAGTCGTTCAACCCGGTGCATCTCAAGACGCTCGAGCGGTGGCACGACCCGGCGAATGTGGCGCGGGCGGTCGGGCTGGCGCGAAGCGCGGGGATTCTGCGCCAATCCGTCGACCTGATCTTCGCGATTCCAGGGCAAACGCCGTCAGACTGGGCCGACGACCTTTCGCGGGCGGTGGCTCTTGGCACCGAGCACATCTCCTGTTACGCTCTGACCTACGAGCCCAACACGGCGATGACGGCGAGGCTAAAGCGGGGCGAGTTCTCGCCCGCGGAGGAGGAGCTCGAGGCGAATCTGTTCGAGCAGACGCTGGCGACGCTTCGCTCGGCCGGGCTCGACCGCTACGAGGTGTCGAACTTTGCCAGGCCCGGGGCTGAGTGCCGTCACAACATGGCGTACTGGCGCCAGGATCAGTGGCTGGCGGCGGGGCCCAGCGCGAGCGGGCACGTCGCGGGTCACCGGTGGAAGAACCCGCCGCGGCTGGACGACTACCTGGCGGTGGCGGGCGGGCTTGGGCCGGTGGTGGACCACGAGCCGCCCGACCGCGAGCGGGCGCTGGTGGAAAGGATGATGACCGGGCTGAGGCTTTCGGAAGGATTCGCCAGCGCCGAGGTGTTGGCGGAGGCCGATGCAATTCGGCCGATGGCGGCCGGGCGGCTTGAGGGCGCGGCGCGGCGTATGGCGGAAGATGGACGATTGACGCTTGGCGACCGGTGGCAGTTGACCGACTCTGGATTCCTGATCGCCGACCGGCTGATCGTCGACTTCATGGATGCGCTTGAGGGGTGATGATGGCACCGCCCTTGGTGGCACCACCTTTGGTGGTACCGCTCTCCAGAGCGGTGCATCAGCCACCCTTCGCCGACAACCGTTTCAAGATATTCCCCATATCATGATCGAACGCCCCGCGCGGCAGCACCTCATCCGCTCCGGCCGCCTTGGCGGCCGCCAAGGCCTCCTTTGCGACGTGCGGCCCGAAGGCCAGGATCCGAATTGACCGCTCGGGCACGCCGGCCGCAGCCCCACGAAGTCGCCCAATCATCGTCATCGCCTCCTCCGGCTTGTCGAGATCAACAAGCAGAGCCGTCACCGGAGAATCGGCCAGGCGAGCCTCGAGCATTTCCACCGAGCGAACGGGACGGCAGGGGAGGGAAAGGGCGTCGGCGGTGCCCTTGATTTTGCTGGCCCAAAGGAGATCGGCGGCGAGGTAGAGAAGCATGGGAGATCCTACGTGGCATGGGCTTCCAGCCCATGAGTCTTGGGCCTGGGCTCCGATTCGTGTGGATGGCAGGCTGCGGAGGAAGATCATGGGCAGGATGCCCATACCACGAAAGGCACACGGGCAAGCTGCCCGTGCCACGCGACCGATATATCCTTCCACATGAGCACTTCGCCCACGCCGGTTGTTCCTCCCGCTGTTTCACCCTCCGCCACCGTCGGCCAGCGCCTGCACAGCAGCCCCGTCGTGCGGGCCGCGGTCGATTCGATCGTCGCTGAACTCAAAAAGCACTCGGCCACCATCACGGACGTAAGGGCGGCGAACCCGGGTCTCAAGGAGAGCTACGAGGCGCTCATGAAGCGGGCCGCCGACGTGCGCGGACGCGGGCTCCTGTACCCGTACGTCGGCAGCGGCGTCGGAAACGGAGCCCTCGTCGAACTCGCCGACGGCAGCGTCAAGTGGGACATGATCTGTGGCATCGGCGTCCACTTTTTCGGGCACTCCGACCCCGATCTCGCCGCCACGGCCATCGCCAGCGGCCTCGACGACACCCTCAAGCACGGAAACCTCCAGTCCAACTTCGAGGCCCATCAATTCTCTGAAACACTGCTCAACGAGGCCAAGAAGAACAGCCGCCTGAAGTTCGCGTACCTCGCCACCGGCGGCGCCATGGCCAACGAGAACGCCCTCAAGGTCTGCTACCAGAAGCACGCCGTCAACGGCGGAGCCCCGCGCGTCATCGCGTTCAAGGACTGCTTCATGGGGCGGTCGATCACGATGTGCCAGATCGGCGACACCTCGGACTACCGCCAGGGCGTGCCGCTCTCGACGCTGGTGGATTACATGCCGTTCTGGGACGACGTCGCCGCCGCCAGCATGGGCAAGGCCAAGTTCATCGACATGGGACTCGCGCAGCTCGAGACCCTCTTCGACCGGTATCCGGGGCAGCACGCGTGCTTCATTTTCGAGCTCATCCAGGGCGAGGGCGGCTTCAACGTGGGCGATCGCGACTACTTCAAAGCGCTCATGGACCTCTGCAAGGCGCGCAAGGTCGCGGTGTGGGACGATGAGATCCAGTGCTTTGGACGCACACCGCGGATGTTCGCGTACGAGTTGTTCAACCTGGGCGAGTACGTCGACGTCTTCTGCGTCGGCAAGATGACGCAGGTGTGCGCGACCCTCTACACCGAGGAGTACAACCCCAAGGCGGGCCTCCTCAGCGGCACCTTCACCGGCGAGGGCGTGAGTTTCCGCATGGGCACCCGCGTGATCGAACGCCTCCGCGATGGCTCGGGCGATTTCTACGGCGACAACGGAGCCTTCGCACGCCACCAGGCCGAGTTCCGCAAGCAAACCGCCGCCCTCATCGCCAAGTACCCGCAGCACTTCCCCAAAGTCGCCGATCGCGCCGGCCTCGACCAGCCGCTCGTCGGCGGCATCGGCGGCATGATGCGCTTCACGCCCTTCGGCGGCCGCAAGGACAAGATCGGAGCCCTCTGCAAGGCCTGCTTCGAAGAAGGCGTCATCCTCTTCTCCTGCGGCCACGGCCCCTACCACGTCCGAATGCTCCCGCCCCTGCCGGTCTTCAACATCGGCGACTGGCCGCGCGTGTTTGCGTGCATCGAGAAGGCGATCGCCAAAGTCGGCGCGTAAAGGTGGCGAGACTTGGCTTGGTGGCAAGGATGATCCCGCTTCGGGTCATCCTTGCGGGAGGTTCGTAGACGGGCGGTTTATGACGGGGCCCGAGCAGGTCGAGCCGGGAGCTCGCGAGGTCCTGACTGCAACAATCGATGACTCAGCTCGAACCCGACATTCCCGACAGAATCCTGCGCGACTTCCCACCGGGCAAAGCAGCCGAGGCCATTGAACTCCTCGTCGCGGCCGAAGCGTCGGGCAGAATTGCCCGCTGCATCGTGTCCGCCTCGCAAGGCAACCTCGAACGATTGTCTGATCTCATCTGCCTCGCAAAGCAGGACTATCGCGATGTCATCATGGCAGGCGAATACGACGACACTGATAGGCACGTCCGCGACCTTCGTGCATCTTTCCTGATCGACACGCCCGAGAAAATGTGGGTCGGAGAACTCGCCGTAGCCATGGCGAAGCGTGAGTACTCGCTCACCGCGCTCGATACGGTTGCGGTCGAATTGCCGACGACGACGTTCCCGACTGATCACAATGAAGGAACCGCGACATTTGAGGGAGACGTGGGGCGAATCCGCGTCCAGAAGCGTCGTGGAAGATGGACGGTACTCGGAGACCCCAGAGAGCTCGCAATATTCGGCCTCGACAAGGATTTCAGCGGGCAACGGGATTTCCAGGATGCGATCTCCGGGTGCATTCTTGCGAAGAGAAAGCCAGCGGTCGGCCCGGGATGACCCGAAGCGGGATCATCCTTGCGGGATAGTTGTCGGTCGGGTGCCACCACCCGCGCTTCGCGCGTGGTGGCGTGACGCCCGGCGTATCGAGATCGCCCTCGACACCTGACGCCCAACCACCACGCGCGAAGCGCGGGTGGTGGCACCCGGCGCTCGAAGCGACTGTGTTCCAAGTCAACCCTTGGGAGCCGGTTTTGATGATTT
>CAYHQQ010000080.1:0-16298 GCA_964358855.1 uncultured Phycisphaeraceae bacterium
GCGTGGGCTTGCCCAGATTCGCGATCACGTTGGCCATCGTGAACGTCTTGCCGGTGCCGGTGGCCCCCAACAGTGTGACGGCCGGGGCCCCGGCCTTGAGGTCGGCCGTCAGCTTGGCGATCGCCTCGGGCTGGTCGCCCATGGGGGAGAAGGGGGAGACCACCTGGAAGGGGCGCTGAGAGGGGAATGAGGGCGAGGAGGGCATGGGGGAGTTGTAGGACATCTCGTGCTCAATTCAACGAAGTCTCGCCAACGTCACCCGATCTTGCGCGCCGATTGCCCGGTGATCCTCACCACATTCTGTGTCGTTGCGACTCACAGATGACTCGACAGAAACTCATCCATGGTCCCGATTCAGGTTACTCAAGCGGGCAGGGCTCGGTGCGGGCACGGAAACTCCGGTTCCAGCGGGCGATTCAAAACTTTCTCGTCAGAGTGCCGCAAGCTCGTGGTATTCTGCGACCTCGCATCTGGCGGACTTGCCGCCTGAACCCTGCGTGTCAATCTGGAGAACTCTGATCATGCGACGCTCTCTTCCTTTCGTAACCGCGACAGCCATCGCGGCGTTCGCAAGCCTGGCTGCCCCAGCGTCTGCTCAGTGCGTCTCGGGCTGGCAGGCCGGCACCACGAACTCCGACATGTCCGGCGCCATCCGCTGGCTTCGAATGTGGGACCCCGACGGCGCGGGCGCCGCGGCCCCGGTGCTGGTCGCCTCGGGCGACTTTACGGGCGCCAACAGCGCGGGCACGGCCACGGCCAGCCGCATCGCCAGCTGGGACGGCGCCAACTGGTCGGCGCTGGGCACCGGGCTTGACGGCTCGGGCTACTGCCTGGCGACCACCTCCGGCGACAACCACCTCTACGTCGCGGGCACCTCGTTCGCCAACGCCGGCGGAAACTCCGCCCGGCGCATCGCCCAGTGGGACGGCTCGACGTGGGCCGGCGTCGACACCGCCTCCGGCAGCGCTTCGACCCTCTTGACCGTGACCACCGTCAGCGCGGACACCATCGTCGTGACCGGCGCTTTCACCTCGATCAACGGCATCCCCGCCAACCGCGTCGCGGCCTGGAGTTCCTCCACCGGCTGGTACGCCCTGGGTGACGGAATGAGCTCCACCACCTCCGCCGCCATCACCATGCCCAACGGGGACATCATCGTCGGCGGGGCCGCCCTCACCACGGGCGGTGCGGCCGACGTCACGCTCAATCGCATCGGACGCTGGGACGGCTCGACGTGGCACGCAATGGACGGCGGCCTCAGCGGGCTGGTCCGCTGCTTCGCGGTGATGCCCAACGGCGATCTCATCGCCGGCGGAGCCTTCGTGACGGCAGGGACTTCCAACCTCGTGGTGAACAAGATCGCACGCTGGGATGGAAGCACCTGGTCCGCTCTGGGCTCGGGCATCAACAACGATATCGGCAACAACCTTGACGTCTTCGCTCTGGCCGTCATGCCCAACGGTGACCTCGTCGCCGCGGGCGACTTCCAGTCGGCCGGCGGCACTCCCGCGAGCCGCATCGCTCGCTGGAGCGGCACGACGTGGTCGGCGATGGGCTCGGGCGCCAACGCCCTCGTTCGCGCGGCGGCGGTTCTGCCCGACGGAAACCTCGCCATCGGCGGCGACTTCACGACCGCGGGTGGCAATACCGCCCTGCGGTTTGCGATCTGGTCCGACCTGGCCTCCGCCACGATCGACACGCAGCCGGAATCTCAGACGATCAACCTCGAGGACTCGGCCGTCTTCTCGCTCACGGCGTCGGGCAGCGCGCTGTCGTACCGCTGGCAGCAGCAGGACCTGCTCAACCTTTCCGAGTTCGTGGACATCGACGACGGCGAGGTTTTCGACCCCTTCGGCAACGCGTTCTGCTTCGCGTCGGGCGCGACGACCCACCAGCTGACGCTCTCGCAGTGCACAGGTGCCCAGGTTTTCCGCTGCGTCGTCACCAACTCGTGCAGCAGCGCGATCAGCACCGAGGTCACGCTCTCGTTCTTCGACCCATGCCCCGCCGACTTCGACGGCGACGGCACCGTCGACTTCTTCGACTACGACGCCTTTGTCGTCTGCTTTGAGGGCGGTGCCTGCCCCGATGGCAAGACCGCCGACTTTGACAACGACGGCACCGTCGACTTCTTCGACTACGACGCGTTCGTCCAGGCTTTCGAGACGCCCTGCCCCTGATCGTCTCCCACACACGCCTTGTGTGAAACACGCAAGACCCCCGACGCAAGTCGGGGGTCTTTCATGCTGGCAACGACGCATGGTGGCCAGGATGATCCCGCTTCGGGTCATCCTGGCGGAGCATTCAGCAGCGCGGAATTCCGGCGTACCTCCGCGATGGGCGATCGCCCTTGACTCGTCACCCCCGTTCGTGTATCTTTGGTCCAGTCGGTCGCAATTCCGACCTGATCGTTCGGAGAAGAGAGAGGACATAGACATGATGCCAATTCGCCTGTGTGGTGTTGCCTGCGCACTGTGCTTCGGGCACGCCGTGCTCGGTTCGATCGTCAATGGGGGGTTCGAGCCCACCCCCGGCTCGGACGTCCCGGCCTATCTGACGTTGGGCGGCGGCTCAACGGCGATCAATGGCTGGACCACCACCGACATGGGCGTTGAGTGGTTTGTGCCCTCGGCCTTTGGATTGACCAACTCTTCCAACGGCGGCTGGGTTCTGGACCTTGCCAGCAACAGCTTCTTCGCGGGCGGCGTCACGCAGACCTTTGCAACCGACGTCAACACGAGCTACCGAGTCGACTTCGAGTTCGCCTCTCATCGGGCGTCCGGGCGTGACGGCACCGCCGAGATCGTCGTGTCGGCGGCAGGCACGAGCCAACTGTTCAGCATTTCCAACTCCAGCAGCAACACCTTGTGGGAATCCCGCTCGTTCACGTTTATCGCGACTTCAACCAGCACCACGCTCTCGTTCCGTAATACTCAAAGCGCGGTTGAGCACTTCGCGTACATCGACGGCGTCTCCATGGTTCCGGCGCCCGGGGCGGTGCACATCGGTGTGCTCGCTGGAATCGGCTGCCTCCGTCGCCCCAGGCGCTGAGAAGCCCATTCGATTGAGAAGGGCGAGCGCGATGGCCCTCTACGACGGCATCGGACTTGGGTACGCCGCGTTACGACGTCCGGACCCACGGATCTCGGCAGCCGTCAACACGGCGCTTGGAGATGCCTCCTGCGAGTGATCCGTGGACGAACGAAAATCCCGCAAGGATGACCCGAAGCGGGATCATCCTTGCCACCCAGCACGACAGTCACTCCAGCAGAAACTCCGCCGTCTCGCGGGCCATGAGTCGGTCGCTCTCTTCGCTCTTATAGCGACGCACGAGGCGGAAGCCGTTCTTGAGCATCACGCGGTGAGAGGCAAGATTGGTCATCGACGCCGTGGCGTGCAGCGGCCGCCGGAGTTCCTGGAGCAGGAACAGTTCGAGCGCCCGCGACGCGATCCCCTTGCCCCAATGCGGGCGTGCAATCCAGTAGCCCATCTCGTTGCGCGTCTCGCCCGGTGACTGGAACACAGAGATGGTGCCGACGAATTCACGCGTGGCCAGACCCCCTGTCCCACCGCCCGGCCCCGGCGTGACGATCTCGATGACCTGCGAATTGATCGCCGGATCGACGAGCACAACCTCCCACCGCGCCATGAACACGTCACGCGGGCGGGGCTTGGTCCGGGCCATGAGATTGCCCTGGGGGTCGGACACCATCTCGAAGATCGTCGGCACGTCGTCCCGGGTCGGGCGGCGCAGCGAGACTTCAAACGCGGGCCCCAAGGACCGCGAATGGGCGGGTGGTTGGGGGCGGTCGGTGGTCATGGCCAAGGATATGGCGGGGGTGCCACCAGTCGGCCCACGCACGTCTTGCGAATATCCGCAGGGTCCGCGGCCGACTGGTGCGGGCGGCCGTGGGCGTCGATGGACCCTCGGGGCTCACCGGCACGAGTCGCCCTGACGCGAAGGGTGACTCGGAAACAACAGCCGGGCGGCTCGTGGCACTGTACAAGTGACGCGGCATTCGGCCTTTCTCACCGCTTCACTTTCTTCTTCGCGACCTTCTTGACGACCTTTTTGGCCACCTTCTTCACTGTCTTCTTCACGGCCTTCTCGCCCTTGAACTTCTTTCCGTCGGGCCCGCGGCCCGTTTTCGCCAGCGACTTGACATAGTTCTCCACGTACGCCCTCGCCGGAATCCGCCGGACCGCCTCGCCGATCACATCCAGCGCCGCATCCTCCAGCTTCTTGAAGTGGATGCAGCACCCGCCCATGTTCAGCTTCCTGCCCGTCGCTTTCCACGCCTTCTCGAACCACGCTCGCTCCGCGTTGCTCCCCATTCCGTTGCCCCCGCCATAGACGCTCATGAGGTAGAACGTCATGTCGTTCTTCTGGCTCGCCAGCGAGCACATCATCAGCGGCTTCTTGGGGTCGCAGTGGTACCCCAGCGGCCACACCCTGTGCGGCACCGCGTAGCCGATCATGCCCCACATCATCCCCTCTTCATAATCCTTGTCGAGGTTTGCCAGGATCACCTTGCGCACCGCCTCGATCCCCGCGCGGCGGTCCTCCGGGAGCGAGGCGAGGTAGTCCTTGACGGTCGTGGCGTTGCTTTTCATGGGGGGCAGTGTACCAAGCCGCCAACAAACGCCACACGGTGGCAAGGATGATCCCGCTTCGGGTCATCCTTGCGGACTCGCCGTACGTCCACGAACCACCCGCAAGGATGACCCGAAGCGGGATCATCCTTGCCACTCGGCCGATGACTCACCCGGGTCCCGTCAGCGAGTTGCCGACGGAGATCAGCGGCATGATCACCGCGAGCAGCGCCATCGCCGCCAGGATGGTGCCCAGCACGAGTGCGCTCGCGTTGATCAAGAGCGCCCGGCGCTGCCCGACACGGTACTCCTTGGCAAGCAGCCCGCCCGCGATCAGGACCGCGGCCAGGACCCACCACCAGCCAAAGCCAATCACCATCCGCGTCGGGGGGGCGAGCGGTTGTGCCAAGCCCACCATCACGCTCCGGCACGCGAGCGCGGCCAGCGGGACAGCGAAGCCCAGCGTGCCCAGAACAATCGCGACGGCCGCCCCGAGCAGCGAGACGTTGGCCCGCGTGCCGGGCGAGCCGTCGGCGATGGCGGGGTGCGTGCCGAGGTGTGTTTCGGAATGTGCCCAGGTGCTCATGAGGTGCCCTCCAACCATGGCGCAAGCCCGACCACCGACAATGATGGCTGGGGCCGGCACTTGAATGTTACCTAGGCCAATACAGGCCGGTTGCGGCATGGTGGCAAGGATGATCCCGCTTCGGGTCATCCTTGCCACCGTGCGGCTAGAATCACTCATGGGCCTCTTCATCCCGGATGACATCCTCAAGGAAGCCGGTCTCACCGACCGCGATGCCCTCATCGAGTTCGCGTGCGGACTCTTTGATTCCGGCAAACTCGAACTCCCGACGGCCGTGCGACTCTCCGGGCTGTCCCGCCCGGAGTTTGAGAACCAGCTCGCGTCCCGCGGTATTGCCGCGTACCGGCCGACGATCGGGGACCTCAATCAGGATCTCCAAACTGTCGAGTATCTGCGTCGAGTGCGGCCGGGTGCCCCGAGCTAATCACGTTGCGAGGCGCCACCGGTCGGCCCACCCACGTCGTCCGAGTACCCGAACGGTCCGCGGCCGGCTGGTGCGAGTGGGCGTGGGCGTGGGCGTCAATGGACCCTTGGGGCTCACCGGCACGAGTCGCCCGGACGCGAAAGGTGGTTTGGGAACAACATCCGGGCGTGTCGTGGCACTGCACAAGCGACCCGGGGCACCCGGCTTGTGTTCAAAGCACAACGCCGGGGACTATGTGGTCCCCGGCGCGTGGTGTGGAAGCTGGGAATTGGAGCAGGTTCCTGGGCGGGTTGACTCAGCAACCGGCTTCGTAGGCGAGGACGAAGGCGTCGTAGTCGAAGAAGTCAACGGAGCCGTCGGCGTCGAAATCGGCGGTTCGCGCGGGCGGGCAGGCGATCCCTTCGAAGCAGTTCACGAAGGCGTCGTAGTCGAAGAAGTCGACGGTGCCGTCGCCATCGAAATCCGCTCGGCAAAGCGTCCACACCAGCGCTTCGGTCTGCAATGTGACCGTGTTGCTGCCGAATCCCGCGATGTAGATATGGCTCGCATCGCGCGACATACCGTAAGCGAAGCTGTCGGAGAATCCCGCGGGCAGGAAGGCCGACAAGTCCACCCACGAGCCCGCCGTCCCACTCCAGAAACTCGCCCGTGTGACGCTGCCGTTGAACGACCAGCCCGCTTGCAGCCCGCCGTCGGTCGCCAGCGCGAGCGATTGAATCGAGCCCGCCGGGTGCATGTCGACCCACGAGCCCGCGGTGCCGCTCCACACGCTCGCGTGCTGCACGCCGCCGATGGTGGCCCATCCCGCCTGCTGTCCGTTGTTGATGGCGAGAGCCTGCGACTGCGATGCTGTGGCGGGGTTCAGGTTGATCCACGATGCCGCCGATGAGCTCCACAGGCTCGCGCTCTGTACGCCCTCGACGACGGCCCAGCCCGCCTGCTGCCCGCCGCTGATGCCGAACGCACGCGACTCGCTCGAGCCCGCCGGGTTCAAGTCAACAAAGGACGCCGCGTTGCCGCTCCACAGGCCGGCTCGCTGAATTCCGCCGATCGAGGCGGACCCGACTTGCTGTGCTCCGTTAGTCGCGAGCGCGGTCGAAGACCGCGCACCGGCGGGACTGAGATCGATCCACGAGCCCGCCGATCCGGTCCATGCGCTCGCCCGATTCACGCCGCCGACATTGGCAAATCCCACCTGCTGCCCGCCTCCCGCCCCGAAGGCCTGCGAACGGGTCGAGTCTGCGGGGTTGAGGTCGATGAACGATCCCGCGGTTGCGTTCCACACGGCGGCGTGCTGCGCGATGCCCACGAGCGCGAACCCGGACTGCTGCGCTCCGCCCGCCGCAGCGGCCTGCGATGAACCCGATCCGGCCGGATGCAGGTCGGTCACAGTCCACTGCGCACTGGCGGTTGAGGCCAAACCTCCAAGGCACATGATAACGGCCAAGGCTGTCGGCAACGCTGGAGTCCGCTTGCCGCCGCGGATGATGAGAGTGGATTGGATTCGACGGGTAACGGCGTACTTCAACATCGGAAAGCTCCTCGGCTTGATGGGGTTCTCCATCGGGTGCCGCAAGCGAGGAGCCCACGGTGCGCCCTCACGTACACCATTTGTCCGCTTTTTGGTATTTGGCCCTGAACAGCCCTTGAAGAAGTGTCCTTGTTGAGGTTTGATGGTCTCATGCCGTGCTCCGATCAATCGCAGACACTTGGTGGGTATTTGAGCGTGGGCGTCCGTGGACCGTTGGGGCTCAACGTCCGGAGCCCCATGGCACGGTGGCAAGGATGATCCCGCTTCGGGTCATCCTTGCCACCGCCCACTTCACAAAGGACTCGGGGACACCCGGCCTAGGCTCGTTCATGGCGCGTCGAAGCTCCCGAACCGCTGTGCTGATCGTGGGTCTCGCGGCCTTCGCCGCCGTTGTGGTGCCGATCATCGTTGGAATGGTGGGCAGCGATGGCCGCAGACCGCGTGAAGTCTTCGGCAGGCTCCCCGAAGAATGGCTCGTGGTTCGTGACAATGTTCTTTATGCCCTGCTCTCCGTCGCACTGTTCGGCTCATGGGTCGCCGCTCACTTCGTCTTGAACCAGGCCACTCGGCGAGAGACGGGGACGCCCTTGTGTGACGCGTGCGACTATTCGCGCCTCGCACTCCCCGACGAGAGTGTGTGCCCCGAATGCGGCGGGACCGAGCGCACGTTCTTTCGACCTGCCCCCGCCAAACATCGCTTCGCGGCCGTCGCGATCGTGCAAGCACTCGGCGTTGTCGGCTTGCTTGCCTGCCTCTTCAGCATCACGGGCCAGCACCCCGGACTCTTCTTGTTTCACGCCGCGATGACGCTCCCGGTTGCGTTGGTCGCGATGGACCCGCGACTCTCTGTCTCCGAAGCGGCGTTTGTGGCTGGCCTCACCCTTTTCACGATCTCTTTTTGCATCGTCCTCGCCGTGTGGGAATCCACGCATTCGACGGACGGTCAGGCTGCCTTCGGTCTCATCGGCGCGTCGTGCTCGGGCTGGATGTTCGGCGGCCCCGGGTACCTCGCCGCTGCGATCGCGGTGTTTCTCTACCGCCGCCAACAGGCGAGACGTGCTTGATCTACCTTGAAGTCGGATCGGCGGGGCCGGGTGCCCCGGGTCCATCACATTGCGCGGTGCCGCCGGTCGGCCCACCCCCGTCTTGCGAACACCCGAAGGTTCCGAGGCCGACTGGTGCGGGTGGCCGTCGGAGTCGATGGACCCTTGGGACTCGAGGCACCCGGCCACCCGCCTTCGCCTCAATCACCCTCCCCCGTCGCCGCCCACTCCAAGAACTCGATCAATGAACCGCCCCGCTCCTCCGTGTGCTCCAGCACCGCCGCGGCCGATTCATACCCGCGCTCGTGCGACACCAACAGCACCCGCGGCGTCCCATCCGCGTGAGGCGGGGAGTGATAGTCCAGTGCGTACACATCGCCGCAATGCGTCGACCCGATCGGCACGAACCCCAACGGCCGAATGTCGATGCCCGGCCCGAGTTCCTCGCACTCCACTCGGACATCCTCCGGAGAGTCGATCCGGATGCGAAAATCGATCATCTCATCGGGCACCGCCGCCGCGAAGAGGCTCAGCACAGGATCGGTAATCCCCAAACCACTCAGCATCGCCAACTCATCCTGTCGCGCCGGCCGCAGAGATACTTTACACTCCCATTCACGCGCTCGTTTCGAAACCGCTTCCAGTGCAGCCAGGTATTTGGAGAGAAGTTCAGGTGAGATCCCTTGCATCGCGGCATGATAGCGGTGGGGACGACCGGCACGAGGCAGGGTGGCACCGTCGCGGCCGGGTGCCCAGAGTTCAACCCGTCGCGCAGTGCCAACAGTCGGCCCACCCTCGTCTTTCGAACACACGAAAGGTCCGCGGCCGACTGGAGCGAGAGGCCGTGGGCGCCGATGCACACTTGGGACCGACGCGAAGGACTCACGTGACCCAACCCGTCAGCGACGCATCACGCTCCCTGAACAGCGTCCAACGGGCTCATCACCACGATCCCAGGGTACCGCTCGAAGTCGGCCCGGTTGAACGTCAGGATGGTGTCGACTCCATGCAAGCTCATCGCCGCCACGATCCGGGCATCGTGGGCCGCCTTGCCCTGAACTTGCCGCTCCGTCACCAGTGCCCGCCAGCGTCGGAACAAGTCCTTCGCGTCATCCAGAAACGTCAGCAACCCCAGCAGCCGCGAAACTTCCGCGTCAGCCTGCGCCACCGGCAGGCCAAGGCCGTTCTCCGTCGCCGGCCGCGTCGCCACCACCCAAAACTCGTAGAGCACCTGGGGCACGATGCATAACTCGTGTCGAGCGTCGGTGAGCCGCTTCATCGACTCAAATGCGGGCTTGGCGTGCGTGTGCATAGGTTGCGACGCCCGCAGGATCACGTTGGTGTCCAGAACGACCCTCATTCTCCGCGACCCGCGTAGATGCTCCCGCGGCCGTCATCGACGGGAGGGACTCCGGGCTTCGCGGGATGGCTCCTGAACCATTCGTCGAGCGCACCCGAGCGACGCTGAGACTCCGCAATCGGAAGACCCCCCACCCCCCCGGCGCCGACGCCATTGGAACGAGCGCCATTGCTGTCATTGACCGCCTGCTCGACAACGCGCCTGGCGTACTCCTCGGGGCTCACGCCGCTGGCAGAGGCGCGATCGCGCAGCCTTGCCTCGGAATCGGGAGAAAGGTCAAATCTCAGCGTCATAAAGCCTCCGGGCAGAGTCGTCGAGTAAGGGTAGGCGGAATCGGTTCTTCACGTTGCGCGCCGCCACCGGTCGGCCCACCCCCGTCTTCCGAAAGCCCGAATGGTCCGGCAGCCGACTGGTGCGAGTGGCCGTGGGTGTTGATGGACGCTTGGGGCTCACCGGCACGAGTCGCCCGGACGCGAACGGTGGTTTGGGATCACCAGCCGCGCGACTCGTGGCACTTCACATGGGACTCTGGGCACCCGGCCCCTTAGCTTGCTGCGGCCAGCCTACCCGCGCGTTGGCAGAACGAGCATCTGATCACCGGAAGCCCCAGACCCTGAGCGTACCTCTCGGCCTCGAGGAGAGTCGCGTGCTGCCGATACTCACCTTGATCGAACTTGTGATCGCCGCCTCGCTTTCGCGGCTGGGTACAGCCCTCGCCGTGGATGGTTACGTGCGGATTGTGGCGATTTTCGTAGGTTTCGAACACGATCGAGCCCTCCTGTCGCCTCGCTCGCCCCATCGTAGGTTCACCCTTGACGGCCGGGTGCCCCAAGTTCATCACGTTGCGCGGTGCCTCCGGTCGGCCCACCCTTGTCTTCCGATTACCCGAACGGTCCGCGGCCGACAGGTGCGGGTGGCCGTGGGCGTCCATGGCCCCTTGGGACTCGGGGCACCCGGCCGTGGGCGTCGATGGGCCCTTGGGGCTCAACGGCACGAGTCGCCCGGACGCGAACGATGGTTTGGGAACAACAGCGGGGCGACTCGGGGCACTTCACAGGGGACCCGGGGCACCCGACAACCGGGCCACTCGTGTCGTTTCAGAACGAGGCTTGAGGCACCTCGCCACCCGTCGCCACCCTCCGTCAGGCTTGGTAACGTACCATATCTGGGATCTTTGGAGTGGACGCGAATGTGAGGAGCTCGAATGCATCTTCGGAAAGTCGAAATCGAGGGATACCGATCGATCAGAAACAAGGTGGTCCTGCACGTTGAGAAGGACGTCACGATACTCCTCGGCGCCAACGACCATGGCAAGAGCAATCTGCTCGCGGCTATCGCACATTTGAACGCAGATTTGCCGTTTGATGCCGATCGGGACCTCAATTGGGACCTTCAGGCCAAAGCAATCGAACTTCCAAAGGTGGCATTCGAGCTTGAACTGTCACCCGACGAGCGTGAACTGTTGGCCGCCGAGGAGAACAACCGAACGCTCGCGACCGCCAATGCAACGGATGCTGCGACGGGCGACTTCATCGTGCCCAGACTTGAGGGCTCACAAATGCCCACGACGGTGACACTCACTCGGACTGGTGTTGGACGGGCGCTTACTTGGCCCCGGGGGGAGGTGGTGCCGCCGGAGTCATTTGAGAAAGTGTTGAAGCCGCTCCTTCCGCGAGTCGAGGTGATTAAACCTTGGGAGCGGGTGACCGACGACGCGACGGCAGCCGAGCTGAACGCGGAATCTCACGCGTTCATGCGGGGCATTTTCTATTACGCCGGCATCGATGCGAAAAACAGTGAATCCCTCTTTGGTCAAACTGACGCGAATGAGATGGCACTGCGTCGCGCGTCAGCTGAACTGAACGAGACGCTCAAGAAGAGCTGGACGCAGGGACAGAATCTCGAGTTCGTCTTGCGGCACGAGTCGAAGAGTTCTTCAATCGGTCTTCGTCTCCAGGACCCGGCGGTAAAAGAGCGGCTGGTGCGTGCGTCGCAGCGAAGTAGCGGGTTCACGCACTACTTCGCGATGAAGACGATTCTGCACGCGCGGCAGAAGGAGCATCCCGCAAGCAGCTACATCCTGCTCTTCGACGAGCCCGGAATCTATTTGCACCCGGCGGGGCAGAGGGATCTGATCAATGTGCTTGAGCTGCTTGGCGCGAAGAATCAGGTGCTCTACGTCACGCACTCGATCTTCATGATCAACAAGACCTTCCCGACGAGACATCGTCTGATCATCAAGGACGAAGGCGGTACACGTCTGGATGGCAAGCCATACGTGAGCCGCTGGGGACCGGTCATAGAGGCGTTCGGACTTTCTTTCACGGGCACTTTCCTGTTTGCGAACCAAGTGCTGCTGGTCGAGGGTGATTCGGATCCCATACTGATTTACGGGATCATGCAAAAGCTGATCTCAATGTCAAAGCTATTGGTGGACCTGAACTCGTTCAGTGCGATGGCCACGTCAGACTCGCGCAACACCGACGTGCTCCTTCGCGTCCACCTGGAATCGGCAACCAAGCCGTCCATTGCGGTGTTGGTGGACGGCGATCCGGGCGGAAAGGAACGCCTCGCTGCGCTCCAACCGATGCTCACCAACATGAAAATCGAGGGCAAGGTTCTTGCCGAAGGTACGGAGGTCGAAGACCACCTGATCGCCGTGCGAACCCTCTACGTGAAAGCTGCCGCGCTCTATGCGGCAAAGCTGAAAGTCGCGCTCGGTGGGGTGGCGCCTGACGATGCTGCCATGTTGAAGGGATTCACGGAGAGCTTTGAGAAGAAGTTTGGGTCGACGGGCGAAACCGCAGGTGTCTGCGACTGGGTGGAAAGCGCATTCAAGGAAATCGCTCAGATCAAGTCGCCCCCCTCAAAGGTCGGAATTGCGCGCGAGTATGTGCAACTGCTGGATGAACTACTGGCGGGATCAATCCGCCCAGAGGACTGTGAACGTGCGATCGCGTTGTGTGATTGGATCGCTAGAGCCCTCTCGCTCTCGCCGCCAGCGACGGTGGAAACTCGTGTGCTTGCGAAATCGGGCGAGTGACGGAACGCCGGCGTTCTCCGCAGATGGAACACGGAAGCCTCGCACCGGCGAGTACTGACGGATGCCCCGAGTTCATCGCGTTGCTCGGTGCCGATGCGCACGTCTACCACGCCGAAGCGCGAGTCGGCCAACCAACGAACTTGACGGGATCGCAGAGGAACGCCAGAAGCCACAGGGAAGGGAGGAACGTCATCGCTGGCGACCACTCGCCAGTTGTCAGCACGAAGCGTGGGCGAGTGTTCTTATTGTATTTTTCGTCTGGCATGTATCCGTGGTGGGTATTCCTAAGGTCGCGTAGCACGTTTGCAGTGAAGTCAGCCCATGCTTCCACCTGCGGAGCGGCGCGAGTTCCGAGGTTTACACCCGCAGCAGACGCCTTCTGCCTTGACCACACGGACTGCTTCATGGTCTGGAGAATGTCCTGATAAACGTCCGCACAGGCTACTTCGAATCGTGCACGCCAAGGGTCCGGCAGTGTCGCGAAGCATTCCTTAACCAACGCGGCCCCATTCGCAGGGTGCATGAGCGTCTTAAACTTGGCCGTAGGGTGGCCCCCCTTCCACTCTCCCATCAGTTCCCCCCACTGGTCGGCCACCTCAAATACGGCAAGGCGGTTGATCCAGCGGGACTCGCTCGACTGGAGGGACAGCGTCCTTCGGATGATCCGTCCGAGTGTCCACATTTGCTCCTGGGCAATCACAAGGTCGATTTGCAACAATCCGTCGATCTCTCGCTCATAGTTCGTGATGTCGCCAAGGCACCGGTTGAGTCTGTTGGCCCGTTCGGCAATGAAATCGGCGAGCACTACAGCTTGATCGCCGTCTCCGTGCCAGCAGTACCTCCCGTGAACGGCCGTCCTGGCGACGCTGATACTTTGCGGCCCGATCGTCATCTCCGCTCGCTCTTGCCCGAATTGCGTCTTGCCATGTTTGAGATCAAGGAGAGATATAGGCATAACTGGCGACTTGTAATCGCCGATGGCGTCATCGATGAACTGGATCGACAGCCCCGGCATTCCCCAAAGCATCCCCGTGACCTTCGGAAACACCAGCAAGGACGCCCATTCTATCAATGTGTCGAACAGTGCGGGGGGCCAGTCAAGTTGCCACGCAGTCAGGCTTTGGGGAATCTCTGGGTCCGCGTTGGGAGTGTTCGGGGCGAAGTCGAGGACGTTGAATGCCGCGCAGACTCTCGTGTTTCGAACAAGCGAAAACCGGAGATTCAAGGGGGGCTCGTGTAGGAATAATCGCGCACAGCCCTTCGGGTACCACTTAAAGCCTAGGGGAAGCACTAAGTCCAGCAAGACGGAAGTGAGTTGCCCCTTGGGAGCGTGAAACACCGCCTGAGATAGACGGTTCCATCCCGATGGCGACGCAGTCAGCTTGGGATCGTTCAGAGCGTCGCGGATTGCGTCCATACTCGCGGGCGCGTTTCCTTCGTAGAACTTTTTGCCGTACACAGAGTGTTCATATCTGGCTATTGCGGCGCTCACAGCGATGTCATCCAGTGTGGACGCGGACATCGCCGCACACCGCTTCAGCAAATACTTTGACGATGATCCTGTGAGATCGCTGTCACGTATCCAGAACTCGTCGAGGACCTGAACGACCTCGTAGTCCGCACCCTCGGATAGAGCCTTGGCGATCACCTCTAGCTGGGTGCCTGTCTGACGCGTCTGCTTGCCGAGCAACGCGAACCCGTTGATCCGACTGGGTGCAGTGGTTGCCGTTTTTATCATGGGTTACCTGCACGCTGCATAATCGTCGCTGCGCCGACATCCCACGGCGCCCGGTACTTCACTTCCGCGAGTCGTCGCCGGGCAGTATCGAGTTCCGACGGCTGAAAGTAGCCTCGCCACTCGGGCTTCAGCACGATTGCCTCAACCGTGAGGTCTAGTCGGCCCTTTTCCCAAAGTGTTGTGAACCCATCCGACGGGTTCTTCTTGGCGAGGAGTGTCCGAACCGCCTCGAACGCGCTCAAAGTCGTCACCATGCCCATGAATCCGGTTGGCTTGTAGCCGATCCGGCGGCACTCATTGACCGCTTCTTGCAGCGCACAACGAAAATCGAGTTCTGCATCGTTCATGCGTAGAGTGTACGTTGCTAATGCCGGGGATGCCGCCAGTGCCGCCCCGCCCGAACCCAAGAGGAGTACGTCAATGACGCCAACCGAAGAAAAGCAATGGCTCGAAGAGCACATTCCCCACCGGATTCGTGTGATGCTCGCGAGCACGGCAGAGCTTTCCGCCTGCCGCACCAATGGCGAGCCTTCGTTCAACGACGATGTCGTGGAGCGGTGCTGGACAGACGCGGTATGGGAAGGCCGTTTGTCTGCACTGCGATGGTTGTGCGAGTTTGTGGGCGTACAAATGGGATTCAAGAGCGGCCAGGCGGAAAGGCCGAAGGCTTGGCCGACTGATACGAATGTCAGGCACCTCTCGGGCGGAGTCCTATTGCCGTTGCCCTCGCCCGAGGCGGACCTGCTCGCGAAAGCATGGAAGGCATGCACACAAGGGTCCGTGCATCCGACGCACAATAGCAACCACCCGCGAATCGACGACCCGGAGCGGACCAAGGCATTCGAGATCATTAAGAACCACTTGAGCACGACCGTGTACTCAGCCGAGCCAGACTGGATTGCAAAGTGGGTACTCCAGCCGTCGAAATGAAGGCTTGATGGACATGACTTGCTGGGGATGGAGGTGCCGGAGGAAGGGGCTTCCCTTTCCTCGGGTGGCGGCGTGAGGATTCTCGCTTCGCGATTCTGAATTTCAATCGGCCCCGGTTCAGCGATGAGCCGGGGCCATTTCGGTGGCGCCCTCGTACCATGTTGCCCATGCCACCACCAGATCCCGTCCCTCAAAGTCTCCGGGCCTTTACACACCCGGCCTATCGAAATGTCTACGACCCGGACCTTCTTCCTGATGGGCGGATGCTGTTCGGCACAGAGAACATGCCTAGCCACGGCGATTGGAAAGCGGAGGTACTACTGCTGGCGCAAGACTGTGGGATCGTGAAGCATCTGATTGAACGCATCCGGATCAGACACCCATGCCCGCACGGGTACGGAGAGTCTGTCCAAACGAACGCGAAGCTGTCATCGCTCCAGCGCATCGCCCCGCTTCCGACTCCTGTGCTTTATGGATCAGTGGTTGGAAGTCTTTGGCGAAGGGGCGAGAACAAGACGGGGGCGCCGCCGGCCTGGAACGAGGTTCTTCCGTCCTACTGCGTGCCGATGGTCCGGTGGGTGGTAACAACAATGACAAACGTACGGGCGATCGCCTGTCTGGGGCCTTATTCGTGGATTGGGGTCATGTCCGCCGCGAACCGCACCTATCGCTTCAAGAAGGACGGTTTCGAGGAGCACCGAGAGTTTCGCGATGGTGAAAAATGGATCGATGTGGACGTTCCGTCTTATCCGCCCACAGCGCACGGCAGTCGCAGGGTGAGGGTGTTTGCAATGTGGCATCCCGGGGCGCGAGTGTCGTACGACCTACTCGCGATGAATCGTGCGAATCTCTCCAAATACATCCGGAACGGGGCTCCGGCGGTCCAACGTTAACGCCAGATGACCTGGGCTTCTGGTACCCAAGACACCGACCGCCTCGGACCCCCTTGGAGGCCCGAGACAAGGGACCGGCGGTCGGTGGTACCCCGGAACCCCTCCCTTTCGGCCTGAGAACAAGCCCCCCCCACCCCCCCACACCCCCCCACAATGT
>CAYHQQ010000081.1:0-15935 GCA_964358855.1 uncultured Phycisphaeraceae bacterium
CGCCGCACATGCGCCGAACAGGTTCGGACGCTCGCTTAACTGAATGGCATTCCACCGTGGGGCGGTCGGTGGTACCTTCACTTCTTTGCGTTGCGTTCGGCGACTTCTTTGATGCGCTTGAGGCCGTGGGCCCAGCCTTCGGGCATGCCTTCGCGGAGCTCTTGCGGGAGGAGGCCCATGGCGCGGTGGACGAGGGAGAGGCGGGTGCCGGCGGCCTCTGCCTTGAGGCGGTACTGGACGTGGTTGATGGCGGGGAAGGACATGGGCATGGGGCCGTTGAGCTCGAGGAGGACGGGGGCTTTGATGACTTGGACGTGACCCCAGAGGTGACCATATTTGTGGCCACCGGCTTCGCCCAGGTCGCGGAACCAGCGGCCACCGACCCAGGGTTCGATTTTCATGGGGAAGGGTTTGCCGTCGGGCATGACGCTGCCGGGGCCGAGTTCTTCGAGGAGGGCCTCGAAGGCGATCTCGGGGGAGGCGGAGATGAAGATCTCCTGGCGGATGTCGAGGGTCTGGACGGTTTGGGTTTCGGTGGTGGCGGCGGTGGGCATGGGGACTCCTTTCAATTTTGGTGAGGATTGGTTGGGTTGCTCTTGAGCTTTGACTTGAGTTCGAGTTGTTCGGCGCGGGCCTTGATGCGCTGGAGCTTGTGATCCCAGAGTTGTTCGAAGGCCCTGATCCAGTCGTAGACCGTGCGGAGTTGTTCGCCATTGAGGGAATACATGCGGCGCCTGCCTTTGCGGACCACGGTGACGAGGCCGACTTCGAGGAGGACGCCCAGGTGTTTGGAGACCTGGGGCTGGGGCCAGCCAAGGGTTTCGACGAGCCAGGAGACGTCGCGTTCAGCCCCCCCACCCCCCCCACTGTCATTCGTGGCGAGGGCACCGAGGATCTCGCGTCGCCGGGGTTCGGCGATGGCGGAGAAGGCGTCGGTGGTGGTGGGCGAACGGGCCATGGCAGAATATATATTCCCTTATGGGCATATGTCAAGGCGAATTTCAGCTGCCAACGAAAATGCTCTTCAACCGGCCCAAATGGGGGGTCAAATCGGAATGTCGCCCTACATACCGGATCAATATGCGAGGGCATTGACCTCCGGCCGCCGCAATACCTGCTCAAGTGTCGCGCGCTGCGGCGACGTCACTTGGGCGCATTCAACGGCGTGCGGCAAATAGAAGCGCAAGGTCATGCCGTTTTGAACCAGAACTCGATCGACGAGATCATCTGCAATTCCATCGAGGGTCAACGAGTCGGGAACCCGCTTTGACATTTGGAACAAGACCAATCCGTGGCCGTCAAACTCGGCGATGTTCTCCAGGAATTCTGAGGTGGACATTTGAAGGTCAAAATTCAACATGCGCGCTTCAACATTGAACGGTGCGCCGTCAATAGACAGAGGCACTTTCGTGCGCCACCACCGCATGTCCCGGCACGGAGCATGGCGACGTATCCAAACGAAAGGCGTGTCCCGATCGAGGATGTGAACGAGAATTCGCGCGGTGCACGAACGCAGCATGAAGTTGAACATCCCGTTTCGCTCTACGATCGGATAGTCGGGTTCCATTTCTACTCCTGTCAATAGCCCCTTTGTTCAGACTCTGGACACCTTCCTGCGGCTTCGTCGCTGCAATCAAGCGCGTCGCGGCGCAGGGGGCGGCCGCGAACCAGAAGCGGCTCATGGGATCCTCCCGAGCGGGTTGATGAGCTTGGAGAGGGCTTCAACGGTGCGCCAGTTGCGGGCGGTCATGGGGACCCCAGAAGCCTTCTCCATCCCGGCAGCGAACTTGGACGTGCCGAAGCCGTCGGGGGCGTGGAGATAGAGGACTTCGCCTTTGATCACGAAGGTTTCGGTGCCGCCGGCTTTCGCGAGGAGGCCTCGGAGGCCTTTGGCGCTGGGCGGCCCATCGCAGATTGCGGCGTGGACGGACTTGGGATCTTTCTGGGCGAACTTTGCGTACGGGTTGTCGGTCACGAGAGTGGCCCAGCGGGATGCGGGCACGACGATGACGCGGGCGGTGAAGCCGTGGTCGAGGGCGAATTGGGCGGCAATCTTCTTTGTGAGGGGCGCAGGCTGGCCCTTGGCGGAGAAGACGACGTTGCCGCTTTGGATGTAGGTGGAGACGTCCTTGTGGCCCAGGCGCTCATGCATGGCGCGGAGGGCCTCCATTTTGACGGCGTTGCGCCCGCCGACGTTGATGCCGCGATAGAGGGCGACGAAGCGGTCCATAGTGGCTCCTGTGGAGCGCCGGTCATTTTGCGACCTTGAACCGGTCGGCGGAGAGTTTGGGGTTGACCTCGAAGGCGTCGATCTTTGCGGCGGATGAGGCAAGGTCCTTGGCGTCGAAGGACACGGTGTAGGCGGTGGGAAGGGTGATGCCGTCGGTGGTTGCGAACTTGGTGAAGGTGCGGACGGAATCGCCGACCTTCATGGTGCCATCGCGGGCGTGGAAGGCGAGTTGGAGGAGCTGGCCGGTTGCCTTGTTGACGGTGAGGCGCGAGGCGGCGCCGTTGAGCCAGACCTTGACGAACTCGACGGGCGTCTCTCCGAACTTTCCTTCGCCATCGCCGATGACGATGAGTCCGGGGCAGTCGGCCTTGGGCGCGTGATCGACGTAGGCCTTGAGCAGGACGACGGGCCAGCGGGCCATGGTGCGGCCGAAAGCGCGTTGGCGGCTGGCGGCGAGGCTTTCGGGGCCGCGCGAGGTGGCCATGGCGCCGCCGTCGGGGCTGGTCATGGTGGAGAACCAGGATTCGTTCCAGGCCTCGCGCTGGAAGAACTTGTCGGGGAAAGAGATCGAGGTCTCGTTGGTGACGGCCCAGTCTTTCCCGCCTTGTTTCTCGGTACGGGCGGCGGTGGCGCGGTAGGTGGTGAGGGCCCGCAGGCGATCGGCGCCGCCGGCCCAAGCGACGACTTTGTCGAAGGTGGCGCGGCCCTGAGTGACCTGATCGTTGGAGCCGAAGACCTTTTCATCGTCGGCTTCGATGTGCTTGGCGGGGTCCTTCAAGAACCCGGCGCGGCAGCCATCAGAGGCGAAGAAGTACAGTCGTCCGGCGTGCACCGCGTAGCGGCGTGCATCGCCCAGGCCCGAGAGCGGTCCCATGCGCCCGCAGGCGCCGGCGTCGACCACTTCGTACTTCGTGGGATCCTTGGTGAACGCGGCCTTGTTCTCCGGGGTGGCGAAGGTGTATGCGATGCCGTCGTGCTCGAGCGTGAGGTCGGGCTTGCCGGGAGTTTCGCGCCCGGCGATGAGCTCGATTGGGTCCATCGTCAGGGTCCGCTCGGGGGGCAAAGCAAAGGCCGGCGCGGCGAGCAAGAGCGTGAGAGCACAGATCAACCCGCGGGGAGCGAGGTAAGGACGGGCGATCGCGCTGATGAACATGGCGGCGACTCCGGTGGACGAGCTTGGTGCGCGGCGTGCACGAATCCGCGTGGTGGGCATGGTAGTATCGGTCGACGCGAGGCGCTTACGTGCGGTCCCAGCGATGGGACTCGAGTTGCGTGAGGAGGGGCCGGTCCAGCGGGCCGGCGTTGGCGGCGGCGATGTTGCTCTTGACGTGGGATTCCTGGCGCATGCCTGCGATGGTTGTGCTGACAGCGGGATGGGAAAGGACGAAGCGCAGGGCGGCCTCTGGAAGGGAGAGCCCGGGCGGAAGGATCGCTTGGATGGCGTTCGCGCGGCGGACGATCTCGGGGAGTTTCTCGGGGGTGAAGTAACGGGCGCGCCAGTCGTCCGCGGGAAAGGTTGTGTTGACGGTGAGTTTGCCGCCGAGGCTGCCGTCGTCCAAGGGGCAGCGGGCGATGACGCCCACGTTGTGTTTGAGGCAGAGAGGGAAGAGCTCGTCGGCGGCGGCCTGGTCGAAGATGTTGTAGACGACCTGAACGCAGTCGACGAGGCCGGTCTGAACGGCACGAATGCCGTTGGAGGATTGGAGGCGGTTGAGGCTGATGCCAAAGGCGCGGGTGAGGCGGCGGGATTTGAGTTCGTGGACGGCGCGTTCGAAGGTGGGGCTGGTGGTCCAGGCGTCTTCCCAGCCGTGGAACTGGAGGACGTCGAGCGTGTCGACCTGCAAGGCGGTGCGGATGCGCTCGGCGTATTCGATGATGTGGTCGACGGGGAAGACGTCGTCGATGGTGTCGGAGGGGGATGTCGGCCACTTCATGTTCTTGGGTGGGATCTTGCTGGCGACGATGGGGCGCTTGGAGGGATTGTTCTTCACGAGCTGGCCGAGCAGTGTGTCGGAGCGGCCGGAGCCGTAGGCCCAGGCCGAGTCGTAGAAGGTGCAGCCCAGGTCGAGGGAGAGTTGGAGTGCGCGGAGGGAGTCGGCGTCGTTTGAGCCGGTCCAGGCGCCCATGCCCCAGAGGCCGGAGCCGATAGGACTGACAGAGAGGGCGGACTTTCCGAGGGGTCGGGATTGCATGGGATGCTCCTGAGGGGCGGGGCAATCTTGGTTGGGGTGGCCCGGATCATGCTTCCCTGAAGGGGAAGCATGCCACCCGCGCTGGTCACTTCAGAGACACTGACCCGTCCATCTTTGCCCAGAACGCACGGCCCACTTCGGTTTCCTGGTCGACCAGCAGCCAAAGCATTCGGGCGATGGCGGCTTGTTCGATGAGTTCTTTGGGCGGGGAGGACTGCCACTGGGACCAGGCGACCTGGGCGTTTTTTTTGGCGCGGGCGAGCAGAGCGGGGTCGTTTGTCGTGCGGTAGAGGGCGAGGTCGGCTTCGACGAGGAGGTGGGAGAAGCGTTTGGGGTCGCCGTAGGCGCCGGTTTTTTTGTCGATGAAAGCACCAGCGGCGGCACCGATGCGTCTGGCCTCGGTGAGGAAGGGTTCTTCTTTGGTGGCGTAGTAGAGGCCGAGGTTGGCGCGGAGCATGAGGCCGCTGTTGTAGGTGACCTTACCTTTGTTCACGCGGGAGTCTTTGACGCGGATGTTGTCGAAGTAACGGGCGTCTTTGTCCTGGAGGTGGCTCGCGGTCCACTTGACGAGCTTGCGGGCCCAGTCGATGTTCGCTGGCGCGTCGGCGTAGCGGGCGACACGCAGGCAGGCGACGGCGGCGGGGGCGTTGGCGCAGGTGTTCTTGCTGCCATCTTTGTGTTTTTCGTGCCACCAGATGCCGCCGCTGAGAGAGTCGTCCCAACCGCTGAGGGAGAAGGTGAGGGCTTCTTTGGCGCGGTTCATGTACTTGACGTCTTGGGTGAGGTCGTACGCCTCCATGAAGGTGATGACCATCCACTGGTTGTCGTCGTAGTACTTGTCGTGGCCGTCGCCTTGGGTGGGGGCGGGCTCGTAGCCGGGGACTTTGGACTTGGTGTCCCAGTAGCGGTCCATGGAGGTGAAGAAGCGATCGAGGATGGGGAGATAGGTGGCCGGGTCGTGGCGGGCGGCGGCGACGAGGGCGGAGAACATGACGCCGTTGCCCCACATGAATTCGGGATCGCGGTTGGTGAGGCTCTGGGCGTAGAGGCCGGTCTTGTCGTTGTAGAAACCCTTCTGGATTGAGGCGGTGACCTTGGCCGCGGCCTTGACGAAGTTAGTTTGCGGCGGCGAGGTCGCGACGGGTGCGGCGGGCAAAGGCTGCGGCTTGAGGAGCCTCGCCATCGCCTTGCCCAGCGCATCACCGACGAGGAAGTAGGTCTCGGCGTTGCCGAATTCGTGGTGGGCGTGCCCGGGGTTGGGCGAGTCTTCGGATTTGCGTACGAAGTCGTGGGTGGGGACGAAGACGACGTTGCCGGCAAATTCTGGGTGAGTTGCGGCGGCGGCTTGGGCTTTGCGCAGGAGGTCCCACTCGCCCGTCGCCTGGACCCATGGGCCGGTGATCTCGCCGATCACCACCGGAAGATTCGGGGCGGCGAGGTCTTTGCGGACGTCTTTGATGAGGTTGACGAGGTTGGTTTCGTATTCGGGCACGGCGTGCTTGGGGTCGCAGCCGTCGTTCCAGCCGTGGTACCAGACGAAGCCGGCGAGTTCGTAGCCCTCGGCCTTTGACTTGGGGAAGTCTTTCTTGATGTTCGCCAGGGCCTCGCGGACCTGTTGGATCATGAGCGTGTAGTGCGGGCCAGTTGTGCCGCCGGAGGAGGGCGGGCGGAAGTCGGCGTAGAGGCTCTTGCCGCCCCAGGCGGTTTTGATGAGCAGGACCTCGTTCTCGAGCGCGTCGCCCATGATGTGCCCGAACTGCAGCTCTGGCCCGAAGTGATGCTGGTCGCCGTAGGAGGTGAAGCCAAACGTGAGAGGGCCGGCGAGCAGCGGCCGATCTTCGCGCTGATAGCGGATCCAGACGTCGTCGCGGACGCGCCACTTGCCTTGACTGTCCTTGAGGTGCTTAAAGAGGTCCTGCTTGGCGGGATCCTTCGTCAGCGTGACGAGAGTTCCCTTGGCGTCGTTGTAGTCCTTGCCAGCGAGGTCGACGACGGCTTGGCCTTCCATGTTGGATTGGCCGGCGAGGATGAAGACCTTGAGGGAGAGCGGCCCAGAGGTCTGGTGGGCGAGTGTGTGGCGGGCCACCACGGCCACAAAGAGAAGAGTCGTCATGAGCACGATTCGATGTCGCATGTTGATTCGCCTGGGCTGGATTTGGAGACGTCCCGCGATACTCGCCGGGCATCATACCCAAAGAGCGCGGCAGCCCTACTCCCTTGGCTCTTCGCGCCGGGGTTTGACTTGGGCGGGGATCTGGTCGGCGGTCATGGGGAGCCATTCGACCTGGAACGAGCCGGAGTAGCCAAAGAGGCGGCCCCAGGTTCGATTCGTGACGCTGACGTCGATCCGGAATCGCTGGGTGGAGTCGTCGAACCATTCGCACACGTCGGCGACGCCGGAGAAGAGCATGGGGAAGCGGAAGCCGATGATGCCTTCGTAGAAGCGTTGCTCGCCGCTGCGAAGGCGCAGGCCGCCGCGGGGGTCGACGGCGAGGTCAAGGTCCACGGCCAGATGCTGGTGGGTGCCGAGGTAGTCGACGATACGCTGACGCTTCTGGCTGTAGATCATGTACGCGTCGAACCGACGGGGGCGGCTGGTCTGGAAGGTTCGCAGCCAGGTGACAGTTTCGCGCCCGAGTGAGTCCTGGTACGCGTAGTTCTCGATGGTGAAGGGGATGTTCTCTCCCTGCTCAGGGAACATGATTCTTCGCCAGGTTCCGATGTAGAGGAAGGGGAGCGTGTAGGGCGGGCCGTGCCAGAGCCGATCCATAACGCCCGTGCCAATGGCGGCGACGCGGTCCTGGCTGCTGAAGCCGAATCGGCGTTGGATCTGGGGGTGAAGGCGGGCGAATTCGGAGCCCATGGCGAGCTCGTAGATGGAGGTCACCGGTCGTCTCCTTTGGGGCGTCGGAGACAGCGGGAGGCGGAGGGCAGATCGTTTGAGCCCAGAAGTGCGATGGCGGCCAGGGCGAGGACTGAGAGGTTGAGGGCGATTGGATTGAAGGGAGCGGTGAGATGGGCGGGGAAGTTGAACGCGACGGCGACGGCGGCGAGCGGCATGGCGCTGACGATGAGCCAGAGGGGCCATCGCAAGCTCCAGAAGAAGAGGACCAGGACGCCCAGAGCGATCTCGGCGCAGCCGAGCTCAAAGCAAAGCTCGCTGGTCGCGAAGTCGGAGAGGCCCAGGGGGCGGAGCATGGCCAGCTCGCCGGGATGACGAGCGATGACTTTGGGGACGAGCCCCTGGTAGACGAAGACGAGCCCGACACCCAGGCGCGCTGAGAGTTGGATGAGCCAGCGTCTCATCGAGATCGATGGGTCGATTCCCTTCTCGATCCAGATACGGAGGCGGTCGAAGCTCCAGGCGGTGGCCCAACCGATGAGCGGGCGAAAGAGGAGGCGGTCGAGAAGTCGACCTGCGAGGCCGAAGCGCACCTCGTAGTCGTAGCGCGTGAGGAACTGGACCGCGTCTCCGCTTTGGATGTACTTCCAGTATCCCGAGCCTTCGCGGATGAGGCTCTTGGGGTCGTGCGACCAGAACTTCAGGGCGCTGGCGCGCGCCTGGCCCGGGCCATCGCTGCTGCCGACGGATTCGCCCTCGCCATTGATTTGGAGGCCCAGGCCGATGCGCGTGGAGTAGAGAAAGCGCTGAGGCAGGGCGGGGTCGGGTCGGGGGAGGTAGACGATGCGGGAGAAGCGAAGGTCCCATTTCTCGTGCTGATGGGGCGTCTGGGTCAGGGTCCAGAGCTGGTCCATGGGGCTCTGGATCCTGATTTCAATGTAGAGGCTTGGTGCGTGGGCGGCCATTGCGTGCCTGAGTGTAACGGGAAGCGGCTGGAACAGCGGGACGGCCTCACACCTCCATCACTCCAATGCGGACGAGGGCGTCGTCTACAGCGTCGCACCAAAGAGCGCACCAACGCCTGCCGTCAGGGCCATCGCGAGCGCGCCCCAGAAGGAGACGCGGGCGACGGACTTCCACACTGGTGACCCACCCGCGCGGGCCGCGACCGCGCCGAGCAGGGCGAGGAAGACGAGCGAGCCGACCGAGACGCCCCAGACGAGCCACACTTTGGGGAGCACGACCACCAGGAGCAGCGGGAGTGCGGCCCCGACGGTGAAGGTTCCCGCCGAGGCGAGGGCCGCCTGCACGGGGCGGGCGGCGAGTTCATCGGTGATGCCGAGTTCGTCGCGGGCGTGGGCGGTGAGGGCTTCCTTGGACATGAGCTGGGTGGCGACCTGGGATGCAAGGGGCTCGTCGAGCCCGCGCTTGACGTAGATGGCGGTGAGCTCGGCGTGCTCGGCCTCTGGCTGCGTCGCCAGTTCCTGGCGTTCGCGGGCAAGGTCGGCGGTCTCGGTGTCGGACTGCGAACTGACCGAGACATACTCGCCGGCGGCCATCGACATGGCGCCGGCGACCAGGCCGGCGAGGCCGGCGACGAGGATGCCGCTGCGGGAGGCATCGGCCGCGGCGACGCCGACGATGAGGCTGGCGGTCGAGACGATGCCGTCGTTGGCCCCGAGCACCGCGGCGCGAAGCCAACCGATGCGGTGGGAGCGGTGGGATTCGCTGTGTCGCATATGGACACGGTAGCGAGGCGAACATCGCGCGAAAGGAGTTGATCGGCCCTGATCCGGTGGCGAGAGGCTCAGCGAGCGGGGGCGCTGGGCTCGGATGGCTTGTATCCCTCCCAAAGCCATTCGAGCGCGGACGGAAGGGTCTGCTTGACCACGGCGCCGTCGACGTGTCCAGCACCCTCGGCGTAGACGTATCGATACTTGTAACCCTTGAGTCGCAGGGCGGCGGCCATGTGCACGTTGGCGAGAACCCAGTTGTGCAGTGTGGCCTCTTCGCGGTTGGCGCCGATGTCGTTCTGGGAGTTGTGGAGCCAGATACGGATGGGCTTGGTGGGTGCGTTTGGAATCAGGGTCTGGTGGTACTCCCAGGCGCCACGCGAGATCTCGGGGTGGGGTGGGTTTTCCTGGTTGACGAAGGTGCCCGAGTAGCTCAGGACGCGCCGGTAGAGCTCGGGGTGGAACCAGGCCATGGTGAAGGCGCACGCGGCGCCCGAGCTGCCGCCCATCGTCGCGCGACCGTCAGGGTTGGTGGTGAACGTGACATTGAGCTCTCTGGAGACCCTTGGGAGCACCTCGGTCTCGATGAAGGTGGCGTAAACGCCCGAGAGGGTGTCGTACTCGAGGCCGCGCTGGCTTTGGAAGCCGTCGCCGCCCCCACTGCTCACCATGACGGCGATCATGGGCGGGACGCGCTTTTCGTGGATGAGATTGTCGAGGATCGGGGGGAGGGTGTCGCGGTAGCCCGGGGAGTTGCCGTCCTGGACGATGATGAAGGGGGCGGGCGAGCCGGGCGTGAGCTGGGCGGGGATGTAGACGTTGACGATGCGCTCGTAGGGGACGACCTGGCCGGGCTTGTCGCGCGCGATGCCCGGGTAGATCTTGCTGTCTTGTGACTTCATGACGAGCTTGTGCATCGCGCCCTTGGGAACGCCGGGACGGATCGTGAGCTCGGGCGCGGGCCGGTAGGGCGGACTGATGACAAACTCGTTCTGCGCCGGGGGCGCGGGCGGTTCGACCGGCCTGATTGCAGGTGAGGATGCGGCGGGGGGAGCGGTCGGGACCTCTGGTGACGAGCAGCAGGCGGCCAGGGCAAGGGAGAGGGGAAGGACCAGGAGCAAGCGGGGGGTTCTTTGTGCCACGGGAGTCTCCGGTGAAGCGATTATCCTTGTGCGACGGCGCCCATCACGCGCGCGACGTGAAGGGTGTCGGCGTGCTGCTGGAAGCGGACGGCCTTGCCGCCGGAGATGCGCCAGACATGGGCGACCTGGGTGTTCTGAGAGCGGCCGGTCGCCTTGCACGCACCCTTGTAACGCCCGAGCATGACGATCGTGTCGCCCGCATCGAGGAACTCGTCGACGACAACGACGAAACCGTCCCACTCGCTCGCGCAGCGGGCAAAGACGCCGCCGGCGACGGCGTTTGGGCCGATGTAGGGATTGCCGTCGGCGTAGGGGAAGTTCTCCGCTTCGTTCCAGACGATGTCGGGGCTCAGGCGTCCCAGGACACCGGCGACATCACCGGCCGCGAAGGCGGTGTAGATGCCCCGGACGAGCTCGACGTTTGTTGCGGACATGGGTCACTCCTATGCCTTCGGGCGGGCATTGAAATCGGGGGAGGCGGGCACGGACCATAGCCTCAACCGACGCTCCTTGGCCCCTGGCGCGACGCTGGTCGGGGTCCGTTGAACGACGGAGGGACGATCTGAACGGCGAAACGGGGTTTGGAGGGGGAGCTTGCCGACGGAGCCGTGGCGTGCAATACTTAACGGACTCGTGCGTCATCTAATAGATCACTCATGGCCTCCACTCCGGCCCAATCCCGCCTCCGCCCAAGCCTGGGACGCCCGCGCGATCCGGCCCTGCCAGCACGTCGGCGGGCACAGATTCTTGCGGCGGCCACGCGGGTCTTTGCCCGGCGCGGCTTTGCGGCGACGGACCTGCAGGATGTGGCCGACGTGCTCAAGGTCGGCAAGGGAACCCTGTACCGGTACTTCCCCTCGAAGGTGGAGCTCTTTCAGGCGGCGGTGGACGACGTGATGGTGCGGATGCGGGCGACGATCGATCAGGCGGCGGACGAGCAAGCCGACCCGCTGGAGAAGATCTCGGCGGCGATCAGCGCCTACCTGCGGTTCTTCCACGACCATCCCAGCTACGTCGAGCTCTTGATCCAGGAGCGGGCGGCGTTCCGTGACCGCAAGAAGCCGACGTACTTCGTCTACCGCGAGGCAAACGCGGAGCGCTGGAGAGACCTGTACCGGAATCTGATCAGGCAGGGACGGATCCGCGACATTCCAACCGATCGCATTACCGACATGCTCGGCGACATAATCTATGGCACGATGTTCACCAATTACATCGCCGGTCGAAAGCGAAGCCTGGTCGAGCAGGCCGCCGAGATCGTCGACTTTGTATTCTTCGGACTCCTCACGCCAGGCGAGCGCTCGCGCCGGGGCAATCCAACTGGAGGGCACACTTCATGAACACCCGTTCGGTCGGATTCTTCGCGGCGATCCTCTCGCTGACACTGCTCGCGTCCTGCGAGAGGTCGGGCGCGGACAAGCCAGCCGCGGCGGGCCCGCTGCCAGTCCCTGTGGGTGTGGCGGTCGCCAGGAGCGTGGACGCGCCGATCCTGCTGCGAGCGATCGGGTCGGTGGAGTCCAGGGCGCGGGTGAATCTGCGGCCGCAGGTGACGGCGCGGGTGAAGAGCCTGAGCGTGGCGGAGGGGAGCGACGTGGTGGCGGGGCAAGAGCTGGTGAGGCTGGATTCGGGGCCGTTTGAGTCGGTGCTGCGTGAAGCTGAGGCGAATCTGGCGCGGGCGAGGGCGGTGGCCGAGGATGCGCATCGGCTGGTGGAGCGTGTGAGCGAGGCGGTGGCGTCCAACTCTTTCTCCAAGCAGGGGCTGGAGGAGGCGCAGGCGAAGGCGAAGGCGGCGGACGCGGACGTTCGATCGGCGGAGGCGCGGGTGGAGACGGCGCGATGGAACGTGTCGTACTGCACGATCCACGCGCCGTTCGACGGACGGCTTGGGGCGTACATGGTGCGGCCCGGCGCCATCGTGAAGGGCGAAGAGGCGGATCTGGTGGAGATCGTGCAGACCGATCCGATCGATGTGGGGTTTGCGGTCGGGGAGGATCACATTCCGGGCGTGCGGGCGGCGATGGGCAGGGGGCCGGTGAGCGTCGAGGCCTCGTCGGGCGGGGAGACGGGCCCGGCGGCGACTGGGACATTGACGTTTATCGACAGCAGCGTGGACCCGTCGACGGGCACGATCAGGCTCAAGGCGACGTTCCCCAACGCGGATCGGCGGCTGTGGCCCGGGCGGTTCAGCAACGTCACGGTGCTGCTGGGGCACGAGGCGGGCAGCGTAAGTATTCCCGATTCGGCGGTGCAATCCTCGCAGGCGGGCGCCTCGGTGTTCGTGGTCAATTCGGACCAGAGCGTGGAGCTGCGGGAGGTCAAGGTGCGTCGCAGGCTCGACGGGCAGAGCATCATCGAGAGCGGCGTCAAGGCGGGCGAGACAGTGGTCACCGAGGGGCAGCTGCGTCTTGGGCCCAAGTCCAAGGTCCAGGTCAAGGAAGCCAGGGCGGCGGGCGTCCTGCCCTGAGCGCGCGAGATCACCATGAACCTATCCGAGCCGTTCATCAAGAGGCCCGTCATGACCACGCTGGTCATGCTCACGTTCTGCGTCTTTGGGTACTTCGCGTATCACCGGCTGCCGGTGAGCGACCTGCCGAACGTCGACTTTCCGACGATCCAGGTTTCGGCGTCGCTTCCTGGGGCGGCCCCCGAGACGATGGCGTCGTCGGTCGCGACGCCCCTGGAGCGTGAGTTCTCGACGATCGCGGGGATCGACTCGATGAGCTCGGTGAGCATCCAGGGCTCGTCGCAGGTGACGCTCACGTTCACGCTCGATCGCGACATCGACGCGGCGGCGCAGGACGTGCAGGCGGCGATCGCGCGAACGGCGAGCCGTCTGCCGGCGGAGATGCCCAGCCCGCCTTCGTACAAGAAGGTGAATCCGGCGGATCAGCCGGTGCTGTTCATGGCGGTGCGGAGCCCGACCCTGCCGCTCTACACGCTCAACGAGTACGCCGAGACGCTCATGAGCCAGCGGATCAGCCAGCTTCCGGGCGTGGCGCAGGTGGTGGTGTACGGCTCGCAGAAGTACGCGGTGCGGGTGCAGTTCGACCCGCGGAAGCTCGCGGCCAAGGGGATCGGGATCGACGAGGCGGCCAAGGCCATCCAGGACCGCAACGTGAATCTGCCCGTTGGGCTGATCAGCGGGGCGTACCAGGCGATCACGATCCAGGCGACGGGGCAGATTCTCTCGGCCGAGAAGTACGCGTCGGCGATCGTCGCGTATCGCAACGGCAATCCGATCCGGCTGGACCAGTTGGGGCGAGTGGTCGACAGCGTGGAGAACGACCGGACGGCGGCGTGGTTCCGCGAGGCGGGCAAGCCGGGTGAGCGGGCGATCATTCTGGCGATCCAGCGCCAGCCGGGGTCCAACACGGTGGAGGTGGTGCGGGCGGTGCGGAGGCTCTTGCCCTCGTTTCGCGAGACGCTGCCGGCGTCGATCAGCATCGCGACCTTGTACGACCGGTCGGTCTCGATCCGGGCGTCGGTCGACGACGTGCAGTTCACGCTGCTCCTGACGCTCGGGCTGGTGGTGATGGTCATCTTTCTGTTCCTGCGCAATCTGCGGGCGACGATCATCCCGAGCCTGGCGATGCCGCTGTCGATCGCGGGCACCTTCGCGGTGATGAAGGTTCTGGGGTTCTCGCTCGACAACCTCTCGCTCATGGCGCTGACGCTGTGCGTGGGATTCGTGGTGGACGACGCGATCGTGGTGCTGGAGAACATCGTGCGTCACATGGAGATGGGCAAGCCGCCGATGAAGGCGGCCTTGGACGGGTCTTCTGAGATCGGCTTCACGATCCTCTCGATGACGCTGTCGCTGGTGGCGGTGTTCATCCCGGTGCTGTTCATGGGGGGGCTGGTGGGCCGGCTGCTCAACGAGTTTGCGATCACGATCGCGGTTGCGATCCTGGTCTCGTGCGTGGTGTCGCTCACGCTCACGCCGATGATGTGCAGCCGCTTTCTCAGGGCGTCGGACGCGGGGCGCTCGGCCAAGGGGCACGGGGCACTCTTCAACGCGTCGGAGAGGGTGTTTGATTTCTTCCTGCGGATGTACGGGGCGACGCTGCGACTGGCCTTGTCGGCGGTAGGGCGCCCCCTGGTGCTAGCGGCGTCGCTGGGTGTGATCGTCGCAACGGTGTACCTGTTCCAGATTCTGCCCAAGGGCTTCTTGCCCACCGACGACCAGGGGCGGATCCTGTGCTCGACGGAGGCGGCCGAGGGCACTTCGTTCCCACAGATGGTGCGGTACCACCAGGCGTTGTCGGACATCGCGGCCCAGAGCCCGGACATCGATTCGTTCATGTCGAGCATCGGCGCCCGCGGCGGGCAGGCCACGGGCACGAACACCGGCACGCTCTTCTTTCGCCTCAAGGACAAGCCCGGGCGCACCAAATCCATCGAGCAGGTGATCGAGGAGCTGCGCCCGAGCCTTTCGGCGGTAGCGGGCGTGCGGGTTTTCCTCCAGAATCCTCCGACGATCCGCATCGGCGGGCAGCTCACCAAGAGCCTGTACCAGTACACGCTCCAGGGCCCCGACACCGCCGAGATGTACCGCACCGCGCCGCTCCTGGCCGCCAAGATGCGATCGATCCCCGGCATGCAGGACGTCACCACGGACCTGCAGCTCGCCAACCCGCAGCTGCTGGTCGACATCGACCGCGACAAGGCGGCGGTGCTGGGGGTGACGCCGGCGCAGATCGAGCTCGCCCTTTCGAGCGCCTACGGCACGCGACAGGTCTCGACGATCTACGCCCCCAACAACGACTACCAGGTGATCCTGGAGCTGCTCCCCGAGTACCAGGGCGATCCGACGTGGCTGGATTCGATCCACATCCGATCGTCGAACGGCTCGCTGATCCAGCTCTCGTCGGTGGCACACTTCTCGCGAAACGTGGGCCCGCTCTCGGTCAACCACTCGGGCCAGCTCCCCTCGGTCACCATCTCGTTCAACCTCGCACCGGGGTACTCGCTGGGCCCCGCGGTCGAGCAGGTGAACGCCCTGGCTCTCTCAACGCTCCCGCCGACGATCTCCACCGCGTTCCAGGGCACGGCACAGGCCTTCCAGTCCTCGATCGCGGGGCTGGGCATGCTGCTGGTCATGGCGCTGCTGGTCATGTACATCATCCTGGGCATCCTGTACGAATCGTTCATCCATCCGCTGACGATCCTGACGGCCCTGCCGTTCGCGGGGTTTGGTGCCCTGGGCACGCTGTGGCTCTTCAACGTCGAGCTCTCGCTGTACGCGTTCGTGGGGGTGATCCTCCTCATCGGGCTGGTCAAGAAGAACGGCATCATGATGGTCGACTTCGCCATCGAGCAGCGCAAGGAGCGCGAGATGACAGCCACGGAGGCGATCTACAACGCGTGCGTCGTGCGTTTCCGCCCCATCATGATGACCACCATGGCCGCACTGATGGGAACGCTCCCCATCGCGATCGGCTTTGGCGCGGGTGCCGAGTCCAGACGCCCCCTGGGGCTGGCGGTCGTGGGCGGGCTTCTGTTCTCCCAGCTGGTGACGCTCTACGCCACACCCGTATTCTATGTGTACATGGACCGCCTGCAGCGATTGTTCTCGCGCGGGCGCGCCGTGGAGCCTGCCCGGACCTCAGGCACGCGAAGCGTCGAGCCGGGCCAGAACGGATCAACGGCCCAGGACATCGGCGAGTCGCGCTCGGTGATATCGTGAGGTCGCACGACGCGAGCGGTGGCCCCCCCCCCCCCCCCCCCCAAACCACCCACCCCCCCCCCCCCCCCCGGCCCAGACAGCGCACCCCGAGGTTGAGCGGGGGCGCAAAA